>NZ_JANGAD010000001.1 GCF_024461735.1 Anaerotignum propionicum
CAGACTGTAAATCTGTTGCGATAGCTTCGAAGGTTCGAATCCTTCTCCGCCCATATTTTAAACAAACCATAAGGTTTGTTTTTTTTGTGCTTATAAATTGGTAATTTTTAGCGGATGTTTAGTGATGACTATGTTATGGTATCTTTAGAGTATTTGAAGAAAAAGGATGGTTGGTCGACGCTGGTATTCTGCTTTATCCTTGTCGGTCACTGTTTTGACGTAACACAAGGATATATGGGATATCTTGAGAATAAGACATAGATTGATATGCTTCAAATAACCTTTTAATATAGATGTTT
The DNA here is from genome assembly GCF_024461735.1 of Anaerotignum propionicum. Lineage (GTDB taxonomy): Bacteria > Bacillota > Clostridia > Lachnospirales > Anaerotignaceae > Chakrabartyella. The sequence continues at coordinate 300 of NZ_JANGAD010000001.1, forward strand.
CTTACCTAATTCAGGGGCTTTTATAGGTAGATTATTTTATCTAAGCAAATATGCAATCGTTTTTATATCAACAAAAAAAGCAATTACTACTGAATATAGATTTTCAAAAATAAATAAAAGGCGATAGATTATAGATATTCTGTATTACTACATATTTTATTGGCGGAAGGGGGGGAAGTAATGCTTAAAAATATAAAAATCATTTTGTAAAGAATTTCTTGAAATTAACGAATAGAAGTTATACTGATTTTTTAATTAGGAGAATTTTATCGATTTTTATATTAGCACTATCTCTTTTTCTAAAACCTAATTCTGAGGAATATCCAAATATGTTGGAAGTACATCAAGCTACAGAGGGATATCATCTAGAAACTATTTAGAAAGAAATTACTATTTTAGAGGATTGGGAATATATTTGGTTACCAGAAATATCACCTAAAGGTTATGTAGTAAGTTATCCCATAGAAATGGAGACTTATCCCAGACTCCAAAGATAGGGACACTTCTTCCGACAAATTTAAATTTGTTCTTCTGGGAACCAAAGAAGGTAAGTATAATCCAAGGTTTTCCTACAATGAAAGGTATACATTTACTAAACCTAGTGTATTTGATGTAAATACTTCTATTGAGTCAGATGCAAACGCAAGATGGAAAACTGAACATTTGGAATTTCCCCAATACAAAGGTCTACCAACGGATTTATATTCCGACTATATAGATTCCGCTGTAAAGTGCAAACCCAATACCATTTATTTTTGCAAAAAAAAAGATCAAAATATTCTTTATTGGTTTCAAGATGGTTATAGGCTATGTCTTATGAGTAACATGAATCAGGACAAACTAAAACAACTTGCCAATGTCATTGTAACAAATAGGTCTATTTTAGCATAATATGCCTTTTATTGCCCGTTTACCATTCACTGGCAACTCCCATGGCAAAAAACATTAGCCCTATTTTATGGGGGCATTTGGAGCCTTTTAAAAGCAAATTGGATGGATCAAATCATTTATCTAAGTTCTATTGTACATTGTTGCTTTATGTTTAATAAACTGTATATAAGAAAATACTATAAGAAGCAATGATTACCACGTCTCTAGTACAATGCTAGAGATTTTTTTACTTGACATACATAGAGTATCTAGGTAAGATATACCTAGTTGTTCTATGTATGAAAGGAGTGTATGAAAAGTGGACAAAGGTTTTATCGCAGGGAGTACAGTTTTAATGCTGCTTTCTTTATTGCAGGAAAGGGATTACTATGGCTATGAAATAATTAAAGAAATAGAGCAAAGAAGCAACTCTGTTTTTCAGTTTAAAGAGGGAACGTTATACCCTGTTTTGCATCGCATGGAAACCCAAGGATTTCTAAAGTCTTATAAAGCAAAGGCTGAGAATGGCAAGGAACGAAAGTACTATCAAATTACAACAAAAGGGAAAGAGCAGCTTGCAAAGGAAAAAGAACAGTGGAGTTCATTTACAGGTTCTGTCCAAAAGGTATTAGGGGGTGCGGGGTATGCGTGTACCTGATTGGGAGAAATATTTGAAGGAGGTTTTATCTCACGTAAAATTCAAATATGACCATAACCCCATTTATGTTGAGTTAAATAACCATATGGAAGATCGCTATGAGGATTTTATATCAAATGGAATGGATAAAGAGCAAGGGCAGAAAGAAGTCATTACTTGTATGGGGGACGCGGGTATTCTTGGGGAAGAATTGAATAAAGTTCACTCTCCTCTGGTTGGGTGGATTTGGTTAAGCCTACGGAACCTACTAATTATATTAATACTTATAAATTTATTTCCTGTGTTTTTTCTTATTACCTCCGCTTTCATTTCTGTTTTTGAAACTTATGAGGATAAAGAGGACAGCCCGTTGGTATATACCATTGATGTAGGTTACAAGGAAAAAGTATATGATACCACTTACATCATTGATAAGATATTATATTATGAGGATAATACAATGGAAATTCGCTATGCTACTTGGACGAATCCGTTTTCTGATAGCATAAAATGGAGTTTATCAATCAGCCCGGAGATATATGTGGGTGAAACACAATTGCCTAGAAGAGGAAAAGGATGGAAAAGTGGAAGCTACTACGGTCGGGGACAGGAATTTAGGGAAGATGTGCCTTTAGATGCAACAAAAATTATCATTCCTTTAATCTATAACAATAAAGAAATTTCCATTGATTTAGCAGAGGGGCGGATGATGGCGAATGAATCGTAAGAGGCAAATCTTAATTTTTATAATCATAATTCCTCTGCTCTATATATCATTTTTACGGCTGGAAGGGTATTATCTAACAGCAGAGCGTGTATTCTATGCTTGTGAAAAAGGGCTTCACTATGGACCTTCTGAAAAGATACTTGCACAATATGAGCTCTCCAAGGGGAGTAAATTGATTGTTGGGAAATGGGAGGGTAATCTTTCGGCAATTCCAGTGGAACCGGCTTTCGGAATACTCTGGAAGCTAAAAAGTGGAGGAGTCAGTGGTTTGATTCCTAGTGACAAAGAAATATCCACGTATTTCGTCGGGGATGGCAGAATCATAGGGCTAACCTCTAATAAAGATGTCAAAGAGGTTTCTTGCAGAATTGAGTACGGAGATATTAATTATCCATCCATTAAGGAGATTTCCATGCTGGTTGACCAGGATGGTTATTTTACAGGAATTTGGGGGGAGCAAAAAGGGGAGGATTACTATGAATATATCTCTTATCTAGAAGGGAAAAACGGCAAGGGGCAAGTGATTTACAGGGATGGAAAGTCTTCGGATGGTACATATTATAAAGATGGTGTTTTAAACGACACAGAAGGCAAGAGAGAATAGGGCATAAGGCTGACAAATTAGGATCAAAAAGTTGTTTTCTATGGGGCACAAGCATAGAAAAGAAAGCTTAACCCAAATTAGTACGATAGAAAAAAATCCTGAAAAAAGGTATTGACAAATTAGCTTGTCTTTGATATATTAAATGAGCGGTTTAAACGAGCAAGAAACTTGCCCGAGTGGCGGAATTGGCAGACGCACAGGACTTAAAATCCTGCGGGGTAACACCCGTACCGGTTCGACCCCGGTCTCGGGCATAACCGCTTTAAAAAATCAATATGTGCCCAGATAGCTCAGTCGGTAGAGCAGAGGACTGAAAATCCTCGTGTCGCTGGTTCGATTCCGGCTCTGGGCACCATATTTTGCGCGAGTGGCTCAGTGGTAGAGCATCGCCTTGCCAAGGCGAGGGTCGCGAGTTCGAATCTCGTCTCGCGCTTCTGAAAAGTGTCTTTTTAGACACTTTTTTTTATGCTTTATTTTTAGACAATTACTTTCACTATATATGGTAGAAATGATTTTTGCAATATCTAAAATCTTTTAATATTGCAAACATTCTAAGGACTTTGGGTGTTTTCTTTAATGAAATAACAAAAAAGGAGTAGTGCTTAATTATTGTGTATTTTTTGCTGATTAGAATCTCTGAAAAAATAAGATTTGTTCAATACTTCAACTAAAACCTTGTATAATGGTGTATACAAGGTTTTTATTATATTTATAACCAATATCCATGGAGGGTTGCCGCCGAAAAATATAAAACAATGAACACAAGATTGAGGATATTCTTTATAAAAATGGATAAAAATCTTGACGGAATGAGTTAGGAGTGGTAAACTTTAATTAAGTTAGTTGTGGCTACTATGTCGAAAGGGGGAGTGAATATGCCACTAACATTAGCAAGTACAGGAACTCCACAAGTGATTAAACGTATTGGTGGAAAAGATGAGACCCAGCGTTTTTTGGCTTCCCTTGGATTTGTAGCAGGAAGTGAAGTCACAGTTATTTCTGAATTTGATGGAAATGTTATAGTAAATGTGAAAGAATCCAGAGTTGCAATCAGTAAGTCAATGGCAAATAGAATTATGGTATAAGGCGGGGATATGATGAGAACATTAAAGGATGCAAAAATAGGCGAACGAATTTCTGTAGTTAAGGTAACAGGAGAAGGCCCTGTGAAGCGCAGAATTATGGATATGGGTATTACAAAGGGTGTTGAGATTTTTATAAGAAAGGTTGCTCCATTGGGTGATCCTGTTGAGGTAACGGTTAGAGGGTATGAGCTTTCTTTAAGAAAAGAAGATGCCCAGATGGTAGTGATTGAATAAAACATTTATAAAATAGTTAGTAAAAACTAATTCTTTACTGAATGGTTAGTTCAAACTAACGACAAGGAGGATAATTATGTCAATAAAAATTGCGCTTGCCGGAAATCCAAACAGTGGTAAGACAACATTATTCAATGCTTTGACCGGTTCCAATCAGTTTGTAGGAAACTGGCCAGGGGTTACCGTGGAGAAGAAGGAAGGTAAGCTGAAGGGTCACAAGGATGTAACCATTACGGATTTACCTGGTATATATTCCTTATCTCCATATACTTTAGAAGAAGTTGTGGCAAGAAATTATTTAATGCAAGAAAAGCCTGATGCAATTTTAAACATTGTAGACGGTACTAACCTTGAAAGAAATTTATATCTAACAACGCAATTGTTAGAATTGGGTTTCCCCATGGTAATTGCCATCAATATGATGGACGTAGTTAAGAAAAATGGTGATACCCTACATATTAAGCAGTTAGCGGAGAAGCTGGGCTGTACAGTTATGGAAATTTCCGCTTTAAAAGGAACGGGGATTAAAGAAGCGGCTCAGGCGGCAGTTCAGGCAGCAACCCAAGGCGGTTCTCCTAAATTCCATAGCTATTCAGTGCAAGTAGAAGAGGCTTTATCTACCATTTCTGCCCGTTTACCTCAAGGAATAGAAGAAAAGCAAAAACGCTTTCATACCATTAAGTTGTTTGAAAGAGATAAGAAAATTTTGGAGGGAAAAGTTTCCCCTTCGGCTTTTGAAGATATCATTTCTAAGATTGAAACTGAATTTGATGACGATAGCGAAAGCATCATTACAAATGAAAGATATATTTATATCGGTGAAATTATAAAAGGCTGCTATAAAAAGCACAATAAAGGGAATTTGTCATTATCTGACCGCATAGATAGGGTTGTTACAAATCGTTGGCTGGCACTGCCTATTTTTGCCCTAGTTATGTTTTTGGTTTATTATGTTTCTGTGACCACAGTTGGTGATTATGCAACAAACTGGGCCAATGAGGGTGTGTTTGGTGAGGGTTGGGAATTGTTTGGCTTATGGATTCCCGGTGTACCTGTTGTTGTTGGAGACTTTTTGGCAAGCATTAATTGTGCTGAGTGGTTGCAGGGCTTGATTTTAGATGGTATTATTGGCGGCGTTGGTGCCGTATTGGGATTTGTGCCTCAGATGCTTATTTTATTTATTTTCTTGGCATTTTTGGAAGCTTGCGGTTACATGGCACGTATTGCATTTATCATGGATAGAATTTTCCGCCGCTTTGGTTTATCAGGAAAGTCATTTATTCCTATGCTTATTGGCTCCGGCTGTGGTGTTCCTGGCATTATGGCATCCAGAACCATTGAAAGTGATAGAGATCGTAAAATGACCATTATTACAACAACATTTATTCCCTGTGGAGCGAAGCTGCCTGTAATTGCTTTGATTGCAGGTGCGTTATTCGATGGAGCACCTTGGGTGGCACCCAGTGCATATTTCGTAGGGATTGCAGCAATTATTGTTTCGGGTATCATTCTAAAAAAGACAAAAATGTTTGCAGGAGATCCTGTTCCCTTTGTTATGGAGCTTCCTGCTTACCACATGCCTACAGTTTCTAATGTTTTACGCAGTATGTGGGAAAGAGGCTCATCCTTCATAAAAAAGGCTGGTACTATCATTTTACTTTCTGCTATCTGCGTGTGGTTCCTTTCCAATTTTGGTTATGTGGATGGTTCCTTCGGTATGGTAGAGGATTTGAGTGATGGATTCCTTGCATCCATCGGAAATACAGTTGCTTGGATCTTTACACCACTAGGTTGGGGCAATTGGAAGGCCACAGTGGCAGCACTTCTTGGGTTGGTAGCAAAGGAAAATGTAGTAGGTACCTTTGGTGTGCTCTATGGATTTGCTGAGGTTGCAGAGGATGGTGCTGAAATTTGGGGCACATTGGCGGCAAGCTTCACACAGGTTGCTGCGTATAGCTTCTTGGTTTTCAATTTACTGTGCGCACCTTGTTTTGCAGCAATTGGGGCAATCAGTAGAGAAATGAATAGTGCAAAATGGACATGGTTTGCAATTGGATATCAGACGATTTTTGCTTATGCTGTATCATTCTGTGTATATCAAATTGGTTCAGTGATTACTGGGGATTTGGCATTTGGCGTGGGAACAGTAATGGCGATTTTAGTTATCATTGGTTTCTTGTATTTAATGATTCGCTCAAATACAAAAGCAAAAGATAATAAGGTTTCTGTTAGCCTTGCAGGCTAAAAAGGAGGTAAGGATTATGACACCGGGAACAGTGATAGTTGGGTTGGTTTTACTTGGAGTCGTAGTTGTGATTATAAGAAGTTTGAGAAAGAAGAAAGGTGGATGCAGTTGTGGAACGGATTGTTCTTCCTGCAATCACTGTGACCATTCCTAAAAACTTCGGTAGAGCTTTATAAAATTGTAGTTTAAATAGGTCTTCTATGAAAAGCTTTTACTCATAGAAGACCTATTTTTTTTCATCGATATGAATGTTAGAAAAAAGATTGTATTCCTAAAAAATTCTGTGATAATGTTACGAATATGAGTGAATGAACAAAAGATTATTGAATAGTATTTGACTTAGTGGAAAAGACCGATATAATAGAGACATAATAGAAATATGTGGTATTTTAGCTGTTATTGGTAGATGAATGAGGTGAGTGTATGAGCAAATTAAGCCGCAAAAACAAGTTATCTTTTAGAATTTCGTTCATGAACACAGGAATTATTTTTGTAATTATCGGGGCAATATGTTTTTCTTTGGCCGGAATGACAAGAAAGGTGGTAACGAATCAAGTTAAAAAAGAAATCACTTATATTGCTGATGCAAATGCAGCAGTTGCCCGGGCTTACCTACAAAAAATGTATGTTTTTTCAACTAGCTTGGCTTCAGAGGTTTCAAGGTTTCAGAGCCTAGAGCCAGAAATATCTGAAAAAATGTTGAAGGATTCATTGAAAAACGTTCTGAAAGATCAGAAGATTTTTTCTGCATATTTTGCCTTTGAACCAAATAAGTTTTTCCCAGATACACCCAAGGGACGTTCTTATTATTTATATAGGGATGGTTCTGGTACGGCTTTAGATGTAAATGATGATTATGAGATTTATGGAGGGGCTGACTATTACGCTCCAGCCAGAGATAGAATGTCCACCCATATTACAGAGCCTTACTCCTATCAACTATCCAATGGACAAACCGTTTGGATGGTAACACTAAGCTCTCCAATAACGGATAGTACCGGCAAATTTATTGGTGTTGCAAATTGCGATATTTTGACAGATAGTGTGAATTCATTGGACTATAATAATGGAGATTTCAAAACTGCCCATACTTATTTAATGACGGGAAAGGGAACTTTAATTGCAGATAACTTAGATAAGGAAGTTATTGGTCAAAGTTTCCAGGTGCATTCTGAAAGTGATCAAAAAATATTAGATGCCGCCGCTAGAGGGGCTTCTGTATTAGTTGAGGATAAAAATGATTCATTTAATAATGAAGCTGCTTGGATTGTACATATACCCGTATCCTTAGCGGGAACAGACTCATTATGGTCCAGTGCTTATGTTGTGAGTAAATCTGAGGCTCTGGCGGTGGTGAATCAGATTACCTATACTATGGGGGCAATTGGATTGTTGGGCTTGATTGTTCCTACTCTTTTTAGCTATTACACACTGAAAAGGGCATTGGCGCCAGTGAACGATGTAATGGCTATGGCAGAAAAAATGGGGGCGGGAGAACTTAGTGTGGATCAAAGCTTGATGGTTACGTCAAAGGATGAGTTGGGTATTTTGGCTAATATTTTTAAAGAAACGTCGGAAGTATTATCAGGATATATCCAAGAAATTTCATATTTGTTAGAAGAAATCGCTGCTGGCAACTTAACAGAAGAAATCCAAAGGGATTATATTGGTGATTTTACTGCCATACAGCATTCCTTCAATCATATCCAAACTGCCCTAAGCAAAACCTTTGGAGAAATGTCCTTTGTTGCGGAGCAGGTTTCCTCCGGCTCCGAGCAGGTTGCCGGTGCGGCGCAGGCGCTCAGTCAAGGGGCGACCCAGCAGGCTAGCGCCGTAGAAGACCTTACAAGAACGATTCTGGATATTACAAGGCAAATTGATGGCAGCGCCACAAAGGCAGAGGAAGCAAGTCAAAAGGCAACTGAAGTGGGCATGGCAATGGAAGTCAGCAATCAGAAAATGAGCCAAATGCTGGATGCTATGAATAGTATTCATAATAAATCCAGTGAAATTGGAAAAATTATAAAAACCATTGAAGAAATTGCATTTCAGACCAATATACTTGCTTTAAATGCAGCAATTGAGGCGGCAAGGGCAGGTTCTGCGGGGAAAGGCTTTGCAGTTGTTGCAGATGAGGTGCGCAATCTGGCTGCAAAAAGCGCAGAGGCCGCAAAAGATACTACTAAATTAATTGAAAGCACGCTTCTTTCTGTGGATGATGGTTTTAGAGTGGCAAAGGATACTGCGGATGCTCTGTCAAATGTTGTAGTTGAAGCAAGAGAAATCATCACTTCGATCAATCACATATCTCAAAATGCTCAGGAGCAGGCGGAGGCAATTACCAAAGTCAATGTTGGCTTGGAGCAGATTACTGATGTGGTTCATACTACCTCGGCAATGGCTGAGGAAAGTGCTGCTACTAGCGAGGAGCTTTCGGGGCAAGCTGAGATTTTAAAAGACTTAATTTCAAATTTCAAAACAAAAGACGAAAAAAATATTACGAAAAATGTTTATGAGATTTCTGAAGAGGCAACAACAGAAAATAGTGAGGCATTTGAGGATAAATATTAAAGAATGTGGCTTGGGGTAATTCCTGAGCCACTTTTTTTACGATTATTTAGTTGAAGAGCCTAAAATAGATTTTTATGGGTAAATGGCATTTATGATAAATAATTAGCTTGTGGAATGCAATTGCAAAGAGAGGAATTCAAGAATCTAAAAGCAGTTCTTGTGTTGGGCTAATGAGTGCTATAATTTTGAATGATTGATAAAAGAAATGTGAATTCTGGACGAAACAGACTCCAGTACGACGAACCAATTCAGTTCTAAAAGATTTTCCATAAACGTTCAGCACAAGGGTCAGCACAGAGAAAAATGCAAAGGAAGGGGGCACCTGTTATTACAGGCGCCCCAAAGGAAAAGGTCGAAAATGATCTAGTCTATCGTTTTTAATAAGCTGCAAAATCCTGTCCTAATTTTGTGCAGCTAGCTTTACCATCTGCATCAGGGAAACCGCAAAGGATGAAACCTTCTTCGTTAAACAGGTTTACGTTTGCTTTTTCGCATCTAGCACACCAATCGCGCATCCACTGACCATCACCCCAACCATAGGAACCGAATAAAGCAACTTTTTTGCCTGACAGTTTGCTTTCAATGGAAGAGAAGAATGGTTCGAATTCAGCTTCTTCTAAAACTTCATCACCCATGGAAGGGCAACCAAATGCAATCTTATCATATTCACTGATATTACCATGAAAAGCATCTACAGTGAAAATTTCTGTGTCAGCCCCCATGCCCTGAGCGACTTCTTTTGCCATAACTTCAGTATTACCTGTTCCGCTCCAATAAATAACAGCATTTTTCATGTTTAAAAAACCTCCTGTAATGTTTGTTTTGCTTCTAATAAAGAGAGAATTGGTATTCCCTTGGAAGCCTGATGTAATAATTTTTTTCTACAATATGTGTATTGACGAAAGGTTGCTACGGCGGTCTTTTCGTCACCGTATACCTTCCAATAGCCGCAGAGTTTATAATTTTGCCCCTTTTCCTCTATAAAGGCAAAAACATCCTCCGGCGGATAGCCTAAGAAAAAGCCGATTTCGTGTGGGAATTCATTACACTTTTGAATTCGGCGGCGCAGAAAAGCCAAGGTATTTACCAATTCAGATTCTTGGTTTACATGAAAAGGATAACCCGTCTCAACCAAAAAAGCTTTTACGGCAGGATTGCTGAAATATTCCAACAAACATTCCTTTCTGTAGACCAAGAAAAAAACTCGTTTTTTACAGCAATAAAGATACTGCAAAGAAATACCTTTTTTTTCAAGCTGTTTTTGATAGGCCGCAACTTCATCTTTCAAGGTTTGCAAGCAGGATAAGGGTAAAGAAAATAAATTTGCCTGTTTAATCCCGAAAAGTGTTGGAGCGCCATGATAAAGCATCTGCATTTCAAAATCAGACATTAAGTAACCTCCTTTGTTAGTAATGGCTAACTTAAGCCTGACAGTATGAACTTAAAATTTTGTTTAAAGCAGATGAGGAAGAACTGTGGGAACGGGCAATGGTAATTTGATTACGTTCTGCCTCCTGTACTGCACCCGCAACCATAATATGAGAAACTGTGCTAGTAAAAAGCACAATCAAATCAGCCTTTCCAATTTGGCTGCGGAAGTTTCCGGGCATCTGGGTGAAAACTTTACTTTTGCAGTTATACTTTTTACAAATATCCATATATTGACGAACCATACGATCATGGCCCCCTACGATAACAACGCTCATGGAATACCTCCTAAATTGTTTTTAGTTAGTCTTTACTAACTATGTGCTAATGCTACCATTGGTAGAAAGAAATGTCAAGGCTTTTTTTACTATTTTATTTATTTTTTATACTACAGTGCAATATGGATTAATGTTTGAGATTATGCTATAATAATGAAAAGGAGAGATGTTGATGTTAAAAACAAATTGAAACACACTTTATTTTACAAAATGATGTGATGACATTGGGAAGCAAAGAGATTTTCATAGGGAATCTGTTTTGCCCAAAAAGGTAGCAATGGTTTTTTTAAAGGGCTAAGCCTTTGCTCACATCTTCAGATAGCTAACGAGAATAACGTGACAATTTATTTATTTTTTTACAAATCAAAGGAGAAAGAACAATGGAAACAAAGCGATTGATATTACGCAGCATAACCAAAAGGGATGCCGCAGATATTTTTGAATATAGCAAAGAGCAGGAAGTGGGGGAGAATGCTGGTTGGAAACCCCACGAAACCATAGAGGAAACGAAAGAATTATTAGATGCTGTTTTTTTAGATAAGGAAGATATATTTGGTCTGGTGGAAAAGGAAAATGGCAAGCTGTTTGGTACCATAGGTTTGGTACCTGACGTTACCAGAGAAAATGAAGCATCTAGGATGCTTGGTTATGCCATTGGTAAGAACTTTTGGGGAAAAGGGTATATGACCGAAGCAGTAGGTGCCATTCTTTCCTATGCCTTTCGTGAGAAGGGCTATGATTTAATTTCAGTTTCTCATTATACAGACAATTTGCGTTCCCAAAGAGTCATTGAAAAGTGCGGTTTTCAGTTTGAAGGGGTACAACGTCAGTCAGAGTTACGTTATGATGGGGTAATGAAGGATAAAAGATGGTATTCAATCACAAAGGATGAGTTTTGTCGTAAAATAAAATAAAAACAAAGGTTTTCGTATGTAATTTCGTAACACAAAAGCAGGTTTTTGAAGTAAAATAGGAGTCAGTGCGATGAGAAGAGGTGTTTTTGTGGAAATAGTCAACTGGAAAGAGCTTTTGTATCCGTATGAACAGGCAGTGGATGAACTGCTTTTAAAATTTCGCTGTTTAGACAAGGAGTGTAGGCATCTGGGGATATATTCCCCCATTGACTCGGTAACAGGGCGCTTGAAAAAGCCGGCAAGTATTTTGGAAAAGGCGGGTAAAAAACAAATACCCCCGGAAAAAATCGAGGAAAAAATTGAGGATATTGTGGGTATCCGTATTCTTTGTCAGTTTGTTGAGGATATTGAAAAGGTTGTAACCATGGTTCATTCCAGAAAGGATATGACTGTTTTGGAAGAGCGAGATTACATAACCAATACAAAGCCCAGTGGATACCGCAGTTATCATATGATTATTCGATATCCACTGAGTACTGCTTTAGGGCCCAAGGAAGTCTTGGCTGAAATCCAAATTCGTACCAATGCCATGAATTTTTGGGCAACGGCGGAGCATTCCCTTAGGTATAAATATAGTGGTAATATTCCTGAGAATCTGCAGCATCGTCTGAGAATATGTGCAGAGGCCGCATTTCATTTGGATCGAGAAATGTCTACCATTCGAGAGGAAATTACCAATGCTCAACGACTGAATGAAATTAAGGGGAGCTTGGTGACAAATATTTTAGACAACATACAGAGTTTGCATTTTGGGGCAAACTTAGAAGAGATGGATGAAATCAATAAGGAATTTGTAGATGTTTGGAACAACGAAGATATTGATGAACTAAAAGCATTTAATGAAAAGCTGAATGTTTTGGCAGAGGTTTATCGGGTGTGAAAAAAGGAGCAGCAGCATGGGGCTATTTGCAATTGCAGATCTCCACTTTGGATTTTCTGTAAATAAACCAATGAGTATTTTTGGTGCCAATTGGGAAGGTCATAGTGAGAGAATTATTGAAAATTGGCGGCGAGAAGTTGGCAAGGAGGACACGGTTTTAATCCCCGGGGATATTTCCTGGGCTATGAAAGAAGAAGATGCTGTGGCTGATTTACAGGTGATTCAAGGTCTGCCTGGACGGAAGATATTTTTAGAGGGAAATCACGATTACTGGTGGAAATCTGCCGCTAGGCTGGAACGAAATTTTGAAGGGATGCGTTTTCTGAAAAATGACTGCGACCTTTATGAGAATTTATATATTTGTGGCTCACGGGGCTGGCTATGCCCAAATGACACCCGCTTCACAGCGCAAGATCAAAAGCTTTATGAACGAGAACAGATTAGATTGAGGCTTTCTTTAGACAGCGCCATGAGAAAGGGGGCGGAGGAAATTCTTCTGATGATGCATTTTCCTCCGGTGAATGATAGGCAAGAAAATTCTGCTTTTTTAGAAATCATTCGGGAATACCCTATAAGACATGTGGTGTATGGACATTTACATGGGAGACCCAGCCACGAAAGTGGTATAAAGGGTGAGAGGGACGGAATTGTTTATCACTTGGTTTCCGCCGATTACCTTAATTTTTGTCCGAAAAGGTTATTTTAGAGTGATGTCAACGGTGATTGATTTTAACCGTAGCCCAACAAACCTTGGGCATTATGAAGGTTATATTGATTCAAAGATAAAACCCTTGTGGGTATTTGCGGGCAAACCCTCAAGTTTTTGACCTTTTTAGGTAACGGCGATTGAGTATCAATCGCCGTTATTTTTTAATCTTCAAAATCATTTGCAGCTTCCACAATGCGTTTTTTCAATGTTCGTGTGTTATAATCCTCTTCCAAGTCCAATTCTAAGGAAAAACTCTCCAATTCATCTTCGTCTACAAGATAGGTTGCTTCAAAGGCCGAAGTTAAATCATCCTCAAATAAGATTTCCCCTTCGATTGCCCAACTGTCCTCGCCTTTATCGATAGAATAGATATTGACTTCTGTAATTTGTAACATTGCAAAAGATCCTCCCTTTAATACATTTTCCTTCTTATTTCTTTTTTTTCGACTTTTTTGGTTTTTTTACAGAATAACCAAAAGTACCTAGTTGTTTTCCTAGGGTAAAGTAGGCGCCGTGGGAATAACAAACAGGTTCAGTATCATTGAAATGAAATTTTCCTGTTTCATCTAAATATTCATCACTGACGCTAACGGAAACGACTTCTGCCAAAAACATATGATGGGTGCCCAAAGGAATGATATCCTTTACTTTGCACTCAATGTTTACAGGGCTTTCATAAATGATAGGTGCATCTACTTTTTCCCCTTTTTTAGCAGTCAGGTTCATTTCCTTAAATTTATCCATATCCCGCCCACTTTTCACACCACAAAAATCACAGGCATATGCCAAGTCTTTGTTGACCAAATTAATAACAAACTCCCCACTGTTTTGAATCAGCTCAAAGGAGTGGCGTGAAGGACGTATGGAAACATAGGTCATTGCCGGGTCGCTGTTTATGGTTCCCGTCCATGCAACGGTAATAATATTTCCTTTATCCTCTGTACCACAAGATACCATCACAACGGGTACCGGATATAGCACGGTGCCGGGCTTCCATACCGCTTTTCCCATGTAACAACCTCCTTGTTTAAATGAAAAGGTGCATCATAAAATATAAAGTGACGTTATTTATCTTATACGAGATACAGCGCTTTGTAAAGATAAAAAAGAGTTTAGATTTTATATGTTTTTTTTCCTATTTCTTGTATTCTATGCTGATTTTCAGTATGATGTTAAAAAGAATGCAAAATAACGGAGGAATTTTATGGAGTTACCCATTCAATATACGGAAAAAATGAAGAAGCTTTTGGGGGATGAGTATTCAAAATATTTAGAATCTTTTGAGGAATCAAGATATTTTGGGTTGCGGGTGAATTCCTTAAAGCTCACACCAAAGATGTTTCGAGATAAAAATGTTTTCTCTCTTACCTCGGTGCCATGGTGTAGGGAAGGATTTTATTATGCAGGGGAACAACGACCCTCGAAACATCCTTATTATCATGCAGGACTCTATTACTTGCAGGAGCCGAGTGCCATGAGCCCAGGTGCCATATTGCCTATTCAGCCCGGTGAACGGGTTTTGGATGTTTGCGCTGCACCGGGTGGTAAGTCCACGCAATTGGGTGCCAGACTTCAAGGGGAAGGGCTTTTGGTTGCCAATGACATCAGTGCTGGACGGGCAAAGGCATTGTTAAAGAACATTGAACTGTTTGGTATTCGCAACAGTGTTGTAATGAGTGAACCACCTGAGCGTCTAAAAGAGAGATTGCCCAATTTTTTTGATAAAATTCTTATTGATGCTCCTTGTTCGGGAGAGGGTATGTTTCGTAAGGAGCCAGATATGGTGAAAAGCTGGAATGAGGAGATGCTTGTTTATTGTCAAAAGGAGCAGGGGGGAATTTTGGAGGCTTGCGCTGGAATGCTTCGTCCAGGAGGAATGATGCTTTATTCTACTTGCACCTTTGCAGTGGAGGAAAACGAAAAAAGTATTTCCGATTTTTTAGAAAGACATCAGGAGTTCTCTCTTGTTCCCATTGAGAAAGAAAATGGATTTTCAGCAGGAATGGGGGCGCTTGCCCAGTGTGCCAGATTATACCCCCATAAAATAAAGGGTGAGGGGCATTTTCTTGCGTTAATGCAAAAGACAGAAGAAGGGTCTCAAGACTTAACATTAGAAGAAACTGGGGAAAAAGAAAAGGACATTTTGCCCTATCTAGAATTTGAAAAAGAAGTGTTAAAAATAAAATTGAGTGGAACCTTTAAAATTTTCGGGGACAGCCTATATCTTTTGCCGGAAGGAATGCCTGCCATGAAAGGACTTCGTGTTTTACGTACAGGTTGGCAATTGGGAACAATGAAAAAAGGGAGGTTTGAGCCCTCTCAAGCATTTGCCATGGGTCTTTCTCAAGGGGAGGTAACCAATGTGGAGGATTTTTCTTTGGCAGATGACAGAGTCATTCGTTATTTAAAGGGTGAAACCGTTGAAGCAGATGGAAAAGAAGGATGGACTCTGGTTTGCGTGGATGGCCTTCCTTTGGGCTGGGCGAAACGCCAAGGGGGAAGGCTGAAAAATAAATATGCCGTAGGTTGGAAATGGGAATAAGGTGTCCGCAATTAGAGGACATATGTATAATTACGGTTGACAAATTTCGAAAAATTTGTAAAATAGAACTATCGTAAATTTAAGCTTAAGGAAGAAGGGAAATATTATGGCAAATTTGACATATATGGGGACTCGGGATGCATCCATACGAGCGACAGCTTCTCAAGCAATTTTAAGAGGAATTTGTCCCGATGGGGGGCTTTATATACCCGAAGTAATTCCTACCATGGAAAAATCATTGGAGGAATTGAGCAAGTTAAGCTATCAAGAGCTGGCATATGAGGTTTTGAGTCTGTTTTTAGATTTCACAGAAGAGGAATTAAAGGCCTGCATTAATGGGGCTTATGATGATAAATTTGATACAAAAGAAATCGCTCCAGTGGTTCAAAAAGGGGATGCTTTCTTTTTGGAACTGTTCCATGGCAAGACCTTAGCTTTTAAGGATATGGCCTTGTCTATTTTGCCTTATTTTATGAAAACAGCGGCAAAACGGGAAGGCATAGAGAAGGAAATCGTTATTTTAACGGCGACTTCAGGAGATACGGGAAAAGCGGCGTTGGAAGGCTTTGCAGGCGTAGCGGGAACAAAAATTATTGTATTTTTCCCTGAGGATGGGGTCAGCCCCGTGCAAAAATTGCAAATGACCACACAAGAGGGAGAAAACACTTGTGTTGTTGGGATTTTGGGCAACTTTGATGATGCCCAAAGTGCAGTGAAAAGTATTTTTACCGATAAGGCTTTGGGAGAAGAATTGGAGAAAAAGGGATATGTATTCTCTTCTGCAAATTCCATAAATATTGGACGTTTGGTTCCTCAGATTGTTTATTATTTCCATGCTTATCTGGAAGCAGTGAAGCAAGGCGCATTAGAAATGGGCGAGGAATTAAACTTCACGGTGCCTACAGGGAATTTTGGTGACATTTTGGCGGGCTGGTACGCTATGAAAATGGGTCTACCTGTTGGTCATTTTGTTTGCGCATCCAATGATAATAAGGTGTTGTATGACTTCTTCCGTACCGGAATTTATGATAGAAATAGGGAATTCCGTGTGACAGTTTCTCCTTCCATGGATATTTTGATTTCCAGTAATCTGGAACGTTTACTGAGCCATTTGGCTGGGCAGGACGCCACAAAGGCAGATATGATGAAGCTAAGTAAGGATGGGAAATATGCTGTTACCATTACTGAAAAGAAAATCAGCGGCGAATTTGCAACGGAAGAGGAAACCTATGGTGCAATTAGAGGTTTCTTTGAAAAAACAGGCTATGTGATGGATACACATACGGCAGTTGCTTATGCCGCTTATCAGAAATATAAAGATGAGAGCAATGACACCAGACCTATGGTGATTGTCTCAACGGCAAGTCCATATAAATTTACAAAAGATGTTATGATGGCATTGGATAAAAAATATGAGCAGGAAGATGCATTTGCTTTAATGGATGTTTTAGAAAAAATCAGTGGTGTTGCGATCCCAGAGCCTATCCAAGGCATTGAACATAGAGCAATTTTACACAAAAATGTTTGTGACAGGGATAAAATTAAGGATTTTGTAAAAGGATATTTAGCATAGAGGATGGTTTTTATAGGTAGATTATGTAATTCTTTTGGAAATCCCCCATTTTCTATTATGCACAAAGTACAAGAAATGTCCCACATAAGGCAGTGCCTTTGCTTGCCTTTGAGAAAGTGGGAATGCAAAGCGGAAAGCCGTTGATTTTGTCGTTTGGATGGATTACAATGTATTTTGGAACACTGATTCATTGTATGTGTACATCAGAATTGATTATTTCCCACTTGGACGACCTTTGGGATTTCATTTAATTGTCTGTACAACCATATTCAATCAGGCAACAATTGCAGGAAACAAAACAGGGAATCTAAAAAAGAATAAAAAGGAGATTATACCATGAAAATGTTCATCGACACTGCGAATGTGGAGCACATCAAAGAGGCAAATGATTTAGGCGTTATTTGCGGCGTTACAACAAACCCTTCCTTAATTGCAAAAGAAGGCAGGGACTTCGTTGAGGTAGTAAAGGAAATAACAACAATCGTTGACGGCCCAATCAGCGCGGAGGTCATCAGCCTTGAGCATGAAGGCATGGTAACAGAGGCCAGAGAACTGGTTAAAATCCATAAAAATATAGTAATTAAAATCCCTATGACATTGGAAGGCTTAAAGGCTGTAAAGATTTTGACAGCTGAAGGCATCAAAACAAACGTAACATTAATTTTCTCCGCTACACAGGCATTAATGGCTGCAAGAGCAGGTGCAACTTATGTTAGCCCCTTCTTAGGCAGAGTTGATGATATTGGTGCGGTAGGCATGACTTTAATCGAAGAAATTGTTGAAATTTTTGATGTACACGGCATTCAGACAGAAATTATTGCGGCAAGCATTCGCAATCCTTTACACGTAATTGATGCGGCAAGAGTTGGCTGCCATATTGCAACCATCCCTTACAACGTATTAATACAGATGGCAAAGCATCCTTTGACTGACCTTGGTATTGAACGTTTCTTGAAAGATTGGGAAACCGTACCTAAAAAATAATCTGACACAACCGTTACTATTGTTTTTGGAGGTAAAAACATGAACCCTATGGATCAATTGACGATTAACACCCTGCGTTTTCTTTCCGCAGAAGCAATTCAGCAAGCAAACAGCGGACATCCCGGCTTGCCTTTGGGTGCCGCACCTATGGCATATACCTTATGGGCAAAGGAAATGAAGATCAACCCTAAGAATCCTGCTTGGAATGATAGGGATCGCTTCGTTCTTTCAGCTGGACACGGTTCTGCATTGTTATATTCATTATTGCACTTATTCGGCTATGGCTTGACCATTGAAGATTTGAAAAATTTCCGTCAAAGAAATTCTTTAACACCCGGTCATCCTGAGTATAAGCATACCCTCGGTGTAGAAACAACAACGGGCCCCTTGGGACAAGGTATTGCCAATGCAGTAGGTATGGCTTTGGCTGAAAGCCACTTGGCAGCAAAATTTAACACACCTGATTTTAAAGTGGTAGACCATTATACCTTCGCCCTTTGCGGTGACGGTTGCTTACAGGAAGGCGTTGCTTCTGAAGCGGCATCTTTAGCTGGAACAATGGGTCTTTCCAAATTGGTTTTATTATATGATTGCAACAAAATTACAATCGAAGGCAGTACAGATGTTGCCTTTACAGAGGATGTAAAAGCTCGTTTTATTGCTTACGGCTGGGATGTTTTTGAAGTGGAAGATGGCAACGATGTAGATGTGCTTGCTAAAACCATTGCAGAAGCAAAAGCTTCAAATAAGCCTGCTTTAATAAAAGTAAACACCCAGATTGGTTATGGCGCACCAAATAAGCAGGGCAAGGCTTCTGCTCATGGCGAACCTCTTGGTGCAGATGAAATTGGTCTTGCAAAAGGGAATTTAAGCTGGACATATGCCGATGAATTCTTCGTTCCTGAGGAAGTTAAGGCGCATATGGCTGAAATCATTGCAAATGGGGGAAAAGCAGAGGCTGCTTGGAATGAGATGTTCAAGGCTTATGCTGAAAAAAATCCTGAATTGGCTAAAGAATATGCGGCTTGGCACAGCGACGAATTGTCTGTTGATTTATTAAATGATGAGGACTTCTGGAAAAATGAAGGAGATATTGCTACCCGTGCGGCGTCTGAAAAGGTATTGCAAAAGGTTGCAAAGGCTGTGCCTAACTTATTTGGTGGTTCTGCCGATTTGGCTCCTTCCAATAAATCCGTTATGAAGGACAGAGAATATTATAGCAAAGAAAACCCAGCGGGTTCCAATGTGCATTTTGGCATTCGTGAGTTTGCTATGACTGCTATGGCAAACGGTATGGCAGTACATGGTGGTTTACGTCCTTATATAGCAGGGTTCTTTGTATTTGCAGATTATATGAAGGCTGGCCTTCGTATGGAATCCTTAATGGGATTACCTGTAATCAGCATTATGACCCATGACAGCATTGGTGTTGGTGAAGATGGCCCTACACATCAGCCTATTGAGCATTTGGCGATGCTGCGCAGTATGCCGAATTATACTGCTTTCCGTCCTTGCGATACAAGAGAAACAGCAGCAGGCTGGTATACAGCATTGACAAAAACAAGTACACCTACGGCTCTGATCCTTTCCAGACAGAACCTGCCCGCTTTGGAGGGTACAGGTAAGGATGCATTAAAGGGTGCTTATGTTTTGAAGGACTGTACCGGAACACCTGATGTTTTATTAATGGCAAGTGGTTCTGAGGTTGAACTGATTTACAAGGCTTATGATGTTTTGGCTGAAAAGGGTGTAAAAGCAAGAGTCATCAGTATGCCAAGCTGGGAATTGTTTGAAGAGCAAAGCCCTGAATATAAAGAAAGCATCATGCCTAAAGCGATAAGAGCAAGACTTGCTGTTGAAGCGGCGGCTGATTTTGGCTGGCATAAGTATGTAGGTCTCGATGGCGCTACCATTTGCATGGATGGCTTTGGTGCATCTGCGCCGGCAGGCTTATTATTTAAGGATTTTGGCTTTACCGTTGAAAACGTTGTGGAAAAAGCACTTGCATTGGTAAAAGCATAATATTGGGATGAAGCGAGAAGCTCTCGGGGGGGTTATGAAATTATTATGGTTTCTAATCCCCAAAGGGCTTTTTTCATAGGAAGGAGGGGACATATGCGTACATTTATTGCCATTGAACTATCCCCTGAGGTTAGGGAATATCTATCTGAGATTCAGACAGAAACCCAAAAATATTGTCGTCGAGGGAATTATACTCCCCAAGATAATTTTCATGTTACGTTGCATTTTTTAGGGGAGATTGACCCTTCAGATGTGGAGTATGTGAAGGAAGCTATGTTTGAGGCGGCGCAAAGGAATCGTGTATTTGATTTGAAGTTAGGGCAAATCGGTTTCTTTGGTAGAGGGGATAGAGGTATTCTCTGGGCTGGGCTGGAAAAAAGTGATTCTTTGCAAAGGTTGTTTTTTGGGCTGGAAAAAAGCTTAGAGCGCCAGGGTTTTGCAAGGGAAAAGAAAGGCCTTAGTCCCCACATCACTTTAGGGCGTGAAGTTGAGCCCCAAAGAGGCTTTGCCGATGTGCAAAAAGCCGTTATAATGGAAGGCAAAAGTTTTACAGTGGAAAAAATCACTTTAATGGAAAGTGTGCGGCGAGGTCCGCGCTTAATATATAAGCCGATTTATCGGCAGGAATTAAAGGGTTATCGTGCATAAGGGTAATTTTGCCAATAAGATTGCGTTTATGGGATAAAATATAAAAATTTTATTGCGAAACGAAAGATAGGGCAGGTCAAAGGTGCTTTTTGTTTTTCGGATTATTAAGGAGGAAAAAGAAAATGCAGGAAATGGAAAAGGCAGTGATTACCGTTTTAGGACAAGATTGTGTAGGAATTACCGCAAAGGTATGTACGGTTTTGGCGGAAAGCAACATTAACATTTTAGATATTTCCCAAACAATTGTTGGGGGCTACTTTAATATGGTGATGGTTGTGGATATTACAAGCATGAAGCTTGGTTATGACCAAATTTCAGAGAAGCTTAATACCCTTGGCGATGAGATGGGTCTGAAAATCAAAATTCAGCACACAAAAATCTTTGATGCTATGCATCGCATTTAATCAGGGAGGGCTGAACAATGATAACTAGAAATGAAATTTTAGAGACCAACCGCATGATTGACGATATGAACCTTGACGTTCGTACCATTACAATGGGAATTAGCTTATTAGACTGCGCCGATGCAGACGTTGACAAGTTCAATGAGAAGATTTACAACAAAATCACTACCTATGCTAAAGATTTGGTAAAGGTTGGGGATGAGCTGGCTAAGAAGTACGGCGTTCCTGTTGTAAACAAAAGAATCTCTATCACACCCATTGCGATTGCGGCGGCAGGCTGCCAAACAGATTCCTATGTGAGTATTGCCCAGACCTTGGATCGGGCGGCAAAAGAAGTAGGCGTGAATTTTATTGGCGGTTTTTCTGCTTTGGTACATAAAGGTTATACCAAAAGCGATAGAACGCTGATTGCATCTATTCCTGAGGCGATGGCGGTTACCGATAGAGTTTGTTCCTCCATTAACATTGGAACCTCCAGAAATGGTATCAACATGGATGCCGTGAAAGAGATGGGGGAAATTATTCTAAAAACAGCTGAATTGACCAAAGATGCGGAATGCATTGGCTGTGCAAAGCTAGTTGTATTCTGTAATGCTGTTGAGGATAATCCTTTTATGGCAGGAGCATTCCATGGAGTTGGAGAAGCTGACTGTGCCATTAATGTTGGTGTAAGCGGCCCCGGTGTTGTGAAAAAAGCATTAGAAGAGGTGCGTGGTGCAGATTTTGAAACTCTTTGTGAAACAGTAAAGCGCACTGCATTTAAAATCACTCGAGTTGGACAGATGATTGCAAAAGAAGCCTCTGAGAGATTAAATGTTCCTTTTGGGATTATCGACCTTTCCTTAGCACCTACCCCTGCTGTTGGTGATAGTATTGCTGAAATTTTTCAGGAAATGGGTCTTGCTGAGCCCGGTGCACCGGGAACAACAGCGGCCCTGGCTTTGCTGAACGATAATGTGAAAAAAGGCGGCGTAATGGCATCTTCCTATGTTGGTGGTTTGAGCGGTGCATTTATTCCTGTCAGTGAAGATCATGGTATGATTGAAGCGGCGGAAAAGGGTGCACTTACCTTGGAGAAGCTGGAAGCCATGACTTGTGTTTGTTCTGTTGGTTTAGATATGATTGCCATTCCGGGAGATACCCCTGCATCCACCATTTCCGGTATCATTGCAGATGAAGCGGCAATAGGAATGGTGAATAACAAAACCACAGCGGTACGGTTGATTCCGGTAATTGGTAGAAAAGAAGGCGGCCATGTGGAGTTCGGTGGTTTATTGGGACATGCACCTGTTATGCCGGTGAACCGTTATAGCTGTGAAAACTTTATTGCCCGCGGGGGACGTATACCTGCGCCAATTCATAGTTTTAAAAATTAATATTAGGAGTAAAATCACATAAATCTGGGTGAATCAGGCATTTTCCTATAATTATGGTGGATTACCTAAAGAATAAGAGTAGTTCTATTGATATTTATGGACGTAATTCGTATTTTAGTGAGACAAATTTACGAGTGGTTTCCAATCAATGGGACTACTTTTTTATTAGCTCCATTAAGCATTATATGCTTTCTTAAAAGGATGAAAGAAGTTTAACAATTTCTTACAATTTATTGTAAGATGGAGGAAAGAGTTTTGTGTATGCAGAAAATAAAACAAGTAAGATCAGGATAGAATGGGGGAGTAGTATGTTAGACAAAAAAGTGGTGGAAGGTTTGTGCACTCGGGCAGAATTGGATCTTTGGAGGGGGCGGAGGAGTATTTATGGCGCACGGAAGAAAGCGTTAAAAAGTGAGTATGTGCTAAAGAAAGATGTTGTGGATCGGATGGAACGAAGTGTATTAAAATTTTTATTTAGCGAAAATTTTGAAGAAAAGTTGAAAAAAGTAAAGTGGGAAGCGGATGAGGCAAAAAAAGCCTATGAAAAAGTAGAATTTTATATTGAGGAAGAGAAAAAAAGAATTCCTGAGCTGGAAAGGCAACTGGCGGACGAAATGTGCTTCGATATGGTTCATTCAGGTTCTTCTGTCCTGCTAAATGAGGTTGATACCACTGGAAAATCTTTGATTGTTTGGTGTGAGTTGGTTGAAGAGGCTATTTCCATTTCTGACAGCGTCACAACTTTTTTAGCGGATTTACTGGTATGCATAGAACGCAGCAATAACGCCAAGGCACAAGGCAGTGAGATCAATAGTATACAAACGGGTGTATGTGAAATAGTTGAAAAAGCAAACAGCTTTTTTAAAAGATTGTGGCAAGAATATGAAAAGCTGGAGAATTGGAATAACATGAAACAAATTAATACAAAATCCATGGTATTGGTAGGCGAGAGAAATAGTATAGGGAGAATACGTATAAATTCTAAAATATATGCAATACAGAATGGAATGGAAAACATCAAAGAAAATGCTCTGCTGTATACCATACAAGATGAAATGGAGAATCTGCAGAAAATACTGGTGGAAACATTTGCGGCAATGGAAGAGGATGGACAGCGTCTTTCTCAAAAGCTGAAAAGAGAACGTAGAGCTGAGGGTAATTTAGTGGATGAAATGGATAAAACAGAATTCGAAAAGTCAGAGAAGGTTCATGGGTTATATCCGCAAGATAAACTGAATATAGAGCATAGTGCAGACGTTAAGTGGGAATTTTGTGACAAAGAAAACCTTGAACAGGAAAGGGAAGGGCTGTTGGATGAGTTAGGCTTGCTGAATGCAGAGTTGAAGTCTACCCGTGACGAAATACAGAAAATCTTCAGCAAAAGCCGCAGTCATTTTTTTGGAAAATACAAAAAAGATTTTGATGATGAGGTACAGGTGCCTATAGAAATCAAAAAACTAGAGGAAAGTATAGAGGACTGGCTTAAAAGACTAAAAGCATTTAGGAGAAAAACAGGAAATTTTCCTTGTGCGCTGGATGGATATATTTCAATGGAAAATCAGCAAATAGGCAGATGCTTTGACTATGAGAACTCTACTACTGAACAAGAATGGTATTTCACGTATGTATATGGACTGGAGGAAATGTTAAAAATCACAGAGAAGCAGTTGGCGGATTTTTGTATTTAGATTTATTTAGGGTTGGAAGTGATTATTAATAATAAAAAAAACAGAATATGGGAGTTTTTTTAAAAAATTTGGCAATAAATATGAAATGGTTTGAGTGTTTGTGAGATTGCAAAAAAGATGGTACTGAAAGTCATAAATGAAGTCCAATTAATTTATTGTGCATATTGTTTAAAAAAAGTTAGGATATGAAGGGAAAATTTTATTAAAATCAGAAGAACTTTTTGAAAAAAATGAGAAGAAAAGCTTGCAATTCAAAGCTTTTTCGTGTATACTAATTTCTGTTGTGACATAGAGTGTTGAAGCAGAAGGTTGCCAAAAGCCTATAAAATAAAGGTTTGCGGGTTTTTCTGTGGAGCGATGTCCAGTTCAAGAAACCGGGCGACAAGGTCACTGTACTGAATATTAGGGATTTTCTGCCCTCTTTTGGGGGTAGTTACTCGTGTCTTACGTTGCAGGACACACCCGGATAAGTGTGCAGTCACCACTTGTCGTGCTGAAATCAAAAGTACGAAAAGGAGGGGACTTTTTTTATGGCAAACCCAAAAATCAGAATCAGTCTCAAAGCTTACGATCATAAGTTGATCGACCAGTCTGCGGCGCAGATCATCGAAACAGCGAAGAAAACAGGAGCACAGATCAGTGGCCCGATCCCTCTTCCCACAAAGAAGGAAGTTGTGACCATTATCAGAGCAGTACACAAGTACAAAGACTCCAGAGAGCAGTTCGAGATGAGAACCCACAAGAGATTGATTGATATTCTCAGCCCTACAGCAAAAACAGCAGATGCTTTAAGCCGTCTGGATTTGCCCGCTGGCGTAGATATCACATTAAAAGTAATGAAATAAAATCTGAAGTATGAACGGATTGCAACGAACCGAACGTATTTCCGAAAAGAAAAAATCCAAAACTGGTTTATATAAGAAGTAAATGCGAAATATTGTATCGGCAACAGCTCTTATATGAATCTAGTATGATTTCCCTGAAAGGGGCAATCCGCTGTAGAAAATTAGGAGGTGCAGGAAATGAAGAAGGCTATTATGGCTAAGAAAATCGGTATGACACAGGTTTTCGCTGAAAACGGCACATTAGTACCGGTAACAGTTCTTGAGGCAGGCCCTTGCGTTGTTGTTCAGAAGAAAACAACTGAAAACGACGGCTATGAAGCAATTCAGGTTGGTTTTGTAGATGCAAAAGCAAAACACGTAACAAAGCCTGTTCAGGGTCATTTTGAAAAAGCTGGTGTAACAGCTAAAAAGTATGTAAAGGAATTCCTGATTGAAGATGCAAGCGCATATGAAATCGGCGCAGAAATCAAAGCTGATGTATTCGCAGCAGGCGACAAGGTTGACGCTAGCGGCGTTTCCAAAGGTAAAGGATTCCAGAGTACAATTAAGAGATATAATGCAAGCAGAGGGCCTATGGCTCATGGTTCCAAATCTCACAGAGTTACAGGTTCCATGGGTTCTTCCGCAACACCTAGCCGTGTTAAGAAGAACAAGAGAATGCCAGGTCACATGGGCAGTGAAAATGTAACAATTCAGAACCTTGAAATCGTTCGTGCTGATGCAGAAAAGAACTTAATTTTGATCAAGGGCGCAGTTCCTGGTGCAAAAGGTTCTATTCTGGTTATCAAAAACAGCGTAAAGGCTTGATAAACTTTACGAAAGGAGGAAACTAACATGGCAAATGTTGCAGTATTAAACATGAAGGGCGATCAGGTTGGCACAGTCGAACTGAACGACGCTATTTTCGGTATAGAAGCAAATGAACATGTAATGCATCTGGCAGTTGTTCAGTATCTGGCTAACCAGAGACAGGGCACACAGAGCACAAAGACACGCGCGGAAGTTCGCGGTGGTGGTAGAAAACCTTGGAGACAGAAAGGTACAGGCCGCGCAAGACAGGGCTCCATCCGTTCCCCTCAGTGGGTTGGCGGTGGCGTTGTATTCGCTCCTAAGCCCAGAGATTATTCCTTCAAGCTGAACAAGAAGGTTAAGAGATTGGCACTTCAGTCCGCTCTTTCCGTAAAAGCAGCAGAAGGCAAAATTATCGTAATGGATGAATTGACTTTGGCGGAAGTAAAGACAAAGGAAATGGCTAAGGTACTTGAAAACATCAAATGCGGCAAGGCTTTGATCGTTATGGACGGTACAAACAGCAATGTAATGCTTTCCGCAAGAAACATTCCTGAAGTAAAAACAGCTTCCGTTAATACAATTAACGTATATGATCTTTTGAAGTACAACACATTGGTTGTAACAAAAGATGCGGTAGCGAAAATCGAGGAGGTGTACGCATAATGGCTGATTTGAAATATTATGACGTAATCTTGAAGCCCGTTATCACAGAAAGCAGTATGTCTGTTTTAGATGAAAAGAAATATACTTTCATTGTACACCCTGCAGCAACAAAGGCTCAGGTAAAGGATGCAGTTGAAAAAATGTTCGCAGGCGCAAAGGTTGCAGCCGTTAACACAATGAACTACGACGGCAAGCCCAAAAGAAGAGGTGTGCACTTCGGTTCTACACCTAAGTTTAAAAAAGCAGTTGTTAAGTTGACAGCTGACAGCAAAGACATCGAAATCTTCCAGGGAATGTAATTTCCTAAGATGAGACGCAAAATGCAAAACACACGGAAACGTGTAGAAGATAGAAAGAAACTCGAAAGGAGTGCAGAAGATGGCAATTAAGAGATATAAACCATATACACCATCTAGAAGACACATGACAGTGTCCGCTTTTGATGAAATTACAAAATCAACTCCTGAAAAATCTTTGGTGGTACACCTTAAGAAAAATTCAGGTAGAAATAATCAGGGTAAATTGACAGTACGTCATCACGGCGGTGGCTCCAAAATTAAATACAGATTGGTAGACTTTAAACGTAATAAGGACGGTGTTCCTGCAACAGTTCAGGCGATCGAATATGATCCTAACAGAACAGCAAACATCGCACTCATTGTTTACGCTGATGGTCAGAAATCTTATATTTTGGCTCCCGTAGGCTTAAATGTTGGCGACAAGCTGATGAACGGCCCTGACGCAGAAGTAAAAACCGGCAATGCAATGCCTATGAGCAAAATCCCCGTTGGTGCAAGCATCCATAACATTGAGATGAAGCCCGGCAAAGGCGGTCAGTTGGTTCGTTCCGCTGGTAACGTTGCACAGTTGATGGCAAAGGAAGGCAAGTATGCAACAGTAAAACTTCCCTCCGGCGAAATGAGATTACTGCCTATCGAATGTAGAGCAACTGTTGGTCAGGTTGGTAACTTGGATCACGAACTGATTCACATCGGTAAAGCTGGTAGAAAACGTCACATGGGTATCAGACCTACTGTAAGAGGTTCCGTAATGAACCCTAACGATCACCCTCACGGTGGTGGTGAAGGTAGAGCACCTATCGGTCGTCCATCTCCTATGACACCTTGGGGCAAGCCTGCTATGGGTTACAAAACAAGAAACAAGCACAAAGCTTCCAACAAGTATATTGTTCGCCGCAGAAACGGCTAATAGATCGGATTGTGTAAAGGCGGCCGCCTAAAGCACAAAAACACGAAACAAGGAGGATTAAAACATGAGCAGATCACTCAAAAAGGGACCCTTCGCTGATGATCATCTTTTAAAGAAGATTGATGCTATGAATGCAGCGGGCGAAAAGAACGTAATCAAAACATGGTCTCGTCGTTCTACAATTTTCCCCGATATGATCGGTCATACAATCGCAGTTTACGACGGCAAGAAACATGTGCCTGTATATATTACTGAAGATATGGTAGGTCACAAACTTGGTGAATTTGCACTGACAAGAAGCTACAGAGGTCATGGCAAAGACGCAGAAAAGAAATCAAGAGTTCGCTAATATCTGATAACGAAAGGAGGTTTCGTTCATGGCAAAAGGTCATAGAAGCCAAATTAAGAAGGAAAGAAACATTGCAACACAAGAAAAAAGACCCCATGCTTCTGCAAAGTATGTTGGCATCCCTGCCACAAAAGCGAAGATCGTTTTGGATCAGATCAAAAACAAGGATGTTATTACTGCAGCAGCATTGTTAAATTATTCCCCAAGATATGCTTCCGAAATCATTGCGAAGGTTTTGAAATCCGCAATGGCTAATGCAGAAAACAACTTGGGTATGGACGTAAACAAATTGTATGTGGAAGAGGTAAGTGCTGATCAGGGCCCCACAATGAAGAGAATCCGCCCTAGAGCACAAGGCAGAGCATATCGGATCCTGAAAAGATCCTGCCATATTTCCATCATTCTCAATGAGAGATAAGGAGGTACGAAATGGGACAGAAAGTAAATCCTCATGGATTAAGAGTCGGTATCATCAAAGATTGGGATACCAAATGGTATGCAGAGAAAGAATTCGCTGACTACCTTATAGAAGACGTTAAAATAAGAAAGTTCATCAAATCTAAATTATACGCTTCCGGCGTTTCCAGAATTGCCATCGAAAGAACTGCTGGCAGAGTAAAGGTTACAGTAAGCACAGCAAAACCCGGTATCGTTATTGGTAAGAATGGTCAGGCAATTGAAGAATTGAAGGCTGACATTCAGAAAATGACAACACAGAAGGTTGCTGTAAATATTGACGAAATCAAAAAACCTGAATTGGATGCACAGCTGGTAGCTGAAAATATTGCACTGCAGTTGGAAAACCGTGTGACATTCCGTCGTGCGATGAAACAGTCCATGGGCAGAACAATGAAATTCGGTGCAAAGGGTATTAAAACATCTGTTAGCGGTCGTTTGGGCGGCGCGGATATGGCTCGTACAGAAAGCTATCATGAAGGTACCATTCCTCTTCAGACACTGCGTGCAGACATTGACTACGGTTTTGCAGAAGCTGATACAACCTACGGCAAGTTGGGTGTAAAGGTTTGGATCTACAAAGGTGAGGTACTTCCTGTAAAAGCAGCGAAAAAGGAAGGAGGCGCTAAGTAATTATGTTAATGCCTAAAAGAGTGAAATATCGTAAGCAGCAAAGAGGCTCCATGAAGGGCCGTGCCCATAGAGGCAACAAAGTAACTTACGGTGAATTCGGTATTATGGCTATGGAGCCAAGCTGGATTACAGCAAACCAGATTGAAGCAGCACGTATCGCTATGACAAGATATATCAAGCGTGGCGGTGACGTTTGGATTAAAGTATTCCCCGATAAACCAGTATCCGCGAAGCCTATCGGTACTCGTATGGGTTCCGGTAAAGGCGCTCCTGAATTCTGGGTAGCGGTAGTAAAACCCGGCAGAGTAATGTTTGAAATTGGCGGCGTTGCAGAAGAAACAGCAAGAGAAGCGTTGAGACTGGCTATTCATAAGCTTCCTATCAAATGTAAAATTGTTTCCAAGGCAGAGGCGGCAGAAATGGCAGGTGATCAGCAGTGAAAACAAAAGGTTATGTAAATGAATTGACAGGTAAGACTGCAGATGAATTACAAAGAGACCTTGTTTCTGCTAAAAAAGAATTATTCAACCTGAGATTCCAGAACGCAACGAACCAGTTGGATAATACAGCAAGAATCAAGGAAGTTCGTAAAAGTATTGCAAGAATTCAGACAGTGATTACACAAAAGGCTAGAGCCGCAGAATAATAATCCGGTCTATTGAAAGGAGGAACTCTTTGTGGAAGAAAGAAATCTTCGTAAAACCAGAATTGGTAAAGTAGTCAGCGACAAAATGGACAAGACAATTGTTGTTGCTGTGGAAGATAAAGTAAAACACCCTTTGTACGGTAAAATCGTAAACAGAACTTACAAGCTCAAGGCACATGATGAAAACAACGAATGTGGCATCGGTGACCGCGTAAAGGTTATGGAAACCAGACCTTTGTCTAAGGACAAGAGATGGAGACTTGTAAGTATTATCGAAAAAGCAAAATAATCCTTTTTGGAGAGGAGGCAATCACATGGTTCAACAGGAAACCAGATTAAAAGTAGCAGATAATTCCGGAGCAAAAGAACTCCTTTGTATTAGAGTACTCGGCGGCTCTACAAGAAGATATGCAGGCGTTGGCGATATCATTGTTGCAGCTGTTAAAGACGCAACACCCGGCGGCGTTGTTAAAAAAGGCGATGTTGTAAAGGCTGTTGTGGTTAGAACAGTGCACTCCGTGGGCAGAGCAGACGGAAGCTATATTAAATTTGACGACAATGCAGCGGTTATTATCAAAGATGACAAAAACCCCAAGGGTACACGTATTTTTGGACCCGTTGCCAGAGAGCTGAGAGAGAAACAGTTTATGAAGATTCTTTCTCTGGCACCTGAAGTATTATAAGGAGGTGTGCTAGGTGGCTAACTTGAAATTGAAAAGCGGCGATAAAGTCGTTGTAACAACAGGTAAAGATAAAGGCAAACAAGGCAAGATTCTTGCTGTTGATATTAAGAACAACAGAGTTCTTGTAGAAGGCGTTAACATGATTTCTAAACATACAAAGCCCAATGCTAAAAATCAGCAGGGTGGTATCGTTAAGAAGGAAAGTTATATTCACGTTTCCAACGTAATGTATCTTCATAATGGCAAGGCGACACGTCTTGGTGCTATGATTAAAGACGGCAAAAAAGTAAGAGTAGCAAAAAAGACAGGCGAAGTTATCGACTGATCCTTGGAAAGGAGGTAAACAATGAGCAGATTAAGAGATTTTTATGAAGCAGAAGTAGTTCCTGAAATGATTAAGAAATTTTCATATACAAACAAGATGGCAGTGCCCAAGCTGGAAAAAATCATTATCAACATGGGCGTTGGCGAAGCAAAGGAAAATGCGAAAATTTTAGATGGTGCAGTAAAGGATATGACTATCATTACTGGACAGAAGCCTGTCGTAACTAAGGCGAAAAAATCCATCGCAGCTTTCAAGCTTCGTGAAGGTATGAACATTGGCTGTAAGACTACACTCAGAGGCGGCAGAATGTACGAGTTCGCTGACAGATTGATCAACATTGCCCTTCCTCGTGTACGTGACTTCCGTGGTGTAAAGGCGAATAGCTTTGACGGCAGAGGTAACTATACAATGGGTGTCAAAGAACAGCTGATTTTCCCTGAAATCGAATATGATAAAGTTGACAAAATCAGAGGTATGGATATCGTATTTGTTACAACAGCAAAGACTGATGAAGAAGCAAGAGAATTGCTTAGATTATTTGGTATGCCATTCGCAAAATAAAGGGAGGGACAAAAATGGCTAAAAGATCTATGATCGTGAAGCAGCAGAGAACTCCTAAGTTCTCCACTAGAGCTTACACACGTTGCAGAGTATGTGGCAGACCCCACTCTGTGCTTAGAAAATATGGAATTTGCCGTATTTGCTTCCGTGAATTGGCGTACAAGGGCCAGATTCCCGGCGTAAAGAAAGCAAGCTGGTAAAAGAAAGGAGGAATTCATAATGTCAATGAGCGACCCTATCGCAGATATGCTGACAAGAATCAGAAACGGTAACACAGCAAAGCACGATACAGTAGATGTTCCTTCTTCCAAAATGAAGAAAGCAATTGCTGATATTTTGACAACAGAAGGTTATGTAAAGGGCTATGAAGTAATTGAGGATGGTGTAAAATCCACAATTCGCGTTAGCTTGAAATATGGCGCAGACAAAAACCAAAAAGTAATCACAGGTTTGAAAAGAATTTCCAAACCAGGTCTTAGAGTTTTTGCAAACAAAGAAGAACTGCCTAAGGTTTTGGGTGGATTGGGTATTGCAATCATTTCCACAAGCCGCGGCTTGATGACAGATAAAGAAGCAAGAAAAGTTGGCGTAGGCGGCGAAGTTATTGCTTTTATCTGGTAATAATTGTTAAAGAAAATAGGAGGTGCAGACCATGTCAAGAATCGGTAAACTCCCTGTTGCAGTGCCTGCCGGCGTTGATGTTAAAATCGGCGAAGGTAACCTGCTCACAGTGAAGGGCCCCATGGGTACTCTGGAAAGAAAATTATCCGCTGACATGCATATCGCAATGGAAGAAGGTCAGATCGTAGTTACTAGACCTAGTGATCTGAAAAAGCATAAAGCTTTACACGGTTTAACAAGAACATTGATTTTCAATATGGTTGTTGGTGTAACACAGGGCTATGCAAAGGTTTTGGAAATCAACGGTGTTGGTTACAGAGCAGCTAAGTCCGGCAAGAAGTTGACACTTACTTTGGGCTATTCTCATCCCGTTGAGATGGAAGATCCCGCAGGTATTGAAACAATCCTTGAAGGTACAAACAAAATTACTGTTAAGGGTATTGATAAAGAAAAAGTTGGACAGTTTGCAGCTGAAATCAGAACAAAACGTCCCCCTGAACCTTACAAAGGCAAAGGTATTAAATACGCTGACGAGAAAATTAGACGTAAAGTTGGTAAGACCGGTAAGAAATAATCAACGCCTGACGGCTTGAGCTATTTATATCGGAAAATGACTAATTTTTAGAAACGGAGTGAAATACTATGATTAGAAAGCCATCTCGTGCGGCGGCTCGTGTGAAAAGACACTATAGAATCCGCAATCATGTGAATGGAACTGCACAAAGACCTAGATTGGCAGTGTTCAGATCCAATAAGCATATGTATGCACAGATCATCGATGATGTTACACATCACACATTGGTTGCAGCTTCCACAATGGAATCTGAAATTGCAAGCAAAGTTGAATTTACTTCCACTGTTGCTGCAGCAGCTGTTGTTGGTGAAGTACTGGCAAAGAGAGCAGTTGAAAAAGGCATTACAGAAGTTGTTTTCGACAGAGGCGGTTTCATTTACCATGGTAAAGTGAAAGCTTTGGCGGATGCAGCAAGAGAAGCCGGATTAAATTTCTAAGGCAAGGAGGAAAGCAAGTTGAAGAGAATCGATCCAAGCACTTTAGATCTGAAAGATAAAGTAGTAACTATCAACCGTGTAACAAAGGTTGTTAAGGGTGGTCGTACATTCAGATTCGCAGCTCTGGTTGTAGTTGGCGATGGCAATGGCCACATTGGTTGCGGCATGGGCAAAGCGGCTGAAATTCCCGATGCCATCCGTAAAGGCAAAGAGGATGCAATCAAAAACATCATCAAAGTTGAAAGAAACGATGTAGACAGCATCTATCATGATGTACAGGGTGTATTCGGCAGTGCTAGCGTATTATTGATGCCAGCTGCTGAAGGTACTGGCGTTATCGCCGGTGGTCCCGCTCGTGCGGTACTGGAATTGGCAGGCGTACGTAACATCAGAACAAAATCCTTGGGTTCCAACAATAAGCGCAACGTTGTAAGTGCAACAATTGAAGGTTTGTCCAGAGCGACAACACCTGAAGCAGTTGCTAAGCTTCGTGGCATTACTGTAGAAGAACTCTTAGGTTAAGGAGGAATTGACAGTGGCTGAAATTAAAATCACATTAGTGAAATCTACAATCGGAGCAGTTCCGAAACATAAAAAAACAGTGCAGGCTTTGGGACTGAGAAAGACTAACAGCAGTGTCATTCAGCAGGACAATGCGGCTATCAGAGGAATGATCCATCAGATAAGCCACCTTGTAAAAGTTGAAGAAATTTGATTTGAGGAGGTGCAAAAATGAACTTATGCGATTTGAGACCTGCAGAAGGCTCCAAGGAAAGTGCATGGAGACGCGGCAGAGGTCATGCAACAGGTAACGGTAAAACAGCAGGCAGAGGCCATAAAGGCCAGGGTCAGCGTTCCGGTGCCGGCGGTAAGTGCGGTTTTGAAGGCGGCCAGATGCCTTTATACAGAAGACTTCCCAAAAGAGGCTTCACATGCAGAAACAGTAAAGAAATCATTTCCATCAACGTTAACATGTTAAACGTTTTTGAAAACGATGCAGTAGTAGATATCGATGCTTTAAAAGCTGTTGGCTTAGTTAGCAATCCCAGAGATGGCGTTAAGATTCTCGGAGAGGGTGAGCTTGAAAGAAAACTTACAATCAAAGTAAATCAGTTTAGCAAAACTGCGCTTGAAAAGATTGAAGCAGCCGGCGGAAAAGCAGAGGTGATTTAATGTTTAAGATTTTCGTTAATTCCTGGAGAACGAAAGAAATTCGAAACAAAATATTGTACACTCTGATGATTTTTGCAATCGTTAGATTAGGTACATTAATCGCTTTACCCGGTATTGACGCGGCAAGTGTAATCGCAGCAAGGGGAGCGACTGGTGTTGGTACACTGTATAGTGTAATCGCCGGTGGCGCAAACTCAAGTTGGTCCCTTTTTGCTATGGGTATCGGCCCATATATTAATGCATCGATCATCATGCAGTTGCTGACGATTGCCATTCCGAAGTTTGAACAGCTTTCAAAAGAAGGCCCGGAAGGGCGTAAAAAGTTACAGTCTTACAGCAGATATCTGACAGTTGTGTTGGCGCTGATCCAGGGTGCAGGTCTCACATATACTTATCAGAATATGTTCTTGACCAACAGTACGCTGATTTATGCAGCATCTGTAATTTGTTTGGTTACCGGTTCTGCATTTGTAATGTGGCTGGCTGAGCAGATAACTGCAAAGGGCATTGGAAACGGTTCTTCCATGATTATTTTTATCAATATCGTTTCTAACTTGCCTCAAGGTATTGCAAGTATGTATTATACAATTTCTGGTTCCGGCGTAGCCGGTGTTGCAAAGGTTGCAGCGATTTTGATTATTTTGCTGGTTGTATTGGCATTTATTGTATGTGTAAATACTGGTGAAAGAAGACTGCCTGTGCAGTATTCTTCCAAAATGGCAGGACACAAGCAAATGGGTGGAAGCAGCACAACAATGCCTATTAAGGTAAATACTGCAGGTGTTATTTCAATTATCTTTGCGATTTCCCTGTTGCAGTTCCCACAGCAAATCGGCAACTTTATCCCCAATAAAGGTGCAACATTTACAAAGATTACAGAAATTCTTAATATGACACATCCCATTGGTGCGTGTCTGTATATTGCGCTTATTTTATTCTTCACCTATTTCTATACTTCTATTGTGATTAACCCCAACGAAATCGCAATGAATATGAAGAAGAATGGTGGATTTATCCCTGGTATTAGACCGGGTCAACCCACAAGCACATATATCACAAAGGTTGTAAACAGAATTACTTTGGTTGGCGCCATTTGCTACTCAATTTTGGCTATGGTACCTGTTGTGCTTCAATGGATATTTAAAATTAACGTAGGCTTTGGCGGTACAACATTAATCATTGTGGTTGGTGTTGCACTGGATATTGTAAAGTCTTTGGAAAGCCAATTGCTCATGCGCCATTATAAAGGTTTTTTGAGTGAATAATCTTGACCTGCTGGGAAATGCTTAGGCATTTCCCGGGGTTGAATGGGGAGTTCAAAAAGAGAAGGGCTATCTAAAGAAAAGAGGTAATGATTGTTATGAAATTGGTTCTCATTGGTGCACCCGCTGCAGGTAAAGGTACACAGGCTGCACGTTTGGTAAAGCATTATGGTATCGCTCATATTTCAACGGGTGACATGCTAAGAGAAGAAGTTGCAAAGGGTACAGAGCTGGGTATTCAGGCGAAGAGCATTATGGCGTCTGGCGGCTTAGTTTCTGACGAATTAATCATTGCTATTGTAAAAGAGAGAATTCAGAAGGATGACTGCAAAAACGGTTTTATTTTGGATGGTTTCCCTCGTACTGTCATTCAGGCGGAAAAGCTTGAAGAAATGGTAGCTCTGGATAAAGTTGTTTATATTAATGCGCCTGACGAGATTATGCTTGCCAGATTAACTGCAAGAGAAACTTGTCCTAAGTGCGGTGCGACTTTTAATAAATTATTCTTGCCTGCGAAGGTTGCTGGTGTTTGCGATGTGTGCGGTGAAACACTGACCCAGCGCAAAGATGATACAACAGAGGCAGGACTTGCAAGAATTAAAACATTCCACGAACAAAGTGAGCCTTTGGTTGCATTTTATGAAAAAGAAAACATATTAATCGAAGTGGACGGTACAATGCCCATTGACGAAATCACCAAGGCAATCATAGAAGGTCTGGAGAGATAACATGGTAATCACGATTAAAACAGAAAATCAAATTGCGAAAATGCGTAGAGCTGGGCAGCTTCTGGCAAAAACAGAAGAACTCATTGCAAAGGCTATTGCACCCGGTGTAACAACGGCATATCTTGATCAGCTAGCTGAGGATTATATTCGCAGTCAAGGTGGTATTCCCTCCTTTAAAGGCTATGGCGGATTTCCCGCAACACTTTGCACCTCAATCAATGAGGAGGTTGTGCACGGGATACCCGGAAAGCGAATTTTAAAAGAAGGAGATATCCTTAGTGTTGACATGGGATGTATCTTAGAAGGCTATCATGGTGATATGGCCAGAACTTATGCAGTAGGTGAAATTTCAGCTGAAGCAAAAAAATTAATTGAAGTGACCAAACAAAGCTTTTTTGAAGGCATAAAATTTGCAAAAGAAGGCAATCATCTCAATGATATAGGTTCTGCTATCCAGAAATACGTAGAAAAAAATGGATTTTCCGTTGTTCGTGCTTATGTTGGCCATGGTATTGGCAAGGAACTGCATGAGGCGCCGGAGATTCCCAACTTCAGAACATTATCCAAAGGAGCTCAGTTGAAAAAGGGTATGACCCTTGCTATTGAACCTATGGTAAATGTGGGTGATTACAATGTTCACTTGTTGAAAGACGGTTGGACTACGGTTACCAAAGATGGGAAAAACGCAGCGCATTATGAAAATACTATATTGATTACTGACGGTGCCCCCGAGATTCTCACGTTACCCTAATAGATAAGAAAGAATAGAGGTGATTGCGTTGGAATATCAAATCGGGCAAATCGTTTTTTCTAAAGACGGACACGACAAG
The DNA here is from genome assembly GCF_024461735.1 of Anaerotignum propionicum. Taxonomy (GTDB): domain Bacteria; phylum Bacillota; class Clostridia; order Lachnospirales; family Anaerotignaceae; genus Chakrabartyella. Next base: position 37,506 of record NZ_JANGAD010000001.1, read on the forward strand.
GGTGAGGCAATGATGGTTCTTTCCGTTGAAGGCAGGTATTTATATTTGGCCAACGGAAAAACGCGTAAGGTTGAGAAGCCCAAGCGCAAGAAAATGATTCATGTACAGCCTACCAATTTTGTGGACGCAGTTATGGCCGAAAAAGTAATTCAAAATGCTTACATTTTGGATGCAGATATTCGTAAGGCTATAAAAATGTATCAAGTAAAAGCAGCAGACTGTTAAGGAGGTTCTTGGCTTGTCAAAAGATGACGTAATTGAAGTAGAAGGAACCATACTGGAGAAATTACCCAATGCCATGTTTCAGGTAGAGCTGGAAAACGGCCATCAGATCCTGGCACACATTTCCGGGAAATTGCGTATGAACTTCATCCGTATTTTGCCGGGCGACAAAGTATTAGTTGAAATGTCTCCCTACGATCTGTCTAAGGGCAGAATTATTTGGAGAGCGAAATAAGGAAGGAGCGATCACAATGAAGGTAAGACCATCTGTAAAACCTATGTGTGAAAAATGCAGAATTATTAAGAGAAAAGGTCGTGTAATGGTCATTTGTGAAAATCCAAAGCATAAACAGAAACAAGGCTGATATATATTTTATGACTTATCCGAAGGGAATACCTTTTAGAGTCGTTTGATAAATCCGTCAATGTACCGGGAGGAGCATACAGTTAATAGCAGAGGCAGCGTACAGGCTGACGGCTGTTCGCTCTGTTTGTAATGCCCAATGGGTATAAATTATTTATGCGAAAATTTTTGAAGATGAAATAACTGAGTGAAAATTATAGGAGGTGCAAGATATACATGGCACGTATTGCTGGTGTAGACTTACCAAGAGAAAAGCGCGTTGAAGTTGGTCTGACTTATGTTTATGGCATCGGTCACCCTAGTGCAGTTCGTATTTTGAACGAAGCTGGTGTAGATCTTAATACTAGAGTAAGAGACTTAACTGATGATGAAGTGGCTAAAATTCGTGAAGTCATTGATAAATCCCAAAAGGTTGAAGGTGACTTGAGAAGAGAAATCGCTTTGAACATCAAACGTCTGATTGAAATCGGCTGTTACAGAGGCATCCGCCACAGAAAAGGCTTGCCTGTAAGAGGACAGAAAACAAAGACAAACGCAAGAACAAGAAAAGGTCCTAGAAAGACCGTTGCGAATAAGAAGAAATAATTGATTTCAAAGGAGGTTTGAATAATGGCTAAGAAAACTGTGAAAAAGACAACAACTCGCAGACGCCGTGATAAAAGAAAAGTAGAACGTGGCCAGGCTCACATTCAGTCTACTTTTAATAATACAATCGTTACAATCACTGATGCTATTGGCAATGCGCTTTCTTGGGCAAGTGCTGGTCAGCTGGGCTTTAGAGGATCCAAAAAATCCACACCTTATGCAGCACAGATGGCTGCAGATACAGCTGCAAAGGCTGCTTCTGACTACGGTCTGAAGACCATTGAAGTTTTTGTAAAGGGCCCCGGTTCAGGTCGTGAAGCTGCAATCCGTGCATTGCAGGCTGCAGGTTTGGATGTTACAATGATTAGAGACGTAACACCCGTTCCTCACAACGGCTGTAGACCACCTAAGCGCAGAAGAGTATAATCATCAGGAGGTGTAGATAAATGGCAAGAGATAGAGTACCCGTACTGAAGAGATGTAGATCCTTGAACTTGGATCCCATCTACCTTGGTATTGATAAAAAATCCAAAAAGCAAAACTTAAAAGCAAATAGAAAAATGAGCGAATACGGCCTTCAGATGAGAGAAAAGCAGAAAGCTAAATTCATCTACGGCGTTTTAGAAAAACAGTTCAGAGGCTACTATGCTCAGGCTGAAAAAATTGCGAAAAAAGAAGGTATTCCTGGTGAAAACCTGCTTATGCTGCTTGAAATGAGACTGGATAACGTAATGTTCCGTCTTGGCTACGGCAGAACAAGAAAAGAAGCAAGACAGATTGTTCGTCATAAACACGTAACCGTTAACGGTAAGCCTGTTGATATCCCTTCCTATCAGGTAAAGGTTGGCGACACAATTGAAGTAAAAGAAAAATATAAATCCATTCAGAGATACAAAGACGTTTTGGCTTCTACTGATGGCAAAATCGTTCCTGAGTGGCTGACCGCAAACCATGATGCGTTAAGCGGCACAGTTGTAGCAAAACCTACAAGAGCACAGATTGACATTCCTGTTGAAGAAACATTTATTGTCGAGCTGTACTCCAAATAATCTGAAACGGTTGTGCAAAAAAGTCAATCAAAAAGCTGTGGGGCAAAATGTCCCGCAGCACCTTAATATAAAAAAGGGAGGTTTGAATGAGTGTTTGAATTTGAGAAACCTCGTATTGAGATTGCTGAGATGGCACCGGACGGAACTTATGGCAAGTTCGTGGTAGAGCCTTTGGAAAGAGGCTATGGCACAACATTAGGAAATTCCCTGAGAAGAATTTTATTATCTTCTCTTCCTGGGGCAGCTGTCAGCAATGTAAAAATTGATGGCGTGCTTCATGAATTTAGCGTAATTCCTGGGGTAAAGGAAGATGTAACAGAAATCATCCTGAACTTAAAGGGACTTGCAATTAAAAACACCAGCGAAGGAAACGAACCCAAGATTGCCTATATTGACGTTGAGGGTGAGGGGGAAGTAAAAGGTTCTGATATTAAAACAGACAGTGATATTGAGGTTTTAAATCCTGATCATCACATTGCAACACTTTCCGGCGGCGCTGGCAGCAAGCTTTATATGGAGATTACCATCAACAAAGGACGCGGTTATATTGGTGCGGACAAAAACAAAAAGGACGACCAACCTATCGGCATGCTCCCTGTTGACAGTATTTTCACCCCCGTTACCAGAGTAAATTTCCTTGTGGAAAATACTCGTGTTGGTCAAATTACCGACTATGACAAATTGTCATTGGAAGTATGGACCAACGGTACTATTGCACCCGATGATGCAGTCAGCTACGGTGCAAAAATTTTAAATGAGCATCTGAACCTGTTTATTGATCTTTCTGATAACGCAAAGGATGCTTCTATTATGGTTGAGAAAGAGGAAGGTAAGAAAGAAAAGGTTCTTGAAATGAGTATTGAAGAGCTGGATCTTTCTGTTCGTTCTTACAACTGCTTGAAGAGAGCAGGTATCAACACAGTGGAAGACCTTGCCAATAAGACAGAAGAAGAAATGATGAAGGTTAGAAATTTGGGACGCAAGTCCTTGGAAGAAGTTTTAAACAAAATGGCAGAGCTTGGCTTGGCATTAAGACCCAGCGACGAATAAGTTCTGCCCGTTACTATTATTACCGTAAGATTACGCCACCACATAAGCCCGAGGAGCAGTGGCGGCGGGCACTATCTTACGGGGATCAACTAGGAGGATACAAACCATGCATGCATCCGGTTATAGAAAACTTGGTAAAACAACACCTCAGAGAAAGGCTTTGTTAAGAAACCAAGTAACAAATTTGCTGTACCACGGCAAAATTAAAACAACAGAAACAAGAGCGAAAGAAGTAAGAAGAATTGCTGAAAAGCTCATCACAATTGCTGTGAAAGAAAAAGACAACTTCGATGAAGTTGAAGTAACAGCAAAAGTTGCAAAAAAAGACGCAAGCGGCAAGCGTGTTAAAGAAGTTGTAAACGGCAAGAAAGTAACTGTTTACAATGAAGAAAAGAAAACAGTAAAGAAGGATAAACCTTCTAGACTTGCAGCAAGACGTCAACTGTTGGCTTATCTTTACCCTGTAACTGAAGTTCCTGCTGATGGCAAGAAAGTTAGAACAATGAGTAAAGAAGTTGACATGGCAGCGAAATTGTTTGATGAAATCGCTCCTAAGTATGTTGACCGTAACGGTGGTTATACTAGAATCGTTAAGCTGGGCGCAAGAAAAGGCGACGGCGCGATGGAAGTATTCATTGAATTGGTTTAATAGATAAATGAAAGCGGTTCTCCATTTGGGGAGCCGCTTTTTGCATGCGTTCTTATCAAAACATTTAATTAGATGTGACCTCTATTTGTAAAAATATAACAAATAATATATATGTAATTATGCCAATAATGAAATTAAAAGGAAGCAATGGTTCGTCTGAACTGTTGGAGACGCCTACGAGGAAAAGATTGGCATATAATATTTGCATGGAGGTTGAATATGAAAAAAAGCAAATATTTATTGCAATTTCAATTCTCCTTTTTCTTTGGTATCTGAAGCTACCAGAAGGGGTAGGGATGACCAACCGGTTTATCGGTACTTATACTTGTGAAACAGACTCACAATGCTATTTTACTGTATATAAAAATGGAGACTTTTATTATTATAATCAAGCTATTTTTTATTATAAGGGTTTTTTTAAAGAATCTGCAAAAGACACCTACACGTTGTCGGGAAAGAAAATTACGCCCCAAAGCATTACCAGCAAAGAACGTTCCTTTCAATTTTTAGATGGAGAAACAGAATTGAGCTTTAAGAAAATATATGAAATTCCTATGATTACAGCAACAGTCAAAAAACTAGCTGGATAACCTTGAAATAATTCTAAGTCACTTTAGATATAGAAACAAGGTTACTTCAGTAAGAGGCAGGAATAATTAGATTGACTTTTCATTAAAATAAAGATTGTAAGATATGAAAAAGCCACACACAAAGATTTGTATGTGACTTTTTATATTAAGAAAGGGATTTCTAATTTTAGTGAAGAACCGATGTTAAAGTAGTATCGTTACTAAGGGTCTGCTCTGCATGAATTGTGGCAGCCTCTTTCTTTTCTTGGTTATTTTGGATTGCTACTGTCAGAGACATAAATGTAACGAAGGATAGGGAAAAAGCTAAAATGGATGCACCTGCAAGTTTCAATAATTGTTTTTTCATAAATGTCTCTCCTTTCAAAAAGAAACTTTGTTTTTATTATTGTAGCATAAAGGGGGCTCACGTAGGTTACAGTGGGTTTACGATGTTGTTACAGTCACCTTTCTCCTATGTTACCAACAGATTACAGCACTTGATTTCTATGATCTAATCATAACACAGAAAGTAGAAGATACCCTTAAGGCAGATTTACGATGTGTTTACGAAAAATTGAAGATTTTATTAAGGGATTAAGCTGTACTTTTTGTATAGCAAAGCCCTGTTTTTCTTGACTTTTTTGTGGAAAAAACGTATCCTATTCATAGCTGTGAGCATTATTTGTCATAGACTTAAGAGGATGAAAATCCTTTATAGAAAAGGTGAAATTATGAAAATGGTGAAGGCCGAAGGTTTGACGTATGAGTATACCAAAATGCTTGAAACAGACCACGGCACTGAGGAAGAAAAAGTTACTGCTTTGAAAGCAGTTGATTTAGAGATTGATAAAGGGGAATTTGTCGTTGTTTTAGGTCATAATGGCTCCGGAAAATCTACCTTTGCAAAGCACATTAATGCATTGCTGGAGCCCACAGCAGGTACGTTATGGGTGAAAGGTATGGATACGAAAAATGGAGAATTGATCTGGGAAATTCGTCAATCCGCAGGCATGGTTTTCCAAAATCCAGATAACCAATTGGTAGCTACGGTTGTAGAAGAGGATATAGCTTTTGGCCCTGAGAATATGGGCATAGCCCCAGAGGAAATTCGTCATCGGGTGGATGAGGCTTTGGCTACGGTTCATATGGAAAAGTATGCAAAGCATACGCCATCAAAGCTTTCCGGCGGTCAGAAACAGCGTATTGCCATTGCAGGTGTGCTTGCTATGAAGCCCGATTGCATTGTTTTAGATGAGCCTACAGCCATGCTGGACCCTGTGGGACGCAAAGAGGTATTAGAGACCATTGAACGCTTAAATAAAGACGAAGGCATTACCATTATTCTGATTACCCATTATATGGACGAAGCAGTCCGCGGGGATCGGGTTTATGTGATTGATGATGGCGAGGTAGTGATGGAGGGAAAGCCCAAAGAGATTTTTTCTCAGGTTGAGCGGTTACAGCAGTATGGCTTGGATGTACCGCAGGTGACAGAGGTTGCCCATCTTTTACGCAAAGAAGGCGTTGACATACCCGCAGATATTTTAACAGTCGAGGAAATGGTAGGTGCACTATGTCAATTAAAATTAACCACTTAACATATATTTATAATCCTGAAACCGCTTTTGAGAAAAAAGCGCTGGATGATGTTTCTCTGGAAATTAAAAAAGGAGAATTTGTTGGTCTTATTGGGCATACAGGCTCGGGCAAATCAACCTTAATACAACATTTGAATGGTATTATCACCCCAAGTAAGGGTGAAATTTTATTAGACGGTGAAAATATTCATAGGGATAAAGCAAAATTAAAAGAGGTACGCAGGCGCATTGGTTTGGCATTTCAATACCCGGAGTATCAACTTTTTGAAATGACAGTTTATAAAGATGTTGCTTTTGGCCCTACCAACATGCAACTATCTAAGGAAGAGATTCATGCAAATGTGGTTGCAGCATTGGAAACTGTAGGGATTGCCCCTGAGCTATATGAAAAATCCCCCTTTGAACTATCCGGCGGGCAGAAACGTCGTGTAGCCATTGCTGGGGTTTTAGCCATGAATCCTGAGGTATTAATATTGGACGAGCCTACAGCAGGTTTAGACCCTAAGGGGCGAGACGAAATACTACAGGCGATCAAGCATCTTCATGAAGAGCGAGGGATAACCGTAATTTTGGTGAGCCATAGCATGGAGGATGTTGCGAAATTGGTTGACCGTATTATCGTAATGCACGAAGGCAAAGCAGCTATGGAAGGCACGCCCAAAGAGGTTTTTTGTCATGTTAAGGAGCTGGAAGCTATGGGCTTGGCAGCACCTCAGGTGAGCTATGTCTTTGCGGCACTAAAAGAAAGGGGCTTTGATGTTCCCTTGGATATTTTCACGGTGGAAGATGCCAAAAAAGTATTGATGGATTTAGTAAGGCAGGTGAGGGTATGATTCGGGATATTACCATAGGACAGTTTTATCCGGTGGATTCACCCATCCATCGGTTGGATGCTAGAGTTAAACTCAGCTTGACCTTTCTGTATATTATTACATTGTTTATGATTAATAGTTTTGTTGGATATTTATTTGTAATTTTGATTTTAGGGGCAGTGATTCAGTTGTCCAAGGTGCCTTTAAAGTTTATGCTAAAGGGCATTAAAGGCATCATGATTATTATTCTGTTTACAGCTTTTATCAATCTTTTTATGACAAAGGGAGAACATGTACTTTGGCAATGGGGATTTTTAAGTTTGACAATGGAAGGAATTATGCTGGCTGCAAAAATGTGCATTCGTTTGGTACTTTTGATTGTAGGATCCTCTGTGCTGACTTTGACAACTACGCCCATTCAATTAACCGATGGTATTGAATTCATGCTTCGTCCTTTTAAAAAAATTGGGGTGCCTGCCCATGAAATTGCAATGATGATGACAATTGCTCTGCGCTTTATTCCAACCTTGCTGGACGAGACGGATAAAATTATGAAGGCTCAGCAGGCAAGAGGTGCAGATTTTGATTCAGGTAACTTGATGCAAAAAGCAAAAAGCTTGATTCCTATCCTTGTTCCCCTTTTTATTTCTGCTTTTCGCCGTGCAGAAGAGCTGGCAATGGCTATGGAGGCAAGGTGCTATCATGGAGATGAAAATAGAACCCGCATGAACCGTATGCAAATGCAAAAAAGAGACTACAACGCATTTGCCATAGGGGTACTTTATCTTGTGGCGGTTCTTGGCATTAGATATGCAACAAAAATATTTGGATTCTTGATTTAAGCTTTCTGTTATTTTGGGAATAACACTCCCAATTTAGGAGAATAAATCCTTAGGCTAGAAAGAATTTTCAAAAAAATAAGACTTTATAAAACTATGTTAAGGGAGAGAATGCAACTCCCTTTTCTATCTGTCAGGAGGCATTTTGTGAAGCGTATACTATTGACCATTGCCTACGATGGAACCAACTATAGCGGATGGCAAAAGCAATTGTCGCCGGAGGTCATTACTGTTGAGGGGGAATTGGAAAAGGCGCTAAGAAGTCTGTTTCGTTCCCCAAATTTAACCTGTATCGGAGCAAGCAGAACCGACAGAGGGGTACATGCATTGGGGCAAAGGGCAACAATTGATGTAGAAACAACCATACCTGTCGAAAAAATTCCCCTTGCCATACGTCCTTTGCTTCCGCTGGATATTGTGGTGGTAAAGGCAGAGGAGGTTTCTGCTGATTTTCATCCAAGGTATGATTGTATCAAAAAAACTTATGAATATCGTATTTGGAATGGCCCCATGCGAAATCCTAAGGAGCGGCTCTATTCAACATTTGTATATAGTCCCCTAGATTTGGAAAAAATGAATAAAGCGGCTAGCAACTTTATTGGTACCTACGATTTTGCTGCGTTTTGTGCAGCGGGAAGCACTGTTTCATCAACGGTGAGAAGCATTTTTGATTGTTTTGTAAAAAGTGAAGGTAACGTGATTTCAATTTATGTGACCGGTGACGGCTTTTTGTATAATATGGTGCGGATTATGGCAGGAACTTTAATTTCTGTTGGGCAGGGAAAAATCTCCCCTGATGAGATTTTAGAAATCATACAAAGTGAGAACCGGGAAAGGGCTGGGATAACGGCGGAGCCACAAGGCTTGACTTTACAGGAAATTTATTATGATTTGCATGGAAAAGCTGTTGACAGCGAAGGCTGAATGTACTATAATTAAAAAGCTGTATTTTGATTTTAGAGCCTTTTGGCTTTAAATATATATGTTTCTCAAGGTGGGATCCAATAAGTTATGTGAAGCACATAATGGAGATTGACCGTTTTGTTCCCGCAAAACGGCAAAGTCAACGGATCAAACAAAATATGAATAGGGAGGTAGAAACCATGAGAACAACTTACATTGCGAAGGAATCTGATGTAGTAAAAAAGTGGTATTTGATTGATGCTGCTGATATGACTTTAGGTCGTATTTCTACAGAGATCGCAAACATTTTAAGAGGCAAGAATAAACCACAGTATGCACCAAACGTTGATATGGGTGACTATGTTATCGTTATCAATGCTGAGAAGGTTGCTGTAACAGGCAAGAAATTGGAGCAGAAGGTATATCATCATCACTCCGGTTACACAGGTGGTTTGAAAACAACTAGACTGGATAAGATGCTGGATACACACCCTGAAAGAGTTATTGAACATGCTGTAAAAGGTATGCTTCCTAAAAATGCTCTGGGAAGAAAGATGTTTGGCAAATTGCATGTATATGCAGGTGCAGAGCATCCCCATGCAGCACAGAAACCCGAAAATTTGGAAATTAAATTTTAATAGGAGGAGGAAAGCATAATGGCAGCAGCTAGATATTACGGTACAGGCAGAAGAAAATCTTCCGTAGCTAGAGTATATTTGGTACCCGGCAACGGTAAAGTAACAATAAATAAAAGAGATATCAACGAATATTTTGGTCTTGAAACATTGAAGCTGATTGTTCGTCAGCCTTTGGAATTAACAGAAACAACAGCAAAGTTTGATATTTTGGTTAATGTAAATGGTGGCGGATTTACAGGTCAGGCAGGTGCAATCAGACACGGTATCTCCAGAGCATTACTTCAGGCAGATGGGGATTACAGACCCGCTTTGAAAAAAGCTGGCTTCTTAACTCGTGACCCTAGAATGAAAGAAAGAAAGAAATATGGTCTCAAGGCAGCGAGACGTGCGCCTCAGTTCAGCAAGAGATAATTATTTCAACTTTATACGAAACATCAAAACCCCGAGAACACCAAGTTTTCGGGGTTTATTTTATTTATCTAGATACAATTCAAGAGATATAGGTAATTAGAATACATGAAACCATCTCAAATATACACATGCAAATAAGGGTTAATAATATTCAAATGACACACATATGACACAAAGTACAATAGAATTCAATTCTCTAATTTTCTGAAACGAGATATTTTCTACTATAACCGATTATAACTAATAGATATTTCCAGACTTTAATTAGGATATTTTAAATCGTTAATTCTAGATTAGTACACTTCTTTCCCTAGTATTTAGAACCAAATAAATAGAAATTGTCTTACAGAAAAAATCAAATGTCTTTCTTTTAATATGTAAATAAAATAACGAAAAAGCAATTTTTTATTAAAATAAAAAATATAAATAATCATTTTAGAATTATTGACAATTTTTTGAGGAAAAAAATTTGTAGTTAATGCAATTTTTTGTATTAGCATGAACTTCGATGTAAAAAAATATAATGGAAGTAGTGATATTTTGCTATTTTTGTTATTGACAGGCAATGAAAAGGGTGGTATATTTTGAACAAAGATTCAATATGTTGAATTAATTCAAAATATTCAACGATTCATCATGAATCTCGCCTTATATTTCTGTTATGCAGCAACGGAAAAAGAGGCATTGGAATTTTACATCATTTATTTTTTTGAAGGAGGAGATATTATGACGGGTACAACTTTAATTAGTGCTGACAATACGTGGGCACTCATGGCTATCACTTGTGGCTGGGTTGCGTTTTCCATTTACGCAGAGCAGACATGGACTTGGGCATCCAAGCTTTCCGGTGCAATTATTGCACTGATTGGTGCATTGGTATTAACGAATTTGAACATTATCCCCACAAATGCACCTTGGTTTGATGATATTATTTGGGGCTATGTGGTTCCATTGGCGATTCCTCTGTTGCTGCTACAGTGTGATATTCGTAAGATTTGGAAGGAATCGGGAAAATTGCTGATTATATTTTTAGTTGGTTCTGTTGGAACAACTGTTTCCGCCGTTGTTGCCTTCAGTTTATTGAAGAATAGCGTTCCTAATGCGGCAGGTGTTGCGGCGATGATGACAGGCTCTTACATTGGTGGTGGTGTGAATTTTGCAGCATTGGCAGGCGCCTTTGAGATTCCCGGTGAGACTGTTGCATCTACAACAGTTGCAGATAATCTTCTAATGGCATGTTATTTCTTTATTTTAATTGCCATTCCAAGCATTGGTTTTTTCCGTAAGGCTTTCACCCATCCCCATTTAGATGAGGTGGAAAGTGTTGGTGTTGATGAGACTGCTAAAACCCAAGCTGCTGCTTATTGGGAAAGAAAGCCCATTTCTTTAAGAGATATTGCTGTAGACTTTGCCATCAGTGCAATTATTGTTTGGGTTTCTGTTGAAATTGCAAAAGTTTTTGGCAATATTATTCCAACAAGTAATCGTGGATTAACAATGCTTAACGGCCTATTAGGCAATAAATATTTGGTTATGACAACGGTAGCAATGGCTGTTGCCACCTTTGGCTCTAAGCACGTAGAGAAAACAGCAGGTGCACAGGAAATCGGTACATATTTGATTTATTTATTCTTGTTTGTAATCGGCGTTCCCGCATCCATTAAGCAAATTTTGGTGAATGCTCCAATGCTGTTTGTATTCTGTTTGATTATGGTTATTGGTAACATGCTGTTCTGCTTTGTTTTCGGCAAGCTGTTTAAGTACAACTTAGAGGACATTATTCTTGCATCCAATGCAAACATTGGGGGTCCTACAACAGCGGCAGCCATGGCAATTTCCAAGGGCTGGGTGAAATTGGTAGGTCCTATCATGTTGGTTGGTACATTGGGATATGTTATTGGCACATATTTTGGTACATTTATTGGTAACATGTTAGGCGCATAAGCATAAGAGATTTTTTTGAAGAGACGAAAAGAGGAGTAATATGATATTTGACGGACATTCTGACATCTTTAGTGATGTCACCATCAGACGCCTGCTTGGCGAAACGCAGGTTATAAAAAATCACCATTTAACAAGACTGCGTAAGGGCGGAGTTGAAGGAGGCTGCTTCGTCATCTGGATTGATCCACCTTTTGACAAAGAACCGTCGAGAAGGCTGGAACAGATTTTAAAGGCAACAAAGGATGAAATGGCAGAGTGTGAAGATGCGGTTTTGGTTCATAATATGGCAGAAATCGAAGCAGCTAGAAAGGCTGGACAGTTCTTCATCTTGCTTGGCATGGAAGGTCTTTCTGGAATTGGGGAAGATTTGGATCAAATCCATATGCTGTATGATTTTGGCGTGCGTCATGCCATGTTAACATGGAACGAGGAAAATCTATTGGCCACAGGGGTTCAAGGTGATCCTTCCAGAGGAGTCACAGGACTGGGGAAAAAAGCAGTTCGCATGTTACAGGAAAAACATATGATTTTGGATGTTTCTCATTTAAATGAGCGTTCCTTTTGGGACGTAATGGATATGGCAGAGGGCCCCATCTTGGCATCCCATTCCAATGCGAAGGCACTGGCGCCTGCTGCAAGGAATTTGTCAGACGAACAACTTTTGGCTATACGAGATACAAAGGGTCTGATTGGCTTAAATTCCTTCAATTTATTTGTGAGTCAAAATTTGAACGAGCAAACTGTTGATAATTTAGTGAAGCATGCATCCTACATAGCGGATAAAATTGGGGTGGAGCACCTTGGTTTTGGATTTGATTTCTTTGAGTTTCTTTCAACGGAGTCAATGAAAAGCTATAGTGATCAAGATACATCTTATACTGTAGGCTTAGAGGATTGCTCTAAGATTCCTGATTTGCTTTTAAAAATGAAGGCGGCAGGTTTTACGGAAAAGGAGCTGGAAATGATTTCATATAAAAACTGGTTCAGCTTGATACAAAAGGTTTTGGGCTAAGATAGCCATAGAATACAGATGAAAAAAACTGTGAAACAATGAAAGAAGTTTTATGGTGTAAAAAACATAAGATGTGTATTTAAAGGATACATAAAAATAAGACATATTCTTTATTCATGGATATGTCTTATTTTTATGCTTTATAGACTTACTAGTTTTCAAATTAAAACGCTATACAGCAGCGTCGTTATCTTTTAAAAGAAAGGAGGGGTCATTGCCCAAATTGAAATGCATTCTTCATCCGTATTATTAATATATTTATGGGGCAGTGAACTGCTGAAATAAATGCTATCACCTTCATAAAGCACATACTCATTCCCGTTTAAGTGGACGGTCAAAGTACCTTTTAGTACATATCCACATTCTTCTCCTTCATGACAAAGGGTTTCCTTTTCATAGGTACACCCTTTTTCCAAACGAACCTCTGTCATATCTAATAAATGCCCAGCACGAGTGGGAGACAATAATTTATAAAAGCTGTTATTGTGGTGGGTTACAATGATTTTATGATCTCCTCGACGAATGAGGATGCCATCCTCTTTTTCCTTATCTTCAAAAAAATAATTAATATTTGTATCCAAGGCACTGGCCAAGCGCCAGAGGCTGACCACTGAAGGTACAACCAAATCACGCTCTATTTGACTGATTAAGCCGGTACTTACTTCTGAAATTTTAGAAAGCTCGGCAATGCTTAATTTTTTTTTATTCCGTAGTTCTTTAAGCCGTGAACCGATTTGAAAATCCATGTCGCGTTCCTCCTTTATTTAAGGTATGAAAAACAGACCAATTGCTGTGAAAGTGTTTTATTTTAAACAAAATTGCAAATAGTATAGTGAAACTGAATACCGCTTGTGTGGCATAACAAGTCCATATTATGTGATTTTATTTATTATACTACATTTTATCATCAATACAATCATGGAACAATGATTTTTTCAAAAAAGTATATAACATGATAAGTAGAAATGCTTTTTCTTGGGGAAGATTGCAAAATAGGGGGTTGTGTGCTATGATGTTTAAGGTATATTATAGGTGTTTAATGAACTTTTATAAGCTGGTTTTGTGTGAGTATTTAAAGACTCATCAGAAGAGTGGTTACGGAGTTTGTTATTATTACACTTGTAATCGGAATAAGTATTTATAATTGGAGGATTTTATGTTGACAAGTAAGCAAAGAGCATATTTACGTTCCATGTCAAACGGAATAGATGCTATTTTTCAGGTTGGGAAGAACGGTGTAACACCTGAACTGAGAGATACGGTGCATAATGCGCTGGAAGCAAGAGAATTGATAAAAGTCAGCGTCCTGGATAATAATATGTTATCGGCTGCGGAAGCGGCAGAACTGCTTGGCAGCAGAACTGGGGCGGACGTCGTTCAGGTGATTGGAAATAAATTTGTGTTATTTCGTCAATCAAAGACTAAGCCTGTGATAGAATTGCCTAAGTCAAAATAATACTTTGGAGAGGGTGCCATGGCTAACGTATTAGATTATCTCCTTTGGAGAGGAGATTTAACGTTGGAGCAATCCCCATTTCAGGATGTGGATGGCTTTATTTTAACATGCTTATCCTATCATTTTTTAACAGAAGTTTTAAAACAATATGATGCTCAGCCTGTCACTATTAGTGACTTGGCACTAAGAGTTAAAGAGCTCCCCCAGGAAAAGCTTCATATACGAGACCCACAAGATGTGGTATTACTGCAGCTCATGGGGAAAAGTCCACGCTTTCAGAATATGGCGGTTTGTTTTTATGCAGACCATATTGACATAGAAAAGGAAGCGCAGTTTTCTGCGATTACGGTTCTTGTGGGAGATGGCACTTTTTTTGTTTCCTACAGAGGAACGGATTTATCTTTGATTGGCTGGAAAGAGGATTTTAATATGAGCTTTTTGGATCTTGTTCCTGCGCAGACAGCGGCAGCGGCGTACCTTTTGTATGTGGCGCAGCGGCTTTCAGGAAAGATTCGTGTTGGAGGACATTCAAAAGGTGGAAATTTGGCTGTTTTTGCATCTGCAGTGAATCCTAAAGAAGTTCAAGATCGAATTGTTTGTATATATAACCATGATGGGCCCGGTTTTCAGGAGGGGATGCTTCGTTTTCAAGGGTATCGTAATATTCTTGAAAAACTGCATACTTTTGTGCCACAATCCTCTATTATTGGAATGCTGATGAATCACCAAGGAGAATATACTGTGGTGAAAAGTGCAGAGAAAGGCGTAATGCAGCACGATCCTTATTCTTGGGAAGTTATGGGGGCAGATTTTATTCGGTTAGAGGCCGTTTCTATGGAAAGCAAATTTTGGAATAAAACCTTAAAGTGCTGGTTGAAAAGTTTAACACCCCAAAAGCGAGAAAAGTTTGTGGATGCATTGTTTGAACTGCTGTCTGCCACTCATGCAGATGAACAGGGCGAGGTGGTTTTATCAACCAAAAATACGTTGCGAACCCTGCAAACCTTAAAGGATGAGGATGAGGAAACAAGAGACATCATCTTTGAGGGTCTGCATTTATTGTGGGTTGCTGCAAGAAAAACAGCAGGAGATTATGGGTTGGCATTGCAAAGACTGGCTGAAGTGAAACTATTGGAAAAGAAAAGATAAGAGGCGTTTCTATGCGAAGTGAAATAGCAAGTTTTAAGGAATGCAAAAGCATAGCCATTATGGGTGGAACTTTTGATCCTATCCATAATGGACATTTGGTGACGGCGGAGGCTGTGCGCCATCGTTTTAATGTGGACAAGGTTATTTTTATTCCTACCGGCAGACCTGCACATAAGGCAAAGCGTCAGATAACAGCAAATGAGCATCGGTATTTGATGACTGTTTTAGCAACCATGCGCAATCAAAATTTTGAGGTGTCTCGCATTGAGATTGACCGACCGGGTATGACCTATACCATTGATACCATTGAAGCGTTGAAGCAGATGTGTCGGCCTGATGTAAGGCTTTATTTTATTACAGGGGCGGATGCCATTCACCAAATCATGAACTGGAAGGAACCGGAACGACTTTTATCCCTATGCGATTTTGTTGCAGTGACCAGACCGGGGTATGATAGAGAGCGTTTATATGGGGATATTCGGGAAATCAAAGAGAAATTTACCAGCCGAATTCATTTTATGGAAGTGCCTGCACTGGCGATTTCCTCCTCTGATATTAGAAATCGGGAAAAAAGAGGGGAACCAATTAAATATTTATTGCCTCAGGCAGTGGAGGATTATATTCATAAATTCTGCCTGTATCAGGACGAGGAAAAGGATGAGGTGAAATTTATGCTGGATTTGGGGGTAATGCAGGAAAAATTGCAGTCTGCATTGTCAATTAAAAGATATATCCATACCATGGGTGTTGCTGATGAAGCGGAACGCCTAGCAGAGATTTACGGTACCCAAAGGGACAAGCAAAAAGCCCGGGTGGCAGGCTTATTACACGACTGCGCCAAGGACTTTCCACCTGAAATGAGGGATCGTTTTTGTAAGGAATATAAGGTACCAATGGACGAATATATGATAAAGATACCTGATTTGATTCATCCTTTTTTAGGGGCAGAGGTAGCAAAAAGAGAGTATTTGGTTGCAGATGAAGAAATTTTGGGAGCAATTCGCTTTCATACAACAGGGAAGGCAAACATGACTTTGCTAGAAAAAATTATCTATATTGCTGACTACATTGAACCAAATCGGGAATCTTTTGATGGAATAGAGGAAGCTAGAAGGCTGGCATATCTGGATCTTAATATGGCAATGAAATATATTTTAGAAGAAACAATCAAATATGTAAAAACCAAAGGACGGGAAATACACCCTCTTTCGTTAGAAGCAATAGAATATTATAAGGAATGTTAAGGAGGAATAACATGGACGCAATGAAAGCTGCCAAGATTGCCCAGGAGGCATTGGAGGATAAATTAGGGCAAGATATACGCGTTTTGGATTTAAGAGGTTTATCCAATATTGCGGACTGCTTTGTAATTGCAAGCGGTAATAATGTAAATCATTTAAGAGGTATGGCAGATGAAATTGTGCGTAAGCTGACACTGGAGGATGTAAAACTGCATCACTCGGAAGGATACAGCGGCGCAACTTGGATTTTGCTGGACTATGGGAACCTGCTGATTCACTTGTTTAATAAAGAACAAAGAGATTTTTATGGTTTGGATCATGTTTGGAGCGATGCAAAGGACGTAAAATAATCTTTAGGAAAAATAAAACCATTAAAAGAGCGTTATCTAGTAAAATAGATGACGCTTTTTTCTTTATTACTAGGACGAAGGCATGGTCTACAAAAGCATAGAAATGCTAGGAAAACAAGTTAATTCTTGTACATATATTAAAAACATTTGTACGCCTGCAATGGAAACTAAAAAAAACTATCAGTCGTTTTTTTTCATGACCCATGTAATTATTCATATATTTTATGAAAGACTGTCTTGTTTTTTAATAAATATATCCAATGAAATTTTCCTTAGGGCCAAAGGGAATGGTAACAAATGTTTAGTTTTTTATTCTTTTTTCAAATATGCTTTTTTGCTCCTTTTTTCATCATTGCAATGCCAAAAAAAATGTATTATAATTGTGCCCAAGATCAAAGGAGTTCTTAAACGGTGTAGTTCTGCGTGTTTAAGGGCTTTTTTTTTTCTCCAAATTAAATGGGGAAATTTTTTTTCCGAAAAAATAGGGAATAGGTGATAAACGTTTTAAGGGTCAAGTTACCTTAGAAAAAACGTGGAGAACACAGATGAAGTTTTGAAAGGATGAGGCGTATGGGGAACAATTTGTTTCAGCAACCCAACGAAGCAATGGGGCTGTATGACCCAAGCTTTGAGCATGATAACTGCGGGATTGGTGCAATCGTGAATATCAAAGGCATCAAAAGCCACCAAACAGTAGAAGATGCATTAAAAATTGTAGAAAACTTGGAACACAGAGCAGGTAAGGACGGAGAAGGCAAGACCGGAGATGGTGTAGGAATTTTATTGCAGATTTCCCACAAGTTCTTTTTAAAAGAGGCAAAAAGATTAGGATACTGCATTGGCGAAGAAGGCGATTATGCAGTGGGTATGTTTTTTCTACCCCAAGGGGAGCTGGAAAGAAACCGTGCGAAAAAGATGTTTGAGATCATTGTTGAAAAAGAAGAATTGGAATTTGTTGGTTGGAGAGAGGTTCCTACCAATGCTTCTATTTTGGGAAAGCAGGCTTTGGACTGTAAGCCATATATTTTACAATGCTTTATCAAAAGAAAAGGGGATACCAAGAAGGGTCTGGATTTCGAGCGCAAGGTATATGTGGCACGAAGAGTTTTTGAGCAAAGCAATGATGATTCTTATGTGGTTTCTCTTTCTACTCGAACCATTGTATATAAAGGGATGTTTTTGGTAAATCAGCTGCGATTATTCTTTTCGGATTTGCAGGACAGAGACTATGAATCTGCCATTGGTATGGTACATTCTCGTTTCAGCACAAATACTACGCCAAGTTGGGATCGGGCTCACCCCAATCGCTATATCTTACATAACGGAGAAATTAATACAATCCGTGGTAACTCCGATTTGATGCTTGCCCGTGAGGAAACCATGGCGGCAGACGTTTTCAAGGGAGAAATGCACAAAGTCTTACCGATTATTAACCAATCAGGCTCCGATAGTGCCATGCTGGATAATACCCTGGAGTTCCTCGCCATGAGTGGCATGGATTTGCCTTTGGCGGTTATGGTTACCATTCCTGAGCCTTGGAGCAATAATAAGCACATTAGTCAGGCGAAAAAGGATTTTTACCAATATTATGCCACAATGCTAGAGCCCTGGGATGGCCCTGCCTCCATTTTATTTTCTGATGGCGAGGTATTGGGTGCAGTTTTAGACAGAAATGGTTTAAGACCCTCCCGTTACTACATTACCGATGATGATAGATTGATTTTATCCTCGGAGGTCGGCGTTTTAGATATTCCTGTGGAGAAAATCATAAAAAAAGACCGTTTGCGCCCGGGAAAAATGCTTCTTGTGGATACAACAAAGGGAACCATTATAGATGATGATGATTTGAAAGAACAATATGCAACACGACAACCCTACGGCGAGTGGATTGATAAAAACCTTGTGCACTTAAAGGATATTGCCATTCCAAATAAGAAAACACCTCAATATACCAAGGAAGAATTGGCAAGATTACAAAAGACCTTTGGTTATACCTATGAAGAGGTAATGACGGCAATCCTGCCCATGGCTAAAACAGGGGAAGAGGCCATTGCTTCTATGGGTACAGATACACCCTTGGCGGTTCTTTCGGAAACAAATAAACCGTTGTTTAATTATTTTAAGCAGATGTTTGCCCAAGTAACTAACCCGCCCATTGATGCAATTAGGGAGGAGATTGTAACAAGTACTACCGTTTATATTGGTGGAGCAGGAAACCTTTTGGAAGAAAAGCCGGAAAACTGCAAGGTTATTCGTGTGAATAACCCCATCCTTACCAACACAGATTTAATGAAAATCAGGGATTTGGATATTGCGGGCTTTAAGTCCACGGTAATACCTATTACCTATTACAAGAATACCCAGCTGGAAAGAGCTATTGACCGACTGTTTGTAGAGGTGGATCGGGCTTACAGAGAAGGAACGAATATTATTATTCTTTCCGACCGTGATGTGGATGAAAACCACGTGCCCATTCCTTCCCTATTGGCAGTTTCGGCAGTCAGTAAATATCTGGTGAAAACCAAAAAGAAAACCAGCATTGCTTTGATTTTGGAAACCGCAGAACCAAGGGAAGTACATCATTTTGCCACATTGCTGGGTTATGGTGCTTGTGCGGTAAACCCTTATTTAGCCCAAGATACCATTGCAAATTTAATTGATGATGATATTTTGGATAAGGATTATTATGCGGCGGTGAATGATTATAACGGTGCCATTCTTCATGGTATTATAAAGATTGCATCTAAAATGGGTATTTCTACAATTCAATCTTATCAAGGAGCGCAGATTTTTGAAGCGGTAGGCATTGATTCAAAGGTTGTGGATAAGTATTTCACCAATACTGTTACCAGAATTGAGGGTGTTGATTTAGACGACATCCAAAAGGAATTCCACGAGTGGCACAACAGTGCCTTTGATCCCTTGGGTTTGGATACTGACTTAACGTTGGATAGCGTTGGAAGTCACAAATTCAGAAGCAATAAGTCAAAGCATTTGTATAATCCCCAAACCATTCACCTGTTGCAGGAAGCCACCAGAACGGGAGATTATAACCTGTTTAAAGAATATACCCGCATGGTGAATGATGAAGCAAAGGTGACATTACGAGGATTGGTAGGTTTTAAGTTTTTGGATAATCCCATCCCCATTGAAGAGGTAGAGAGTGTTGAGTCTATTGTAAAGCGCTTCAAAACGGGGGCAATGAGCTATGGCTCCATCAGTCAGGAGGCCCATGAAACCCTCGCCATTGCTATGAACCGTATTGGCGGCAAAAGCAATAGTGGGGAGGGGGGAGAAAGCATTGATCGCTTGACCCCTGACCCCAATGGAGACAGCCGATGCTCTGCAATTAAGCAAGTTGCGTCTGGTCGTTTTGGGGTAACCAGCAGATATCTGGTAAGTGCAAAGGAAATTCAAATTAAAATGGCTCAGGGAGCAAAACCGGGGGAAGGTGGTCATTTGCCTGCGGAAAAGGTATACCCTTGGATTGCGAAAACAAGACATTCTACCCCTGGAGTTGGTCTGATCTCCCCTCCGCCTCACCACGATATTTACTCCATTGAGGATTTGGCACAGTTGATTTATGATTTGAAAAATGCCAACCGTGATGCAAGAATAACCGTAAAGCTTTGCGCTGAGGCAGGGGTAGGCACCATTGCCGCAGGTGTCGCAAAGGCTGGTGCTCAGGTTATCTTGATTTCAGGCTATGATGGCGGCACGGGTGCGGCACCCAGAACCTCTATTCAGCATGCAGGGATTCCGTGGGAACTGGGCTTGACGGAAACTCATCAAACCTTGATTCGCAACGGCCTTAGAAATAAGGTTACGTTGGAAACAGACGGAAAGCTTATGAGTGGCAGGGATGTTGCCCTAGCTGCTTTGATGGGAGCAGAGGAATTTGGTTTTGCAACAGCTCCATTGGTAACCATGGGCTGTGTAATGATGCGTGTTTGTAATTTGGATACTTGTCCTGTGGGTGTAGCTACCCAGAACCCAGAGCTACGAAAAAGATTTAAAGGCAAACCCGAATATGTAGTGAACTTTATGTATTTTATTGCCCAAGAATTGAGAGAGTACATGGCGAAGCTTGGCTTTAGAACCATTGGGGAAATGGTTGGACGCAGTGACCTGTTAAAGATTCGTGATGGTGCAAGAACAAGAACCACGAAGGTGGAATTGGCAAGAATCATTAATAATCCTTTTGCGAAACCGGGACAGCACTTTGGGTTTGATCCCAAGCAGGTTTATGATTACCATTTGGAAGATACCTTAGATTTAAAGGTATTATATCCAAAGCTGAAGGGTTCCATAGAAAGTAAAGCTCCTGCTTTTATTGAGGTGGACGTAAAGAATACGGACCGTACCGTAGGCACCATTTTAGGCTCTGAAATGACAAAGAAATATCCTGAAGGTCTTGCAGATAACACAATACATGTTAAATGCAACGGTGCAGGGGGACAGAGCTTTGGTGCTTTTATTCCAAAGGGGCTAACCCTAGAATTGGAAGGGGACAGTAACGACTATTTCGGAAAAGGTCTTTCCGGTGGCAGGCTAGTCGTGTATCCACCAAGGAAAAGCAAGCTGAAAGAAGATGAAAATATTATTATCGGCAATGTTGCACTGTATGGCGCAACGGATGGTGAGGCTTATATCAATGGTGTTGGGGGAGAGCGCTTCTGCGTCCGCAATTCCGGTGCCAGAGCCGTTGTTGAAGGCGTTGGCGACCATGGCTGTGAATACATGACAGGAGGAATTGCAGTGATTATCGGAAATACAGGCAAAAATTTTGCCGCAGGCATGAGCGGTGGTGTTGCCTATGTTTTGGATGAAAATAGAGATTTCTACACCAGAGTAAATAAGGAGCTGGTGTCCTTGGAGGAGATTTTGCATAAGCAGGATGTTACCTTATTAAAAGAGATGCTGACCAATCATGTGAAGTTGACGGGTTCCAAGAAGGGAAAGGAAATCCTAGAGGATTTTGCAAATTATCTGCCTAAGTTTAAAAAGGTTTTGCCCCATGATTTTGATAAGATGCATAAGGCTACCCTTCGTTTGGAGGAAAAAGGGCTAAGTGGTGATGAGGCATTGATTGAGGCATTCTATGCATTCTATTCAAATAAATAAGACAGGGGGGATTATGCATGGGAAAAGCAACAGGATTTTTGGAATTTGAACGAAAATCCGGGGGTGAAACAAGCCCGAAGGAAAGGATTAAACACTTTCAGGATTTTCACGAGCATTTATTAAAAAGAGAACAAGAACAACAGGCGGCAAGATGTATGGACTGTGGCGTACCCTTCTGTCAAAGTGGAATGATGATAAAAGGAATGACCTCGGGCTGTCCTTTGAATAATTTAATTCCGGAATGGAATGATTTGATTTATTTGGAAAAGCCAGATCGGGCTTTGGGCAGACTTTTAAAAACAAACAGCTTTCCTGAATTTACAAGCAGGGTTTGCCCTGCTCCTTGTGAAGCGGCTTGCACTTGTGGGCTGAATGATACTCCTGTTTCCATTAAGGAGAATGAATGGAGCATAATTGAAAATGGGTATGCAAATGGTTTGATTCAGCCAAACCCACCTAAAGTAAGAACGGGAAAGAAAATTGCAGTGGTTGGCAGTGGGCCATCAGGCCTTGCGGCGGCGGATCAGCTGAATAAAAGAGGGCATAGCGTTGTAGTCTTTGAGCGTAATGACAGAGTCGGCGGATTGCTGATGTATGGCATTCCCAATATGAAGCTGGAAAAAAACGTAATAGAGCGCAAAATAAACATCATGAAGGCGGAGGGCATCGAATTTGTAATCAATGCTGACATTGGAAATTCCATTAAGGCAGAAAAACTGATTAAGGAATATGATTCTATCATTCTTGCCTGTGGTGCATCCAACCCTCGAGATATTAAAGTGCCCGGAAGAGAAGGGAAAGGCATATTCTTTGCAGTGGATTTTTTAAAGGCCACAACCAAAAGCCTTTTAGACAGTGAATTGAAAGATGGCAAATATATTTCAGCAAAAGGAAAAAATGTTTTGGTGATTGGCGGCGGCGATACCGGTAACGATTGTGTGGGAACGTCTATCCGTCATGGAGCAAAAAGTGTAGTTCAGCTTGAGATGATGCCAAAGCCTCCCGTAGAAAGAGCAGACAATAACCGCTGGCCGGAATGGCCAAAGGTTTTAAAAACCGACTATGGGCAACAGGAAGCACTTGCTGTTTTCGGGCGCGACCCCCGCCTTTATGAAACAACAGTAACAGAGTTTGTTTTAGATAAGGATGGAAATGTTGTAAAAGCAAAAATTGTTAAGCTGGAGAAAAAGGTGGATAAAAGCGGAACAGCTTCCTTTGGTCATGTGAAGGGTAGTGAAAAGACAATTGATGTGGATTTGGTGTTGATTGCGGCAGGCTTTGTCGGTGCGGAAAGCTATGTAGCACAAGCATTTAAAGTGGATTTGAACGAGCGAACAAATGTCAAGACGGCAGAAAACAGCTTTCATACAAATGCCCCAAAGATTTTTGTTACGGGGGATATGCACAGAGGGCAATCACTGGTTGTTTGGGCCATTAAAGAAGGGCGCAGTGTGGCAAGAGAAGTGGATGAGACACTTATGGGTTATACAAATTTGGTTTAAAAGTAAGATAAAGAAAATAGAAAAGATAATAGATAATAATTAAGGAAAGGAATATGCAGATGGAAAGCATATCCCTTTCCTTGTTCTTTTCAACAACTGATTTTTCGGCTTATCTTTTGGTCTGATAGATGTGATTAGAAACGAGAACAACCACCTTGAAAAATAAGGTGGTTGTTTGTAAAATAGGAATTTACTTATTTTTTATGAGCATTCTCAAATTGGAGGGGACAAAAGCGCTTCCTCTGAATGAAAGCGCTTCAACAATCAATGTAGCACTCATATGATTTTAAAGCATTCAATTATTCAGTAAATGAGTCTTGATTTTGAAACTGAAAATGATTGATTAAATCTTTCAGAATTTCAGCTTGGCTAGAGATTTCTTCGCTGGCAGCGGCGCTTTCCTCAGAGGTTGCACTATTTATTTGAATTACATTTGAAACCTCTGCAAGGCTATTACTTACCTCATCCATTGAATGTTTTTGCTGGATGGCTGCGTCTGCAATGCTTTGAATGACGTCAGCAGTTTTTTCAGAGCTTAAAATAATATGATTTAAGGAACCCGCAGTTTCAGAGACTATTTTTGAGCCATTTGCAATAGCAGTAATAGAATTCTCAATTAACTGTGAGGTTAGCTTTGCGCTTTCTGCTGACTTTCCTGCAAGATTACGAACCTCATCTGCCACCACGGCAAACCCTTTTCCTGCTTCTCCTGCCCGTGCTGCTTCAACGGCTGCATTTAAGGCAAGGATATTTGTTTGAAATGCAATGTCATCAATGTTTTTAATGATTTTACCAATTTCATTGGAAGCATCACTGATTTTTTCCATTGCTACAATCATTTCTTGCATTTGCTGCTGACCTTGGGCAGAAGAATGACTGGAGTCTATGGCAATTTGCTTAGCTTGTGCGGCATCATTTGCAGTGCGGTGAATGGTTGCTGTCATTTCATTGGCAAGCTCAGCCAGTTCTTGAATGGAAGCGGCTTGTTCCGTAGCTCCTTGGGCAAGGACTTGGGCACCCTCTGACACCTGACTGGAGCCCCGGGCAACTTCCGTTGAGGTAGCATTAATTTGTGCCAATGTTCTAGATATATTAGCTGAGAAGCTTTGAATGGAGTCATTAATTCCAGACAAATCACCGCTATATTCTAACGTTGAATTGAGAACAAAGTTTCCATCAGAAAATCTTTTCATTACTTCATGGATATCATTCATAATTCCCCTTAAGCTATCTACCGTTTGTTTTGTAGCAAAGGATAGGGTTTCAAATTCATCTCCTGTGTAAACTTCAATTACTGGGGAATGTAAATCCCCTTGGCTGAGAAGAGTTAAGCGATCTGTAACACGCTTCAGGTGACCAGTGATTCTTCTGGCAACAACAAACATCCAGAAGATACCGAAGGAGCCAACTACGGCACCACAGGCAGCAAGACTAAGGAGAGACATGTACTTTTCTTTTTCATATTGTGCAATGATTTTATCAATATCATCATAAAAATTGGCTGCGCTGATATACCAACCATAAGGTTCATATTTTTTGGTATACCCTCGTTTTTTAAAGACACCATCTTCGTTTGGTTTAGGGAAGTAATACTCAGTAAACCCGCCATTCGGTTGATTTCCTACAGCAATCAAATTTTTTATAAAGAAGTTCCCTGCTTTATCTTGATCCTGCAGCCGTTGTGTACCTTCAATTTGGGGATTCATATGTATAGCACAAACACCATTTTCTAAGTCTGCCCAAAAGTATCCTTCACCATTATTATATCGGGAATCACGAACGATTTTTTCAGCAGTTTTCATTTCTTCTTCGTGGGTAATTTCTCCATCTAAATAACGTTGATGATTAACATCCAAAACACTGATTAAATTGTTGACGCTCAATTCAATTAATGTGTCAAAGTCATTCTTGTAAGCATTAATGATTGTATTGTGGGATTTTGTAAGTTGTATAAATGATACCGTACCCTGAATAAGAATCGTTGATAGAATTATTGCGCCGAATAAAAGCACAATTTTTGTCTTAAGTTTTGCAGTTTTTAACATGTTGCACGCTCCTTTGTATTTTGATTTGAATAGGTTTATGCTTAATTGATTCTCTAAGATTGTTAGCTGCATTGTTTCGGATATGCATTTTTTCATTCAAGGTAGCTTATTAGCTTTGAAAGACCTAATTCATATTTTGATTTGATGCAATATCGAGGAACTAAAAGTATATATGTGTTTGCCATGTTTTTTCGCAAAATAAGGGAGAGTTCACTTTTAAAATAGAAGAGATATGGAGAAATACTGACTTATATTTTACTGCGAAACTATGTAATTAAGTTTTAAGACGCTAACTATTCTGTAAAATCTTAAAGTGACATATCATTTATGGCTTAGAATACCTCCTTTGTATCGTTGCTTAAAAATAAGGATTAAGGTTTTTTTTTATCATGAAATACATTTATTGATTAGGGCTTTATTTTTACTCACGAAATTAAACTCTATATAAAAATAAGAAATTATAAAAGGGAGTGATACAGCGTAACCAACCTAGTATTTATATTTTTGGATTTTAGCATTTTTTGGTTGTATTGTCAATAATACTTGTGTTTTATTATTAAATAATAATATTTATCAATAAATAAAATGGGAGAGGTCTCCCTGTTTTAGAAAAAGGATCAAGAGACCCATGATTTATAGGGAAGAAAAATATAGGTTGTAATGTCAGATTTTAGAAGTGTATATATGAAAAAACGGTTTTATTCTTGTAAAGTTTTGGCCTTAGGCTGTCATTTACAAAGAATAAAACCGTTTTAATGGATTTGGCAATAGGTCACAGAAAGCTATAAGCCCATGTAACCACAATGAAAATATCAAATTTCCAACATCTGTCTGTAGGCTCGTATATATGCAAGTAATCATCTTAAGTAGCATACTTTCTTGGAAAATAAGAAGTAATTTATTGAATTTAGCAATGATTCTAAGATAGGTTACTCCTTAACATATTGAAATTATACATCCGCTCTCCATGTTTTTAAGGCTTAGTTACTTCAGAGTTATTCATATTTTGTATTGCATGGTTAATGAAACAATCACCCCAAATATGGTAATACCCTTCATGATCCTTAATCAGTGCCCAATCCATTTTTTGAGTACACCAATACAGTTGACTATTGGGGTTTGTTAGTATGATATGTGTATCCATTTCATAAGAAGCCCCATCTATATCCCATGTATTAAGTTCATAAACTCTGTTTTCCCCACGATGGAGTAGTATTTCAACAACATTTTCTCGTTTAAAAATCTTTTTAAATTCATCTTCATGAAGTCGTAGATAATCTGTATTTGAGATATGCTCGCTTTGCTCCTCCTTTTTGTGCCATTTGTTTTTGAATGTGAGCAAGAGCGTTTTTTCTTCATCATTTGATAAAACTCTACGAAAAAATAGAGGAGAAATTTCTATTAGATCGTCTTTGTCTGTTTTTTTAATCAGGGATATCAAATGACTGATTTCTGTTTCAATAATCTTTTCTTTCTCTTTTTTGCTCCAACTGTGGTAATGGCTATTATCGGATATTTTGGAGGATTGAATATTTTGGAGGGATGCACTTTTTATGTCATTCAGCGATTCGAATTGTAAGGGATCTATTTTTTCAATATATTGTAAAATGATTTCCAAAATATCAATATTGATATTGTATGTTTTTTTACTTAAAGCAGGGTCATTCTCAATATTTATGAATTCATCGTGGTCTAAACATTTTATTTTTTCAAAGATTGCTTCAATGGCTTGATCTTCTGGCATAGCTTTTACTTCTTCATAAATACCCAATGCTTTTAATTGAGCGATTAAACGATTTTCTTTTAACGTATTTCTTCTGTCTATACAGTATCTTCTTATAAAAGTATGGAAATTAATAATGGTTTGATCCATTTTACACCTCTTTCTGAACATATCTTCACGAAACAAAATGTCACAGTATCAACATGATGGCTCTAGAAATAATCGTTGTCTAATGCTTTGTCATTCTAGGAAGATTTGTGATAATTGAAAATAACACTAGCTGAAATAAATCTCCGCAAAATACTCATGTTCCATATCTTTATGGAGTAATGCGAAGGAAAACTTGACTGCAATTGTGGTATTAACCAATCTGAAATGATTGGAGAGAGTATTTAAATATGTCATGAGCTGGGACTCTTTTCCCCAGAAATGGATAAGTTTATAATCTCCCGAGAGGGTGGATAAAGACACTTTTCCTTCTAAGGCTAAGGAATTCAAATAATTCCTTAATTGCCCCGCCTCATCTGGTTGCTGATGGAGAGAAAGTCCTACAATCTGAGTATTTTCGGTTAATTTTCCATCTGTATTGACATAATAAGTAAACCATTGATCAAAAGATTCAATTCCATGGAGTGAGGCAATTTCTTTGCTGCGAAAAAGATCTTTCAGTTCCGCATTATAAATTGTGATATCCATGTTTTTCTGGGTTTTTACTTCAGCAAAAGTATAATCGGTTTGGAATCCTTGAATCTGTTTAAGCAGTTGAACCATTTCTGTTGTATAAAGACTAAGCTTCTCCAATAGCTTACGCTGGTCTTCTATGCGTAAATGTTGTTCTTCCAGCATTGATAGATATCCATTTATGCTCTCAGAATCCACTGCAACTTTCATTTGTTCCAAGGGGATTTCCAGGTGCTTTCCGACTAAAAGCATTTCTAATACATCAAGGTGTTCTAAGGAATAGTATCGGTAGCCGCTTTCTTTTTCTACCACTGGTTTTAGCAAATTTTTGTGGTCATAATATCGTAAGGTATCTAATGAAATTCCATATAAATTACTTACTTGACCAATCCTTAATAAATTTCGCATATATAATCTCCTGAAAGTATTGACTCTTGAGTTGCTCTAGGGTTTATCATGAGTATATTCTATTCAGCAGTGCTTGTAAAGGAGAGAAAACATGGAGCCAATTAGTATTGAGAAATATAATGATGTAGATTTTAATGAGATGATAGAATTGGTTGTTACCTCTTTTGAAAGTAAATTATGCCATAGACTGAGGCTGAAGCCCAATGAAATAAAGGACATCCTTCAACTTACATGGAATATAAGGGCATGCGATGCAGGATATCTGCATTACGTTGCCGAAATGGAAAACGAGGTGGTTGGAGTGATGCTAATTCAGCATAGCATAATACAGAAAGAAAAAAAGAAGGTTCCTATTTTTCCTTTATTCCGTCGGTACGGATTATTTAATATTCTATTTTTAATCTTCATAATTTCAATTTTAGAGATTTATAAACCTGATGGAGCCTATATTGAGCATATTGCAGTAGATGCATCTGTGAGAGGTAGGGGAATTGGTGAAATGCTGTTAGCCAAAGGACAAGAGGATTTGAAAAAGATGGGTTACTCCAGTTTGTCCTTGGCGGTTGCCAAAGGAAACCCAGCAAAGCATTTGTATGATAGAGAGGGATTTCAAGATATTATTTATAAAAAAACTCCATTTCAGGGATACTTTATAGGAGTAAAAGAGTGGATTTTTATGGAAAAGAGGTTACATGAATGAAAACGAAGCGTAGCAAAATAATATCGGTACTGGGTATTTTTATTATTCTTTGTGTTGGTATAGTGTTATTTCAGAATACTTATGATATGAAAGTCACGTCTGTCCAGATACCTACGTCTAAAGGGAGTCTAAATGGAAGTCTAGTCTTACCAGAGAAAATAGAGGCTAACGTTGGTTTAGTTATCTTCATACATGGAGATGGCCCTGCTGATGCATCTTATAATGGTGCTTATGAACCTTTGTGGGAGGAGCTAGCGAAGGAGGGGTATGCATCTTTGTCTTGGAGCAAGCCTGGAATTAACGGTTCTGAGGGTAACTGGCTTGATCAATCCATGGAGGACAGAGCAACGGAGGCAGTTGAGGTTATAAATTGGGCAAAATCCCTGCCAGAAATTGATGGGAAAAAAATTGGGCTATGGGGAGCAAGCCAAGCAGGGTGGGTCATTCCCAAAATTGTTCAACTGGATAAAAGCATTGCCTTTTCTATTTTGGTGGCACCTGCCGTCAATTGGGTGGATCAAGGTCTTTATAACACTCTTGGGAGAATGAAAAAAGAGGGCAGCTCTTTAGCAGAGATGGAACAAGCAAAGGAAGATTACCAATGGACCCTATCACTGCTGGAAAAGAATACGCCTTATCAAGAATATCAGCGAGATGAAAGGGCAGAAAAGGGTATTTCAGAAGAACGCTGGAATTTTATAATCAAAAATTATCAATCGGATTCTACTGAAGATATAAAGCATTTTTATAGTCCTGTTAAGTTGTTTTTAGGTGGGCAGGATATTAATGTTGACAGCAACAATACAAAGGAAGTATATGAAGCTGTAATCCCAAAGGAGCTTCTAAGTGTCACAGTGATTCCCACCGCGGATCATTCTATGCTGCGAGCCTCCCTGGTGGATTCCAAATGGTTGACAGTTTCCACTGCAATTGTTGCACCAAGACAGCTTGTTGATGAACGTTATTATAATGAGATTAGAGAATTTTTAAGGTCATTAAATCATGCCTGATAAATTTTTTTATAATTAAGCCTGAAAATTAATAGAGCAACGTTTCATGAAGAAAGCTGTTACACGATACGTTGCTTTTGTTTGGAAGAAAATATATGGCGCAACCCTTCTCCCGTGGTATCATTGCCCACCGATAGCCACTTTGCATCCACACACCAATCCATTGGTGCACTATCCTGTAAGGAAACATCTGGCTAAATGGGCTCATTATGAGTTTAATGTAATTCAATTCCTTATTTCTTTTCAATTACGATATAGGCTTGGCCTCTGGATAAACTTTCACCTACAGCACATGCCGCTATATGCTTTACACTCCAGCCTTCCGCTAAATATCTATTTACGGTATCCAAGCCATCATCCTCTTTCACCCCTAAGGTTTTTTCAGTACTTCTAACCCAAATAATTTTTTCCATTTTTAGCCCTCCTTAATGAATTATATTATGTTTATTTCTGTCAAAGTATCTTTTGGGATGCATTATATTACATTTTTAGCATTTCTGGATCCAACATACCAGATAAGTGATATATAAATTCCGATGACAGGAGATAATCCATACCCCATCAAAGGCACAGGGAAGTTTCCAAATAAGGCAGAGAGCATAATGATCACATAGTAAAAGCCAATACACCTTGACAGGATTTCCCTATTTTTAGGAGGGAAAAGTAGAAAGGGCATAGGAAATGCAGTTAAAGAAAGTATCCCTAATATCAACCAAGGCAATCCCACATCTGCCGCCATTGTCAGAATTCCTTCTACATACGCAACGGGAGGGAGGTTGTCCAGGAAAACCCATGATAAAGCAATAAACAAGGTAAATACAGCTATTATGGAGCATTTTATTGCCTTATGATTTACCTGTAGGCATAGCATTACCATCATTGGAAGGGCAAATCCCGTCAATTGGGAAGCATCCGGTTGAAGGAACAACATCAACATTACAACTGAAGCTATTACCCAACCAGACTGAAAACCCTTGGTATTGAGTACGTGCCATAACTCTATTAGAATAATAGGTAGTACAATCATTGCAATGTTTAATTTTATAAAACCTATGGATATCCATCGATGGACGCCTTCCATTCCTTGACTTACCAATGTTACCATCAAAAGAATCATACAGGCGGGCAATATGAAATTTCGAAGATTACCTTCTAGAATATTTATTTTTTGAGTGAACAGTATCAAGGAAATAAAGCTCATAAAAATAAGACAAGCAATATTTTGGCTCAAGATTGCAACGGGGACATGATGCTGATACATAACAAAAGCTCCCACTGCAATGGCTGGAGACATAAATGAAATTGGCATGAATTTTTGAAATGACAATGGTTTCGCCTTCCTTACCTTAATCTATAAACGGATTCTTATCATCCGATACTTCTTGAATGATCACAATGGGATCAGAAATTAAACCATAGGTGTTATCCTCAGGATATGTCACCGCAATTGTTGGATTGCTTCCGGCATATGCTAACATGCTATCCATGTTATCCCATTTTGTACATAAAAAGAAATGGGCATATTCCCCTTGTTCAACAATTTTTAAAAAGGCCCCTCTGTTCCCTGGGATGGCAAGGGTATCCTTTACACCAGTTTCATATTCATATTTTTCAAAGGCTTCCTTCATTTTGGCGGGTACAGCTCCATGCCATGTTCTGGATATCATCTCTCATTCACCTCATTAATATCAGTTCCGTTTTTTAAGACTAGAGATATGCTTTGATTTATTAATTTTCTAAATCAATGTCATATTCCATTCTTCTAGCAGTAATTTGTGCAACTTTTAAGCCTAATGTTTGTTTTACAATATAAAATGACATGTTTATTCCAGCGGATATGCCACCAGAAGTAATAATAGGAAATGCATCCACATATTTTACATCGCGAACCACGCTGACCTTAGGATATTGTTTTTCCAACCTTTCAATATCCATCCAGTGGGTTGTGGCCTGTTTTCCATCCAGTAAGCCTGATTCAGCCAATAGAAAAGCCCCAGTGCACACTGATGCCATAATCTTTACATGAGGATAACGATGCTTAAGCCAATCAATGGTTTCTTGATTATGGATTTCAATTTCTTCTGCGCCATAACCCCCCGGAATTATTAAAATGTCAAATTGAGGTGCATCATAAAAATCATATTCAGGTTGGATTTTTAATCCGTTGCGGGCACTGACTAATTGTTTTGTTCTGGAAACGGTGTGTACCTCGAATGCTTTTCCACTTCCATCTTCGTTTTCTGTAATGGAAAAAACCTCAAAGGGGCCTGCAAAATCCATTACCTCAACCTCATTAAAAAGCAGTATTCCTACTTTTATGCGTGGCATTTGATTCACCTCTTTCTTTTTTTTATAATTAATCTGTTTTTCACATGCATTAAAGAGACAAAATATTTTAAAATGGATGTCATAATGAGTATATTATTTATCCCTGATTTTAGAGATATTTCGATTCATCATTTTTCTAGCAATATTCTGATAAAACCATTTTTTAAATGGTGATAATTTCTGACTATACTTTTTGAAGAATTCATCCGGTGAGTTAAATATTCCAAAATCCTGATTTATGCCTTCTTTTTGTATATAGGTTTCATTTTTATTCCAATCAATTTGTGGATTTTTAAAATCATTTGTTGCTACACCAAAGCCACAGAAAGAACCACTGCATTCAGAAAAATTTTCCTGTAGCTTATTTAAATAATGAAGATCAAGGATAAAGCCCTCAATATTCAGCCATTTCTCCTGAAAGAAAATTTCAACCCAACTATGGACGATATTTTTGGGAGCAAGATGATATATGAAACCTGACATTGCCCCTTTTTGAAGAGATTTATCTATAGTAAACCCATGAATTCGGCATGGGATGCCAACTGATCTAAGTAGTGCCATAAATAAAGTGCCTTTTGTATTACACTGTCCATAGCCGTCCGCTAGAACACTTCTAGCGGGTATAGCATCATCAACATTATAACCGAATTTTATTTCATCTCTTACAAAACAATATATCTCTAGTATTTTTTGAAATTCATCTTTCTCTTTCCAATTTCTGCTGGCTACTAAATGCTGTATCACAGTACTATTATAATCCAACATAGGTGTTGCCTGTAAATACTCTTTCATACAATGGCCTCCTTATAGATACCTAAAATGGTCATATCCTTATCAATCAATAGCTGCAACAGCCAATGCCTATGCAAATTTGGTTTCATGCCGTTATAGTACCATATTCTTTTTTAAATATGAAAAAATTTATTTGTTTCACCTATGATAATAGAGTATATTTGAAATTCTTCTAATTGTTTTGTTTCTTCTGTAAGAGGCAAACTGTTTCAACATGTACTGTTCTCGGGAACATATCCATCAATTTCACCCGCTTCACCTGATAGCCTGCTTGCTGGAAAACTACCAAATCTCTAGCCAATGAGGTAGGCTTACAAGAAACATAAACGATTTCAGGAGCACCAAAATCAATGATTTTGCCAATCGCCTTTGGATGGATACCATCACGGGGAGGGTCCACGATAATCAGATCAGGCTTATCTGTTAATTCATCCACCTTTTGCAATACATCCCCTGGGATAAACGTACAATTTGATAAGCCATTCCGTGTGGCATTTTCATTGGCTGCAACAACGGCCTCCTCAATTAATTCAATGCCAACCACTTTTTTTGAACCTGCTTCTGCCATAATCTGCCCGATGGTTCCCGTACCGCAGTATAAATCGAAGACCATTTTATTGGAAACATCTCCTGCAAATTCTTTTACCATGGAATACAATTTTTCTGCACCCTTTGTGTTGGTTTGAAAAAAGGAATAGACGGAAACCTTGAATTCTAAATCAAATAATTTTTCTATAAAAAAATCTCTTCCATAAAGTACAGACATTTCATCACTACGTACAACATCGGCAACACTATCATTTATAGAATGCAGTATGCCGCAGAGAGCGCCCTCCAGAGGTAATGCCAAAAGCATTTCTTTAAACGCTTGGGTTGAAAAAGGCACTTCATTGCTTGTTACCAGATTGACTAGAATCTCCCCTGTTGCCGCTCCTTTTCTAACCACTAAATGACGCAGTGAGCCTTCGTGACGCAATTTATGGTAAAAAGGCACATTTTTTTCTTGAAAGAACGTCAAAGTGCCTTGAATGATTTTTAGATAATCTTCGTCAATGATGTTACAGTCCTTTAAGGATACCACCTCATAATGACTCATTCGTTTGCGCATGCCTAAGGCCAAATCGCCGCCTTTTTCTTCATCGCCAAAGGAAAACTCGCATTTGTTGCGATAGCCTTTTTCTGATGGTGCAGGAACAATGCCTTCCCAGCTTTCTATTTGAATGCTTTCTTGTGCCAAAAGACGTTTTACTTGGCGTTCCTTCAATTTCAATTCTTCCTCGTGGTGCAGGGTTTGATAGGTGCATCCACCACAAAGGGTGTAATGAGAACAGACACCATCCTGTCTTTCCAAAGGAGAACGCTCCAAAACCTCTTCTTGCCTAGCCTCTATTCCACTGCTTCGCTTCTTGATAACCTGGGCTTGAATGGTTTGTCCCGGTATGCCGTTTTTTACGACAACCTTCTCGCCATCCACAAAACCATAGGCTTTATTAGGGAAGGAAACATCCTCAATTTGGATGGTAATAATGTCTTTTTTCTTCATAAATTCTCCTCCGAAAGTGGTTAGATTTTGTTTGTATTCAAGTTTAATCTATGGTATACTGTTCCAGTAATCTTAAAATTCTGAACGGGAGTGTATATTGGAATGTCTGAAAAATTAGAAGTAGGCAGTATCGTTGAAGGAAAGATTGTACGCATTAAACCTTTTGGCGCAATTGTTTCTTTAGGCTCTGTGCAAGGGTTAGTGCATATCTCTCAGGTTGCCAACAGCTTCGTACAAGATATCAACGACCATATTAAAATCGGAGATATTGTTAAGGTTAAGGTATTATCCATTGATGAAGAATCCCATAAAATTGCTTTATCCATTCGGGATGCTTTACCAAGAGAAGAGCGTCAGCCTAGAAATGAGAAGCCTTTCCGTAAACCAAATCAGACACAAAAGCCCGCAAGCCCTGCTGAGGAATATTTCCGTCCTCAATCCGCAGCCAATCCTTCTTCAGATTTTGAAGAAAAAATGAAGGAATGGGCGAAGCAGTCGAACGAGCGTCACACCAGCTTGAATAAAAGAGCAAATAAGCGTTCTTTTTAAAATAGTGCTTAAACATCTTACCATGAAACTGTTTTAGATGCAATAAATGACGGCGCAGTGGGAGGGATATTATGTCTTTGTTTTTTGTAGTGGGAATATACTTTTATGCGCGTGGTATATTTGCATTGTTTGGGCAGACTATTTTCTACACCAAACGCACACTAGAGCTGATTGAGCCGGAAAATTTACCTGCTTACTTGAAGGAATCAGGAGCTTGGCATATGGTGGCAGGAACAATTTTTGTTGGAAAGGCTTTACTTGATATTGTGTTTCCTTTAAACAAGGTGTTTCTGGCTATGTTTCTTGTGTTATTGGCTGTTTGTGTTTATTTTCTTTCCCGTTGTAATGAGCGGTATATTAAAAAGTAATGGTTTAGCCTTTTTGCAGATGCAAGGAGGCTTTTCTTATGTTTGCTTCTTGTTGGTTTCCCGGGAAATATCCAAAAAATTGAAGCGAGAAACTTAAGTTTTCTTTGAAAGCTTGGTTTATATAATAAATATAAAAACAATTAAAGTTTCCAACGAATAGATAACGATTTTACGTAAGAGATATGGGATTAGTTCTCATTGGAAGTCACAATGTAACTAGTATTATAAAAAATATCAAATTTTTTTTGTGGATTATTTTTGCGTCCCATGATTTCAAGCCAAAGGCTCCATGGAAAAAGAGTTGACAAGAAAAAGTTGTTGTATTATGATAAGTCCAATTAAGAAACAAAGGCATGGAAAAGAAGAGTAGTGAGCGGATGCTTTTACAGAGAGTCCTCGTTAGGTGGAAGAGGATAAAGATAGGCTGATGAAGATGGTCTTGGAGCTGCATGGTCGAATTTTTTAGATCATGACGGGTGCACCCGTTATAGTGCCGGGGTATTATCCAATTTACATGGACGTACTCGTTGAGGTTTGTTTTGTGAAAAACAAATAAAATTAGGTGGTAACGCGAAGCTATGCTCTGCTCTCGCCCTAATGATTTAAATCATTTGGGCGAGGGCTTTTTTATTTAGATTTAAGAGTAAGGGGGAGAAGGTTATGATTCAGCTGGAGAAGGTAAGTAAAACCTTTCGTCAAGGCAGGGATGAAATTCAGGCAGTAACGGAAGTGAGTTTGGATATTAAAAAAGGAGAAATTTTTGGAATCATTGGGTTTTCAGGGGCAGGAAAATCCACATTGGTTCGCTGTATCAACCTTTTGGAGAGACCCACAGGAGGAAAGGTGATAATTGACGGGGTTGACTTAATGAGTATGCCTGAGGTGAGATTGAGAGAGGAGAGACGAAAAATTGGGATGATATTTCAACATTTCAATCTACTGCGCTCCCGCACGGTATCTCAAAACATTGCTTTTCCTCTACGCAAAAGTAAGCTTTCCAAGGAAGAAAAGCATAAAAAGATACTCTCCTTATTGGAACTAGTGGGTTTGACGGATAAAAAAGATGTTTATCCCTCTCAACTATCGGGAGGGCAGAAGCAAAGGGTGGCCATTGCTAGGGCGTTAGCCAATGACCCAAAGGTGCTCCTTTGTGACGAGGCCACCAGTGCCCTTGACCCCCAGACCACAAAATCCATTTTGAATCTGTTAAAAAAGGTAAACCAAGAGCTAGGCATAACCATTGTTTTGATTACCCATGAAATGGCAGTGGTAAAGGATATTTGTGATAGAGTTGCCATTATGGAGCTTGGGCGAGTGGTGGAAGAGGGGGATACGGTGGAGGTTTTCTCCCATCCCAAGGAAAAGCTGACTCGAGATTTTATGGATACTGCAAGCAACATTAATAAAATTTATGAGCTGTTGGATGAAAAGCATGAACTAACTCAGTTGAAGAAAGGGGAGAAACTGGTACTTCTCACCTATTCAGGGGGAAATGCAGGAGAGTCTGTAATTTCTTATCTTGCTGAGAAATATCAAGTGCAGGCAAATATTATTTTTGGTAATGTGGATATTTTGAAGAATAAGCCTCTGGGCAAGCTGGTTGTTATTTTAAGCGGAACAGAAGAAAATATGAAACAGGCAATTCAGTATATTCAAAGTAGGAAAATTCAAATGGAGGTGATTCGTGAATGAGTTATTTATATGATATTGCACCAAATTTGCAATCTTTGCAGGGGGAATTATTGAAATGTATGAAACAAACTTTTCAAATGCTTTTTATTTCGGGAAGCATTGCCTTTCTCTTAGGTTTGGTTTTAGGTGTGTTGCTCATTGTTACAAAAAAAGGTGGCTTGATGCAATCACCTCTATTATACAAATTTTTAGATAAAGCCATTGATGTCATTCGTTCCATTCCCTTTATTATTTTAATGGTACTCTTAATTCCTTTAAGTCGTGCCATTGTTGGAACGGGCTCCGGTGTTGCGGGCTCCTATGTTGCACTCATTGGTGGAACAGTTCCGTTTTTTGCAAGGCAGATTGAGACTGTTTTAGCTGATGTGGATCATGGGGTAATTGAGGCCAGCGAAGCCATGGGCTTTAGCCCTATAGAAATAATCTTCAGCGTTTACTTAAAAGAAAGCATCCCGGGGATTACCCGTGTAACCATGATAACCTTTGTCAGCTTAATTGGTATTACTGCCATTGCCGGAGCCATTGGTGCAGGTGGACTGGGGGATTTCGCTATTCGCTATGGTCATCAAATGGGCTATAGAGATATGATTTGGGTTACCGTTGCTATCATTTTATTGATTATTTCGGTATTTCAAGGTGTTGGGAATTTTATTATTCGAAGAACAACCCACTAAACTTAGGCTCTTCAATGGAAACATTTTAAGCATATAAAAAAGAAGGACATAGATAGAAAAAGGAGAGATGTATAATGAAAAAGAATTTTAAGAAATTATTTGCGGCGGCATTGGCAACAACGTTGGTATTGGGTTTGGCAGGTTGTGGTTCTGCACCAAGCAAGGATGAACCGGCAAAAGCAGAGGGCGATAAGGCCCAGGTAACAGTGGTAAAGGTTGGTGTGGTAGGAGAATACAATGCCCAATGGGATACCATTAATGAATTGCTGAAAGATGACAATATTCAGGTAGAACTCGTAAAATTCTCTGATTATGCGGCGCCAAACCGTGCATTAAATGATGGAGAAATTGATTTGAATGCCTTCCAGCATAAGGCTTTTCTGGCCAATGATATTGAAAAAAAGGGTTATGATATTGTAGATATTGGCGATACCATTATTGCGCCTTTATCAATCTATAACAATAAAGATAAGATTTCCTCCATTGAGGAGATTAAAGATGGTGACACCATTGCAATCCCCAGTGATTTGACCAATGGTGGTCGTGCACTGAAATTACTGGAAGCAGCAGGCTTAATTGAATGTGACCCTGCAAAGGGCTATGTTCCCACAAAGCAGGATATTACAAAGTATAACAAAAACATTGAAATCTTAGAGGCAGAATCCGCAACACTGGCAAATATCCTGCCCGACTGCGCAGCGGCAATCATCAACGGCGGAAATGCATTTACTGCGGGCTTAGACCCTAATAAAGATACAATCTTTACAGAAAATGTTGATCCTACAGTAAACGAAGCAGTGCCACAGTTGGTAAATGTTATTGTTAGTCGTACAGCAGATAAAGATAATGAGGTATACAAAAAAATCGTTGATGCTTACCATACTGATGAGGTAAAAACAACAGTAAATGATCAATATAAAGGTGCATTCCTTTGCACTTGGGAATAAGCAATAAAAAACAATTATTAGGAGGGGGCTCCCCATCCGATCAAAACAGATGGGTTCATCGGCTTTATTCCGATGGCTCATCTGTTTGTATAATGATAAGTATCATGGAGAAGGTGGTAAAAGTATGGCGATAAAGAATTATATTTTAGAAGAAAAAGATTATATAATCTCTTTGAGAAGGCATTTTCATGCCCATCCAGAGGTTAGTTTAAAGGAATATGAAACCTGTAAGAAAATTGAGGAGGAATTGGATGCCTTGAATATTCCCTATAGAAGAATTGGAGAAACGGGGGTATATGCTTGGATTGATGGGAAAAAAGCATCCCAAGGAAAAATTGTTGCTTTAAGAGCAGATATGGACGCACTAGCTATGGAGGATTTGAAAACAGTTCCCTATCGTTCCCAGAACACAGGATTCTGTCATGCTTGTGGTCATGATGCACATACAGCAACCTTGCTTGGAGCGGCAAAAGTATTAAAAGCAAAAGAAGAAGCATTCTCAGGTCAGGTTCGCTTATTTTTTCAACAGGCTGAGGAAATCGGCCAAGGGGCTAGGTTATTTGTAGGGGCAGGGCTATTAGAAGGCTGCGAAAGAGTATTTGGTGCCCATGTAACAAGCAGATTGGACAAAGGAAAGGTTGCACTAACCAAAGGTCCCCAATGCGCCAGCTGTGATTATTTTAAAATAACTGTTAAGGGGAAAGGAGCCCATGTTTCCACACCTCACTTGGGTATAGATGCGGCTTATATCACAGCCCAGATTGTTGTAAATTTACAGTCCATTGTTGCCAGAAGCACAGCACCTTTGGAAACTGTGGTGGTAGGTATTGGTGTCGTCAGAGCGGGTACCCAGTATAACATTGTTGCAGAGCACGGTGAAATTGAAGGAACAACCAGAAGCTTTTTGCCAGAGGTGCGCAAGTTCACCAATGATAAGGTGGTGCAAATTGCAAAGCAGACAGCGGCAATGTATGGTGCAGAGGCAGAGGTGATTTTTTTGGATTATGCCGCTCCACTGGCAAATGACCAAGACGCAGTGAAAGAGGTGACGAAGATTGCCCAACAACTGATTGACCCTGCCGATATTGTTTCAGATTACCCCAAATCTTTGGGAGCTGACGATTTTGCTGATTACTTGGCAGTGACAAAAGGAATGTATGCCTATATTGGCACGGCCAATGAAGAGAAGCCCAACACAAATACGGCACATCATCATGGTTTATTTGATATAGATGAGGAGGCATTATTGCTTTCCTGCAATTTATATGTTGATTACGCTTTGCAGGTTTTAGCAAAATAAAAAAAGATAATTAAAACAGAAAAGCCCATTTGCAATTATTATTTTGCAATGGGCTTTATTTTCATGGCATGCTGAATTTCCAATGGGCTCTTTTTATCTGAAAAAGCTCCAAAATTAGAAGTCTAGTTTTTTCATTATTTTGAATAGGTATGCAGTACAAAGGGCAAGGGCAGCAATTTCCGCAATGGGGAAAGCAAGCCAAATATTATTCAAATCTCCTGTACGAGATAATAAAAAGGCTGCGGGCAATAGCACTACCAGCTGGCGCACAACAGAAATGATGAGGCTGTAAACGCCATTACCCAAGGCCTGAAATACAGCGCTGGTAACAATATTATATCCTGCCAGCAAAAAGCTGAAGGAAATAATTCGTAACGCAGGAACACCAATGGCAATCATATTATCAGAAGCCTTAAACAGAGCTAAAAGCTTATAAGGAAGGATTTGGAAAATGCCAAAACCAGCAAGCATAATAACCACCGCGGCAATTACACTGAGCTTTATCGTTTGATGAATACGTTGTTTATTCCTTGCACCGTAGTTATAGGCAATAATAGGTATCATACCATTATTTAAACCAAACACTGGCATGAAAATAAAACTTTGCAGTTTAAAGTATACACCGAAAACAGCGATTGCTGTTGGGGTAAAGCTATCTAAAATGCGGTTCATATAAAAAATCATAATGGAACCGATGGAAATCATTAAAATGGATGGGATTGCAACAATATAAATGCTTTTCAGAATAAATTTGTTTGGAAGCACATTCTTAAAATGAATGTGTATTTCATGGTTCTTTCTTAAATTCAGATAGATTCCCACTGCGCAGGAGATTAACTGACCAATTA
Organism: Anaerotignum propionicum; assembly: GCF_024461735.1. Classification (GTDB taxonomy): domain Bacteria; phylum Bacillota; class Clostridia; order Lachnospirales; family Anaerotignaceae; genus Chakrabartyella. The sequence continues at coordinate 78,581 of NZ_JANGAD010000001.1, forward strand.
CTGTGGCAATTGCCGCACCGGCTACGCCCATTTCTGGTAAGCCAAATAAACCAAAAATTAAAATTGGATCTAGGATGATATTTGCAACAGCACCCACACCCTGACTGATCATAGCTTCAAAGGTTCGGCCTGTAGATTGAAGCAGTCGCTCCATGGCTACTTGGATAAATACACCCAGGGAACCAATCAGTACAATATGTAGGTAAACCTCACCGCCCTCAATAATCTCTGCAACATTTGTTTGACCTTTTAAAAATGGTGTTGTAAAAACAAGTGCGATGACAATGAAAATAAGCCAATTTAAAAAAGCCAGAAAGATGCTGACACTGGCTGTCTTGTTAGCAGTATCGAACTTTTTTGCTCCCAAGCTTTTGGAAAGCAAAGCATTTGTACCAACCCCTGTACCGGCTGCCACAGCAATCATAAAATTCTGCATAGGGAAGGCTAAGGATACTGAAGACAATGCATTTTCACTGATTTGGGCAACGAAAGCGCTATCTACAATATTATAAAGCGCCTGAACCAACATAGAAATTATCATTGGAACAGACATTGAAAAAAGTAATCTATTAATAGGCATAGCACCCATTTTATTTTCTTTTATTTCTGTTGTAACGGAACTCATGAAATACCTCCTTTTCCGTATCGTAAGTTTAGAACAGTTGTAAAATTTGCGAAAGTATAGCGCTGCCGAGACAGCGCCTTCCTAGCTTTATTGGCTTCTTCGTGTAACATTAAACTATGATACGCCCATATATTTTTATTGTCAACAAAAATTTTAGGGGGAAGAAATGTATATCCAATCAATTTAGTCTGATTTTCATTTGGCAACAACAGTTTTCCATAAAAGATAGTTGTTCTCCACAAAAGACTCTACTTTACCTGAATCATAAAGATAGGATAGATAGGAGCGGATGGTGCTTCCCACTAATACATATTGTCCATAGTCCATAGTGAGGCTGTATTCTTCAAAAATGGAGTTTAGGATAGCTTCAAAAAATTTTGGACTTTGACAAATAGAAAGCAGCTTTTCTAAAATTTCATTGGATTTTTTTCGGTTTGCCTCAACCAATGGACGAATATCCTCTGTGGGTTCTGCATGGGCAGGGATGTAAAGAGCCCCCTCTAAGGTTTCCAAGAAATCAAGGGTTTTGAAATAAGCGGTTACATCGTAATTAAAGCTGATATGATATTTATCTAAAATAGTTTCGCTGAAAACAGAGTCAGCCAAAAAATATATATTATCCGGTGTTTTCACTCCAATCATTTGCCAGAAATGACCACCCAACGGGAAAATCTCCATACCTTCGGGAAGCTGTGCTTGAGTAATGTCTTGTGCTTTTGATGGTGTTGCCATCAAAAATTTATTTCGCAGCTTTTGGAAGGGATATCCGCCGTATAAAAAAGATGGTTCAAGAATAGGATTTTCAATAACAGCGTTTTCCATGGGGGTGGAGTAGACAGGGCACTTTAACCTGTCCTGCAATAGGGTGTTCCCACCAATATGATCGGCGTTGGAATGGGTGTTGATGATTCCCTTGAGCTTCCAACCCTGCTGATCTAAGATTTTTTGGATTTTGCGCCCTGCATCTTTATCGTTACCGCTATCAATCAACCAGACTTCTTCCGAAGAGGTGCGGTATACTCCAATTTTTGAGGGGCAGTTAATGTAAAAAGTATTTTCTCCAGCTTGCATTAATTCGTACATATAGAATGCCTCCTTTTTATAAAAAGCTGTTCCGTTTATCGGAACAGCTTGGATTGCAGACAATGTCATTTTATAAAGCGGACGAATTTGAAACAAATAGGTTCCAAAGATAATCCGCAGTATGGGCTTTATCTATTGGAGGAAAAGAAAGAACGATTATACCTCTGTTTTTCCTCTAAATCATTGAATAAAATATAGCAGACATAGTTTTTCAATGATGTTTGAATTATTAGTCCATAGAATTTGTAGAGCCAATGACATTTTTAATTTTTTCTTCAACCAATTTTTGAATCAATTCTCTAGCATCACCCAAATAGCCACGAGGGTCAAAAGCGGAAGGATTTTCGCCAAAAGATTTACGGATTGCTGCGGTCATTGCCAAGCGGATGTCTGTATCCATGTTAATTTTGCAAACTGCCATAGCGGAAGCTTTTCTTAGCATTTCTGCAGGAATGCCTTTGGCACCGGAAATACTTCCACCAAATTTATTGCATGTTTCTACGCTGGTTTCATCAACAGAGGATGCACCGTGCAAAACAATAGGGAAATTATGAATGCCTTGTGCTTCTAATTTCTTTGAGATGGATTCCAGACGGTCAAAATCCAGTTTTGCGTCCCCTTTAAATTTATACGCACCATGGCTTGTGCCGATGGCAATAGCAAGGGAATCTACACCAGTACGCTTTACGAAATCAACTGCCTGATCAGGGTCTGTGTAGGTAGCATTTGCAGAGTCAACCTTAACGTCGTCCTCAACACCTGCAAGCTTGCCTAATTCTGCTTCAACAACAACCCCTCTTGCATGGGCATATTCAACGATTTCTTTTGTCTGTGCCACGTTTTCTTCATATTCTAAGTGAGAACCATCAAACATGACTGAGGTGAAACCATATTCGATGCAGTTCTTGCAAACTTGAAAATCAGAACCGTGATCCAGATGCAATGCAATATCTAAGCCTGTTTCTTCAACAGCAGCATCTACCATAGCCTTTAAATATTTAGGATGGGCATATTTTAATGCACTTTTGGAAACCTGAAGAATAACAGCTGAATTTTGTGCCTTTGCGGCCTCCACAACCCCTTGAATAATCTCCATATTATTAATATTAAATGCGCCAATGGCATAGCCGCCCTGAAAAGCTTTTTCAAACATTTTTTTTGTTGTAACCAACGCCATTTTATTACACCTCTTTCTTTTTATTTGCAAATCATTGTAACCTGTAATAAAATTATAATACGGTACTTGTGTTGTGGCAAGGAAATTTCATTGACAACAACTCCTTTTGGAAAAAAAGCACAACAAATCAAAAGAAAGGTGATGGGTTTTGAAAAATATCTTAGTTTTTTTGAGTGTTTTGGGTTTGGATTTGGGAACCAAAAAATGGGCAGATGTAATGTTGCCACTTGGTAAGCGAAAAAGAATAGCCAAAAATCTACTATATTTCCAGCACATAAAGAATTCCGGAATGGCATATCATAAGCTTGAAGGAAAGAGAAATATAATTCTTTGGATTACAGGCGGTTTGACTGCCGTTTATAGCTTCTTCTTCTTGCGGGCATGCTGTGGCAATGAGGAAGCTAAGCGATATGGTATTCCTTTGGCAATAACCCTTGGTGGTGCGTATGGAAATTTTTTGGAAAGATGGAAAAAGGGAAGGGTAACAGATTTTATATTGATTGATAAGGGTAAAAATCCACCAATTTTTAATATTGCCGATGGGGCATTGCTCTTAGGAGCATTTTTAGTGGGAATTATGTCTTTAAAAGATAAATAAAATATGTAGAAGATTCCCTATTGATGAATGACAGATTACGTTGTATAATGTAAATACAAAATCCTGAAGTGTTCGAGAGCTTACTATATTTGAACCTACAATACTGACTCGGGATTCCTATATGCAGAAGTTATGTCAGGCCCCAAGATAATTCCCTTTGGGCAGGGGAAGGCAGAGACTTTGGCTGCGGTTACCCACCTGGCTTAGGCTAGGTGTCAAGCGGTAAGAACGGCACTTCGGGATATTTTTCCGAAGAATTTAAGAATCATTATTTGCTAAGTTTCCTAAAGGTTACTTAGCTTTTTTTGTGTCAAGTATATTGTAATTAATTCTCCAGTTGAAACTTAGAATGTTTGATTATCTGCTAAAAATTGTTGGCTGATGGCATTCTTATAGAATGTGGCAATAAAAACCCCGTATCAGAGGTCTCTCCAATACGGGGTAGGTTTTATGGTTTTCTAAAATACTCTTTATTTATATAGTAGAAAAGCAAATTGACTTATACATTTACATCAGAGCATGAATTACTTTAACAATGCAATTACTTCAACTTCGCACAAAACATTTTTAGGAAGGGTTTTCACTGCAACGCAAGAACGAGCTGGTTTACTTGTAAAATATTTACCATAAATTTCGTTGAAGGCTGCAAAATCCCCCATATCTGCTAAGAAACATGTTGTTTTAATAGAATCAGCAAAGGTTAAGCCGTTTGCTTCCAGCACTGCACTGAGGTTTTTCATTACCTGTTCTGTCTGCGCTTCAATTGTAGTTGCAACGACATCACCAACAGCGGGGTCAATGGCAATCTGGCCACTTGTAAAAAGGAAACCATTTGCAGAAATAGCCTGAGAATAAGGGCCGATTGCTGCGGGTGCTTTGTCTGTGCTTGTAACTTTAATCATAATTTATACCTCCAAATTTTTTAGTTTTATGGGTTCAGAGGGCTTTGATAAAGCCCCGCGGGATTACGTAAAATTGATGTCTCCCTTAACCGCTATTACGTATAGCTATATTTTATATCAAAGACATTTTCTCGTCAATGTGTTTTTATCACATACATTTAGTTTGTACATTTTTTGAATTTGTATAATTTTATGTTTCCTTTTTTTAAAACTTCGGGTAAAATAAAAATAATGCGTATTTTTATTGGAAAGAATATGAATCAACAACGGATAGAAAGGAATTTACAGAAATGAGTATTTTGGAAGAAATCCAAAGAAGGCGGATTTTCGGGATTATTTCTCACCCTGATGCCGGAAAAACAACATTAACGGAAAAGCTTTTGCTTCACGGCGGAGCAATACGTGAGGCAGGTACTGTAAAGGCAAGAAGAAATGCAAAATTTGCAAAAAGCGATTGGATGGAGATTGAAAAACAGCGTGGTATTTCCGTTACTTCTTCCGTAATGCAGTTTGAATACAATGGAAAGGTCGTATCTATTATGGATACACCTGGCCATAATGATTTTGGTGAGGATACCTATCGGATCCTAACCTCTGTTGACAGTGCAGTTATGGTAATTGATGCGGCAAAAGGTGTGGAGGCTCAAACTGTGAAGCTGTTTAAGGTTTGCAGTATGCGCCAGATTCCTATTTTTACGTTTATTAATAAGTTGGATCGTCAATCCAAGGATCCTTTGGAGTGCATGGCGGATTTAGAGGATGCTTTAGGTTTACCTTCAACGGCTGTGACTTGGCCCATCGGCAATGGCCTTACCTTTGAAGGAATTTATGATAGATTGGAAAATAAGGTTTTTCTGTATCGTAAACAAAATGGCGTGGTTGACCTTGGACCTCAGGGGGTTTTTGGAAGTGCGCTGGATGGCATTATATCTCAAGCAAATTTAGATATTTTGCGAGATGAAATGGAGCTTTTGGATGGAGCAGGCAATTCTTTTGATTTGCAGGCGATTATGGAAGGAAAGCTTTCTCCGGTATTTTTTGGGTCTGCGCTAGCAGATTTTGGTATTACGCCATTTTTGGAGCATTTCTTGCAATGGGCACCAGCTCCTGGGGTCAGAAAAACAACAAAAGGAGAAGTGAAGCCTACTGACGAATTTTTCAGTGGTTTTATTTTCAAGATTCAGGCAAATATGAACCCTGCCCATCGAGATAGACTGGCATTTTTGCGTATTTGCTCGGGAACCTTTACAAGAGGGATGACAGTGACCTTATCCAGAACGGGTAAGCAGATGAAGCTGAGTCAATCTACACAGCTGATGGCCAATGAACGGGAAACCGTGGAGACCGCTGTTGTAGGGGATATTATCGGTATTTATGACAGTGGAAATTATCAGATTGGTGATACGTTGACCGATACAAAGGAAAAGCTGTTTTTTGAACCATTGCCGACGTTCCCTCCAGAATTATTTATGCGTGTTCACCCTGTCAACTCCTTGAAGGCGAAGCAATTCCAAAAAGGGGTGCAGCAGCTGGCACAAGAAGGTGCAATTCAGGTTTATCGTAATGATTTTAATGATATTATTTTAGGTGCAGTTGGTCAGTTGCAGTTTGAGGTTTTTGAATACCGCCTCAATAATGAGTACAACTCCGAGATACGCATGGAATCATTGGATTATAGTGTTGCTCGGTGGGTAAATCCAGCAACAGTTGGCGATATTCGAGACTACTTGGTGGCTAGAAGCACATTGGTTTATGACCGTTTTGAACGACCCATTTTGCTTTTCGCAAATCAATACACTTTGAATAATTTTATGCAGAAAAATCCTGATATTGAGCTTTGGGAGGCTTTTCATCTGGATGATAGTGAATACCAAGAAGTTTAATTTTTAGGGCGGACTCAAAAGGGTTCGCCTTTTTTTAACGAATGAAAATTGGTGATTTACTATAGGTCAATGTGTTATTTGCGAAAAAGGTTTAAAAGGCTTTACTAAAGTTATAATATTTGTTTTTTGCAAATGAAAAGGTTAAAAAGTGAATTGCAGGTTTCACATTTAGGAATGCATTGTGGGGCACCAAAGATAGTAGAAAGTGAAATAAAAATTGTATTTGGTAGGAACAAAGAGGTGTTAATACCGTCTAAACAATTTTATTATTCTACTGGAAATAATTTTCTTAGTAAAAAGACATAGAAAAAGGGATATTTCAAAAAAATGCTTTTGATTCTCTTTGCAATCTATATTATGATGGTTGTATAGAAAAAAATGAAATGGGGGTGATCCAAAATGGCGATAGAGGCTTCCGCGGAACAGGGGACGAAACTGCTTATTTCCAGAGCAAAGCAAGGGGATATGGCTGCATTTGAACTGCTGGTGGAACAGCATGAAAAAATTGTTTATAATGTTACGCTCAGAATGATGAACCATAGTGAGGATGCAAAAGATATCTCTCAGGAGGTATGGATAAAGGCATATCGCAGTATAGAAAATTTTGATGAACGCTCTGCTTTTTCCACTTGGATCTATCGAATTGCGGTGAATACCTGCATTGATGAAATGAGAAAACGAAAAGGGAAGCAATGTTTTTCTTTAGATAATGAGCTTGAGGATGATGAGGGAAGCTGGAAACAAGAGGTTGCAGATAACAGCGACACCCCGGAAGAAAGCTTGATGCGCAAAGAAATGAAAAACGAAATTGTGACGGCGTTAGAAGCAATCTCAGAAGATTATAAAACTGTATTCGTTTTAAGGGATATGCAAGGGCTTTCCTATGAGGAAATTGCCGATATTACAGGCTTGGCATTGGGAACAGTGAAATCTCGAATTTCAAGAGCCAGAAATCATTTAAAAGAAGAAATCTTAAATATTTGGGAACGAAACGGCAGGAAACCTCGTCATAAGAATAGAAAGGAGGGAAGCAATCCATGAGCTGCGAAAAATGCAGGGAATTGTTGTGGGAGTATTTGGCACAGGAATTAACGAAGGAAGAGACAGAATTTGTAGCATCACATCTGAATGAATGTGGGGACTGTCGGGAAGAAGCAAAGCAGCTAGAAAAGATTATGGATTCCATAAAAAGCCTTCCAGAGGAGGAACTGCCCCAAGGGTATCATGACGAACTGATGGGAAAGTTGGCTGCGGAGGGTAAGGTTGTAGCTTTAACCCCTCAGAAAAAGCCTAAATATAAATGGAAACAATTCGGATTGATTGCAGCAGGAGTTCTTCTGGTTGCTGCTTTCGGTGGTACACAAGGAATTTTGAATATGCGTGGGCAAAAGGATATTGCACAGAAAATGGCCGTAGACAGTGAATGGAATCATCAGGATGATTTTGTTGGGTCACAAAATGCAGACGTACCAGAAGCTGATTTGAAAATAATGCAGGCAGATGAAACAGCACCTGAAATGAGAATGGCGAAACAAGCAGAAGATACTTCGCCTGAAATGCAAATGGCGAAACAGGCAAAAGGTAATGAGACTGAAAAGCAAATGACAAAACAGGTAGAAAGCAATGTGCCTGAAACCCAAAATAACCAACAGGTAGAAGAAAAGATAGCAGTGCAAGAACCTCTAACCAAAGAGGAACAGAGTGGTGGGGAAAACACACAGCTGGAACAGCCCAAGCTGTCCGGTATTCTGAAGGCAGAGGCTTCTGTGGATGAAATGTCTGATGAGGTAAGCCCTCAGCTAGCTCGGACAGAGGCAAGAGGAATGTTAATTGCCGAAAATGATGAGACCCCTCAAGTCGTTCAGCAGGTTATCCTGACTGTGGAAAATAAAGAGGGCATGTTGAATAAAATAAGAGATTTGGGGACCTCTCTTGGAGGATATGAGGGAGAGAATACCTTAGCAGATAGCATAAAAATATTTGTACCATCAAACAAAACAAAGGAATTCATGGACGGATTAAAGGCATTGGGACAAACTCGTTCTATGGAAGAACCTTCTCAAAATACAGAATTCATACTTTTTGAAGTGACTGTTGAGACAAAGTGAAAATAAGCGCTTTTTTCTAATATAGGAAGAAGCGTTTTTTTGTTGCTAATATTCTGACATTACATTTTTCTATTGGTAAAAATACTCTTTTTTAGGTACCTCAATGAAGCTCCTTCATTTTCCAATGATCATATCTATCGTAAGAATACATCTCCCATTTGGGTTCTGATACCTAATATCCGGATTTGTTTTCTTCAATCTAATCACTTCTGAAGGCGGCTAATCAAAATTTCATGCTTTGTTACATTTCATAAAAATAGTAAACATGTCTTTTCTTAGTTATAACCATAAATAGTATACCAAATTGGTAATTAGAAACCCATATATATCAATTTGTATAAAAAAATGGAGAGATAAAAAGGTCTTTCAGCAAAGGTGATAAACTTTAGTGTTCTACTTGACTAAAGTGGTAAACTGATATAAGATTAAAGTAAATTGACATACGGAGGTGCAACATGACATTGCCGAAAATGCTTTTGAAAAAAGAAGAGGAAGTTATCTTTCGTTTGCGAGCTTTATTTGAGCAGTTTGGATATAAGCAATTTAAGATGAGCAAGTTTGAAGAATACGATTTTTATGCGGAGAACAGAAGCTTTTTAAGCTGCGAAAATATTTTGACATTCAGCGGTTTAGATGGAAAACTGTTGGCGCTTAAGCCAGATGTAACCCTTTCTATTGTAAAAAATACAAAAGGCAATGATAAAGTGCCTGAGAGAGTTTATTACAACGAGAATGTTTATAGGGTGAGAAAAGGCTGGGGAGAATTTAAAGAAATTATGCAGGTGGGGTTAGAGTATATTGGCGAGGTGGATCGCTATGCCACACTTGAAGTCATTCGGTTGGCTCAAAAAAGTTTGGAAATTGTCAGCCATGATTATATTATGGATATTTCCCACATGGGCTTTGTAATGGGATTGATTGAAGAGCTAGGGCTAACCATTAGCCAAAATGAGGCTTTGCTCAAAGGGATCAGTGAGAAAAATATACATAGCATTCAGACCCTTTGCAAGCAATTCTATGTTAAGGAGGACATAGAATCAGCCTTGGTTTCAATGGCTTCATTATATGGCTCCATGGATGATTGTCTGGAAAAAGCCAAGGCACTTTGCTTAAATGAAAAAATGAAGCTGGCTTTGGAGGAGCTAGAGGGAGTATTCTTGGCTCTTAAGAGCAATGGAGGCAGTGAAAAAATGAAGCTGGATTTCTCTGTTGTCAACGGTATGGATTATTATACGGGTATCATCTTTCAGGGCTTTATCAATGGTGTGCCAAGTGGGATTCTTTCCGGAGGGAGATATGATAATTTGGTTCACAAACTAGGGAAAAATTGTGATGCAATCGGCTTTGCCGTCTATCTGGATTTATTAGAGCGCTATGATACGCCACAAAAGGAATATGATACAGATATTTTATTGTTGTATGAAGAAAACACGGATACAGGGGCATTGCTAAAGGCTGTTGAAATGCTGACAGATAATGGGCAAAGCGTGATGGTACAAAGGCAGAACAATCAAACGGTCAAATATAGACAGCTGTGGAGTATGAAGGAAAGGGGGCTTGAAATCATTGCAGAAAATGATTAATATAGCTTTGCCAAAGGGCAGGCTTGGTGAAAAGGCTTATGGCGTTTTTGAAGAAATTGGCTATGGCTGTCCTTCTATTCGGGAAACAAACCGCAAGCTGATTTTTGAAAACGAGGAAAACGGTGTTCGTTATTTTTGGGTAAAGCCCTCAGATGTGGCAGTTTATGTAGAGCGAGGGGTTGCCGATGTGGGGGTTGTGGGCAAGGATATTTTGTTGGAGCAGTCCTCTGATGTTTACGAACTATTAGACCTTGACATGGGAAAATGCCGCATGGCGGTGGCAGGAAAAAAGGGTGGCAGAATAGATACAGACCGAACCCTACGAGTAGCCACAAAATTTCCCCATATTGCTAGGGAGTATTATAGAAAACAAAGCTTAGAAATAGAAATCATTGAGCTCCACGGTTCCATTGAAATTGCGCCGATTTTGGGAATGTCTGATGTGATTGTGGATATTGTGGAAACTGGAACAACCCTTTTAGAAAATGATTTGGAACCATGGGAGGATATTGTTCCAATCAGTGCAAGACTAATTGCAAATAAAGCCAGCTATAAATTTTTGAATGAACCTATTCGTAAAATGTGTGAAACAATGAATGAGGTTATTAAGACATCCTGAGGTGAAACTATGATAAAACAGTATACTTATAATGAGATTCATATTGAAGATATTTTTTCCCGTGGAGAAGAAGACAATAAAATAGCCGATGTTGTTGCAGACATCATCGCAACAGTGCGCCAAAAAGGAGATAAGGCTTTAAGAGAATACAGCTTACGCTTTGATGGAGCCGCCTTGGAGGAAATGGAAGTTAGCCCTGAGGAAATACAAAAGGCATTCAATGCGGTAGATAAAGAATTTATTTCTATTTTGGAGGATGCGGCAGAGCATATTCGTGGGTATCATGAAAAGCAAAAACGTGGTGACATGATGTATATGCCAAGAGAGGGCGTTATTTTAGGTCAGAAAATAACTCCCTTGGAGAAAGTTGGTTTATATGTCCCCGGAGGAACGGCAAATTACCCATCTACGGTTTTAATGAACGGTATCCCCGCTAAAATTGCAGGCGTTAAGGAGATTATCATGGTGACGCCGGCAAAAGGCGGGAAAATCAATGCTGAGGTTTTGGCGGCGGCTAAAATTGCAGGGGTAGACCGTATTTTCAAAATCGGCGGTGCCCAGGCCATTGCCGCTTTGGCATATGGAACAGAAACCATTCCAAGGGTGGACAAAATTGTAGGGCCGGGGAATGCCTTTGTTGCGGAAGCCAAAAGACAGGTTTACGGAAAGGTCTCCATTGATATGATTGCAGGGCCCAGCGAGATTTTAGTGATTGCCGATGGTCAATCGGATGGAGCAGTGGTTGCGGCGGATTTATTGTCTCAGGCAGAACATGACACCATGGCAAGTGCTGTTTTGATTACCGATAGCAAGAAATTAGCAGAATCGGTTTCGGCATGTTTGGAGGAGCAGATTCCTCTTTTGCCTAGAAAAGATATTGCAAGAAAATCTATTGATGATAACGGGAAAATAATTCTGGCAAAAAGCATTGGAGAAGCCATTGAAATTTCCAATCAGATTGCTCCCGAGCATTTGGAGTTGTGTGTAGATAACCCCTTCGAATATTTGGCTCAAATTCGTCATGCAGGCTCCATTTTTTTGGGTAGAAATGCTCCTGAAGCACTTGGGGATTATTTTTCGGGCACAAACCATACATTACCCACAGGGGGGAGTGCACGATTTGCGAGCCCCTTATCAGTGGATGATTTTATAAAGAAATCTTCTTTTACATATTATACAAAGGATGCGTTATCAAAAGAGGCCGAGAAAATCAACACCTTCGCCCAAAGAGAGGGCTTAACTGCCCACGGGAAGTCAGCCATGATTCGTTTTGAGAAGGAGGTGGAGAAATGAGCCGTTTTTTGAGCCCCAGATTTGAAGCACTAGAGGCATACACCCCTGGGGAACAGCCTCGGGATCAGCAATATATTAAGCTTAATACCAATGAATCACCTTTTCCACCTTCCCCAGAGGTAATAGAGAGGATCAATGCTGACGAAGTGAGGCGATTGCATTTATATCCCGACCCAGAAGGAAAATTCTTAAAGGAAAAGCTCGCGAAGCTGTATGGCGTGGAAAAGGAAAATATTTTTCTTTCCAATGGCTCCGACGATATTTTGAATTTCGCATTTATGGCTTTTTGTGATAATGAAAGAGGGGCCGTCTTTCCTGAGATTAGCTACGGATTTTATCCTGTTTATGCTGATTTATATCAAGTGCCCCATATGAAGATTCCCCTTAAGGAGGATTTCTCCATTCATTATAAAGATTATTGCAATGTCAATAAGATGGTTGTCATAGCCAATCCAAATGCACCTACGGGCATGGAAATCGGTCTGTATGAAATAGAAGAGATTTTGAAATCAAACCCCCATCATGTGGTTCTGATTGATGAGGCCTATGTGGATTTTGGTGGAACTTCAGCTGTTGGTCTTGTGGAGAAGTATCCTAATTTGATGGTATCCATGACCTACTCAAAATCTCGTTCTATGGCTGGGGCTAGGCTTGGCTTTGCCATTGCATCAAAGGAAATCATTGAAGATTTGGAAAAGATTAAGTTTTCCACAAATCCCTATAATATTAATCGCCTAACCTTAGTGGCAGGAGAAGCAGCGGTGGACAGTGATTTTTACTATAAGGAAAATTCTAAAAAAATTATTGCAACCAGAGAAGCAACGGTAAAGGCTTTAAAAAACCTAGGTTTTATAGTTTTAGACTCAAAGGCAAACTTTATTTTTGCGAAACATGACAAAATTTATGGTGGAGAGTTTTATGCAGAGCTTAAGAAAAAAGGCGTATTGGTTCGCCATTTTGAGAAAGAAAAAATAAAAGATTTTGTGAGAATCACCATTGGGACGGATGCGCAGATGAAGATATTTTTACAGAAAACTGCAGAAATTTTAAACGAGAGGTAGGAGGATTTCCATGGGAAATAGCGTAATTTCAAGAAAGACAGCGGAAACGGAGATTAACCTTTCTCTTGCTTTATATGGCACAGGTAAAAGTGATATCTCTACAGGTTGTGGATTTCTGGACCATATGCTCACCCTTTTTGCCAAGCATGGGCGGTTTGATTTGGCGGTAAAATGCAAAGGAGATACTTATGTGGACGACCATCATTCAGTGGAGGATATCGGCATTTGCTTGGGCATGGCTTTTGCAGAAGCACTGGGTAAGGGGGCAGGAATCACCAGATATGGACATATTATTTTGCCTATGGATGAGGCATTGATTTTAGCGGCAGTAGATATTTCTGGCCGTGGACATCTGGAATATGGCTTGGTAATTCCCACAGAGAAGGTGGGCACCTTTGATACACAACTGGTGGAGGAATTTTTGATTGCCTTTACCAGAAAAAGCAACATTACCTTGCACGTGCAACAGATGGCAGGGAGAAATTCTCACCACATTATTGAAGGCACATTTAAGGCGATTGCTCGCTGTTTGGCAATGGCGGTAACCATTCAAGAGGCTTATCGGGATGAAATTCCTTCTACGAAAGGGGTACTGTGAATGATTGCAATTGTAGATTACGGCGTAGGAAATTTGTTTTCCTTGAAAAGCTCTCTGGGGGTCATCGGTGCTGAGGTGGAAGTTACAGGGGATGCTGAGGTTTTACGCAACAGCGAAAAAATTATACTTCCCGGTGTTGGTGCCTTTGAGGACGCCATTGAAAAGCTTCGTAAAACAGGTTTGGATAAGGTGATACTGGAGGAAGCGGCAAATGGAAAACCTTTACTGGGTATTTGCCTAGGAATGCAGATGCTGTTTGAAAAAAGCTATGAATATGGTGAGCATCTTGGCCTGGGGTTGATTGAAGGCAGTGTAAAGTCCATTACTCCTGTGGTTGGAGATGCGTTGAAAGTCCCTCACATTGGTTGGAATGGTCTAATCTTTTCAAAGGAAAAAAGTGTTTTATACCGCTACGTAGAAGAGGATGAGTGCGTTTATTTTGTCCATTCCTTTGCGGCAATGGATTGTGATTCTGCAGTAACGGCAACCACGGAATATGGTGCAATGCTAACCGCATCTGTTGAAAAAGGGAATGTATACGGAACCCAGTTCCATCCGGAAAAAAGCGGTGAGGTAGGGCTTAAGATATTAAGGGCGTTTTGTGAGTTGTAACAGGCATAAGACCTTGGGTTTCACCCAAACCCATCCGCTTTTTGAAAAAAGCGGAGCAAAAACTTTTATATTAAACTGTGTAAACACGGGTTTGTAAAGGGTCAAGGGAGGAAGTCCCTTGTGGGCAGTTGGAGCAAAGCCCCAAGGTCTTAGCTTTTAACTTGGGTTGAGCAAATACTTTATATTAAACTGTGTAAACATGGTTTGTAAAGGGTCAAGAGAGGAAGTCCCTTGTGGGGCGTCGGGGCAAAGCCCCAAAGTCTTAGCTTTTGCATATGTTTCACCCAAACCCATCCGCTTTTTGAAAAAAGTGGAGCAAAAACTTTTATATTAAACTGTGTAAACACGGTTTGTAAAGGGTCAAGGGAGGAAGTCCCTTGTGGGGTGTTGGGGCAAAGCCCCAAGGTCTTAGCTTTTGCACAATGTTTCACCCAAACCCATCCGCTTTTTGAAAAAAGCAAGCGAAGTAAATCTTTTATATTAAACTGTGTAAACATGGTTTGTAAAGGGTCAAGGGAGGAAGTCCCTTGTGGGGAGTTGGGGCAAAGCCCCAAGGTCTAGGGTCTAGGGTTTATAGTGTGGTTCGGCCTGAAGCCCCAAGGTCTTATGTTTTGTGGTTGTTTGAATAGAAAGTGAGGATTTTATGAAGCTTTTTCCAGCAATTGATATTATTGAAGGATGCGCCGTAAGGCTTGTAAAAGGTGATTACGCACAAAAGACAGTCTATAGTAAAGAACCCGTTTCTGTTGCCAAAGGCTTTGCAGAAGCCGGAGCAACTTATTTGCATTTGGTGGATTTAGAAGGTGCTAAGGATGGGGGCACTCCAAATTTGGAGATAATCCGAGAAATTGTGAAAGAAAGTGGACTTTTGGTTGAAGTGGGTGGCGGCATACGTTCGGAGGAAACCATTCAAAAATATTTGGAGGCGGGAGCTTTTCGCGTTATACTGGGTACGGCGGCTGTGGAGAATCCTGATTTTCTAAAAGACATGGTGAGTAAGTATGCCGATAAAGTTGCAGTTGGTGTTGATATTAAGGAAGGTATGGTAGCGGTAAAGGGTTGGACTGAGCTTTCACAGGAAAGTTGCTTCGATTTCTGCGAAAAGCTTGAAAAGATCGGTGTGAAAACCATCATATGCACGGATATTTCGAAGGATGGCCTCCTTGCTGGTACAAACTTGGCTTTGTATCACCAACTGTCAGAAAAATTCAGAGTGGATTTTGTTGCTTCAGGCGGTGTGACCACCCTTGCAGATATTGAACAACTACAAAAAATAGGGCTTTATGGTGCAATTTTAGGAAAAGCCCTATATACAGGAAATATTGATTTAAAAAGTGCCATCGAGTTAACAAAGGGGGAACGCCAATGATTACAAAAAGAATTATACCTTGTCTGGATGTAAGGGATGGTCGTGTGGTAAAGGGTGTTCACTTCCAAGGGCTTGCCGATGTTTCCTCCCCTGTTTCATTGGGAAAATTTTATAGTGACAACGGTGCCGATGAACTGGTTTTTTATGATATTACCGCTTCAGTGGAAGGCAGAGGTCTGTTTACTGATATTTTGCGTCAAGTTGCCTCTCAGATTTTCATTCCCTTGACTGTTGGAGGTGGCATCAATGCCATTGAAGATTTTGACCGCGTTTTAAAATGTGGTGGGGATAAAGTAAGTGTAAATTCAGGAGCAATTAAAAATCCAAACCTAGTTTTAGAGGCGGCAAAAAAATATGGAGACCAATGCGTGGTTTTATCAGTTGACATGAAGAGGGTAGATGGGAAATTCATGGTTTTCGCAAAAGGTGGCAGAGAAAATACTGGCATGGAAGGGCTGAGCTGGATTAAGCGCTGTGAAAAAATGGGCGCAGGAGAAATTGTTGTAAACAGTATAGATACCGACGGCGTGAAGAAAGGCTTTGATTTGGAAATGCTTGAGGCGGTTTGCGATATTGCTTCTGTACCTGTGATTGCATCCGGGGGCGCTGGTTGTGTGGAGGATTTTGTGGATTTGTTTCATGCTTTGCCTAAGGTTGATGCAGGCCTGGCAGCATCTATTTTTCATTTTGGTGAGGTAACCATTCCTAACCTAAAAAGGACTTTGGCAGAGAATAATATTATTGTAAGAAGATAAGGAGAAAAGGTATGCTGAATATAGAGGAACTAAAATTTGATGATAAAGGTCTGATTCCTGCTGTGATTGTGGATGCAAAAACCAAAAAGGTATTGACTTTGGCATATATGAACAAGGAAAGCCTCCAAATTAGTTTAGAAGAAGGCAGAACCTGTTTTTGGTCCAGATCCAGACAGGAGCTGTGGCGAAAGGGCGAAACATCGGGGAACGTGCAAAGAATTGCTTCCATTATAGCGGATTGTGACAAAGATGCCTTAATGGTTGTGGTTGATAAAAATGGTCCTGCCTGCCACTTAGGTGCGGATTCTTGCTTCCATAACCCCGTTTTTATTCAGGATAGCCATGAAAGGTTTTCAATGGATAGCTTGATGGAGTTGATTGAGGGAAGAAAGGCAGAAAAAAAAGAAGGCTCCTATACAACTTATCTATTTGAAAAAGGGACAGATAAAATTCTAAAAAAGATTGGGGAAGAGGCAACGGAGGTTATCATCGCCGCAAAAGACAACGACAAACAAGAAACCATTTATGAAATTGCTGATTTAGCGTATCATGTGATGGTACTTATGGTAGAAGCAGGAATCTCCTTGGAGGATGTTCGAAGTGAATTGGCTTCCCGCCATGTAATCGACCATAAAGTGAAGCAGGAGAAGATGACAAAATGATACCTAAAATGAATTTTCATACCCATTCAACCTTTTGTGATGGAAAAAATACGCCTGAAGAAATGGTTTTGGCGGCCATTGAGAAAGGATTTACGGCACTGGGTTTCAGTGGACACAGCTATACCTTTTTTGATGAGGCCTACTGTATGAGCAAAAATGGCGTAAAAGAATATCAAAAAGAAATCCTACGGCTGAAGGAAGTCTATGCCCCAAAGATTGCTGTTTATTGCGGTGTAGAACAGGATTTTTATTCCCGAGAACCTATTTCTGATTTTGAATATGCCATAGGTTCTGTTCATTATATCAAAAAAGGGGATCAATATTTGCCTGTGGATGAAAGGGCGGATATCCTGGAAAGGGATATTCGAGAGGTATTTTCTGGTGATTCTTATGCATATGCAAAGGCTTATTTTGAAACTGTAGCTGAAGTTTTGAAAAAAACAGGAGCAGACATTATTGGACACTTTGATTTGCTAAGTAAATTTAATGAGAATCAAATTTTTTTTGATACAGAAAACAAGCGATATTGTGAGTATGGAATTGGTGCTATAGAAGCCTTAATTCCTTATGGAAAACCCTTTGAAATAAATACAGGCGCAATTTATCGGGGATTTCGTAAACAGGCTTATCCCTCCATCCATTTTTTGAAAGAAATCAAAAAACGGGGGGGGAAGATAATTTTGTCCAGTGACAGCCATGATTGCAATTCTTTAGGCTTTTGTTTTGAGGATATGGTAAAGCTAGCCACAGAAATTGGTTTTCAATCTACGTTAATTTGGACTAGAAATGGTTTCGAGGAAGTGGGTTTAAAGAATACAGTACTAAAAGATAATTATTAATTGAAAAACCAAAAATCAAAAGTTTTTACATGCTATGTCATTCATATTCTCCTCACAATTTTTGTAATGTTGTGAGGATTTTTTTATTTTTTTATACTGGTTAGTTTAAAGTTATTTATCTTAAACAAAACATTAAGTTAATTCATTTTCATCTACATTATGCCGGTATAATAAGAGATTTTTTCCTAATAATACAGAAAGAAGACATTATTTTTTAATTTAAATAGGTCTTGACAAAACAAAATTAATTGCGTAAAATATAATTGTAAAAAATATAAATTGAATTTTATTAATTAATATAATTGGAGGTATGAGATATGAGTATTTACGATTTCAAGGTTCAAGCAAGAGATGGCAGCGAGGTTTCACTGAATGATTATAAAGGCAAGGTGCTTTTGGTAGTAAATACTGCCACAGGTTGTGGTTTTACTCCCCAGTATAGCGATTTGCAAAAAATCTATGAAACTTATCATAAAGACGGACTGGAAATCTTAGATTTTCCTTGCAATCAATTTGCAGATCAAGCCCCTGGTTCTGATGAGGAAATTCATACTTTTTGTACAGGGCGTTTCGGAATTACCTTCCCACAGTTTTCAAAGGTTGATGTAAATGGGGAGCAGGCAATTCCTTTGTATCAGTGGCTTACACAAAACACAGAGTTTGGTGGATTTGATAAGCTCCATCCCCTAGGAATACTATTATCAGGTATGCTCAAAAAGCAGGATTCTGAATACAAAAAGAGCAGCTCCATCAAATGGAATTTTACTAAATTCTTGATTAATCGTAATGGAGAAATTGTTGAACGTTTTGAGCCAACTGCTTCTATGAAAAAAGTGGAAGAAAGAATCAAGGAAATACTGGGATAAAATTATATTTATTAAGATATAAAGCTACTGCTCCGTGCGGGTTGCTTGTGAACATTGATTATGATAAACTAAATTGTTTAAAATGCAATTTAGGAGGTTCTAATTATGAATGAAGAGTATGATATGTTAAAGTTAGAAAATCAGCTTTGCTTTCCTCTATATGCTTGCTCTAAGGAGATCATTCGTCGATATAAACCCTATCTTGATCCGTTGGATTTGACGTATACCCAGTATATAACAATGATGGTTATGTGGGAAAAAAGTGAGATTACAATCAAGGGATTAGGAAATATTCTCTATCTTGATTCCGGAACTTTGACCCCTGTGTTAAAAAAACTGGAGACAAAGGGTTATATTTCCCGTGAACGATCACAGGAAGATGAGAGAAATGTATTCGTCATAATTACGGAGAAGGGGCAAAAATTGAAGGAAGCTGCTGCGGAGATTCCTATCAAGCTGGGTGCTTGTGTGAAACTTTTACCTGAGGAATTTCAGCAATTGCAAAAACTCTTGCATCAGGTGCTTTCTGGATTGGAGATTAACTTACCTTAACTAAATGAATAAAAATTAGAAAATCACACTAATTTTCAAAGAGAACCACTTCCTTTTTAGGGAAGTGGTTTATTTTGTATGGTTAAAATGGGGTTGCATATTTGGGAGTAGTTTAATGTCTACAATCAATACAATAATACTAGGTGATACTATTTATAAACACTGACCTTGGGCGCTGATGAAAACAAGTGCCCAAACTACTAAAATCAATAAGTGCATATATGTTTGAAGATAATGATAAGGTGTTAAATTGAAATTTTTTAAAAAATAGTTTAAGGGATGGAAGTAAATGAAGATCGAGAATAACATACCATAAAACTTTAAGTTTTTTTAGATGTGTTGTAATGAGTGCAAAGTGAGTTTAAATAAATATTATGACTAAATTGATCACTTGGACAATCGTTTGTGTGATTTCTTCATATAATGAATTAGGGGGTGATACCAAAATGATAATGTTACCGATGGACTTGTAGCGTGGAGGTGATCCCTTTTATCTCGTCTTTGAGTACAGACGTTAAACAGGCTCTTTTTTAATTCACAGATTCAAGAAAAGACAATATAACCAAAAGGGTTTAGAGCAAAGGGAATGGAAGTAAAGATATAAAGTGGGTTATGTAAAGGACCATGCTAATAAAGGCAGCAACGGAGTCTATTTAGGTGCTAAGATGAGTTAGAAATATGAGAAGAGTGCAAGCAGGAGCTTTTAAAGAAAATAAAAAAGCCACCCTAAAGGGTGGCAAATGAAAAAGGTTTAGTTCGCACAAACATTGATAGCACGTGTTTTGCGGCTATCCTTTGGATCAGCTTCTGTATCAAAAGTTACAGCCTGGCCTTCATTTAAAGATTTAAAACCATTTGTCTGGATAGATGAGAAGTGTACAAATACATCTTCGCCACCATTAGCGGGTGTGATAAAACCAAAACCCTTGTCTGCATTAAACCATTTTACTGTACCGTTATTCATAATCAGTACCTCCTAAAAAATATTATCTCGGGCATATAAATAAAAAAAGTTCTCAAGAATTAGTCAAATAATAATTATCGACTAGGACTTAAGAACGAATAATCATATATACGAAATTAAACTTAGTATACACCAATAAAAAAGGATTGTCAAGAAAAATTTTACAGGATTGAAATAGATATATAGATTCATGTGTTTTGAGAGGTGGTTAAGTGAGTTGGAGATTATCAGATACAGGTTTATAGATAAACTTTCATGGGATGCTGTAGCATATAAGATGGGTGAGAACAACACAGAGGATGGAATGAGGATGGCTGTTTCAAGATTTTTTGAAAAAAAGTAAAAGTTATTGGGTATGTTCGTTTTCAATATAGTAAAATAGTACTAGAAAGAAGTGTATGATTTAATAAACCCTCCTCGGGGAAGGGCATCGAAAGGTGTCTTTTTCTGTGGAGATAACTTTATCTGAAAGATATACTTCTGGAAAATTTTGTGTTATACTAAAAATAAAGGCGGTGTTTAATATGGGTGACAAAAGTCCCAAAAATAAAGAGACAAAGAAGAAAAAGGAAACTGTAGACAACACTGGCAGCACTGTAAAACAAGGTGGAAAGAAAAAGAAAAAAACGTATGATTAACAGATAAACCGACATTTAACCGTGTCGGTTTTTTCATGATATTATAATAACGTGAAAATTTAACAACTCCCCTTATGGGCATTGGCGGAAGCTGGTGCCCTAAACTTTTCGACAAATGGTAGGATTTTACTGTTTTCCGTAGAAAATTATAGAGTAAAGAAAAACAGGAGGGGTTATGATGAAATATCAAAGATTGAAAAACATGATTTTGGGAGCTATGGTTGCAACATTAATAGTTGGAACTGCACCCACTGCTTTCGCAAAAGAGAGCAAAATGAACATTCCTGTCAGTTTCAATAACATTAAAGTTGTTATTGATGGTAAGGAGTTAAAAACTGACAAGGAGCCTTTCACATATGAAGGGACAACTTATTTGCCTGTTAGAGCGGTAGCTGAGGCTGTTGGCAAGGATGTAAAATGGGATAGTAAAACGCAGACGGTAATTTTAGGTGAGGTAAGCCAAATTGCAAATAAATCAGAGACGAAAACTGTAAGTAAAACTTTTGGTGATCTATCTTATCAAGTTCCTGAAACATGGAGAGAAGATAAAGCTAATGGTATAATCACATATTATCTTGATGATGGATTTATCATAATAGACATGGGTGATTTTGGGTATGAAGAACTTGAAAATGGAGGAAAAGAGGGTTTTGTAGCTGGAGTTACAAAATCTGATAAAAGTATCGATTTAAGTAATCTAGATGAAAAGGATTTCAAAATCGGAGATTTAAATAGTAAAAAAATCAATTTGAATGTCAAAAAACAATATAACGGATTTAATATGGTATTAAAATCTGTTTATTTTATAAAGTCTGGAGTGAACACTGTTTGTATAGTATATTTTAGTACAAATGATAATAATGAGTCAGATAAACAATTAGAAAATATGATAGCGTCGTTCAAGCAAAAATAGTGAAACAAAAGCACTTATTATCTGATAGGTGCTTTTTTATTGCAATGAAAGAAGAGCGGTGAAATGCCAAAAAGCAAGGGCGGACGACCGCTGAAATATCGCACGTAACGCAATGCTAGACAAGCTATTCGAAGAAAATGCAAAGTTCATCCTTAAGCAGTATAGGACGTAATGCATGGCAATGAAAATAAATGAAGAGGAAATAAATCTATAGAGAGAAAGAGCCAGACCGAAGCCTGACTCTTTCAAATATAAATGCTAATTAATCACAATAGACCGTATTTATTAGGCCCCGAAAGGGGCTTATTTTTTATAATTTATTGCCCTATTAATGAAATAATTTCGACTTGCATTCTGACTTGCATTTGACTTGCAAAACAATGTAAAAAGACAAAAAAGCATACTAAATGATAAAAGTATTTTTCTTCAAAACAAAAAAGTGCCGAAAACCCTGTAAAATCAACGTTTTCAACACCTTTTATAAGTCATCGAGGCGACAAGATTTGAACTTGCGACCTCTACATCCCTAATGTAGCGCTCTACCAAGCTGAGCCACGCCTCGTCGACGACTTCTATATATTACTACAGGAAAAACCAAATGTCAACACTTTTTTTACTATATTTTCGAGAAATAATTAAAGACTTTGCATTGATTTAGCACTTATTTTTAACAATAAATAATGCCTTAACTTTGCTACTAAACAATGTTCTCAAATTATATGAGTCTTACTGAAATCTTTTTAAATTATGAGACATTTAAAGGCTCCTTCTTTGCTAATTAATAATTAATGTGTATTTGCTGAACTAACAAAGCATTCTCTTAACTATTCTTCCTATCGCTGCTTATATTATTTGGTCAAAACGGGGAGAATACAGGTGTCTTTATACAATCTTAATACTTAGCAGAATATTTTAATTCCGTTTTAACTGAGTATGGCGTATGCTGATAACTGTATTAAATATTGATTTTAGGAGGCGTTTGAAATAAAGGATAAACTCATGAAGCATTTTGTGGATATCTCACCAATGAAGGTCATTCTATTTGGGTATTGTTTTATTATTTTACTAGGAGCATTATTGCTTATTATGCCATTTTCCAGTCAAGATGGTAAACCTACGGATTTGCTTACAGCAATTTTTACGGCGACTTCTGCAACATGTGTAACAGGCTTGATAGTGGTAAATACATATACCCATTGGTCTTTTTCTGGACAGCTGATAATACTTTGTTTAATTCAGATTGGCGGAATTGGGTTTATGACATTTTGTATTGCTGCCATTTCACTTACGAAGAAAAAAATCGGTTACATTTCTCGCTCGTTAATGCAGAACTCAATTTCTGCACCACAGCTTGGAGGAATTGTGCGGATGACCAAATTTATTTTATATGGTACCCTTTTGGTAGAAGGCAGCGGAGCTCTATTTCTTTCGAAGTTTTACATTCCTCAGTATGGTTTCAGTAAAGGAATTTGGTATTCAATATTTCATAGTATTTCTGCCTTTTGTAATGCAGGTTTTGATTTGATGGGAGAGAAAACAGAGTTTGTCTCCTTTACAGACCATGTGGGCAATTTATATGTAAATGTTATTATTATGCTTTTAATTATTGTGGGTGGTCTTGGTTTTTTTGTATGGCAAGATTTATTGGAAAGTAAATTGCATTTTGCTAGAATGCATCTGCATACGAAATTAGTTATTTTTCTAAGCAGTATATTGGTTTTTGGTGGTGCCACATTGCTGTATATCAGTGAAAAAGGTGGAGCTGAATTTCAGATGCTAAGCTTATCAGAACGGATTATTGCATCGTTTTTTCAATCTGTTAGTGCAAGAACTGCGGGATTTAATACCATTGATATAGGCTCCATGACACAAACAGGGCAGTTTTTGATGATATGTCTCATGTTTATTGGTGGTTCCCCGGGCTCAACAGCAGGTGGTATAAAGACAACAACTTTTGCTGTACTAACGCTAAGTGTGCTTACCACTTTCTGGCATAGGAAATCCATTGAGGTTTTTGGGCGGAGAATGGAAGAAGGTATAACCCGATTGGCATCTTGTGTTTTTATGATTTATCTTTTTTTGGTTTGCTTTTCCGCTATGGTCATCTCTCAAATAGAAGGACTTCCGCTGCTTTCAGCCTTATTTGAGAGTGTCTCAGCAATTGCCACTGTAGGTTTAACTACAGGGATTACACCCGGTTTGGGAAATGCATCTTTGATTATATTAACTATTTTAATGATTATTGGCAGAGCGGGTTCGCTGACGATGCTATTGGCCTTTTCATCAAGAAAAAACCCAGTGGTATCTACACTTCCGCTGGAGAAAATTCAAATAGGTTGATTGTTTGAAAGGAAGATTGTAAAATGAAATCAATATTAATTGTTGGACTTGGAAGATTTGGTAGACATATGGCTCACAAGCTGGTTGAGCAGGGA
Source organism: Anaerotignum propionicum (assembly GCF_024461735.1). GTDB lineage: Bacteria > Bacillota > Clostridia > Lachnospirales > Anaerotignaceae > Chakrabartyella. The sequence continues at coordinate 102,716 of NZ_JANGAD010000001.1, forward strand.
AACTCTGTTTTAGCTGTGGAAAAAAGTGAGGAACGTGCAGACAATGCCATTAACATTGTACCTAATATTCAAATTGGTGATGCCGCAAATGAAGTATTTGTCCAATCCTTAGGGGTTAGCAATTTTGACCTTTGTGTGATTGCCATTGGAGACGATTTTCAGACATCATTGGAAATCACTGTGTTATTTAAAGATTTGGGAGCAAAATTTATCTTAGCCCGTGCCAGTCGTGATGTGCATCGAAAGCTACTGCTTCGCAATGGTGCAGACCATGTGGTTTATGCTGAACGGGAGATGGCAGAACGCTTAGCTATAAAATATGGTTCGAAAAACTTATTTGATTATATTGAATTGACACCGGAAGCGGCGATCTATGAGATGCGTGTTCCTGAAAGCTGGTATGGCAAAACAATATTAGAAAAGTGTGTACGAACCAGATATCATATTAGTATTTTAGCAACCAAGAAGAATGGAGAAATTATTCCCCTTCCTCAACCGGAGCATGTTTTCACTTCGGATGAAACCTTGATTGTATTTGGTGGGAAAACTGCGGCACGAGATTTATTAAAGTAAGATTGTTTGGTGAAGCATTTCAATTTTACAGATAATAGTACTGAGTTTTGATATATAATATTAGGAAAAGTCCAAAGAAATGCAGGGTGGGCTTATGGCATAGTATTTCTTGAATAATATCATAGAGAAGAAACATTGCATGCTTAAGCAAAGGTTATTTAGGGAACTTTCTGTACATATCTTAGGGACAAACAGAAATGTTCCCTATATATTTTTTGTTTATAGAAATTGCAGCATTTTAGAGGGAAAGGGGTACCGTGCTTGAGGAAAAACGGCAAAATAAAATGGCTAAATATTGTTTGGACAATTTTAGTATTAATCGGAACCTCTTTGTTGGGAGGTGCATTCCATTCGGTAGGTTTTGAGTCCTCTAATATTATTATGGTATATATTCTGGGGGTACTGTGCACAGCGGTTTTAACATCAAATCGTATTTATACTATGATTTCTGCTATGATTAGTGTTTTAACCTTTAACTTTTTCTTTACAGAGCCTATTTTTACCTTTACTTCCTATGATACTGGGGATACCATAACAATACTTATAATGTTTGTTGTTGCTATTTTTGCAGGCAGTTTAGCTGTAAAAATTAAGTTGCAGGCAGAGCAATCTGAGGCGATGGCCTATAGAACGAAAATCCTGTTGGAAACAAATCAGCTTTTACAGCAGGCCAAGGATATGGATGGTATTTTGGAGGAAACGGCAAAGCAACTGGTAAAATTGCTGGATCGTACGGTTATCTGCTACAAAAAAGAACGTGGTAATCAATTGTCAGAGGGAATTATATTTCAGGGGACGCATAAAACCAATGGTTTGACATATCTCACCCAGAAGGAAATGGATGCGGCTCGCTGGACATTTTATCATAACAAACAGTCAGGTACTGGCACCGATGAATTTGGTGATGCCCTTTGCAGGTATCTGGCGATAAGAAGCAAAGGCGCAGTTTTTGGAGTATACGGAATAGCCATTCAAGGAAAGCCTTTTGATACTTTTGAGACAAACCTAATGTTATCTATTTTAGGGGAGTGTGCTTTGGCATTAGAAAAGGAACGAATCAGCCGACAAAGAGAAGAAGCAGCAGCTCAGGCAAAAAATGAAAAGCTGCGAACAAATCTTCTAAGAGGAATTTCCCATGACCTTAGAACACCTTTGACTAGTATTTCAGGGAATGCAGCGGTATTATTGAAGAATGGTGATACCATCGATGAAAAGCGTAGAAAAAATCTATATCTGGATATTTATGACGATTCAATGTGGCTGATCAATCTGGTGGAAAATCTACTTTCCGTTACCCGAATTGAAAATGGAACCATGAAGCTGTATTTGCAGGCGGAGCTGATGGAAGAAGTGATTATTGAGGCAATGCGGCATATTGACCGTAAAAAGACAGAGCATGTGATTACCATTGAAGAAAGTGACGAGATGCTCCTAGCAAAAATGGATGCCCGATTGATTATGCAGGTAGTAATAAACCTAGTAAACAATGCAATCAAATACACAAAAAAGGGTTCGGAAATAAAAATCAGCATGAAGCGAGTGAGGGATCAAATTCAGGTGTCTGTGGCGGATAACGGAGAAGGAATTCCCAATCATTTGAAGAAAAAGTTATTTGAACTGTTTTATACCGCAGGGTATACGATTTCTGACAGAAGTAGGGGCCTTGGTCTAGGATTGCCCCTTTGCAAAAGTATCATTTTAGCCCATGGCGGCACGATAACCATAACAGATAATATCCCTCATGGGGCAGTTTTTACCTTCACATTACAGGCAGAGGAGGTACCTACACATGAATAAGCCTTTTATTTTAATTGTTGAGGACGATAGTGCAATACGCAATCTGATTTCAACGACGATGGAAACCCAAGATTATAAGTACCATACTGCGGCTTCAGGGAGCGAAGCCTTAATAGAAGCCGTTTCTCAAAATCCGGATGTGGTTTTATTAGACTTAGGACTGCCTGATATGGATGGTGTAGAAATTATTAAAAAAATTCGCTCATGGTCAAATATGCCCATTATTGTAATCAGTGCAAGGGCGGAGGATCGGGATAAAATTGAAGCTTTGGATGCAGGGGCCGATGATTATTTGACAAAACCCTTCTCTGTGGAGGAGTTATTGGCTCGTTTGCGAGTGTCATTAAGAAGAATTAACTATACTCAGCACATAGGTAGAGAACAGGTTGAATTTGTAAATGGTGATTTACGTGTGGATTATGCTTCCGGCTGTGGATATTTTGCTGGTGAGGAGTTGCATTTGACACCTATAGAATATAAACTATTATGCCTGCTTAGTAAAAATGTGGGGAAGGTTCTGACGCATACTTATATCACTAAGGAAATATGGGGGAGTACATGGGACAATGATATTGCTTCTTTAAGAGTATTTATGGCAACTTTGCGAAAGAAGATTGAAAAAAACCCGGCGCAACCCCAATATATTCAGACTCATGTTGGTGTGGGATACAGGATGCTGCGCATTGAGGAATAAAAATGTACCGATTGATTGAAGTTGGCTGACCAAAGCGTTGGCTGGCAACAACCTACATCGGTACTTTTTTTGAATGATATTAAAACTAAATAAAAATTCAATAATTTTGAAACAAAGTGTAAGAAAGTTGACAGAAATTCCTAATAGAATAAAAATAAAAGACGTGTATACTTAAAAGTATAAGTAATTTACATGCAGGGGGTATTAAAATGATGAAAAAAGGTTTCGCTATCGCTTGTGCAGTTACAATGTTGGCATCTACAGTGCCTGTAAGTGCGGCGGATGGCATTAAGGTTTTTGTAAATAATTACGAAGTGGTTTTTCAAGGTCAACAGCCAGTGATTTCTAACGGTTACACCTTAATTCCGGTAAGGGGAGCCTTGGAGGCTATGGGTGTTCAAGTGGTTTGGAATGAAAAAGAAAAATCAGTTTTGTTGAAGAAGGACAAACAGGAAGCAAAACTTGTGATTGGCAAAAAATCTTTTGAAGGTGGCAAGGTTCAATTGGAAACTCCTGCACAAATGATAGGCGGTTCAACAATGATTCCTTTAAGAGCCGTTGCAGAATTTTTTAGTGGACAGGTGGCTTGGGATGGAAAGAGTAAAACTGTATCCATTACCATTGATAAGAAAGAGGATGCATATTCTGCCATTACATATAAAAAGGATTTAAAGGCGGCGGATGGCACAGTTCTAATTACGGGTACTGTAAAATATCCTCAGCTTAACACTGATATATTAGGTGTAGAGGCAAGAGCAATCAATGATAAAATAGCATCTTGGGCTAAGGGAAACTTAGAATCCTATTTGACTGAGAATAAAGAGTTGGTAACAAAGGAAGCTACGGAATTGGGCAGTGATTTTAGAACCCATGATTTTGCCATAGATTTTGAAACACCTTATTATAAAGACAATATCTTCTCTTTTTATAGCAATCAATATACCTATACAGGCGGCGCCCATGGCAATTCCTACGCAAAAGGTTTTACCTATGATTTAAAAGCTGGCAAAGAAAAATCCTTGTCTGATTTTGAAGCACTGAAAGATACAAATGCTGAGAGAGGATATTTGATGAATATTATAAAGGATGATATTAAGAAAAATCCTTCTAATTATTTTGAGGGTGCAGAAAAAATGTTGGAGGATAGCCAAGCAGAAATTGGCTTCTATTTGACAGCTGAAAATCAATTGGTTGCATTTATTAGTGAAGCGGGGGTAGTTGCCCCTTATTCTTCAGGAATTATCAGAGTTGAAAAGAAACTCTCTGTGGGAAAATAGGTAAGTGAGCATTTAGAAGCTCTGAATAGGAATGCATCAATGCAATAGATGGTGAAACAAAATGGCGCCTATGGATAATATCAAGTGGGTGCCATTTTTATGGCAATAAAACTTGGAAATAGTTGGATATTGGTGCTACAAGTTAATGTTTGATGATGATGTGATTGAGATTTTTACGTATTCAGTTGAAACATGAATGATGTTGGTTTATTGTGTTGCTCCTTCATTGGGGTTATGGCATTTGACACAACCTTTAGTCCTATGGGTGTTACGATCTATGGGAGTTATTAAAATTGGGAGGGGTTTTAATATGGAAAATATTGTGATATAATAAATGAAACTATATGAACATGAGATTATATGATGGGAGAGGAAACAGTTGGAGCGACCATTACTAAATGATGGGAATCAATATCCTACAGATATTATGCTTGCTTCTGCATTGGGAAGCAGCATGGAAGTTTATCAAGCATTGATAGATAGTCTCTCAAAATATCAGATTGAGCTGGAATGGCATTATTATAATGATAGTAAATCATGGCTTGGAAAAGCTGTATCAAAAAAGAAAACTGTTTTTTGGCTGTCCGTTTGGCAGGGCTTTTTTAAAGTGAGCTTTCACTTTAGTGAGAAAGCCCGATTGGGCGTAATGAATCTTCCCATCTCCATTCAAACAAAAGTACACTTAGAAAATGCACCTATCAAAGGGAAGCTGGTGAGTGTTGCAATTGATATCTCAAATCAGGGGCACCTTGAGGACATCTTTACTCTGGTTTCTTATAAACAAACCTTTCAATAAACTTTAAATGAAAAAATATAAAGCTGAAATTAAATTATTTTATAAGCTGCTATGCAATGCATTATAATAGGAAAGGAAAGGAGGGCTTGACATGAATTCACCCCGATATATTAGAGATGTAGCATTAACGTTACCTATTTCGGATGAATCTTATCTATTCGGGATTCCTGCGGTACAACACTTAATCGCAAATGAAAAACTATCCATTAAAAGCCCAGTTACTTTTTTTGTTGGTGAAAATGGTACGGGAAAATCCACATTGCTTGAAGCAATAGCAGTTGCCTATGGGTTTAACGCCGAGGGTGGAACTAAGAATTTTCAGTTTTCTACAAACAACTCCCATTCTGAACTTTATAAACATTTGACACTGATGAAATCTGCTTTTGCCAAGGATGGATTTTTTCTTCGGGCAGAGAGCTTTTACAATGTGGCAAGTTATGTTGATGAGGTTAATGCTCGAGATAGCTATGGGGGCACCTCATTGCATCGTCAATCCCATGGAGAAAGTTTTTTGGCGTTGGTTCAAAATAGATTCCAAGGTAATGGTTTGTATATTTTAGATGAACCGGAAGCGGCTCTGTCCCCAATGCGATTATTAACCTTAATAGCGGAAATAGATATGCTTGTGAAAAACAATTCGCAATTTATTATTGCGACACATTCGCCCATTCTTATGGCGTATCCCGGTGCAGAGATATTGGAGTTTTCGGAAAATGGTGTGCAAACTGTATCTTATAAGGAGACTGAGCATTTTCAGATTACAAAGAATTTTTTGGAAAATCCAGAAATTATGCTGAGGTATCTGCTAGAGACGTGACCACTATTGATATATTCTAATACTAAAAAAGTAAATTATTGAAGGGGTATATTTTAATATGGAACCATCCAAATGTCGCTTCTTGGTTTCATATTATTCAGACTAGGATTAATCAGGGAGGTAAATATGGAGTTTATTTTTTCTTTAACGAACTATCATTCAACACTATTTCTACCGCAAATAAGTAGGGTGTTAGAGAAAATAACTGAGATGTCCAGCCGGAAAAGGTTTCCTCGCATTTGGAAATATATTGACAAAATGCGTGTAAAAAGAAAAAAGGGGAAATCAAAACAAACTCTACTTAAATATAAAATATTAGGCTTTCTATATTTATTTGTTGGGATATTTCTCATCGTACCTGGATTTATGGATCCAGAAGCGCTTTTTGATGTACTGATTTTTGGTGCATTGGCAATTGTTTTTGGGTTTCGGTTAATAAAAAATGATGGAACGTCTACAGAAAGACCTCTTTTTAAAAAAGAAATCTTGCTTAAAAAAGAAAGACGTACACCGTACACGAAAGCCGCAAATAAATTTTTGGAGACTTATGAAAACGTAGAATCGGAATCAATTCAATTTTCTGAAAATGTGATTTCTTTTTCGAAAGAACCCAATATCAAATATGAAGAAATTGATGAGGTTTTTGTTACAACAGATTTTTATGTTATCCTTTGGAATGAAAGGATTGTTGTTTTACAAAAGAAGGACTTAAAATCCTCCAGTGAAGAAGCATTTTTAGATTTCTTGAGTTCTAAGATACAAAAATCTTATCATGAAATGATAGTTTGAGTTTTAAGTATTTGTTGTAAGATATTTCAGGAATGTCAGTGAAGAAGGATTGCATGAATAATATGAAATATATATTGAAAAGGAGAAAATTATGAAAATTATTGATCTTACCCACACCATTTCAAATACAATACCCGTTTACCCGGGGACGGCGGAACCCAACCTTTCTATTACCCATACTTATGAAAAGGATGGGTTTAAGGAAACGCTCTTAAAGCTGCTTTCTCACACAGGAACCCATATGGATGCGCCCCATCATATTATTCCGAATGGAATTTCCCTAGATAAAAAGGACGCATCCGGTTTTGTGGGTAAGGCCTGTGTCATTGATGCTACCGATGTACCAGAGGGTGGTACGATTGATATTTCTTATATTGAAAGGAATAAAGAACGAGTAGACAGAGCCGAATTTATACTTTTCAAAACAGGCTGGGAAAAATATTGGGGTCAAAATAAATATTTTGGAGAGTATCCTGTGATTTCACAAGAAGTTGCCAGATATCTGGTAGAGCATAATAAAAAAGGTATTGGCTTGGATAATATCGGATTAGATCCCATATCCGATACTGCCCTCACATTGCATCATATCATTTTGAAGAAGGAAACCATGGTTATCATTGAAAATCTTTGTAATCTAGATATGATAGGGGAAGCAGATTTTTTGCTGGCGGCACTTCCTTTGAAGTTTGAAAATTCTGACGGAGCACCGATACGGGCAGTAGCCATTTTAGAATAGAAAAACTGGATTCATTTTTCAGGGGATACAGAAATTAAAAGGATTTCCTAATATATTTAAGATATAAATTATCAACCCCCATTTGTAACAGCAAGTTGTGCTGTTACAAATGGGGGTTTTACTTTTATTCTGCTTCAATCATGGCATAGATTTCTACCGCCATTTTTTGATAATACCCTGTTTTATCTTCGGATACCAGCTTTGCTGTTTGAGATTCATAATACTTTCTACATGCCTCCAAGGCCTCTAAAGCGTATTTTTTTGCAAGTAATGCAACCACCTCTGAAACCAAAGCAGTACGCTCTTTGTAGTGGGCATAGTCGTTTTCCTCTGCGTCGCTTTCCATAGCTACGATTCCATCTATCATTCCTGCATAAAACTCCAAATCCATTTCTGGGAAGTTTCTATGGCTCTCTAAAATCATATCAAGAATAGAGGTCTGTCGAAATGAAAGAAACACTTTATCAGCGGGAATATTCTTTAGAAAACTGTAATATTCAACGCAAGATACAATCAATACTTTTTGCTCCATTTTTGTTCTCTCCTTTACAATTCATCACTGAGTATGATACCTGTTTTTAAAGTAAATTTCAAGGGGGAAGGACAAGCAAAGGCGGTTATCGGTTTTTTAGATAACTGAATATAAAAAACTGCTAATAACTGGATAAAATTTCTCTGTGATATAATAATAATAACAATATCATATTCGGAAAAGGAGTGTTTTACATGGCACACGGGAGCGGCGGTTTTGGCACAAAAGCAATTCATGCAGGGAATATTAGGGATAAACAATACGGTTCACTGACAATGCCTATTTATCAGACCTCTACATTCTTTTTTGAAAACTGCGAACAAGGGGGACATCGTTTTGCAGGACAGGAGAATGGCTATATTTATACCCGTTTAGGAAATCCCACCACCTCTGTTTTGGAAAGCAAAGTTGCAGCTTTGGAAAATGGCGAAGCCTGTGTTGCTGCTTCTAGCGGGATGGGCGCAATTTCTTCCTGTTTATGGAGTATTGCAGGAGCGGGAAAGCACATTTTAGCGGATGAAACTCTCTATGGTTGCACTTTTGCATTATTACAGCATGGAATGACACGCTATGGCGTTGAGGTTACCTTTGTGGACACTTCCGATTTAGAAGAGGTAAAGGCAAATTTAAAAGAAAATACTGTGTGTGTTTATTTGGAAACACCTGCGAACCCTAACTTGAAGATTGCCGATATTTCTGAGATATCAAGAATCGCTCATGAATTTAATCCTTCTATCAAGGTTGTGTGTGATAATACCTTTGCATCACCCTATTTGCAAAGACCTTTGGAACTGGGTGCAGATGTTGTTGTTCACTCAGCAACAAAATATTTGAATGGCCATGGTGATGTGATTGCAGGATTTGTCATTGGTAAGACTGACTTTATGCAGGAAGTAAGGATGTTTGGTCTTAAAGATATGACAGGAGCTGTGCTTGGACCATTTGAGTCTTTCTTAATTTTAAGAGGATTAAAAACCTTGGAAATTCGTATGCAAAGGCATTGTGCAAGTGCCAAGGCTATTGCTGAATTTTTAGAAGGTCATGAAAAGGTTGAAAAAGTCTACTTCCCTGGACTTGTAAACCATCCTGGACATGAAATTGCTAAAAAACAAATGGACGATTTTGGTGGTATGATTTCTTTCGAGGTAAAAGGTGGCAAAGAAGCAGGCATGAAATTTGTAAACAGTCTGTCACTGGCAACCATTGCTGTTTCTTTAGGAGATGCAGAAACTTTAATCGAGCATCCCGCATCTATGACTCACTCCACCTATGGAGAGGAAGACTTGAAAGCCGCGGGCATTTCAGCGGGACTCATTCGTCTATCTGTTGGGTTAGAGAATGTAGAGGATATAATTGAGGATTTAAGAATGGGCCTGGAAAACATTTAATAAAAAGTGTATTTTTCAATTTATCATACTATGAAAAGCTGAAAACTTGTTTTCGAGTATTTCGTTGGCTGTGAATCAATGGATTGTATTAGATTTTTTCGTGATAGCAATGTATAGGCATAAAGTGAGATTAAGTAAGAACCCTTTGTTCTAAATATACTTATTCAGGTTTAAGGCCGCCGTTATTTAAACGGCGGTCATGTTTATTTTATAAAGAGAATTAATACTTCTTTATTTGGTCTTCTAAAATTTCAACGAACTCCTTTGCTTTTTTGGAAAGACGCTCTTCTTTTCTTGAAATCCATCCAATGCACATATCGCAAACTGGAGCCGCCAAGGGAATTGCGGAAATTCGTGGATCATAATATCCTTCGGGTAAAACACCACTGCCTGTGGAAATTGCGGTGGTATGGGCAATGATATTATAGGCAGTTGCCCGATCATTCACGTAAATGATTTGACTGTATTCTATATTTTGACTGAGGACTGCTTCTTCTGAAAAATTAAGAGAGCTTTCTTCCTTCTTTGAAAAGATGACAAAGGGATAATTTTTTAGCTCAACTAGAGAGATTTCTTGCTTTTGTGCCATAGGATGTTCTTTATTCATAAAAACATGAGGACGCAGACGTTTCATCTCGTGGAAAATTAAGTTTTTAGAATCAAAGAGCTTACTCAAAAAGACTTCTGTAATATCTGAAAGGAAAATGATTCCTAAGTCACTTTTTCCATTATGTACTTCTTCTATAACCTTACCCATGGGACATTCCTTAAAACCATAACGAAAGAATGGGTCATTCTGCTTTTTTAAAAACTCTACAAAGGCCTTTGCGCAGAAAGGGTAGCGCTGGGTTGAAATATAGAGACGGTTATTGATTGGGCCATTTTTACCGGAATAGAACAGGGAAACTTCTTTTGCTTGTTGCAAAAGAGGATGAATTTTTGCAATAAACTCCTGCCCTTCCTCTGTTAAGGAAATGCCCCTATTGCTGCGAACAAAAATGGAAATCCCCAATTCTTCTTCCAATTCTTTTATGGCGGTAGAAATTGCAGATTGGGAAACAAACAAATTTTGAGCTGCCTTATTCATAGAACCGCAATGATAAATTTCCATAATATATTCTAACTGCATTAGGGTCATACAGGATTCGCTCCTTTTTCTTTTTATCATATCATAATATTTCATGAAAAAGTGAGTGGAGAGCAAATTTTTAGAAAACAAATGTTTTTCCTTGACAAGATGTTTTTTTGTCGTAAGCTTGTAGAAGGAGAATTTTTAGAAGGGAGTAACATATTATGAAAAATATTTCAATAGATAGCAGTATAAAAGAAAGATGCCCAGAGGCAGTTCTAGGGGTATTGCAATGCAAGGTTGCAGTGAAAGAAGATGACGCCTCTTTCTTGGAGATATTAAATGATAAAATTGCAGAGTTGGCTGAGATTGAACTTTCTCAAGCAAATAAGAGAGAAAAGATTCAATCCACAAGAAAAGCTTATAAGGCTTTGGGGAAAGATGCAAATCGTTATCGTTGCTCTGCTGAGGCAATGTGCCGCAGGATTTCCAAGGAAAGAGGACTGTATTATATTAATAATGTGGTAGATATTAATAATTATCTATCTATAAAAACAGGTTATTCCATGGGGACATATGATTTGGAGCAGGTACAAGGGGATATTTTATGGTCTCGTGCTTCTGAGGGCACAGCATATCAAGGAATTGGCAAGGATGTATTGAACATTGAGTTTTTGCCTGCATTGTTTGATGAAGTAGGGCCTTTTGGAAACCCCACCAGTGACAATACGAGGGCGATGATTACAGAGAAAACGAAGGAAATTATATTGGTTTTTTATGCCTTTGACGGTGGTGAAGAACTTTTAGAGCTTCTGAAAGAAGCAGAAGCTCTGCTCCTAGAGTATGCTGGAGGGCATGATTTTCTAAGAGAAATCGTTAAGTAATGGTTTCTGTGGTGAAAAGAAGAGACAACCTGGGAATGCTTCGATATCAATAAATCTATCGTGGATTTTTCAAGAATTCTATGATATGATGTCACTAGATTTTATTGAGAGAAGGTGATGGATTGAAATCCTTCGAAGCCCTTTATACAGAGTATTATGATAGGGTATATTGTTTTTTATATCGGCTTTGCGCTGATGGGGATTTGGCAGAGGATATGACTCAGGAAACGTTTTTACAGGCATATACTTCCTTTCACAGGTTCCGTGGAGAGTGTGAGCTTTTTACTTGGTTGGCTTCCATTGGAAAACATGTCTATTTTAAATATTTGAAAAAAAATAAATTGGATTTGGACTCAGCCAATCTGGAATTGGTTGTAAACACATATTGTGATGGATGCATTGATCCGGAAGAGCATATGAGAAGAAAAGATGTGGAAAAGGCAGTTCGGGCAATTATTGATGGTATTCCAAAAAAGTATCGCGATGTCATATTACTTCGAATATATGCAGAATTATCTTTTTCTCAAATTGCTTTGGTTTTAAAAATCAGCGAAAATTCCGCAAAGGTTATTTATTTTAGAGCAAAAAAAATGCTGGTGGAGGTGTTAAGACATGAGTTTGAATTGTGATATTGTGAAGGATCTTGTGGCGCTTTACCATGACGGTGTGGCAAGTGAAGCAAGCGAATCAGCTGTGGAGGCACACTTAAAAGAATGTAAAAGCTGTCGGAATTATTATAAACAGTATGGACATACCCAACCTGCATCTTTAAAATTTGATGTGAATGCCTCTGGGGATTATAAAGAATTGGCAAAGCATATGCGAATCCGCAGGCTCTGGATGCTGGTTTCAGCGTTGGCATATGTAAGTGCTTCTTTGTGTGCATTTATTATGCTTTTCATGCGAATCAGGAGAAAATGAATAAATTTTCATAAATTAGAAAAATATAATAAAAATGATAAAAACTTGGAAAGATAGGCTTTATAGCCTGTCTTTTCTTTTTTTGGAGAGATAAGTCGAAAATTTTTTTATTTTTCTTGTAACCTTTTTCAAATTTTTAGGTACTAAGTATGCATAACACAAAAGAATGGGGCTCGGAGGATTGAATAATGACTTTTAATGTGCTTGGAACGGGGATGTATGTACCCCCTAGGATTGTAACCAATGAAGATATTTCAAAAATTGTGGATACCAACGATGAATGGATTATGCAGAGAGTGGGCGTAAAGCAAAGACATATCAGCGAGGATGAGACTGCGGCGGACATGGGATACAAGGCTGCCTTGGCGGCTTTGGAAAATAGTGGTATTAAAAAAGAGGAAATTGATTTAATCTTAGCAGCCAGTGTAAGTGGTGAGTCGATTTCTCCTTCTGTTTCTTGCATGATTCAAAATCTTTTGGGTGTTTCCTGCATGGCTTTAGACATTAGTGCTGCTTGCTCAGCCTTTGTTTTTATGTTGGAAACAGCGGCAGGTTTTTTCGCGCGAGGACGCGCTAAAAAGGTTTTGGTGATTGGTGCGGAACGTTTGAGCCGTATTGTTGATTGGGAAGACAGAGGAACCTGTGTTATTTTTGCGGATGGCGCCGGCGCCATGGTGCTTGGCGAGGGTGATTCTTATATTGATGCTGTCTTTGATGTAAAAGGCGGTTCTGATGTAATGGATATCCCTCAGTTTATGGGCACATCCCCATTTTATAAAGGAACTCAGAAAAAGCCTTATATCCATATGGCAGGGCAGGAAACTTTTAAATTCGCCGTAAATGCGATTTGTAATGATTGCACTACCCTTTTGAACAGACAGGGGCTGACCATGGATGATATAAAATATATTGTTCCCCATCAGGCGAACAAGCGAATTATAGATTTTGCCAGTGTAAAGCTGAAGGTGCCAAATGAAAAGTTCTATGTAAATATTGAACGGTTTGGCAATACCTCCTCTGCAAGCATTCCCATTGCATTGGATGAAATGAATCGACAGGGAATGCTGGAAAAAGGTGATTTGCTTTTACTGCCTGCTTTTGGCGGTGGTTTGGCAAGTGCCACTTGTATTTTAAGATGGTAATGATGCCTAATGGCTTCATATATAAACTAAAAAATAATTGTATCTAAAAGGAGATTATAATCATGGTATTTGAAAAAGTTGCAGCAATGTTGGCAGAAAAATTGGAATGTGAAGTAAGTGAAATCAAAATGGACACAAAGTTTGAAGCTTTGGGCATTGATTCTTTGGATGTTATGGAATTGCTTATGAATGTTGAAGAAGAATTCGGTACAGAAATCGAATTGGGTGAAAACAAAGTGAATGCAGTTGGCGACTTGGTTACACTTATCGAAAACAAATTGAAGTAAGAGAGGAGGAGGACAGAATGATCCTTTCACCGATCTGTTCTATGTTGGGAATTGAATACCCCATTTTTCAGGGCGGCATGGCATGGATTGCCGATGGCAAGCTTGCGGCGGCGGTTTCAAACGGCGGCGGCTTAGGCATTATCTCTGCAATGAATGCCGGGGGCGATTATCTTCGTGAGCAAATTAAAATTGCACGAGGTTTAACTGATAAACCCTTTGGCGTAAATATTATGCTGATGAGCCCCCATGTGGAGGAGGTCGCAAAAATTGTTGTGGAAGAAAAGGTTCCTGTGGTAACAACGGGTGCTGGCATCCCCACAAAATTCATTCCTATGTGGAATGAGGCGGGAATTAAAGTAATTCCTGTTGCGGCATCTGTAGCGGCGGCAAAAATGATGGAAAAAGCTGGGGCAACGGCGGTCATTGCCGAAGGCGGCGAATCCGGCGGTCATATTGGTGACATGAGCACTATGCCTTTAATTCCTCAGGTTTGCGACGCTGTGAAAATTCCTGTATTGGCGGCAGGTGGCATTGGTGATGGCAGAGGAATTGCGGCGGCCTTTATGTTGGGAGCCGTTGGGGTACAAATGGGTACCAGATTCCTTTTGGCAGAGGAGTGTTCCGTTCATTCCAACTATAAGGAAATGGTTTTAAAGGCAAGCGATATTTCTACCACAACAACAGGTAGAAGATTTGGTGGAAATACCTGCCGTAGTTTGAAAAATAATTTCACAAGAGAATTCTTAAAAAAAGAGTATGCACCTGAAACTACACCTGAAATGGTGGCAGAATTGGGAGTGGGAGCTTTGAGAAAGGCGGCTGTGGAAGGTGACACCAAGGAAGGATGTTTCTTAGCGGGGCAGATTTCCGGTTTGGTGAAAAAAGAACAGCCTGCCGCAGAAATTTTAAAGGAAATTGCGACAGAAGCAGAGCTTTTGTTAAAAGGAGGCGCAAAATGGGTAAAATAGCATTTGTTTTCTCTGGTCAAGGCGCGCAGAAAGCGGGCATGGGCAAAAGCTTTTATGACGCAAAGGAAAGTATTCGAAACTTATTTGATGGGGCGGAGGAAATTCGCCCCAATACCTTGAATCAGTGCTTTTTTGGCACAGAGGAAGAACTGAAAAATACAGAAAACACGCAACCCTGCTTATATCTAACAGATTTAGCAGCGGCATTGGCATTGAAAGAAGAAGGCATTATTCCTGATGGTGTTGCTGGCTTTTCCTTAGGGGAAATTCCTGCATTGGCCTTTGCAGGGGCTTACACACCCTTAGATGGTTTTCGCCTAGCCTTTTACAGAGGAAAGGTTATGGCAAGGGAGGCAGAGAAGAATCCCGGCTCCATGCTTGCCATCATGAAGCTTGAAAACAGCAAAGTTGAGGAAATATGCAAAAGTTTTGAACAGGTTTATCCTGTAAATTATAATGGCCCCGGGCAATTGGTTGTTGCAGGGCTAAAAGATGAAATGGAAGGCTTTTCAAAGGCAGTGAGAGAAGCCGGCGGCAGGGGGTTGCCAATTAAAGTTGGTGGCGGTTTTCATTCCCCTTTCATGAAAGAAGCGGCAAAGGATTTTGCCCAGGTTCTAACAGAATATCAGATTCATAAGCCCCAAATCCCCGTATATTCCAATTATAGGGCAAAGCCTTACGAGGAAGATGTGCGGGCATGGATGGCACCCCAAATTGATCATGCTTTGCGTTGGCAAGAAAGCATAGAGCAAATGGCGGCAGATGGTTTCGATACCTTTATTGAAGTGGGCATAGGGGATACCCTTAAGAAATTAATTTCTCGTATCTTGCCTGATAGCAAGGTCTATGCAGTTTCTTCTATGGAGGAGTTACAAAAGCTGAAAGAGGAGGATTTGATATGCTCAAAGGAAAAGTAGCAGTGGTGACGGGTGGTTCCAGAGGAATTGGCGCCGCTATTTGCAAATTATACGCGACAAATGGAGCAGATATTGCTTTTTTATATGCAGGAAACACCCAAAAGGCTGAGGAAACCCAAAAGGAATTGGAAGCACTTGGGGTAAAGGCCAAAGGCTATCAATGTAATGTTGCTGATGCGGAGCAGGTTGCAGCAAAGGTGAAGGAAATTGTGGCTGATTTTGGTGGAATTCATATTTTGGTTAATAACGCAGGAATTACAAAGGACAGTTTGATTCCTATGATGAAGATTGAGAATTTTGACAGTGTGGTAGACACTAATTTAAAAGGCGCTTTTTACATGATTAAGCAGATATACCCGCTGTTTTTGAAACAAAAAAGCGGAAAAATTATTAATGTCAGCTCAGTATCCGGCTTAATGGGAAATGCAGGGCAGTCAAATTATTCTGCATCCAAGGCAGGCTTGATTGGTTTGACAAAATCTGTAGCAAAAGAATTGGCATCCCGTGGGGTTTGCTGCAATGCTATTGCACCGGGCTTTATTGCAACGGATATGACAGAGACATTTACTTCAAATGATGAGATTAAAAACGCGATTCCCATGAAACGCTTTGGGCAGGCGGAGGACGTGGCAAAATTGGCGCTATTCCTTGCCAGCGGTGCATCAGATTATATTACCGGCGAAGTAATCCGCATCGACGGCGGCATGGCAATGTAGGAGGTTTGTATGAGAAGAGTTGTTGTGACAGGTTTAGGGGCAGTAACCCCTATTGGAAATACAGTGGAAAGCTTTTGGCAAGGCTTAATGGAAGGCAAAAACGGGATTTCTTATATTACTCGTTTTGATACTTCAGACAGTAAATACCGCTTGGCGGCTGAATTAAAAGATTTTGATCCCACTTTATATATGGAGAAATTGGCGGCAAAAAAATTAGACCGCTTTTCAATTTATGCATTGGCAGCTACTGCCCAGGCTATGGAAGACAGTGGTTTAGAAGGCAAAGTGGAAAAAGAAGAATTGGATGTATACTTCGGTTCCGGAATTGGCGGTTTTGAGACTTTTTGTGAGAGTAGCACAACCTTGGCTGAAAAAGGAGCAAGAAAAGTATCTCCTTTATTTATCCCTAAAATGATTAGTAATATTGCGGCAGGAAATATTGCCATTCGTTATGGTGCGGAAGGTGCTTGTGTTTCTGTTACCACTGCTTGTGCAACAGGAACCACTGCAATTGGTGAGGGATATCGTGCTATTTTGCACGGCTATGCCACAGCGGCAATTTGTGGAGGTAGTGAAGCGGCAATTGTGCCTTTGGCGATTGCAGGGTTTGGCAGCTGTATGGCGTTAAGCCCTTCCGAAGATCCCCATGGAGCATCTCTGCCCTTTGATAGCAGAAGAGGCGGCTTTGTTATGGGCGAGGGCGCAGGAACTTTGATACTAGAGGATTATGAGCATGCAAAAGCAAGAGGTGCAAAGATTTATGCTGAGGTGGTAGGCTATGGTTCTACCTGTGATGCGCACCATGTGACAGCACCATCCCCTGAGGCAAAGGCAAGTGCAAAGGCAATTCGGGATGCGGCGAAAGGTCTGGAAGGCATCGGAACGGAAAAACTGTATTATAATGCCCATGGAACCGGAACACCTATGAATGATACTGTAGAAACCCATGCCATTCACAACGCTTTTGGCGAAGAAGCAGGGAAGCTTCATATCAGCTCCACTAAGTCCATGACAGGGCATATGCTGGGTGCCGCTGGTGCGGTGGAAGCCATTGCTGCCATTCTGGCAGTGAAAAACGGCATGGTTCCTCCTACCATTAACTTAAAGGAGCAGGATCCACAGTGTGATTTGAATTATACCCCCAATGTTGCAGTGAAAGCAGATTTGGAAGGTGCACTTTCCACTTCCTTGGGTTTTGGTGGACATAACGCCTGCGTGGCATTTAGAAAAATAGAGGAATGATGATGATGGAACTCAAAAAAATATCAGAATTGGCTAAAATATTAAAACAAAATCAACTGACAAAGCTGGACTTAACAGAGGGTGATGTTCGCCTGGTTTTAGAATCTGCCGGTGGCAAGGTAGTTTTGCAAGATATGCCTAAGGAATTTGAAATTTACCAGGAAGAGACAACAATAACCATGGAAGAAAAGCAGCTGGTAGAAGAATCTACATCGGCTTATGAACAGAAATCCCCGTTGGTTGGTACTGTTTATCTAGCAGCTCAAGCAGGTGCTGCGCCTTATGTGAAAGTTGGCGATAAGGTGAAGAAGGGTGATCCTGTTTGTATTGTGGAATCTATGAAGATGTTCAATACCATTGAAGCAGAAAAGGACGGCGAGGTTGTTGCAGTTCCTGTGGATAATGGTCAAATTGTAGAATACGGTCAGGTATTGGTTTGCATTCGTGAGGAGGCGTAACATGAATCAAGAAGAAATTAAAAAGATTCTGCCTCACAGAGATGCTATGCTTTTGATTGATGAGGTAGAACTTTCTGATGGTGTTGCTTATGGCAAAAAAGCCATTACAGGTGATGAATGGTTTTTGCAGGGACATTTTCCTGATAGACCTGTGGTACCCGGCGTCATTCTTTGCGAAATTTTGGGTCAGTCTGCCTGTGTGCTTCTATCCGAGGTAAATTCAGGGGCAACACCCTTTTTTACCAGCCTTGATAAGGTACGCTTTAAAAACAGTGTGCGTCCCGGCGATGTGATTGAAACACAGTGTAAACTGATTAAAAATAAAGGTGTGTTTTACTGGGCCGAAGGAAAAGGCTTTGTAAACGGAAAACCATGTGTAAGCGCAGAATTTTCGTTTGCATTAATAAAGGAGACTTGAGTATATGTTTACAAAAATTCTCGTGGCAAATCGTGGAGAAATTGCAGTGCGTATCATTCGTGCCTGCAAGGAAATGGGAATTGAGACAGTAGCGGTGTATTCCGAGGCAGACCGCAATTCTCTGCCTGTGGCTTTGGCAGATGAAAGAATTTGTATTGGTGGAAAAAGTGCCACGGAGAGCTACTTAAATCAAAAAAATATCATTAGTGCTGCTTTGGCCTGCAACGCGGGCGCCATTCATCCCGGTTATGGATTTCTTTCGGAAAATGCCGAGTTTGCCGCCCTTTGCGAAGCAAATGATATTGTTTTTATCGGACCCAAAAGCCAAGTAATGGAGAGCATGGGAGACAAAGATAATGCCCGCAGGCTAATGAAGGAAATTGGTGTGCCTGTTGTTCCCGGAACAGAAATTTTAAAGGATGTTTCGGAAGCAAAAGCTTTGGCAGAAGAAATTGGCTTTCCTTTATTGGTGAAGGCTACGGCCGGTGGTGGCGGTAAAGGGATAAGAGTGGTTAATTCCAGAGAAGAATTGGAAAATGCATTTCTCACCGCATCGGCAGAGGCAAAAAGTGCCTTTGGCAATGGAGAAGTTTTTTTGGAAAAATATTTAACCCATGTGCGCCATGTGGAAATGCAGATTTTAGCTGATACCTTCGGAAATATGGTATGCTTGGGAGAAAGAGATTGCTCTTTGCAGTTGAACAAGCAAAAGGTGTTGGAGGAAACCCCCAGCCCTGTCATGACACAGGAAATTCGTTCTAAAATGATGGAGGCGGCAATCAAAGCGGCAAAGGCTGCAAACTATACCAACGCAGGAACGGTGGAGTTTTTGTTGGCGCCCAATGGGGAGTTTTATTTCATTGAAATGAACACACGTTTACAGGTTGAGCATCCTATCACAGAGGAAATCAGTGGTGTTGATATTGTAAAATGGCAGATACGCATTGCCTGTCAAATCCCTTTGGATTTTAAGCAGGAGGATGTTCACTTAAAAGGGCATTCCATTGAATGCCGTATTAATGCAAGGTCTACTGGAAAAATTGATTTTCTTCATATTCCCGGTGGCGCAAGGGTACACTTTGATACTGCCTTAATTCAGGAATGTGAGGTTGTGCCTTTTTATGATTCCATGCTTGGTAAGCTGATTGTTTTTGCAAACAGCAGAGAGGATGCCATCCGTAAAATGGAGGCTGCCTTGTGTGAAATGATCATTCAAGGCGTTGAAACAAATATAGAAGATCAGTTAAAGCTGGTACGAAGCAAAACCTTTTGGCGGGGTGCATATGATACCCTGATTTTGCCTGAAATCTTAGCGGAAGGGAAGTGATTCATTTGCATGATATCGTGGGTTTATTCCGCAAATCGAAGAATAATTTAGAAGAAGGGGGCATTACCCCTGTTGTGGATGAAAGAATGCGCTGTCCCGTTTGTAAATCTTTTGATACCAAACGGAATGTTGCCAAGAATAAAATGGTGTGCCCTTCATGTGGTCATCACTTTCGCATTGGAGCAAGAACCAGAGTAAAGGCACTTTGCGATAAAGGCAGTTTTCAAGAGATTTTGACGGAGCTTATTACTGTTGATCCCCTTGATTTTCCCGGTTATGACGTGAAAATGGAAAGCGGTAAGATGGGTTCAGGTGAGGATGAGGCAGTTTTATGCGGCCGTGCTTCCTTCAAGGGTCAGCCTTGTGCATTATTTGTTATGGAGCCACAATTTATGATGGGGAGTATGGGCTCTGTTGTAGGGGAAAAGCTGGCAAGGCTGTTTGAGTATGCTGCGGCAGAGAAACTGCCTGTTGTTGGCTTTACTTGCTCCGGTGGTGCTAGAATGCAGGAAGGCATTCTCTCTTTGATGCAGATGGCAAAGGTAAGTGGAGCGGTGGATTATCACAGCAAGCGGGGTGGTTTATATATTACCGTTTTGACCGACCCTACCACAGGAGGGGTGACTGCCAGCTTTGCCATGCTTGGAGACATTATCCTTTCTGAGCCGAATGCAACCATTGGCTTTGCAGGACGCAGGGTTATTGAACAGACCACTAAGAAAAAATTGCCCGATGGTTTTCAAAAGGCGGAATTTTTGTTGGAGCATGGGTTTGTGGATGCCATTGTGCCTAGAACTGAGATGAGGAAAACAATTGCCACACTTCTCTATCAGCATGCAATGAAAGATCATAGCACCGCCTTGGAAAATGCTTCGTTTCACCAAGAGGCTGAAAAGTATTCATTCAATACGTTGTCGCCTTATGAAAGAGTGATGGCGGCAAGAGCCCAAGATCGTCCTACAGCGAGGGCTTACATTGAGCAGATGTTTACAGATAGAACAGAGCTTCACGGAGACAGAAAGTATGCTGATGACAATGCCATTGTAGGCGGCATTGGTATGTTGGGAGAAATGCCTGTTACCTTTATTGGTATTGAACGAGGCAGAAACCTGGAAGAACGCATTCAGTGCAATTTTGGCAGTCCTATGCCCGAGGGCTATCGCAAGGCATTGCGCTTAATGAAGCAGGCTGAGAAGTTTCAAAGACCCATTATTTGTTTGGTTGATACCGCAGGGGCCTTTTGCGGTGAGGAAGCAGAAGAACGGGGACAGGGGCAGGCTATCGCAGATAATTTGATGGAGATGATGGCTTTAACAACACCTGTGATTACCGTTGTTATCGGCGAAGGTGGTAGTGGCGGTGCTTTGGGGCTCTCTGTTGCCAATAAGCTGTATATGTTGGAAAATGCAGTGTTCTCTGTCATTTCTCCCGAAGGCTGTGCCAGCATTTTATGGGGAGCATCTTCCCCAGAAGCTTCGGCAGAGGCGGCAAAATGCCTTTGTATTACTGCCGAGGATATGAAACGCTTTGGCGTTGCTGAGCGTATTATATATGAAGATTTTGTATGTTTTGAAGAAATGTGCCATGAATTGAAAAGCACCCTTATGGGTGATTTGAAAGAGATTTATAAAGACTCTCCGAATATCAGTGAAAAAAGATATGAAAGATTTCGTAAACTTGGTAGCTGGAGGGAAAACAAATAAGACATGAAACCGCTTTTCTTTTTAGAAAGGCGGTTTTTTCATGGAGATAAGAACTGCTTTTTTCAATCCTATCCTACTCTATTTTAATTATTTGAAATACTACGACTTAAATGATTATATATTATTAAATAGACGATGTCCTTAAAAAGTACCACATTACGGTACCTTTACCATATTCATTGACTTGTTTCTGTATAAGGGAATTGGTGATAAAATATTTAAAATTATAATGAATTAAGAAAAGAGAGATGTGGAAAATGAAGATAAACTGGAAGGTACGTTTTAAAAATCCCTATTTTTGGATTGGTTTGTTTGGGGTAATTATGTCAACCATAGGAGCAAAACCGGAGGATTTTACCAGTTGGGCTTTGGTTTTGGAAGAAATAAAGAATGTATTAGGCAATCCATTTTTATTGTTTAGTGTAATTTTGGCTGTGATTGGGGTAGTAACTGACCCAACAACAAAAGGTGTTTGCGATAGCAGGCAGGCGCTCAGTTATTCGAAACCTAGGGATGATACTACAAACCAGTCTGATACAAATAATAAGGTGTAAGATGCAGTCTTCTGAAAAATAGAACCCCCTAACCTTTGAGCTAGGAGGTTGAAATTTATAAATATACATTTAATTTGGTCAGGTATAACAGGATTGTTGACAATTTAG
Source organism: Anaerotignum propionicum (assembly GCF_024461735.1). Lineage (GTDB taxonomy): Bacteria > Bacillota > Clostridia > Lachnospirales > Anaerotignaceae > Chakrabartyella. Next base: position 124,829 of record NZ_JANGAD010000001.1, read on the forward strand.
ATTCTTATTATTATCCTCTTGCGTACTTTGCCGGATACCACCGCTGGAACCATGCTGTAAAAATTCCCATGAGGGCAGGAAGGATATTATTGATTATACCAATATATGGAGAGAGCGGAGTATTCATCAAGAAATAGGCCCAGACAGCTGAGTGAAGAAAAACTACACCCCATGCGGCAGTTAATATGCGGTTTGTTCTGATGAAGAGGGGATTGGAAAAGGCACTTTCTTCCCCATAATTGGTGGCACTATAATAGGCTGTAAGTGGAATTTTGGTGAGGGAACCAATCAGCCACAACAATCCAAACAATAAGTAGCTGGCAGAGACGATAAATCTTACATTTAAGCCTAATAAGCCTGCCAGTGATATTCCTATAGCCATAGGAATGCTGATTTGTTCAAAAATAACAGGCTTGTATTTCAGCCAGAATATTGGAATCAATGCTCCAATGAAAACAGCTATGCTACTGCCGATTATGGAATGTATTGGCATACCTGCCCAGATAACAATCCATGGTGCTAGGAGAAGCAACATATTGGTTTTGCTAGGCAAAGCTGTTTGTTCTTTGGGGACAGAAATGCCAAACAAATCATCCCATTTTAGCATAAGACTAAAATCTCCATGGACTTGATAAAGTCTTTGAAACAGTGCATCTTGCCCTGAAATCTCATTACGAGAGATGGCCTGCCAGAGGGAGAAAGGTGTTTCGATTTTTGTGGTATATGGCTGAAATCCATGGGTGATGACTTCGGAGCCTTGCTTGGATAACAATATTTGATAGGTTTTATCAATATCCGTATAATGAAACTCCAAAACCCGTTCTTTCCCATCGGGTTTATACAAGGCGGCCATCTGAGTTGTAAAGGAAAGACTTTCATCTGGATGAATTTCAGCATTCTCACCTTTTACAATTCCCCAAGAGGCATCTGCCATTTTTTCAAATACATCTTGTGGAAAAAGTGGTTTTGCCAGTGCTGATTGTGTTTGTAAATGGATGCTTCCTGTGGCATACTCCCTTCCAGCACGGCGTACTATTTCCAAATAGTCGTCTGTTTGACGTTTTAGCTCAGGGATATGAAACAATTCTCCTTGTCCGCAAAGGATGGTTGCATAGTTGTTTTCTCCCAGAAAATGGTCAAACATGGAAAGAACAGAATCATAATTATGTTCAGTTGTCCAAAAACCGCAGGTTGAAATAATAAGATACTTTTGATGGGACAAATCATAGCGTTGGGGATGTGCTCCGCTTTTACTATCCTTTGCCATAAATGGTAGATTCATAGGAAGCTGTCGGTCGATAAGATTTTTAAGTCCACCGGGTATGCTAAAATAATATAACGGAAAAGACCAAATAATCACATCGGCGGCAATGATTTTGGGAAGAATTTGTTCCATATCATCGGAGACAACACATTTTCCCGGTGTTTTATTCCAACATGCAAAACAACCAAGACAGCTTTTAATATGGGCTTTTGCCACATCAATAATCTCTGCATCTGCCCAGCTGGCTCCATCTAAAAAAGCATGGGTGAGGCACATGGTATTGCTTTGCTCTATTTTTGGTGAACCATTTAAAACAAGAACGTTCATTTCTGTGCCTCCTTTTCCAAAATTGCAATGGCTTTATCTGCCCAATGCAGTCCGGCTTCATAGTAGGACTCTCCGTAAAGCAGTGTGATTTCCCAGTACATTGATTTTCTTTCATCGCAAACCATTTCTCCATATTGGGAGATTGCAAGGTGAGCCTCTTCCAAGCCTTGCATAGCCTCTAAGCAATGTTGCCGGTATTTATCAAGCAATTCTAATGACTGTTGGGTGGTGGTTTCTCCGGCAAAGAATATGCGCATCAAAAAAGCGCTTTTCACCCGCATGGCATCGGCAATATGGGTTTCCCCTAGAGATAACCAGTTTGCGAGTTCCTTTTTTCCCCTTTCGGTAATGGAATATACCCGCTTGTTTGGCTTTTCGCTTTGAATGATACGTTGGCTGCTCAGCCAACCGTTCGTTTCCATAGCATCCAGTTCCCGATAAATTTGGCTGGTTTTTGCTTGCCAGAAAAAAGAGAGGGAAGCCTTAAATGCCTTATCCAGTTCATATCCCGTCATAGAGGAATAATTGAGAAGTCCCAGCAGACCATGTTTTAACGACACAATAACACTCCTTTTGTTATATATTCAATAAGTTGAATATATAACAAAAGGAGTGAGTTGTCAAGAAATGATTTCTTTTGGTTTTTCTACTGCAATTTTTTTCATATACTAAATCTTTCATTGAGAAAGGTATATTTGTAATTATAAATTAGGAAGAAAAAAATCATGGTGTATGAAATTGGTGAATGGGAGAAGACATTCATTGTACTTTGTTCAAAGAAAATAGCCGCAGTAACAAGACTGCGGCAAAAAATGAAATAAATAAATTTGAGTGTTTCAGCGGTGCTTTTAAAGTTTGTTTATGTCTTGCATCAGCTATATTTACTGATATCCTCCATGGTAATGCCAGGGTGAAGGGCTATATTAATACCATTTGCAATGATATTAGAAAGTCTGTCAATAACTGCATCCACCTCTTTAGGTGTCACAAACATATTTTCTGTATAAGGATCCAGAATTTCAGTAATCATGGTATACTTTTCTTCTTCCTCCAAATCTTGCAGCATGCGGTAGAAGTCTGTGCCTTTTTTTGTTTGTTGAATCATGCTGGCTAGAATACGATCCATTGTATCGTTTACCAAAGTAGCGGCATCCACAACTGTGGGCACACCAATGGCAATTACAGGGATACCCAAGGTTTCTTGACTTAACATCATTCGTTTATTACCCACGCCGGCACCGGGCGCAACACCTGTGTCAGACATTTGTATGGTTGCATTGATACGGCTGGAACGTCTTGCGGCAAGGGCATCAATGGCAATTAGAAGGGTGGGCTTTACTTTTTCCACCAAACCCTTTATAATTTCTCCTGTTTCGATGCCGGTAAGCCCCATCACACCTGGGCTGATTGCCGCCACGGGACGTACCGTTCCTTCAATTTCCACAGGGAGGGCACCCTGCAAATGACGCGTAACCAAGATACGGGAAATAACCTTTGGCCCTAAGGCATCTGGAGTAATGTTCCAGTTGCCAAGTCCGGCAACTAGGATACAGTCATCGTCCTTGGTTTTTGCCAGCTTACGCAGCTGATCAGCCAAAAGCTTGATTATTTCTTCATGGCAATCAACGGCATTTTCTTTTAATTTTTGAGATTCAATGGTAATATATTCACCTTTGGGTTTCCCCATTGCTTTACTGCCTGCGTCATTTATAATACTTACCCTGGTTAAAGTATAGCAATCCCCTTCTTGGGTTTCCACTTTAACGCCGTTGGGTTCGTCTTCTTTTTTTTCTTGAGACTCCTGAATTAGCTCTCTTGCCTCTATGGCTAAGTCAGTTCTGATTTGAAATGTATTTTTTTCATCCACTTCCTTCAAATTTCCCACCGTCCTTCCTGCTTTTTGCCTTATTTTTTCCCTCCATTTGAAATATATTCATTGACTTATTTTCATTCATCGGGTAGAATATATGGTGTTGAATTAACCAAGGGATTTGAGACATAAAATATCCCAAGCCGTGTCGTAGGAGATGAAGCTCCTTAAAGGTGGTTAATATTGTAGTAATAAAAAGCGATATTCCCCAATATCGGAAACCACAGAAAATGAATGATTTAACTAGGAGGAAAACACAGTGGCAAATATTAAATCCGCTAAGAAAAGAATTAAAGTAATCAGCAAAAAAACTTTGAGAAATAAAATGATTAAATCTCAGGTTAAAACAGCTATGAAAAAAGTAATCGTAGCAGTGAATGCAGGCGATAAAGACATCGCTTCCGCAGCTTTGAAGAATGCTACCTCTGTAATTGACAGAGCATATATGAAGGGCATCTATCACAAGAATGCAGTTGCTAGAAAAAAATCTTCTTTAACAAAATTGGTTAATAGCCTGTAATTTTTTAAGTCCTAAAGGGATACCCTACGTATGATCGGGTATCCCTTATTTTTTTGAATACTGAAATCTTAATCTTAATACTCATTTTATTATGTACAAAGTTTTGTGAAAGTTGAGTGGGGATTGAATTCCCAATGCAATATTTTATGAAACATATGGAATTTGGAGGAATCTTATGGATAGTAGAATTGAAAAAGTGATGGAAAATCATCACAAGGGTTATAATTGTTCACAGGCTGTAGCATGTGCCTATTGTGATTTGTTTGGTGTGGAGGAGAAGGACGCCTTTCGTGCCGTTGAGTGTTTTGGTAGAGGCATGGGGATTATGGGGCCTTGCGGGGCTGTTTCTGCCATGGCGTATTTAGTAGGGCTAAAGGTTTCTGATGTCAATTTAGAAAACCCAAAGAGTAAAGTTAACAGCTATAACACATTAAAGCCAATGACTCAGGCATTTGTTGATAAAAATCAATCTTTGGAATGCAGAACCCTGAAAGGCATGGATACTGGGGTAGTTTTGCGCAGCTGCCCGGGTTGTATGCAGGATGCGGCGGAAATTATTGAATCGTACCTTTTAAATGAGGGCAAATAATTGCTGAAAATCTTAGATACAAATAGAAACCACTGGTATATGAAACATATCCAGTGGTTTTTCTTTTAATGATTTTTTTCTGAAGATGTGGTATAATAATCTCATGGTTAATTTTGGACAATTGTTTGGTTTTGCGTTAAAAATACTGGAAGTTATACGTTATTTTGATGCAAGACTTATTTTTATTCCATTATTCTATAGTTTTTGATGAGGGCATTAAAAAGGTAGATTTTTTTTCCACTATATATAACAAATTCTAAAGCGGTGTTCATTTTGAAATAGAAACATATTTAAAAGGAGGGCTTTTATGAATATTGTGGATATAATTATAAAAAAAAGAGAGGGCAGTCGATTATCAAATGAAGAAATTTCATATTTTGTAAAGGGTGTGACAGATGGCAGCTTGCCTGACTATCAAATAGCCGCTTTTTTGATGGCCGCGTTCCTTAAAAAAATGGATGCAGAAGAGACTGCCTGCCTGACCATGGAGATGGCGCAATCCGGCGGGATGTTTGACTTTTCTCAAGTAGAAGGTTTTAAGGCGGATAAACATAGTACAGGAGGCGTTGCGGATACGACGACGCTGATTTTGGCACCTTTGGTAGCCTCGGTTGGTGTCCCTGTGATAAAAATGAGCGGGAGAGGTCTTGGATTTTCTGGAGGAACAATAGATAAATTGGAATCTATCCCTGGTTTTCAAGTAAACGTGAGTGAAAAAGAAGCAATTGCTTATGCACAGGAAAGTAATATCGTATTAATGAGCCAAACGGACGATTTAACCCCAGCAGACAAAAAATTATATGCCCTGCGGGATGTTACGGGGACGGTAGACAGCATTCCCTTGATTGCGGCAAGCATTATGTCTAAAAAGATTGCCGCAGGGGCGGATGGCATTGTTTTAGACGTGAAATGTGGCAGTGGCGCTTTTATGCAGGACTTGGAATCGGCAGAGACCCTTGCCTCCATTATGGTTGAGATGGGAAGGCATGTTGGTCGAAAGGTTACTGCTGTCATTAGTGGCATGGATCAGCCTTTAGGGATGAATATTGGCAACAGCTTGGAAGTGATTGAAGCAATTGAAGTTTTAAAAGGAAATGTTGGCGGTGATTTGCTAGAGGTTTCCCTTACTTTGGGGGCTTATATGATTCTGATGGCTGGGCGTGTAAACAGCATAGATCAAGGGAAATATTTATTACAGCATCACATTAAAAATGGAATGGGACTGGATAAGTTTCGGGAGCTTTTGGTACAGCAGGGTGGAAATCCTGCAATCATTGAGGATTATTCCTTACTTCCTTTATCCGCCTGTAAAGCCACTGTTTTTGCTCAGCAGGAAGGCTATCTAAATCATATGAATACTGCTTTAATTGGAAGAGCCTCCTTAGAAACAGGGGCAGGGCGTGCCTATAAGGAGCAGCCTTTGGATTTTGGTGCAGGGATTATTATGAAAAAACGCTTGGGTGATAGCGTAAAGGTTGGAGAGCCCTTGGCGGAGATTTTTGCAGCCAGTGATGAAAAGTGTGAAAATGCAGCAAAATATTTACAACAGGCAATTACAATCGGGATGCAAAGGCAACCACTGCCTCCATTGATACTAAAAACGATTTGAGTTTGGAAAGGACGATGCTTATGAAAAGAGCAATTATTGTTGTATTAGATAGTGTGGGAATTGGTGAATTACCTGATGCTAAGGATTTTGGCGATGTTGGCAGTAATACCTTGGTGAATATCAAGAAGGTACGCCCACAAACAGAATTGAAAAATATGAGTGCCCTAGGGCTTGGCAATATTCAAGGTGAGGACATTCATCTTTTGGGTAAAACGGATGCGCCTCTAGGGGCATTTGGTAAAATGGCTGAAAAATCCATTGGTAAAGATACCACTACAGGCCATTGGGAAATGGCGGGGATCATTACAGCAAAGCCATTTCCGACCTTTACGAAAACCGGTTTCCCAAAAGAGGTAATGGATGCCTTTGAGCAAGCCATCGGAACAAAAACACTGGGGAACATAGCGGCATCCGGTACGCAGATTATTCAGGATTTGGGTGATGAGCATGTAAAGACAGGCTATCCTATTGTTTATACCTCTGCGGACAGTGTTTTTCAAATTGCCGCACATGAGGAAGTGATTTCCGTTGAAAAGCTTTATGACATGTGCCAAAAAGCTAGGGAAATCTTAACGGGTGAGTACGGTGTAGCCCGTGTCATTGCTCGTCCCTTTGTGGGAGAGGCAGGCAATTATACAAGGACAAAGAATAGAAGAGACTTTTCTTTACCTCCTACAGGAACTACATTTTTGGATTTGGCCAAGGAAAAGGGTCTTAATGTGACTGCCGTTGGGAAAATCGAAGATATTTTTGAGCACAGAGGCATTACCCGTGCTGACCATACCACAAATAATAATGAGGGTATTGAAAAGACTATTTTCTATACGAAAGAAGAGTTTGAAGGAATTCTCTTTACCAATTTGGTGGATACCGATATGATTTATGGCCATCGCAATGATGTGGAAGGGTATGCAGGTGCTTTGGAGTATTTTGACAGCGAGCTGCCTGAGATTATTGCCCAAATGAAGGAGGAGGATATTCTCTTTATTACTGCTGACCACGGATGTGACCCCACAACCCCCAGCACAGACCATTCCAGAGAGTATGTGCCTTTGCTGGTATATGGAAAAAATGTAAAATCGGGTGTGGATTTAGGTGTACGTAAATCCTTTGCTGATTTAGGTCAGACAATTTCTGATTATTTGGGTCTTCATGCAAGCTTTGAAGCAGAGAGCTTTTTGAATGAGATTTTGAAGTAAATGATTTGGATGAAAAGGGCGGTTCTTAGGAACCGCCTTATTTTTTTGAATGCTTTATTTGAAATTATATTATTTTTATTCAATTTAATGATGACGATAAAAATTTGGTGACAATTGGTTCATATGGGTGTACAATCAAAAAAACGACGGAAGGATGACAAAAATGGATAAAAAAATCACTCTTCGCTTGGCTTCTGCATCAGATGCAGAACGGATTTTGGCTATATATGCCCCTTATGTTACAGATACGACAGTTACTTTTGAGTATGAAGTTCCTACGGTGCAGGAATTTGCTTTCCGCATTGTTAATATACTGCAAAAATACCCTTATTATGTAGCTTTAGTGGATGGTGAAATCGTAGGGTATTGTTATGCTGCTCCGTTTCGTGGACGTGCAGCATATGATTGGTCAGTAGAAACAACGATTTATATTAAACAGGATTTTCGTGGCTACGGTGTTGGCTCTATGCTTTATTCTGCGCTGGAGGCGACATTAAGAACCCAAGGGGTTTTGACTATGATTTCTTGTATTGCTTATCCCAATCCTCCCAGCAATGCGTTCCATGAAAAAATGGGTTTTTGCAAGGTGGGTCATTTTTCCCAGAGTGGTTACAAACTTGGACAGTGGGTTGATATTGTTTGGTTTGAAAAGCATATAGGAGAACATGATGCAATTCCCTCATCGGTCATCCCTTTTTCTATGCTTGGTAAAAATGAATAAGCTTATTTTGCAGTATACAAAAAAAGATATGTTTTTGAGCTTAGTTTAAAATAGAATCAGCATACATAAAATGAAACGCCCTGCAATTTGCAGGGCGTAATTTTTAAAATATAATTAAGTTGTACTCATTTCATCAATCAAACGATTCTTTAATTGAGATAGTTTTTCTGATAAATCTACGGGTACAATGTGAGGGTTATTTAGGCGCAAATGCTCATCCCAAAGAGATTTCTTTTCTCTGTTGCAAAATGCTTGAATGTCCATGGTTTGGGGTGATTCATATACTTGCTTTCCATCAATAAAAATTGGTACCAAAAGTTCTTTTACATAAAAAGTACCAGCTTCTAATTCCATTTTACGCCATTTGGCATTACTATCACGAATGACCATATCTTGACTCTCATCTATGGTTTCATGTTCTAAGGCAATTAAATCAGCTTTGATTTTATCTGTGTTCTTATCATAAAAACGGAATACCTTTTTAATTCCGGGATTGGTTACCTTACCAGGGTTATTGGATAACTTAATTTTGGGTGCAAATGTACCATCATCGTCTTCCTCAGCCGCCAGCTTGTACACTCCACCAAAAGCGGGGCAGTCATCACTGGTGATGAGCTTCGTTCCTACGCCCCAAAGGTTTATTTTTGCCCCTTGGGATTTCAAGCTTGCAATGAGGTTTTCATCCAAATCGCTGGAAGCACTGATGATTGCATCGCCAAAGCCTGCTTCTTCCAACATGATTTTTGCACATTTTGAGAGGTATGCCAAGTCTCCGCTGTCCAATCGGATGCCATATTTACCTTTCAGCATTCCTGCAGCTTTCATTTCCTGGAATACTTTAATTGCATTGGGAACACCGCTTTTTAGGGTATTATAAGTGTCTACCAACAGCAGGCAATTATCAGGAAATAGCTTTGCATATGCACGGAATGCGGTGATTTCATTGGGAAAGCTCATAACCCAGCTATGGGCATGGGTACCCTTTACGGGTACATCAAACAATTTTCCTGTTAAAACATTACTTGTTCCACAGCATCCGCCAATGACTGCCGCTCTGGCACCTAAAACACCGGCATCAGGCCCTTGGGCACGGCGCAAGCCAAACTCCATAACAGGGTCGCCTTGGGCAGCCCAAACAACACGAGAAGCTTTGGTAGCAATGAGGCTTTGATGATTTATAATATTCAAAAGTGCAGTTTCAAGAAGTTGCGCTTCAACAATAGGCGCTTTTACACGCAATAATGGTTCATGAGGAAAAACAACCGTTCCTTCGGGAATTGCATAAATCTCTCCAGAAAAGCGGAAGTCTTTCAAAAAATCAATAAAATCCTCTGTAAACAAGTTAAGACTTGTTAAATAGTTAATATCATCTTTGGTAAATCGCAGCCCATTGATATACTCGATGACCTGCTGTAAACCTGCGGTTACGGCGTATCCATTTCCACTTGGGTTTTTTCTGTAATAAAGATCGAACACTACTTTTTTGTTGTAGGCTCCAGTTGTAAAATAACCCTGCATCATAGTTAATTCATACAGGTCAGTTAACAGAGCCAGATCTCGTCCTTTCATCGCTGATTTCTCCTTTATTTTTTCCTATCTGCAGGAACAATTAACAAACACTTGTATTATACACAATTTAAAGCAATAAAGCAAATTTTTCCACCCATCGGTTCTTATACAATATTTCTAATGATTTGTCTATGATGAACAAATTATACACATAAATTTAATGCAATGTGCTTAAATACATTTATTTTTGATAATTATTTTTATGATATAATACAGTATACCATTTCTCAGGGAGAGAACTTTTTGTTTTTTCGTGATTCAAGCTTTGACGCGGATTCGGTTGAAGATGAGCTTTATTAAAAAGTTGTATACTGTACCGATGTACACAACATACTTGCTAAAAACAAAGAAAAAACTGCAAAAAACCCTTTACTTCTTTTTAGGCACAATGTATAATGCTAACGTATAAGAGAAAACACAATGAAGGAGACAGTATATATTTTCAATATGATTTCAGAGAGTCGGGGCATGGTGAGATCCCTTCGTCATAGAAAATATAGAAAATCACTCCGGAGTGGCAGTCCAAACGGTTTTTTACCCAGTAGGCGCTGTCGTTTGCCCGCGTTAAGGGTCGGCGTCATTATATTGTGATGCTTAGAGTGGATGGCATAATTGCTATCAAATCAGGTGGTACCGCGAACCCTTTCGTCCTGTGTTGGATGAATGGGTCTTTTTTCGTTTCAGGCAATGGCAAAAATACAGGTTTTGCATAACTTTTTCCAAATTTTCTTAAAAAATGAATGGACCTTTAGAAACCAGTCAAAAATGGAAGAGTATGTGTATTTTATGCTGAATGCAATCACCACCCTTTTCATTTGAAAAATAGTGTATTTATAAATGAAGTTAAGGAGGAATTCATATGTATGACAAAGTGCCAACCAATATGAACTTCGTGGAAAGAGAAGTTCAAGTAGAAAAATTTTGGAAGGAAAATGATATCTTTGGAAAGAGCATCAAAGCAAGAGAGGGTGCTCCCGTTTTTACTTTTTATGATGGCCCCCCTACGGCAAATGGTAAGCCTCACATCGGCCATATCATTACCAGAGCGGTAAAGGATTTGATCCCCCGTTATAAAACCATGAAGGGCTACAAGGTTTTGAGAAAAGCAGGTTGGGATACCCATGGATTGCCTGTTGAGTTGGAAGTGGAAAAGGCTTTGGGCTTAGATGGCAAGCCACAAATTGAAAAATACGGCGTAGAGCCTTTCATTGCAAAATGTAAGGAAAGCGTTTGGACATACGAGAAGGAATGGCGCTCTATGAGTGACCGTGTTGGCTTCTGGGCAGATATGGATCACCCATATGTAACCTATCATAATGAATATATCGAGTCTGAGTGGTGGGCATTAAAGAAAATCTGGGATAAAGATTTGCTATACAAAGGTCATAAGGTTGTTCCTTATTGCCCTCGTTGCGGAACTGCCCTTTCTTCCCACGAGGTTGCTCAGGGCTATAAAGATGTAAAAGAAACTTCTGCTATCGCAAAATTCAAGGTAGAAGGCAAGGAGAATGAGTATTTCTTGGCTTGGACAACAACCCCTTGGACATTGCCTTCTAACATTGCGTTAACGGTAAATGCGAAGGAAACCTATGCAAGAGTAAAATATCAAGGCTTTATTGCAATCATGGCAGAAGCCCTTCTGAATGACGTTCTGGGTGAAGGAAACTATGAGGTTTTGGAAACCATGAAAGGTCAGGCATTGGAATATATGCGTTATGAGCCTTTATTCAGCTTCTTAGAGAATGATCCCAAGGCGTTTATCGTAACCTGTGATCCTTATGTAACCTTAACAGACGGTACCGGTATTGTTCACTCCGCAGGTGCTTTCGGTGAGGATGATGCTCGTGTTTGCCAGAAATATGGTGTACCTTTCCGTCAGTATGTTGACAGCCAAGGCCTTATGACTGAGGAAACAGGCCCCTTTGCAGGATTGTTCGTGAAGGATGCCGATGCGAAGGTAATTGAACAGATGGAGCAGGATGGCTCTCTGTTTGCCGCAATTCCTTTTGAGCATAATTATCCTTTCTGCTGGAGATGTGATACACCTCTCATCTACTATGCTAGAAGCACTTGGTTCATTAAAATGACAGCTTTAAAGGACCAATTGGTGGCAAATAACCGTACCATCAACTGGTATCCTGATAATATCAAGGAAGGCCGCTTTGGTAATTTCTTGGAAAATGTAATTGATTGGGGTCTTTCTCGTGAGCGTTATTGGGGCACACCATTGCCCATTTGGGAATGTGAATGCGGACATAGACATACCATCGGCAGTATTGCTGAATTGAAAGAAATGTCCCCTGACTGCCCTGAAAATATCGAGCTGCATAAGCCCTTTATTGACGCAGTGCATATTGTTTGCCCTGAATGTGGTAAGCTGATGACCCGTGTTTCCGAAGTAATTGACTGTTGGTTTGATAGTGGTGCAATGCCCTTTGCACAATGGCATTATCCATTTGAAAATAAAGAAATTTTTGATGAAAATTTCCCTGCTGACTTTATCAGTGAGGCAGTTGACCAGACCCGTGGCTGGTTCTATACACTGTTGGCTGTAAGCACACTGTTGTTTGATTGCGCTTCCTTCAAAAACTGTATCGTGCTTGGACATGTGCAGGATAAGAATGGTCAAAAAATGAGTAAGCATAAGGGCAATGTTGTTGACCCTTGGGAAGCATTGAATAAGCAGGGCGCTGATGCTGTTCGTTGGTATTTCTATGCGAATAGTGCACCTTGGCTTCCTAGCCGTTATTACGATGAAGCGGTAAGTGAAATGCAGAGAAAATTCATGGGTACCCTTTGGAATACCTATGCGTTCTATATCCTTTATGCAAATATTGACCAGTTCAACCCAACCAAGTATCAGCTTGAATATGACAAACTTCCTCCTATGGATAAATGGATTTTGTCAAAGCTGCAAACCTTGAATAAGTTTGTGGATGAAAGTTTGGAAGGTTACAAGCTGACAGAGCCTGCTAGAGCTATGGCTGAATTTGTAGATGCTCTTTCCAATTGGTATGTTAGAAGAAGCCGTGAACGCTTCTGGGCAGAAGGCATGGAGCAGGATAAGATTAATGCATATATGACCCTGTATACTGTGCTGGAGACTATGTGTAAGCTTGCATCACCATTTACACCTTTCATCACCGAAGAAATTTATGGAAACCTTGTGAAGAAGGCAGACCCCACAGCACCTGAAAGTGTTCACCTTTGCGATTGGCCAGAATATCATTCAGATTGGGTAGACGCTGATTTGGAAAGCAATATGGATTTTGTATTGAAGGTTGTTGTGGAAGGTCGTGCGGCGAGAAATACAGCAAACATGAAGAATCGTCAGCCTTTGGCTATGATGTATGTAAAATCAGAAAAAGAATTGCCTGAGCTTTACCGCAACATCATCACAGAAGAATTGAATGTAAAAGGCTTGACTTTTACTGATAATGTAGAAGACTTTACTGCATATACCTTCAAGCCTCAGTTGAGAACTCTGGGCAAAAAATACGGCAAGCTGGTACCTGCAATCGGCACCGCTTTGAAAGAAGTTGAAGGGGCTGGGTTTATGGCTACCTTACGTGCAGAAGGCAAAGCAACCCTTACTGTAGAAGGGGAAGAGGTTGTTCTGGAGATGGATGATGTTTTGGTGGATACTTCCGAAAAAGACGGCTTTGTTTCCAGCGGTGACAATAATTTGACAGTAGTTTTGGATACAAACTTGACACCTGAATTGGTTGAGGAAGGCTTCGTTCGTGAAGTTGTAAGCAAAATTCAGACCATGCGTAAGGAAGCCAACTTTAATGTAACTGACCGTATTCGTGTATTCCACAGCGGCAACGAAAAAATCGCAGAGATCTTGAAAAATAATGATGTATCTGTTGATGTTTTGGCGCAAGAGGTTGTTGCAGGAGAAGGTGGCGAGCATTCTAAGGAATGGAATATCAACGGTGAGGTTGTAACCTTAGGTGTTTCCAGAGTATAAGAAAGATGTGAAAGATATTATTTGTGGCATAGTGTAGAGATGGTGCAAATAAAACAAAATATTTATTAGGGGTATCCGTTTTTACGGATGCCTCTTTTTTCTTTGGACTAGAGAGGGTGATTAAATCACTTTACAGCATCCCTCGTTTCAGATATAGTTAATTGAATATACATAAATAGAAAGGAGTTGCAATATGGGCTTTTCATTGGATATGAGTGTACCAATTCTTACGGTTTTTTTTCAAGGTTTACTTAGCTTTTTCTCCCCATGTGTGTTGCCTTTGGTTCCTCTATATATCAGTTATTTATCAGGAGGGGCAAAGACGGTTTCTGCAGAGGGAACCATTGAGTATCCAAGAAAGCAGGTGATGATAAACACAGTTTTCTTTGTTTTGGGCATAAGCTTTGCTTTTTTTGTACTAGGCCTCGGGGTCACTTCGTTGGGCAACTTTTTCAACAATAATCGGTTAATGTTTGCCAAAATCAGTGGTATCATTATGGTCTTTTTTGGGCTGTATCAAATGGGACTTTTTGGTCGATCTCAAGCCATAGAGAGGGAGCATCGTATTCCTTTACGCCTAGAGCGTTGGACAATGGGGCCTTTATCAGCGTTACTATTGGGGTTTACCTTTAGCTTTGCATGGACGCCTTGTGTAGGACCTGTATTAGGAAGTGTCTTGCTTATGGCGGCATCCGGTTCATCTGGGGCTGGTTTCGCTCTGATTGGGGTATTTACTATTGGATTTATTTTACCATTTCTGGCAGTGGGATTATTTACGCAAAAGGTGCTAGGATTTTTCAAAGAGCATCAGTCTGTGGTGCGTTATACCGTAAAAATTGGTGCTACACTGATGCTTGTAATGGGTGTTATGACCTTTACAGGATTTATGAATGGATTTACAAGCTATCTATCTGGAAACACGTCTACAAAGGAGCAGAGCGTGGTGCCGGATGGGGCTGCTGCGCCCGAGGAGCCAAACGAAAATTCAGATACACCATCCCAACCTGCTGAACAGGAGCAGGAGACCATAGCAGCACCTGATTTTACATTGATAGATCAATTCGGGAATACCCATACTCTCTCTGAATATAAAGGGAAAACAGTTTTTCTAAATTTTTGGGCAACTTGGTGCCCTCCCTGCCGTGGTGAAATGCCTCATATTCAAGAATTATATAAGGAGTATGGCTTGAATCAAGAGGATGTTATTATCCTTGGTGTGGCGGCGCCGAATCTGGGAAGGGAAGGCAGTAGGGAAGATATTATTTCTTTCTTAGATAAAAACGGATATACTTTCCCTGTTGTTATGGATGAAAGCAGTGAAATTTTTGACCAATATGGAATCAGAGCATTTCCTACCACGTTTATGATTGATGAAAGTGGATCAATGTATGGCTATGTGGAGAGTGCCATGGAAAAAGCCACGATGCAACGCATTATAGTAGAGACAAAGGAGAATGGTGAAAAAACGGATTCTAGTCAGTAAGCGTAGAAAAAGATATAAATTGATGGTAAAAGGGTATTCCGTTCATAGGAATATCCTTTTTAAATTTACCAATTTAAATATACCAAAGGAATGGAAAGAACAGGAGGAAAATGATGCTCTATTAGTAAAGGAAAAAGAACCATTTATCTTAGAGATAAAAAGACAGGTGAAGTTATAGGTATTATTGGTTTTAAATTAGATTTTTGTGTATCCATTAGACAATTCGAACTAAGGGTTTGGAGTAGGGGGTGTTTACCATTACTTATTTAATATTATGACAGCGGGGGATTATATTAAAAAACGCCACCGAAAAGGATGGCGTTTTTTGAGGGATTATAAATGTTACTTTCAAAGGAGAAAGACTACATTTTTCCATCTTCCTTCATTTTTGTGTACAAAATTTGTTCTACAGAAACACCTTGCCACTGTCCATAAATATAGCGTTTTCTTATGGAGAGATAGAAAACGATTCCGATTACTGTCCAAATTCCTAAGATAATAAAGGATGGGATGGATAAGAAACCGGGCATACCAGGAACAAAAGTAATGATTAAAAAGATGGAAGAAACAGCAACGCCTAATATGCTAATCCACATTTGGCCTTTATCACCATCTCTTTTTGCAACCTTAGCGGCGGAAGCGCAAGTATATGTAAAGCCCATAGCTGCGCCAACACAGGTCATATCTACAATCCAAGCCAATACCTGACGGCCAAACCAAGGTGCAATCAGCGCCAAAAGCATCATGAAAAGAATACTGTTTTTTGGCGTACCTTGAGGTGTCAGATGGGCAAATTTCTTGGGGAGTGCATCTGCATAAGCCATGGAGTATAAAAGACGGCTGGAAGCTATATAAAAGCCATTCATACCAGATACCACTGCACAGAACATAGCAATACCAATGAAGAATACCCCGATATAGCCAATTGCCTTCATAACCATATCACCTGTGGCCCAATCAGGGTTGGATGCAAGCATGGGTCCCCAAGGGTTTACAACTGATGTAATGAAAACAACGGAAGAATAAATAATACCACCAACCAAAATTGCTGCAACCATTAGTCCAAGGGCGGCTTTATGAGAAAAGCTATATTCCTCGGCTGCTTGAGGGATGCAGTCAAAGCCAACAAAACAATATGGTGCGAAGGCTAATACTGCCAGAATGGACGAAAATTTTGATTGTCCTTCCAAAAAGAAGGGTCTTAAATTGTTGAAATCGGGTTTTGTCAACAGTACCCCAATTAATGCAAACATAACTGATGCGAACAGGGCAACTGCCACTAATGTTTGGAACCAACCAGCACTTTTAATACCGCGCATATTCACAATACCCAACCCGATAATAAATGCGTACGCTAAGGCAATTTCGCCAAGATATACATCCCAGCCTGCAATGGTATATAGATAACCGACCTGCAAGGGGGAACCGGGTAATATGTAACGAGAAACCATTGCTAATGCAGTTGAGTTCAAAGGAATCAATGACCAATAAGCTAAAACAATGAACCAACCACAGATAAAAGCATGTTTTTTACCGAAAGCGGTATCGGCATACACGAATTCTCCACCGGAGAGGGGGAATTTTCGAATCATATAACCATAACTGATACAAATAATACACATGATAACTGCGCCTAGCATTAAACCTAAAATAGAGCCAATGGGTCCTGCCTTAGGCAGGAAGGACGTTCCCGGCATTACGAAACAACCCCACCCGATGATTGCGCCTAGAGCCAATGACCAAATATCAATTTTACGCAAATCCTTTTTAAATGCACCTTCTTGCTGTTGGTTTTTTGACATATACCTAACCTCCCTAAATGTAATAAATTGTAACGAACATAAATACTACAAATAATTGCTTTTACGGTGACTTTTAAGGTGAAAATGAAGCCGCATGCGAATTCGAGAATCAGGTTGCCAGACAACGGTTCTTTGATAAAAAAGACTCATTTCACATTGCTTTTTCATATTAACCCTTTGTCGGAACTTGTTTATAGAATTTCACTATAATGTATCCGCGAATATACATTATATTGTCAAATATCAAGAATATTATATAAAAATTGCAATTTTGTATTTGATTTTTTGGTGATATTCTATAACATAACTATAATATAGTCTATTCAGTAAAGGTATAGTCAATCTTTTTTTTAAGAAGATATACATGTCCTATTTTTTTTAGGTGGAAAAAGTATCCACTAAGAAGAGTGTTTTTTAAGCTGCAAAAAACTATATTGAAGCAGATATTCGGTAGATTTTTGCAGAAAAACATTCATAATCACCCTTTTTATACACCTTGATAATACATTTATTGTGTTTTTAGATAAAATAACTCTTTAAAAACTGGTAAATTTAATACTCCTAAACTTTTTTAACTGAGTCGAATTTTATTATTTTTTTAACACAAAAAATCATGGTTTTAAAGGTGTTTAAGAACATTCTCAATTGAAAATGGATATATAAAATAAAATAATTAGATTTAAAATCTGTTTCTTTAGAATTCATTTTTAAAAATCATTAATCGTTGAAGAATTTTATTAGAATTGTATTTTCTGGTGTTTTAGGTAGAAGTGCTTTTTCTAATGGTACAATAATTAGTTAAATTAGGTGAATAGAAATTAACAAAAATCGTTTATTCAAGAACGGGCATCGGTGTTTCAAATATTTAAAAACAAGTTGAAACCTAGGTTTTGTCAAAGCAAAAAAGACCTCTGGGAATCGTATTCCCCATTGGTCTTTTCTTTTACTCTCGAAATATCAGTTTATGGGTATCATTACCTTTGTAATATGGTTTTCCTCATTATTTATATCAACAGGAGAAATAATATATTCTTCCGAAATTGGGCCTGCAACGGAATATCCTTGTTGGTTTAACCATTTTATTGCTTTGATATGTGTCTGTATGATCTCATCATTACGCCCAATATGTAGCGCGGTAACAGCTTTGTAGCCACCAAACTGCTTAAACTCTGCCAAGTCAGGGCGGAATTCATTAATTGGAATACAGATTTCCAAGTCACAATCAGTTTTAAAAAATTGCTCCAAAGGATTGTTATGATAAGTGAGAATGACAGAGCCTACCATCCGCAGTTTCTGTTGAGAAACCATTTCAAACAATTCAAACCATCGATCCACAGATACGTCACTGTTTTTATAATTCTTTTTGATACGCCTTGTAAACAATACGTTGCCAAGGGGGATATCCTCAACGCGAATACCTTCTGTAGCCCAATTGGATTGCTCAGTTTCAAGAATATTATGCCCTTTTTCCAGACGTTCAAGTAAAAGCTGCCCCTCCGCATACTGGTTATTCAGAGATTCTATTGCATTGCTAATCTCATACAATCTCTCTCGGATGCAAGCACCCATCGCCGATGCGTTTTTTTTGCAAACAATTTGACTGATATCTTTTAAGGGAATCCCCAAATGTTTTAACTTACGAATAATGAATAATGTCAAAATTTGATCCTGGGTATAATAGCGATAGTTACTGTCACATTTTCGATACTCCGGAACCAATAGACCGATTTTATCATAATATCGTAATGTTTTAATGGGAACATTACAGAGTGTTGAGACTTTTCCGATCGAATAGTAGTTTTTTCCATCGGACATATGATCGCCCCTCCTTGCATCTGTGTCATGATACATGCTGTCCCAATCAGTATACCACAACCCAAAAGAGGACTCAACCGAAAAAGAGGGCTCAGTATTACCTTTTTTTATAGCCTTAGATGACATTTTTCTCTTCCAGTGATTTGATTTCTTCTGCAGAGAGACCTAAAATTTCTGTGTAGACAGCAAAATTGTCTTCTCCCAGAATAGGGGCACCTTTCTGAGCTTTATCTTCTTCACCGTGAATTTTAATGGGGGAACCGGGAATGCGAATTGTTCTATTCATACCAGGCTGATAAACTTCCCAAAGCATATTTCTTTCTTTTGTTAAGGAATGTTCGGAAATCTCAGGAATCGTGAGGATTGGGCCGAAGGGAATGGAAAGACCGCAGATGATTTCCTCAAGCTCTGCAACGGTTTTTGTTTGTGTCCATTCTTCAATGATAGGCTTTAAATCCTTCAAATAATTATCACAACGATTCAAGTTTGTATTAAAACGAGGATCATCAATCAGGTCTTCTCTGCCCATTGCTTGACATAGACCTGCAAACATTTTGTTTGTACCACAACCCATTACGAAATCCGAATCTTTTGCCCGGAAGGAGTCGAAAGGGGCTATGCTTGGGTCTTGATTGCCTGCACGATGAGGATGCTTGCCTGCAATAGTATATTCAACAACAAAATTCTCCATTGTGGAGAACAGGGTATCTACCATTCCCACATCGATACGACGGCCAACACCGGTTTTTTCTCTTTCGTATAAAGCCATTAATACACCCATGCACAAATATGCACCTGTATAGCTATCTCCTACAGAAGGGCCGATTTTGCAGGGAGGACCATCTGCAAAGCCGGTTACACTCATCATGCCGCTCATTGCTTGGGCAACAATATCATAGCAGGGGCGGGAGGACAATTCACCTGTTAATCCAAAGCCACTGATAGAGCCGTAGATGATGCGGGGGTTGAGTTCCTTTAAAACTTCATAGGAAAAGCCTAATTTTTCTAAAACACCAACCTTATAGTTTTCACAAATGACATCGGCAGATTTCACCAATTCTGCAAAAACCTTCTTTCCTTCTTCGGAAGCAAGATTTAAGGTAATTCCTTTTTTATTACGGTTAATGTAAGCATAATAGCCACTATAGTCATTTTCCATAGGCCCCCAGCCTCTTGTTTGATCGCCACTGCCGGGGCGTTCAATTTTAATAACCTCAGCACCGTGATCGGCAAGATTCATTGTACAAAAGGGGCCACTGTAAGCCTGTGTTAAATCTAGTACACGAATACCTTCCAATGGTCTTTTCATGATAATTCATCCTCTCTGTTTACAAGATTAACGTTTGTCTTACAAAAATCGTCAATTTTGTTGAAAAAGAAAGAGCGGATTGATATATCCGCTCCTTCGAAAATGTCACCAAAAATTATTGAGGGTGCTTTGCATCCTTGAAGGAAGATTCCTGAGGACCTCTCTGATTAGCTTTTGCGATGAAAAGGCTGCCTGTTGCAGTACCACAAAGTACAGGAGGTTCACAAGCTGTTGCGCGTGTATCCTGAGGATTTGCGATATCTACCATCTGAGCAACTTTCCAAGCTTCAAATTTACATGCATAGGACTGGTTGCCAACTTTTTCAATCCAGCCATGATATTCCATAAAATCGCCAACATATACAGGAGCTGTGAATTCAATATCTTTGTAGCCCAAGAATAAGCTGATGTCACCATCCACATAAACCATTAATTCTGTACCAACGTCGCCCCACTGATTTACGATTCTAGCGCCGTTAACTAAATTACCAGTATAGTGAGCGTCTTTTGCGCTCATCATTAAATGATGTATAACCTTTTTACCTACCATTGAGAATTCCTCCTTTAATCTTTTATAATGATTTGTGATTGTAATTGAGTTCGTTAAGCGATTTCCTTAACCTTGACTTTAGTTTAGCTGGTACAGCCAATGGAAAGTCAACAGGTTCTGAAAAAAAATTTTGAAGAATGAAAAAGCAAAATAGGAAAAGAGTCTACTAAGGGGATAGTTTTTAACAGATTTATCCATCCTTTGGAAATGGCCGTTTTTCAAGGGCTGTGGGACTTATAAATGGTGAGATGACTTTTTTTCTTGGAAAATAGATGAAAATCAGGTGGAGAGTTTTTTTGCAAAAAACTTTGAATTTCAAATGGGAAAGAACGGCAATTCCTTGTAGATATAGTTGTATTTTGGGTTTTAATCCTTAGCATTAAAAAATGATTTTAAAGGTGTTGCTGGTGGAAGGATTTTTGTGTGGGAGTACGAACCCTTTTTTTTCTAAATCATGGGAAAAGTAAAAACCACGGGAGAGTTTATGAAATACCGATTTAATGCAATACCCCTCATTTCAGGCATTAGAAATGAGGGGTATTATTACATACAATAAAGCTTATTTTTTTGTGTCCAAGACTTCTTTAGGAATATCAAACTCTTTTACAGAATTAAATTCGCTGCAGGTCATGGTGATTGTAGCACCTTCAACAGATAAACTGTTTTCGTTTTTCGTATTATCTATACCCATTAATGCAAGGGTTTTTTCCATGATTACCTGCATTAGCTTAGAAATATCAGTTTTATATTGATAAACAAGACCATCTTCCCCAATCCAAAGGGTGATAGGCAAGCCGCCTGTTTCATCATAAATTTTTTGCAGATCCTCTTTAGAGAGGCCCATGCTGGTGGCAGAGGATAGAATTCCCGATTCCTCCACGATCTTTTTCATTACTTCACCCTTAAGGATGCCTTCTACTCGTTGGGTTGAAACGCTGCCAACTTTTTCTGATCCCTTATTAACGGGATTTTCTATTGCAGAAAGATAACTTAACATGTTGTCGTAAACTTCAAATTGTCCTAGCTTTTCTTTGTCACCTTGTGTGTGAAGCCACCCGGTTCCTGTATTGGTATATAAATCAAGGGTACCATTGTTTTCTTGAAGGTACATTTCCATGATGGTATCCTTTGCGGTACTGCCTTCCATGTGTGAGGCCGCCTCCACCTTCATCTTTAAAGGTTTTATGAAAGCAGTAATATCTGCCGTAGTTGTGGTGGCTACCTTCTCCGTTCCCATGGTCATATTTACGTCCATATTCATTTTTGCCTGTAGGCTGGTGATTTGGGACATTTTTGTTTGGGCTGTCTCTATCAAAGCCCCTGTATTTTGCTGTTTACTGCTGCAACCCGATAAGGAGAGTAGCAAGGTAAAGGCAAAAAGGGAATATTGCAATCTATGCTTCATTTGAGAATCCTCCAATTCATTGTCTTTATCAATGTATTGTATCCAAATTTTTAAATTATTTTCCTTTTTGCAGTTTTTGACCGCCGGTGCAATATGTAAGCAAAAAGCATTCATTACATTTTGGCCGCCGGGCAATACAGATTTTCCTGCCATGGGCGATGAGTTGGGTATTAATATCAATCCACTTATCTTTGGGGATTATTTTCATTAAATCAAATTCTATTTTAACGGGGTCCTGATTTTTGGTAAGACCAAGTAGGTTAGATAGGCGTTTTACATGGGTATCTACAACAATGCTTGGGATACCATACCAATTTCCTCGCACTACGTTAGCTGTTTTTCGCCCGACCCCTGCCAAGGATGTCAGAGCTTCTAAATCAGAAGGCACCTGGCCATTGTGTTCAGTCAATAGTTTTTGACAGCAGGCGATGATATTTTTTGCTTTATTATGATAAAAGCCTGTTGAGTGAATATCCTTTTCCAGCTCCTTTAAATCTGCCTCCGCAAAATCCTGAACGGATTTATATTTCTGAAATAAATCTTTGGTGACAATATTCACCCGATCATCGGTGCATTGTGCTGATAGAATAGTGGCCACAAGTAGTTGCCATGGATTTTCATGATCTAAATAGCATTTTGTTGGACCATAGTGCTCTCTTAATAGTAGTAAAATTTGTTCTATCGTTTCTTTTTTTGTCATTTTTATTTACTCCTTCTCGAAAGAAGAATATTTCCCGAAAAATCCAAAGATTTCCCGAGAAATATTTCCCTTTTTCTTAAATACTGTAAAACTAATAGTTTTGCCGTAGTTTTTTCAATGTTATCATTTTTGACAAGATAGTCGAATTTCAGAAACATAATCCGTTATATAGTTTCTATTTCTTTAGAATTTTACTACTATATCATATTATAAATAACACGGAAATGCAAAGTTAATGTATAAACCTTTTATTGGAAGTCTAAAGAGAATCTCTCTTCATGAAGCTGTTAAAAAAAGCTTCTGCACCAGTGATGTTTCAGGGTAATGACACTTATAAATCTGGCATTAATATTTTTATGTTTTTGCATAATTACTAGAAAAATTTTTTTTATAAACATAGGAACAAATTCTTAAAATTTACGTCATATATTAAAAATGGCGTAATTTCGGGGTTTTAGCCATAGATTGGAAGGGGATTGGAGCCGCCCTTTCCTTGCATCATATTATAAATTGTAGTATAATTTTAATAATAATAGACTAGCTTTGCTTATTGAAGGAGAAGAATATGGACGAGACCGTAATTGTGATAATGCTTAAAGATAATGATACGGGATTTTTAGAAAAAGAGTTGGGAAGCTATTCTCTTTCGGAAAATGCAGGAATGATTTACAATATTTATGGTGAAGACACGGAGGATGGCAGAAGGGTAGTTTTGCGTTTAACCTGTGATAGGGAAGTTGAAGATTGGGAATATGATGCGATTTTTGATTATTATGACACAGAAGCTTTGGTTGGGGTTTCTACCAATGTAACGGAAGAGGACGGGCATTATAATCCAATCTGGGTTGTGCAATTCCCTTATTCTGATGTACACGAAGAGATGGAAAACACAATTACGAATATACTGGATATTCATAAAAAAGAACTGCTTTCGGTTTACGATGCTATAGCGGACAAAAAGGATGATTATAGTGAAGAATAAAAAGTGGAAAAATGCCTTTATTTTGATAGGTGTTTTGCTTTTCTTATGTTGCGCTTGTGCATTGAGAAAAGTTGAGGTTGATACTTTGCCGGGAGCGGAACAGAACAATGAAAAGGATCCGATTGAAGTGCCACCTGTAACGGAGAATACAGATGATCCATCTACTGAACCGGAAAATCCCCCCGCCAAGGAGGAAAATAACGTAATAGTTGAACCGGAAAAGACACAGCCTGCTAGTGCAAAACCTTTTTGGGTGAGTGAAACAACCAGATTGACAAATAACATCATTGCCATTGCTACAGCAGGACAGGCTGATTATAAGGCAAACGGTTCCCAAAAGGGCTGGATGAGTAAAAATGGTGAACTTTACAATTATTACGAAGGGAAATACATAACAACAGACACTTTGGTGGCAGATGGATATTTGGAAAGTGGTCTAACAGCCTCTGCTTATAAAATTCTGTTAATCAATGGTGCTGATTTGGCAGCCTTGGAGGGCACTTCTGTTCCATCTAGTAGTATGGATTTTCAGGTGTTTGCTGCTGTGAAGCAATCAGGAAAATATATGATTGCATCTAACGATGGAAAGGTTGGAACAATCAGTGAAGATAGTTTTCATAACCTTTTGGCGAAGTATAATCAAAATAACGGAAAGGTCTTAAGGCTTTCCTCTGCATCTGCTGAGTATGAGCGAATACTGAATTATATCAGCCTTTTTGAAGGACGTTTTGAAGAATACTATGTGAGAGAAATTCGTTTAGATGAAAGATATGCGGTAGTTGTTTTTTCAAACCGGAGAAATACTGCAGACATTAAAGAATATATTCTTGAGAATGAGAATAACTTCTGGGAGGTTGTTTTGCCAAATGCTCAGACTGAATATTATCCGATAACATCAATCAACCGTTATCTGCCTAATTTTAATCTGGAGCTATTGCCAGCATATACTTTGGCCTCTTGGAGAGGAAGTATTGTATCTACCCAAGGTGGTGTTGAGGCGGCTCTCTTTAGTGCAAAGGCAATTACAAGTTCCAGTGAAATTGCATATCAATGTGGCACCTCTGCTTGTGCGTATGCCATTTTAACGAATGGAAATCGTTATGTTTGCTATAGTGAAGGTGGTAGATGGAAGGCTGAATTTGTAACATCTGATATTGCGGCGAAAAACTTCCTTTTGAAAAAAACGGGAATCAATTATGGGTTCTTAATTTTGGATGATTAATGGGAATAGGGTGTGAATAAAAATGGAGAAGGTTTTTTGGGAATGTCCCGACTTTTCTCTGTCACAGACCTTAGAATGCGGACAATGCTTCCGTTATGAAAAAAAAGAGGATGATTGCTATACTGTCATCTCCGGCCAAAAGGTGATTACCCTTAGGCAGGTGGGTGACAGTATTGTTTTTTATGGCGACGAGGATATTCCTTTTTGGAAAGGTTTTTTTGATGGAGAACGAAATTATAATGAAATTAAACAGCGCTTAAAAGAGAATGACCCCATAATGGCGGAAGCAATTTCTTTTGCGCCAGGTATTCGAATATTAAAACAAGAATTTTTTGAAATGCTGATGTCCTTTATCATATCTCAAAATAATCACATTCCTAGGATTAGAGGGTTAATTCAGAGGCTTTCTCAAGAATATGGGACGCCTTTAGAGGAGGGATTTTACAGTTTTCCCACCCCCCAACAATTGTGTGATGTAACGGAAGAAGCCTATCGTGGTCTAGGCTGCGGCTTTCGAGGGAGATATTTGGAAGATGCGGTAAAGAAGGTGCTTTCAGGGGATTTTGAGACGGATAAATTGGAAACACTATCTACGGAGGAGCTTCGACAGAGGTTAATGTCGATCTGTGGCGTTGGGCAAAAGGTGGCAGATTGTATTTTGTTATTTTCCTTTGGCAGATATGAGGTGTTTCCAACAGATGTGTGGATTAATCGTGTTTTTAGCCATGCTTACTTTGAAGGGAAAAAGTTATTGGCAAAGGAATTACAGATGTCTGCCGCAGAAAAATTCGGCAACGATGCAGGCTTCGCTCAACAGTATTTGTTTTATTATGGTAGGGAACGGAAAATTGGAAAGGGGTAAGAAAAATGGTAAAAACCAACGTAATGCGGCTTTTAGAAACGGCAGGGATTTCTTACCGCACCGCAGAGTATGAGTATGATGAAAATAACCTCTCCGGTTTGAATGCTGCAGAAAAAATAGGTATTCCTGCTGAACAGGTTTTTAAAACACTGGTAACCAGAGGGGATAAAACAGGGATTTTAGTGTTTTGTGTCCCCGTAAATATGGAGCTGGATTTGAAAAAAGCAGCATCGGTTTCGGGAAATAAGAAAATAGAGATGACTCATGTAAAGGAACTACTGGCCTTAACGGGGTATATTCGGGGGGGATGCTCTCCAGTGGGGATGAAGAAAAAATATCCTACTTATATAGATGAAACGGCAATATTGTTTGATGAAATTGCGGTAAGCGCAGGCATACGGGGAGAACAGGTGATTTTGAAGCCTGATGACCTCATTGGGTTTGTGGAAGGGATCGAAGGGGATATTACCAAGGAATTAAGTTAGGGATTAAAGAATCTTTCCAGAATATAGACTTGTACACGGAATCTTCTACGGTGTAATTCCTGTTGGTGTATTTCATTTTCAGTGAGCTTTGTATAAGAATGGTTCAAAGAAGAGGTTATTTAGTTCAAAAGAAGTGCATCATCCTTTTTGAGGGATGATGCACTTTGTTTTTATATTAATTCATAGCTATTTCCATAGGATCTGTTGTTTCCGTTTCTACACCATTTCTAACGGTTGAGACTTTAATATAAACCGTAGAGTGGTTGGCGGTAGAAATGCCAAAGCATTGAGGAAATCCCCAGAACCAAACGTCACCGCCTAACGCTTTATTTTGCAGTTTTGTATATTTAGCGTTTTTGGAGTAGGCAATGTAAACATAATAATAATCAGCATCATAAACCGGTGACCAGGTTACGTTGGCATATCCATCTTCAATCCAGTAGCGCAGATTTTTCGGCGCAGTTGGCGTATAAGTATAATTTTTCATCTGTCGAATGGGAACAGACAGCGTTTGGGGTACCTTTAAAATTTCTTTCATTGGAATTGCAAAATATTGATTATCACTGTAAGAGGAGGTCATACCAATGACTTTTCCTTTGCTGTTAAACAATGCCCCGCCACTGCTGCCGTGATCAATAAAGGCACTGCTGGAGATAATATCTTGGTTAAAATCTTTTAGCTGCCCTTCTGACAAGGTGTTGCGATTTCCGTTTGGTGCACCAACAGCTACTACGGATTCCCCTTTTTTAAGTATCGTTTCAACGGAAGCCGGAATTAAGTTTTTCTTATCTATTTGAACAATGGCAATGTCTCTTTGCTGGTCTAACCCTACAATCGTTACATTTCCTTGATAAATAGATTCATCTGAAAATACCATTTGAAGCATAGACGCATTTTCTACGACATGATAGTTCGTGGCAATTAAGCCATCGGAAGAGAGAACAATTCCACTACCCTGAATTTTATTCGTTTGGATATAGACCACAGAATCCGATAGCTTACTTTGCTTCTGTTGGGTTGTGGTGATATAAATTGTATAGGTAGCCGGGTCCCATTCAACGGTGGAACCGCTATGCTCAGCAACAAATCGCAATGGCACCATTGTGGTTTCCTTTGACAAGGTTGCCGCTGCATCTAAAACAACAGACTTTTGATTGACCATTGCAACAGGGTCATCAATGGTAAGAAATAGATTTGTTCCTTCCTTTTTTGCCTCAACACTGTGGCTATCTGAATGCCAAATTACGGTATAGCCCAGAGATTCCATTATGCTACGCATAGGAACCAAAACACGGTCGTTTTGTACGACTGCCGGTGCAGAAAGGGGTAGGGGTGAGCCATCAAGAGTTACTATAATATTTTTTGCCGAAGCCGGTACGACTGCACATAAACAGATTATTAAAAAGAGGAAAAATCCTCTAAATTTTTGAATCATTCTTTCACTTCCTTTTCAGACTGAGTATAGCATAGTTTTCCATAAATAGCTACCCAAATTATATGGTACTCTTTGGAAATATTAAGGTTTTTTGCATTATAAGGAAATTATTTGCATAGATATGAAAGGGAGAAGGAATGCAGACAAGTTTGAATTATTTGGAAGAAGGCCAGTGGGGAAAGGTGATGGCTCTAACCTGTCAAAAGGCAACAGCCCGAAGACTTTTAGAATTAGGGGTAACGCCAAATACACGTTTATATTGTATTCGTTGGGCGCCGATGCACGGGGCGATTGAGGTGAAAATTCGGGGGTACCTATTGGCGGTGGGATATAGCGACGCCGCTTCTATTTTAATAGAGAAAGAAGGGGATTAAAGTGAAGAAGCTGGGCCTAGTGGGAAATCCAAATTGTGGAAAAAGTGCATTATTTAATACCTTAACAGGAAGTGACGCCCGCGTGGGAAATTGGCCCGGTGTAACGGTGGAGCGCAAAGAGGGTATTTGGAAAAAAGCGGATTTGCTTTGCATTGATTTGCCGGGAGTATATGCTCTTTCACCCTATACTCCGGAAGAGCGGGTTGCCGTTGGGTTTATTCTGGAGGAAGTGCCGGATGTTCTTTTACAAGTGGTTGACAGCACTGTGCTGGAGAGAAGCTTATTTTTAACTACGCAGCTTATGGAGCTGGATATTCCACTGGTATTGGCATTTAATATGATGGATAAGGCGAGGGAGCAAGGAATAAACATTGACATTTCAAAGCTATCTAAACTGCTGGGAATTCCTATTGTTGAAATATCTGCAATTACCGGAGCGGGTGAAGAGGATATGGCAAAATCTCTAAATATGGCCATGGAAAATGGACGTAAGGGAGAGACTGTACTTCAAAGGGACAAGCTTTGGCAAAGAATTGAACCATTGCTGCAACCTTTTTTGAAACGCAAACAAGGTCTTTTTCTAGGGATGCGTTGGCTAGAACAGCAGGAAGAGATTGACTGGGAAGGAGAAATTGCCGCTGGTCGCTACGGTTTTTCTGTTTTTTGCTGCCAAGAAGTCATAACACAGAGACAGGAAAAAAAGGATTTCACTGAAAAACTGGACAAGATTTTTTTGCACCCTTTTTTTGGGATTCCAATTTTTTTACTTTGTATGGCTTTTATTTTTCATTTCACTTTTTCCCCTTCTTTTTTCGGGACAGGCCTCCCATCTGTTGGTGTTTTTTTAAAAGATGGTGCAACATATGGCATAGAAGCTTTGAGAGATGGGGTATCCTATTTTTTTCCGCAAATGCCCTATTGGGGGAGGGCATTTCTTTTGGAAGGGATATTTGGCGGAGTGGGCAAGGCGGTATCGTTTTTGCCTCAAATTTTATGTTTATTTTTCTGGCTTACTTTTTTAGAGGATAGTGGATATATGGCAAGAGTTGCTTTCTTATTGGATAGGCCGATGAGTGGGGTGGGGGTATCAGGCAGGGCGTTTTTACCCCTTCTAACAGGCTTTGGATGTTCTGTACCTGCTATGCTCAGTGTGAGAACGTTAGAGCGCCAGGAGAGCAGACGCATTACAAGATTGATAATTCCCTTTTTTTCGTGTGGAGCGAAGCTTCCTCTATATGTGCTTTTGGTCGGGCTATTGTTTCCCAAAAACGGTGGAATGGTGATTTTTTCATTGTATGTAGGGGGGATTATTATTGCTTTTCTTTGGGCAAACTTTTTGAATAAAAAGTATTTCTGCAAGGAGAGGGCTTCTTTTATTATGGAAATGCCGTCCTACCATTTACCTAGATGGAATAATTTGTCAAGAGCAATTTACAGAAGAGGAAAGGAATACCTGACAAAGGCCGCAACGGTAATTCTTGGAGCAAGCATCATCATTTGGCTGTCTGCCCATGTTACGCCGCATTTACATATGACTATGGATTCATCTAACAGTATTTTGGCTTTTCTTGGAAGGGGGCTAAATCCCTTTTTTATACCCCTTGGATTTGGAGGAGGAGATGATGGCTGGAAGGCTTCTGCAGCAATACTGTCCGGAATAGCGGCAAAGGAGGCGGTGGTATCATCCTTAGGTGTTTTGGGGGGCGTGGAGGGTTTATTTACACCATTGTCGGCGGTATCTTTTATGGTATTTCATCTTCTAAGCATACCATGCGTTGCGGCGGTATCTGCTTATTGGTATGAAGAGAAAAGCTGGAAAAATCTATTTTTTGCTCTTTTGCTTTGGTTATCAACAGCGTGGCTTGCTTCTTTTTTAGTATATCAAATTGGAAGTTTGGGATTTGCTTTTTTTAGTGGTTTATAGTATCCTTTGGAACAAGGAGATGAAATTATGCTTGAAAGAATTACAAAGGATACATTTGATGAGATATATCCCATTTTAGAGGAGGCTTTTCCTGTGGAAGAGCTACGAGAGAAGGAAAGACAAGAGGCTCTTTTGGATAAGCCTCAGTATCGTTTATTCGGGATAAAAAATGAATGCGACGTCCTGCAAGGGGCAATTGCAATGTGGGATTTTGAGGATTTTATTTATATAGAGCATTTTGTTATCAAACCTTCTTTTCGTAATGGAGGGTTCGGTGGGAAAAAGCTGAGGGAAATAATCGCATGGGCAGGCAGACCAGTCGTTCTGGAGGTAGAGGTTCCTACAGATGAGATGACAAAAAGAAGGATTGGGTTTTACGAAAGACATGGGTTTTTCTTTAACGAGTATCCCTATTTACAGCCCCCTATGCGAATGGGACAAGGAAGGTTGCCTTTACGACTCATGACTATGCCAGAAAGAATATCACAGGATGTGTATGAAAGATACAAAAGAATAATCCATAGGATTGTTTATAACTTCGAGGAGGAATAAAATGGAGTACTGCTTTGGAGTGGATATTGGTGGAACTACGGTGAAACTCGGATTATTCTCGCGAAAGAAAGGGTTGTTGGAAAAATGGGAAATTCCCACAAGGAAAGATACAGAGCCAACGCCATTATTAGCAGACATTAAATATGAAATTGAAGAGTGCTTGTATAGAAATGATCTAAAGAAAGAAGAACTAGCTGGAATTGGTATGGCGGCACCGGGCCCAGTGACGGAGGATGGTTGCTTGCGAGGTACAGTGAACATCGGTTGGGGAGATGTATTTCTTGGCAAAGAGGCGGAGAATTTGATTGGTGTTTCTCCTGTTTTTATTGGAAATGATGCAAGAGTTGCCGCATTGGGAGAGTATACCTTTGGCGCCGGGAAAGAGGTCAGCAGTCTCCTTATGGTAACATTGGGAACAGGGGTTGGCGGTGGAGTCATTCTAAACGGAAAAATTCTTGCAGGGGTTTCGGGGACAGCAGGGGAAATTGGGCATATGACCATGAATCCTTATGAGGATGAGCAATGCAACTGCGGGAAAAAAGGGTGTTTGGAGCAGTATGCCTCCGCACAAGGTATGGTTCGTGTTGCACGCAAGGCTCTAGCGAATACAGATAAACCATCTGTTCTCAGAGAGATTAATGTTCTTACTGCTAAGAAATTGTGGGATGCTGCAAAAACGGGAGATGCGTTGGCACTGGAATTGACAGAATATATAAGCAAAATGCTAGGGCTGGCCATTGCCAATGCATGCTATATTGTCGACCCAGAAATGATTGTTCTTGGCGGTGGTGTATCACAAGCAGGAGAATTTTTGCTGGATAAGGTTCAAAAGGCTTACGCACAGAATGTGTTTCCCCATTGCAGAAATAAGAAATTTTCCTTGGCAAAACTCCGTAATGATGCGGGTATTTTTGGTGCTGCAGCATTGGTTTTTCAAGCTGTTAATTAGTCAATAGGCACAAAATTTTTATAAAATATATGTTAAATAGATGAAATTATTGTGAAAATAGCTGATTATCATGTTTCATAGCAAAAACATTTAAATATAAGAGGATTTCTTAGGAATTTGGAGAATACTAATAGCAAACAAATAGATTTTTCTATTTGCAATGAAAACTAAATAATTTACAAATCCAGAGGTATATCACCAGTATAAAGGGGGAGATTGCAATGGTTCAGATTCTTGCAGGCGAAAAAGGTGTAGGTAAAACGAAACGACTCATCGCAATGGCTAATGAGGCAAGCAAGGAAGCAAACGGTTGCGTTGTGTTTGTAGATGATGACAACAGCCGCATGTATGATCTTCATTATAGTGTCCGGTTTGTAGATACTCCAAAATTCATCATGGAAAATACACAGGTTTTCCGGGGTTTTGTGTACGGTATCCTCTCTCAAAACAGTGATATAGAAAAAATTTATATTGATGGATTAAACCATATTATGGAAAAAGTGGACGATAAAGATTTTATTACATTCATTAATCATTTGGAAGCCATTTCAAAGGAATCTGAAACGGATTTTACAATGATTATAAGCCGAAAAGAGGAGGAGCTTCCCAAGGAAGTTCAACCGTATCTGGTAAAGTAAAATAAGAATATTGAGCGGTCAGCCATTTCCAAAAGAGATGTGTTGGCCGTTTTTTGATTGCACAATAATCAGTTTTATTATTTTGGAAGATTGTTGTATGACAAGAACTTTGTTTCCATAATATTTTTATGTGTTGAAAATATATTGAATTTCATTGGATTTTTATGTAATCGGTTTACAATAAAATAATATCTTTTTCCAGTGATATATGAAAAAAACCAAATAATTGTAAAAATATTAGTGCATATGTCTTTATTTTTTGTACAATTTAAAGAACATTATCTGTTTTGCCTTTACGAGGGCTACGGCATATGCTAAAATACAGGGGAAGAAAAGTATTTTGTATTCAAATGTGGGAATTTTACCTTTATAATTGTGCAGATTGCTTAGCAAAACAGAGAGAGTTAAGGGGAAAGGTGAGATAGTATGAATAAATTTCGTGAAATGTATTTGGCGAAAAAAATGACTCCAGAGGGAGTAGCTAAATTTGTAAAATCAGGAGACGTTTGTGCCGCACCAACAGGATTAGAGGCGCCTACAGCAATTTGTGAGGCCATTGGACAAAGAGCTGCAAATGGTGAATTGACTGGTGTAACCCATCATCAAACTTTATGCGCAGAATCAGGTGCTTATTTAAACTATGACTTAAAGGGAAAATATGACTATGTTTCTTGGTTTACCGGTGCAGCCGGCAGAAAAGGAATTCAGGATGGTTACTACACTTATATTCCCAATAACTACAGCACGATTCCAGGCTACTGGAGAAATGTTCAGCCTAGATTGGATGTTTTTTATGCAGAGGTTTCACCAATGGATGACCATGGGTATTTTAGCTGTGGCATGGCAGGTGCAGAAGTTGTAGCAATGCGTGACAAAGCCAAAATTATTCTTTTGGATGTTAATGATAAAATGCCTCGTGTTTTGGGGAACAACCAGATTCATATTTCTCAGGTTACAGCACTTTGTGAATCCTCCAGAGCACTTTCTATCTTACCTAACGCACCTTTGACAGATGTAGATAGAAAAATTGGACAGATGATTGCTGATGAAGTAATCAATGGATCCACATTACAGCTGGGCATTGGTGGTATTCCCAACGCTGTTGGTGTTCTTTTGAAGGACAAAACTGACTTGGGTATTCATACAGAAATGTTTACTGACAGCATGGTGGACTTAATTGAATGTGGCGCAGTAACCAATATGAATAAGCCCATTAATGTAGGTAAAACAGTTGCTACATTGGCATGGGGATCCCAGAAGATGTATGATTTTATGGATAACAACCCTGCTTTTGAGATGCATCCCGTTGACTATACAAATAATCCTTATATCATTGGTCAGCATGATAATTTTGTTTCTGTTAATGCTTGCGTTGAAATTGACTTGTTTGGACAGGTTTGTGCTGAGAGCCTTGGAACAAAGCATTACAGCGGTTCCGGCGGACAGGTAGATTTTGTTCGTGGTGCGAATTTATCTAAGGGGGGGAAAGGCTTTATCGCAATGACCTCTACTACCAAGGGTGGCACAATTTCCAAAATCAAGCCAACTCTGACACCTGGTTCTATTGTTACTACCTCCAAAAACGAAGTAGACTTTTTGGTAACGGAAAATAACATTGTACGCTTGAAAGGTCAGACAGCAAGTGACAGAGCAAAAATGATTATTTCTCTTGCTGCTCCTCAGTTCCAAGAAGAATTGGAATTTGAAGCAAGAAAAATGAACTTGATTGTTTAAGAATCTGTGTACAATTTACTCTTGTATGAAGGTTAGAAATATTTAAAATGATAAAACCTTTTCCTGAAATGAAAATCATTTTGGGAAAAGGTTTTTTTAAATCATTGGACAAATAGCAAAAGTTGTGATATTTTTGAAAAAACAAGTATGGGGGATGGAAGCTTTGAGAGCAAGTTGGGATGAGTACTTTATGCAGATTGCGGAGATTGTAAAAACCAGATCAACCTGTTTACGTAGACAAGTTGGAGCTGTAATTGTGAAAGATAACAGAATCATTACCACTGGGTATAACGGTGCGCCTTCAGGCTTGATGCACTGCACCGAGCTTGGGGGGTGTGAAAGAGAGCGGCTGGGGATTCCATCCGGTCAGCGTCATGAGCTGTGTCGTGCATTGCATGCAGAACAAAATGCAATTATTCAGGCGGCAAATCTAGGGATTTCTACCGATGGTGGAACCATTTATATTACTTTACAGCCTTGTGTCATTTGCGCGAAAATGCTGATTAATGCGGGAATTAAGCGCATTGTTCATAAGGGCGAATATCCGGATGAGTTATCCAGAAGGATTTTGGAAGAGGCAAAGATAGAAATTACCATTATGGCGGAATAAAAAAGATTACAATTAAGATATTTGGTTTTCCGGTTTTGGCCGGAATTTGAAAGAGGTTACATATTTATTGAAGCACGGAAACAGCGTAGGAATACAAAAAAAGCATTGGACTCATGGAAATGATGAGAGCACCAATGCTTTTTTGAGGTAGGGCGATGGCGTCCAGCGCCATATTTTTGCGGAATGCCATGAGTGTATCCTGCAAAGCCCCTACGTTTTTGAGAAGCTTGGTATAATCGTCTTTTGTAACGACTGAGGATGAATTTTTTGCTTCAATTTTAGTACTCCTTTTTATATCAATATGCACCTTTTTTTCAGGAACAATGGCGAACATAGTTTCTTTTTTTATGTGGTTTGGGTTGCTCTTTCATTGTTTGTCCAGTATAATAATTCCATGGAGAAAGAGAGGGGAAGGGTATGATCTCTTATATTAAGGGAACCTTGATGCATCGAGGTGAAAGCTATATCATTTTGGAAACTGGGGGAATTGGGTATCAGATTTTTGTTTCTGCCGGATTCCTTTCCAAGATGCCTGAAGCGGGCAAGGAAATGAAAATTTTCACATACATGAGTGTGAAAGAGGACGGAATCTCTCTCTTTGGTTTTTCATCGAAAGAAGAGCAGGAAATGTTTTTAAAGCTATTAACTGTGGGTGGTGTTGGACCCAAGGGTGCTTTAGGATTTTTATCACAGTTGACACCTCAGGAAATTGTTATGGCGATTTTATCTGCGGATGCGAAGACCCTTTCAAAAGCCCCGGGAGTTGGTAAAAAAACAGCACAGCGAGTCATTTTGGAGCTGAAGGATAAATGCTCAACGGAAGATGCTTTGGCAATCCCCATGGAAATGGTGGATGGCGGTGCAGTAGGCGGTGCAAAATTTGAAGCAATCGAAGCCATGACAGCGTTGGGATACAGTCGCAGTGAAGCTGCTAAGGCAGTGGGAATGGTTGCTACTGAAGGGATGACCACCGAAGATATTTTAAAAGCAGCATTAAAAAAGATGATTACATTTTAGATAAAAGCAGGTGTTACTATTGGAAAATCGGCGAATACTAACTGCGGCGTTTGGTGAAGAGGACAAAGAATTTGAACCTAAACTCAGACCCCAACAGTTAGACAGCTATATCGGACAGGAAAGTGTAAAAGAGAATTTAAAGGTATTTATTCAAGCGGCTCAGCAAAGAGGAGAAGCTTTGGATCATGTTTTGTTATACGGCCCTCCCGGATTGGGAAAGACTACTTTATCCAATATTATTGCCAATGAAATGGGGGTTCATATCAAAACCACATCAGGTCCAGCCATTGAACGTGCGGGGGATATGGCAGCTGTTTTAAACAGCTTAAGCGAAGGAGATATACTTTTTATTGACGAAATCCACCGCTTAAATCGTATGATTGAGGAAATATTATATCCTGCTATGGAGGATTATGTCATAGATATCATGATTGGCAAGGGACCGGGGGCAAGGTCTGTCAGGCTGGATTTGCCTAAGTTTACACTGATTGGGGCGACCACCAGAATCGGACTTCTTACGGCGCCTTTAAGGGATCGGTTTGGCGTGGTTCAGCGGTTAGAGCCTTATGACATTCATAGTCTAAAAACAATTATTTGCCGTTCGGCTGATGTTTTACAGGTTGAAATAGATGGAGATGGTGCAGAGGAAATTGCCCGTCGCTCAAGGGGAACACCCCGAATTGCAAATCGTCTTTTAAAAAGAGTAAGAGATTTTGCTCAGGTGCGTTATGAAGGCACAATTAATGGGGAAGTTGCCCGATTTGCTTTGGATTTATTAGAGGTTGATAAAATGGGGCTAGATTTGATTGACCGTAAAATGTTACTGATGATGATAGAGAAATTTGATGGTAAGCCTGTAGGGCTAGATACCCTAGCGGCTTCTATTGGAGAAGAATCGGAAACCATTGAGGATGTATATGAGCCGTATTTACTACAATTGGGATACATTCAACGCACCCCAAGGGGTAGAATTGTAACGGGAGCAGGATATGCCCATTTTGGGTTGAAGGCAAAAGAAGATGAAAGAGATAGAGTTTAAGTAGTTTTCACTATGTGAAAGAAAGAATCATATGGAGAAGGAGATATTTATGAAATTAGGAATTGAGGAATTGATTGAAAATGTAAAAGATGAACTGCTTTGCTACGAGGATATGGAGCAGGCTACCCAACAATGGGAAAAGGAGTTTCGTCTTTGGATTGATAAAAACAAAGGGAAAAACAAAGATATTTTGATAGAGCAAAATCAGGTTTTCTTTAAAATAAAGGATGAAGAAGAAATTTTTGAAATTGCAAACGCTTATATAGATGCCATTGATGAAGGCAGCATAAAGCAATATTGGGAGAAATTTTAATCCTTTTCAAGACCTGTATTTTTAAGATAGTTAGAGGGAAAATTATTTTGATGCTGTATCCTGCTGGAAATGTCTATTTAAATAAAGTGAAAGAGAGAAATAGGATTTTTGGTAATGGGAATTGTGATTTGATTTGTGTAGAGTCGAGAATCCATGAACTCATTTTTTTTATAATATTGGCTTACAGACAAAAAAGGAGTTGGAGGAGTTGATGCGTATGAACGTTGTAATGTTATTAAGCATTTTTGTGATATTTTTTTTATTTGGCGGTATGATTTTGGCTGGAGTTGCTATTTGGGCTTTGGCGACAAAAAAAGAGACCTTGCCTCAATGGGCAAAAGTTGTGCTTTGGCTTTTTGTTGCTTTAGCGGCAATTTTACTAATTGCCGTTATTTTTGGCGTTGTATTATTCTTTGGAAATGTAATGCATTAAGGTATTGGGGTACCCGTTTATAGATTTAGAGCATATCAGGATTGTTAACAATATAGATTGAAAAGTCCTATTCTAAGGTATTTTTTTCTTCGGTTGGGGAAAACTGAGAATGAAATATATCTTAGGAGGGATTTTACATGGAATTAAAGGGTAGTAAGACGGAAAAGAATCTACTTTCCGCTTTTATGGGAGAAGCAATGGCGGCGGTTCGATACAAGTTGTATGCGGAAAAAGCTCATGAAGAAGGCTATGAGCAGATAAAGGGTATTTTTGATGAAACCTCAGATAATGAAATTCAGCACGCAAAGCGAATTTTGGATTTTTCCAAGGGTATCGGCACGACCGAAGCGAATCTGAAGGCAGGTGCCTATGGTGAGCATGAGGAATGGTCAGATATTTATAAAGAGATGGAAGCAACCGCTAGAGAAGAAAACTTTGTTGAAATTGCGAATTTCTTTAAGAATGTTGCTTCTGTAGAAAAGGAGCACGAAGAGCGCTATCAGGCTTTGCTGAAATTATTGGAAGAACAGAAGGTTTTTCAAGGGGATGAGAGCACTGTTTGGGTGTGCAAAAACTGCGGTTATGTGCATGTAGGAAAGCAGCCTCCTCAGAAATGCCCCGTATGTCAGTATCCACAGGCATATTATGAAAGAAAAGCAAACAATTATTAAGTAAAATAGGGAGATTCCTTTGTCCCGATTATACAAAGTTTTATTATGCGAACACGGTTCAGTAAATAACAATTAGTTAGAAAGCATGTCATAACTATGAAGTTTTGACTTTGTATATGGGATAAAAGGGGGTCTCCCCTTTGATACATAAAAGGGTTTGTCTTTAGAATGTATTTGTAACAGATGAGGTTAATAAAATGATTTATAAGAACATGAAAGAAGCTGTTTTTTTAAGACGAATCAATCGCTTTTTTGCTTTTGTCAGCATAGATGGAGTGGAAACGCCGGTTCATGTAAAGAATACAGGCCGATGCAAGGAATTACTGCAAGAGGGTGCTAGAGTATTTTTGGAGCCTGCAGAGAATCCTTTGAGAAAAACAAAATACTCTCTAATTTCCGTTTATAAAGGCAATACTTTAGTAAATATGGATTCTCAAGCACCAAATCAGATTGTGGCAGAGGCCATATCGGAAGGCAGAATTCCCGAAATTGGTCAGGTCTCTGTTTTGCGAAGAGAAGTTGTTTACGGTAATTCACGTTTTGATCTATATTTTGAGGCGGGAGAACGCCGTGGATACATTGAGGTAAAGGGTGCAACCTTGGAGGAAAATGGGATTTGCAAATTTCCCGATGCACCCACTAGTCGAGGCAGAAAACATATTTTAGAATTAATTCAAGCGGTTCAGGATGGTTTTGAAGCATACATTTTGTTTGTTATCCAAATGGAGGGGATAAAAGCCTTTTACCCTCATTGGGAGAGAGATGCTGCATTTTCCCAAGCCTTGGTTGAAGCAGAACAAGCAGGTGTAAAGATTTTGGCCTATGATTGTAAAGTAGGCATAGACACATTGGCTCTTTCTCAAAAAGTTTTCTCTTCTTTAGAACAGTAGAGATAGGGTATATCTAATCTCTTTAGGACATAGACTGATAAAGAATATAGTCTTTGGGGAGGAACGTGCATGAAAAAAAAGATATTGGCGGCAGTGACAGCATTTTTCTGTTTTCTGGCGCCCTTTTCTGTTTGTGCGGAAGAAGGCGACAACAGCAGTTTGCAACTGCAGTCAAAAAGCGCTGTTTTGATGGATCAGGCGACGGGTACGGTAGTATATGAAAAAAATAGCCATGAGGCGATGCCCCTTGCCAGTGTAACAAAAGTTATGACATTACTGCTGATTTATGAAGCTCAGG
Source organism: Anaerotignum propionicum (assembly GCF_024461735.1). Taxonomy (GTDB): domain Bacteria; phylum Bacillota; class Clostridia; order Lachnospirales; family Anaerotignaceae; genus Chakrabartyella. The sequence goes on from NZ_JANGAD010000001.1 coordinate 163,962, forward strand.
CAGATGGTAAGTTTGCATGGACAGATACGGTACAGGTAAGTGACCATGCAGCAGCAATGGGGGGGTCTCAGGTGTTTTTGGAGCCGGGAGAGACCCAGACAGCGGCTGATATGACAAAATGCATTGCCATTGCATCGGCAAATGATGCCGCTGTGGCAATGGCGGAATTTGTAGCCGGAAGCGAGGAAGCATTTGTTGAAAAAATGAATCAAAGAGCGAAAGAATTGGGAATGAAGGAAACTGTTTTTGTTAACGCTTGTGGGCTGGATGCAGATGGTCATGTTTCCAGTGCGTATGATATTGCGGTAATGAGTCGGGAATTAATGAGAAAGTTCCCTGAAATTAAGGAATATACAACCACATGGATGGACACCATCACCCATAAAACCAGAAAGGGAGAAACAGAGTTTGGACTAACCAATACCAATAAGCTGATTAAATGGTACGAGGGTGCAACTGGTTTGAAAACAGGTTCAACAGGGAAGGCGCTATATTGTTTGTCGGGTACAGCAGAAAGAAATGGTTTCGCATTAGTTGGTGTTGTTATGGCGGCTCCAGATTTCAAAGTTCGTTTTCAAGAAGTAATGAAACTTCTGGATTATGGTTTTGCAAATTATACCATTGAAAAGGGATATCCCGTTGGTCAGGATATGGGAATGATTCCTGTGGAAAAGGGTATGAAGGAAGGTATAAATGCTGTCGTAAAGGATGAAATTTCTGTCCTGATGAGTAAAGGCAGCAAAGGACAATGGGAAACAAAAACGGAACTCATGCCTAATGTTAAGGCACCCATAGCCCAAGGCTCCAAGGTAGGCGAAATGGTGTATACACTTGATGGTAAGGAAGTAGGCAAAACAGATTTAATTGCTGCTGAGGCAGTGGAGAAGGCCAGCATACATATGATGCTTCAGCGGATGATGAAACAGTGGTGCTAAGGAAGAAATCTAGATTTGCTTTGATATCAAAAATTGAAGTTACAAACAAGGGGCACCCTTTTTGATAAATTATCATTGGGTGCCTTTTTATTTGGGTGAGAAGATAGCGTTGGGATAATTGTCATTGGGTCGAGTGAAAGCTTTCCATGGAGTCACTTTCACATATTGTTTTTTTTTGCTCCTCTTTATTCCCATACATTTTTTTATCTGCAGATTGTATCAAGCTTTCAATTGTGTTTGCATTCTCTTCCCCATAGATGGAATAACCTACACTTAGAGAAATATTGTATGGTAGAGAAGCGGAAAGAGTGGCTAAAGAGGCATCAACTTTTTTTAAATAGGATAAAATTTCAGCTTCCTCTTTTTTAAGAATGACTGCAAATTCATCTCCCCCATATCTAGCAATAAAAGCTTTTGTATTTGAAAATGCTGTTGTCAATATCTGAGATATCATAACCAAAGCCCGATCTCCTTCCACATGACCAAAGGTATCATTAATGCCTTTAAAGTCATTTATATCGAAGAAAATTAGGAATACATCTTCTTTTCTCATGGATTTTGTCACTTTTATCAAATGGCGTTGAAATTCTCTGCGATTATTTAGCTTTGTTAAAGGATCCTGAAAGATTTCCTTTTTCATAAGATTAAGATATTGCATTATAATAGAAAACACTAGGAAGGGAAGTACGGAATTGACACTTGGAAAGATGATGTCAATTACCATTCCCAACAAAGGCAACAACGAGAATAAACAAAGAAAAAAGCAGTTTTTTTCCTGGGAATATCTATTTTCTTTTAAATATTTGATAAAAGAAATACATGCCCCAGTGAAAAGATAACCGAAAATTAAAAGACATTGCAAAATATAGATGCTCCCTAGGTAAAAATTTCTCTGATTAAAATATAATAGCCAATGTGTAGTGGCATAGACCATAACAAGAGAACATTGAAAAATCAAAGGAAGAATATACAGTTTTCTTATAGACGAATTGCATGACCAATTTACCTCAGTCTCATGAAGAACAAAAATAAACCATGAATATGCACTCATTGCTCCAAAAACATAGAATGCTATCATCATAAAATAGCTGAAAAGAACAACACCTTTTAACGTTGAGCCTTCCATTATAAAATAAAAACTGCCTGCTGTTAAGGTCAAAATAAAGAAAACCATAACTCTATAAAAGAGCTTGAAATTTTTTTGTCCTTGCACCGCGGTTTTGCCGATGAGAATAATTAACGCAAGCAGAATGATTACGAAAATGTTAATATCTGCACCGATTTTCATGGTTCTCCCCCTCAATACGTGCGTTTGAAGTTCCCAAGTAATATGTAAAATTGGACAGGATGGGATAAGTTATCAGGGAATCAAAATGAATTCTCTTATAAAATAAAAAGCTTGCCTGTTTCAATAGAATTTTTATAATTAGATTATTTGTAAGTTGGATTTTAACGTATTTTATATAACAAAAGCCTGTCTTTGTACTACTATAATGCGTAGGCAACAGAAGAAAAATGATTGACTTTATGTATTGAAACAAGTACAATAAATTAAATTTGAATGCAATAGATCGTAAGAAAAAATCAACTACAATACAAAAGATAATGTTATGGGGGTTTTAAAATGTTTCATTGGCTAAATTTTTTAACGTATGCGGTAATAACAACAGCAACACCAGGTCCCAATAATATCATGTCTATGTCCAATGCAGGACGGGTAGGACTAAAGAAGTCATATCCCTTTAATCTAGGGATTTGGGTGGGATTTATGGCAGTTATGATTATATGTACCGTATTAAGCAGTGTTTTAAATGCGGTGATGCCCATAATCAAAACGCCTATGCTCATTGCGGGAGCCACCTATATGCTGTATTTGGCGTTTAAAACACTAAAAAGAACTGGCGAAATTTCAGAAAAGCAGGTGAAAAACGGGTTTCTTTCCGGCTTGTTTCTCCAATTTATCAATCCTAAGATTTATATTTATGGTATGGTTTCCATGGAATCTTACATATTACCTTATTTTCATAACAGCCCGATAAAGCTTTTGGGTTTTGCAATTTTATTAGCCACAATCGGATGTTTTTTTAATCTTTGCTGGGCCGCCTTTGGTTCTGTATTCAGAATTTTATTTTCTCATCATGCTAGAGTGACCAATACAGTTATGGCATTGCTTTTGGTTTACTGTGCAGTTGCTTTATTTTTATAGAGAATTATGTTTTTGTAAAGTTTATTTGATAAAGCAACAATTATATTCCTTGTTTCCAAGAATATGGCCTCTTTTTTTATTTTGAGCTGTTTTTTTGATTGAGAAGATAAACAAACAGAGAATGTTTTACCAAGTGAATGTACTTTATAATATGCTAAGCATCGGGAACTGTTAAGGATGGTTAAAAATAGGCACGTTGATCTTGTGTGAAAATATGAAAAAGAGTCTGAAGTAAAAATACTTCAGACTCTTTTTTTGCCTCAGACATAGTCTATAGAGGCGATATCAAAGCTGTTTTAGCTAATTAGTTATAATTAGCGACATACTTATCAGAGATTAGCCCTGAGTTTTGCCGGCCATTGCTCTTTCCTGAGCTTCGATCATTTTCTTTACCATATAGCCACCAACATAACCGTTCTGTGCGGATGTTAAGTCGCCGTTGTAGCCCTTTTTCAAAGGTACGCCGATTTCGTTTGCTACTTCGTATTTGAACTGTTCCATAGCTGCTCTAGCCTCGGGTACGTTCATTTTATTGCTTGTGCTGTTAGTTGTTCCACTCATTTTGATTACCTCCTTAAAAAGTAACTGTGTTTTTGTGTTACACTGATATTATTACACAGTCATTTATTATTATGTAGGAACATTTTGGAACGAAATTTTGGAACGAACAGCGTATAATTTATTTTCATATTTTTTCTTACAACCATTATTGATTTGTAAGATTATCTTTTAAATGAAATGAATTTTTATGATACGTTAAATAATCCTCTTGTTGCAGTTTTGAAAGCTCAAGGGACATAGCACTGCGGTCTACTGCCAAATATTCAGCCAACTGCTGACGATTAAAAGGAATTTGAAATACAGGCGAACCAGCCTTGATTGATTCCGCAGAAAGATAGGACAAAAGCTTTTCCCTGGTTGATCTTTTTGTAATATGCTCAATTTTCCCTGTAAGCATAATATTTTTATCTGCCAAAACGGAAAGCAAATTTCGAATCATACGGGAGTGATATACGCAGGCTGAAGAACAAGTATTTAGAATTTGTTTTATGTCTAAAAATAAGACGGTGGTCGATTCTACGGCAAGGGCGCTGACTGTGATGCTTTGGGTGTGGGCGCAAGCAAAGGATTCTCCAAACATTTGGGAAGGGGAGATGTTGCTTAGTATGGTACGATTGCCCCAGAAATCTTCTTTTAAAATATGAATACGCCCTGAAATAACAAGACCAACTGCATTTACGGTTTCTCCTTGGCGAAAGACCAGCTCATTTTTATCAAATTTTTTTTCAATGGCAGTAAGACAGCCAAGCATCGTTTGAATTTCTTCTGTTTTTATTCCAGAGAATAGGGGTGAATTTTTTAAAACAGAAATATATTTCATTTATACCACCTCTTTGTTGTAATTACAACGGAATTTATATGTTTATTATAGTATACTCTACCCATAAAGACAAGAAAAATAAAATTTTTGATAATATATTGGAGGAGAAAATAATGATTAGAAGAATTATTGAAATAGATGAAAAAAAATGTAATGGCTGTGGATTATGTGCATCTGCTTGCCACGAGGGTGCCATTTCCATGGTAGATGGAAAGGCAAAGCTGATTCGAGATGATTATTGTGACGGGCTTGGAGATTGCTTACCAACTTGTCCAACTGGAGCGATTCAATTTGTAGAAAGAGAAGCGCTGGCATATGATGAAGTGGCAGTTAAGAAAAATATGGCAGAAAAAGCTCATGCATTTAGCTGCCCCGGAAGCAGACCACAAATGCTCCAACCAAGTATTCAAAATGATGAGACGGAACAGGTTTCAGGATCGGTAAAATCTCAGCTTCGTCAGTGGCCTGTTCAAATTCAGCTGGCACCTATTCAAGCACCTTATTTTGACGGTGCAAACCTATTGATTGCTGCGGATTGTTCTGCGTATGCCTATGGAGATTTTCATAACAAATTTATGAAAAACAAGGTTACCTTAATCGGCTGTCCTAAGTTGGATGCTGTGGAGTATTCTCAAAAAATACAGCAGATTATTATGCAAAACAATATTAAAAGCGTAACTGTTGTAAGAATGCAGGTACCTTGCTGTGGAGGAATTGAAATGGCTGTAAAGACTGCATTGCAGAATAGCGGCAAGTTTCTACCTTGGCAGGTGGTTACTATTTCCACACAAGGGGAAATTTTAGACTGATTACTGAGAGATTTCTTACTTTTAAATGAGAATAACAAATGATTTAGAAAAAGCTCTATTAGGATTGCAAGAAATTTTTGTAATCTAATCAATAGAGCTTTTTCATTTAAAAAATTAACATATTCCGTAAAAATTCACCTTCTTTTACCATAAAATATGTGTGTGTCTGTGATTGGATATTCAGGTACCCCTTGTCATTAAAATACTGAAATTTATGTTGTGATAGGATGGAAATATTTTTTAAGAATTCCAGGAATTACTATATTTTTAATAAAATTGGAGAGACTATATTTAGTTTTTTATATTTTTAGATGAGATTAAGCATGGCTTTTTTTATTTTTAAAATAGAATTTACTTTCTATAATTGGTAAAAATTTAGAACTAATGTTTGTATTTTGTGCTGTACTTTTTAGAGTATGTGTGCTATAATTTGTTGAGATTTGCGCGAGACAATATTGTGGTTTTTACCATGAAATACTAATTATTTAGTTGTTTCCAAAAGGAACGTTGGTTTGATTCATCTAAAAGATGAGTCTTCTTCTTATTTATATTAAGCGAACCTTTTTTCGGGTTTTACGGAGGTGGAAAAATGGATTTTAAGGTTCAATCTCAATACAAACCGACCGGGGATCAGCCGGAGGCAATCGAAAAGCTTGCCAGAGGATTTCAAGAAGGAAAAAAATTTCAGACCCTCTTAGGGGTTACCGGTAGCGGTAAAACCTTTACTATGGCAAATATTATTGAAAAACTGCAAAAGCCTACCCTGGTAATTGCCCATAATAAGACCCTTGCTGCCCAGCTTTATAATGAGCTGCGGGAATTTTTTCCTGAAAATGCTGTGGAATATTTTGTTTCCTATTACGATTATTATCAGCCCGAGGCATATGTACCCAGTACGGATACCTATATCGAGAAGGATTCATCTGTGAATGATGAAATTGATAAGTTGCGCCATTCAGCAACGGCAGCTTTGGTGGAGCGGGAAGATGTTATTGTTGTGGCCAGTGTGTCTTGCATTTATGGATTGGGCGACCCTGAGGAATATTATGGGATGATGCTTTCGTTGCGTCCAGGTATGGAAAAGGATCGGGATGAGGTATTACGCAGCTTATTGGAAATGCAATATGACCGTAATGATATGAATTTTGAGAGAGGCTCTTTTCGTGTACGGGGGGATGTTGTTGAGATTTTTCCTGTTGGCTCCTCGGAACATGCGGTAAGGGTGGAATTTTTTGGAGATGAAGTGGAAAGAATCACTGAAATTGATGTCCTCACAGGAGAAATTTTGGGAACAAGGGCGCATATTTCTATTTTTCCTGCTTCACATTATGTGACTTCCCCAGAAAAGCTTCGTGTGTCCGTTGAACACATTGAAGCGGAGCTCAAAGAGCGTTTAGACCAGCTGCGTAGAGAGGACAAGCTTTTAGAGGCTCAGCGATTGGAACAGAGAACCAATTATGATATTGAGATGATGCGAGAAATGGGTTTTTGCACGGGAATTGAAAACTATTCTCGTCACTTATCTTTAAGGGAACCCGGAAGCACACCTTTTACACTGATTGATTTCTTCCCTGATGACTTTTTGATGATTGCCGATGAATCCCATGTCTCTATACCTCAAATACGAGGGATGTATGAGGGGGACAGATCCAGAAAAACCACTTTGGTGGATTTTGGTTTCCGTTTACCGTCCGCTTTAGATAACCGCCCGCTAAAATTTGTGGAGTTTGAAGAGAAAATTAATCAGCTTTTGTTTGTTTCTGCGACCCCTTCTGTTTATGAAAAGGAGCATGCTGAGCAAATTGCTGAGCAGATTATTAGACCTACCGGGCTTTTGGACCCAGAAATTTCTGTTCGACCCATTGAAGGGCAGATTGATGATTTGTTATCGGAAGTGAAGAAAACAACCTCTGTTGGGCAAAAGGTTTTGGTAACAACACTGACAAAAAAAATGGCGGAACGCCTGACGGATTATATGCGTGAAGCAGGGGTTCGGGTACGGTATCTTCATTCTGATATTGATACTTTAGAACGCTTGGAAATTATAAGAGATTTACGTATGGATGTTTTTGATGTATTGGTTGGAATCAACCTTTTGCGTGAAGGTTTGGATATTCCTGAAGTGAGTTTGGTTGCGATTTTAGATGCGGATAAGGAAGGCTTTTTACGTTCGGAAACCTCACTGATACAGACTGTAGGACGAGCGGCGAGAAATAAGGATGGCAGGGTTATTATGTATGCAAATGTGATGACAGAAAGCATGAATAAGGCTATTCGAGAAACCAACCGCCGTCGTGGCATTCAGGAAGCCTACAATGAGTTGCATGGAATTACACCTCAGACCATTCAAAAGAAAGTTCATGATATTATACAGATTAGTAAAACGGCTACAGAGAAGCAGAAATTTGGCTTAGATAAGGATCCTGAATCTATGAGTAAGGATGAGTTGAAAAAGTTGACTCAGAAGATGGATAAAGAAATGAAGCAGGCGGCATTGGAGTTACAATTTGAACGAGCTGCAGAGCTGAGAGATAAGATTTTAGAGCTGAAAAAGATGTTATAAAAGCAGTAATTTCCACTGTTAGGAGGAACTATGAAGGATAAAATTGTAATTCGGGGAGCAAGGGAGCACAATTTAAAAAATGTGGACCTTACCATCCCAAGAGATAAACTGGTTGTTTTCACCGGGGTCAGCGGTTCGGGAAAAAGCTCCTTGGCCTTTGATACCCTTTATGCAGAAGGACAGCGACGCTATGTTGAATCTCTGTCCTCCTATGCACGGCAATTTTTGGGGCAGATGGAAAAGCCTGATGTTGATTTGATTGAAGGTCTTTCCCCTGCCATTTCCATAGACCAAAAGACTACAAGCCATAACCCTCGTTCTACCGTGGGGACGGTAACGGAGATTTATGATTATTTGCGTTTGCTTTATGCCAGAATCGGCATACCTCATTGCCCGAAGTGTGGAAAAGAGGTTAAAAAGCAGACCATTGATCAGATTGTAGATCGTATTTTAGAACTGCCTGAGCGATCGAAGCTACAGCTTCTTGCTCCTGTTGTACGTGGACGCAAAGGAGAGCATGTAAAGCTTTTAGAAGATGCAAAAAAAAGCGGATATGTGCGTGTGCGTGTGGATGGCAACCTATATGACCTTTCGGAAAAAATAGAGCTTGAAAAAAATAAAAAACATACCATAGAAATTGTCGTTGACCGTTTGGTAGTAAAGGAAGGTATACAAAAGCGTTTGACAGAATCCATCGAGACAGTAACCAGTCTGACTGGGGGACTTTTGGTGGTGGATGTAAATCAAGGAGAAGAGGAATTGGTGTTTAGCCAAAACTTTTCCTGCCCTGACTGCGGAATTGATTTAATGGAAATTGAGCCACGATTATTTTCCTTTAACAATCCCAGTGGTGCATGCCCCACTTGTACCGGCTTGGGCATGCAAATGAAGTTTGATGAAAACCTCATTGTACCCAATGATAGCCTTAGTATATTAAAAGGAGCCATTGTTGCCCCAGGATATAATTCTATTTCTGCAAAGGACAGCATGAGTCGTGTTTTGTTTGAAGCTTTGTCAGAGCGTTATGGCTTCTCACTGGAAACACCCTTTAAAGACCTCCCTGAAAAAATTAGAAAAATAATTTTTTATGGTACTGGCGGTGAAAAGCTTCGCATTACCTACACAAACTATCGGGGAACAGGTACTTATGATTACGAATATGATGGTTTGATTAACAATTTACAACGCAGATATAACGAAACTTCAGAAGGGATGCGGGGAGAATATGAGGAATATATGACCAATATTCAGTGCCCCGATTGCCATGGGCAACGTTTACGCCCCGAGGTTCTTGCCATTACTGTAGGGGGAAAGAATATCTCCCAATTGACGAAACTTTCTGTAGCAGAAATTCAAACGTTTTTTAGCGAGCTTGCTTTAAGTGGGCGAGAAGAAATGATTGGCCAGCGTATTTTAAAAGAAGTCAATGCCAGGATTGGGTTTTTGATGGACGTGGGTTTGGAATATCTAACCCTTTCACGGGCTGCAGGCACCCTTTCCGGTGGCGAGGCTCAGCGAATCCGACTTGCAACCCAGATTGGTTCGGGTTTGGTTGGCGTTGTTTATATTTTGGACGAGCCTAGTATTGGCTTGCATCAAAGGGATAATGATAAGTTGCTGAAATCTCTGCAGCACCTTAGAGATATTGGGAATTCTTTAATTGTAGTTGAGCATGATGAGGATACCATGTATGCAGCAGATTGCATTGTGGATATTGGCCCCGGTGCCGGTAAGGATGGCGGGGAGGTAATTTGTGTAGGCAGTGTTGAGGAAATTAAGGCGTGTGAGCGTTCGGTTACGGGAGACTACCTTAGCGGCAGGAAAAGAATTGAAGTGCCTAAAACACGCAGAAAATTCGAATCAGAGCATGTGATTCAAATTAGAGGTGCTGGAGAAAACAATTTGAAAAATATAGATGTTGACATCCCATTGGGCATATTCACCTGTGTAACTGGTGTCAGCGGTTCGGGGAAAAGCTCATTAGTCAATGAAATTTTATATAAACGCTTGGCGAGAGATCTAAACCGTGCTAAGCTTCGTCCTGGTGCCCATGGAGAAATGATTGGGCATGAGGTGCTGGATAAGGTGATAGACATTGATCAATCTCCCATTGGGCGTACACCTAGAAGTAATCCAGCAACTTATACAGGTGTTTTCGACTTAATTCGAGATGTATTTACCCAAACCACTGAGGCCAAAATGAGAGGGTATCAAAAGGGTAGATTTAGCTTTAATGTGAAGGGTGGACGTTGCGAGGCGTGTGCCGGAGATGGAATTATTAAAATAGAAATGCATTTTTTACCTGATATTTATGTGCCATGTGAGGTTTGCCAAGGAAAGCGATATAACCGTGAAACTTTAGAGGTTAAGTATAAAGGAAAAAGCATTTCCGATGTGCTGGAAATGACAGTGGAAGAAGCTCTGGCATTTTTTGAAAACATCCCGCGCATTAAAACGAAGCTTCAAACCCTGAATGATGTTGGTTTATCCTATGTTCGGTTAGGTCAGTCATCCACAACCCTTTCCGGTGGTGAAGCCCAGAGGGTGAAGCTTGCCACAGAACTAAGCAAGAAAAGCACCGGGCGTACCATGTATATTTTAGATGAACCTACAACAGGCTTGCATACGGCGGATGTGCACAAATTAGTGGAAATTCTTCAACAATTGGCTGAAGGCGGTAACACGGTTGTAGTCATTGAGCACAACCTTGATGTGATTAAAACGGCGGATTACATTATTGACTTGGGTCCTGAGGGTGGCGATAAAGGTGGAATGGTAATTGCCAAGGGTACCCCAGAGGAAATATGCAAAGTTAATGAGTCTTACACAGGAAAGTATCTAAAAAGTCTGATAGAGAAGGGCTAAAGAGCATAAATCGGTAGGAAAATCAGATTATTTGATTTTTCCTGCCTTTTTTGTTATAATTCGGAAAAAAGGTTTATGTACAAAAGAAATGTTTATATTGACAAGTTGTTTAGAAATCATTACCATAAGATTATAAGATTTTTGGGTGAGTGGAGGAAGATATGGCTAAGGGAAAAGAACCGGTACAGGGTTTTGTACAGGCAAGTAAAAGAGTTACAGATTTATTTGGCTGCGAGGGCGATTTCTTTTTAAAGCCTCTTTTGAATATTGAATGGACGGTGCGTCGAGATGATGATTTTTACTTCCTCTGTTATTGGTTAGAAGACGGCAAAAAGGTTGAAGCGGTAATCGTGAAGAAAAACGGGGAGCCGTTGATATATAAAACGAAAGATTACTCTATGGTCGTAGCCATCGATTGTGTTAAAATTGGGTTTGTTTTTAGTAACGAAAAAAATATCTCTCAAAACCAATAAAAATGGCTAGGATATCAGCGAACGTACCTGAAGGAGGCCTTGAAGAGTTTTTTTTTATATGGACTTCTAAAGGTTTGTTTTTTTGCGTAAACTGAAATACAGAAGGAAGCAATGTCGATGCAAAAATCGGCATAGAAAAGGGGAGAAAGCGATGCATATGGATGGATTGCCGGAAAACAACAGTGTTGCCATTGCCGGTAAAATCGTGGAGGAATGTGTCTTTAGCCACGAGGTTTATGGAGAGGGCTTCTATACGTTTAAGATAGCATCTGAGCGTCTTAGTGATCAGGCTGACATCCTTCCGATCACCGTCTCGGAAAGGTTGATAGATAAGGAGCAGCTAAAAGCAGGCACTTGCGTAGATGTGATGGGACAACTTCGTAGCTATAATAATTATAACAGCAAGAAGAATAGGCTTGTGCTTACTATTTTTGCCAGAGAAATTCGTCTGATGTCTGATGAAGAAAAAAAGAATGAAAATCAAATTTTTCTGAATGGTTTTATCTGCAAAGAGCCAATTTATAGAAAGACACCTTTTGGACGGGAAATTTCAGATATTTTGGTTGCTGTAAACCGTGCATACAATAAGTCCGACTATATCCCCTGCATTGTTTGGGGGCGTAATGCAAGATATATGGCAAATTTAAAGGTAGGAGCAAATATTAAGGTTTGGGGTAGAGTGCAAAGCAGAAGTTATCAGAAAAAAACGGGTGATTTGATTGAAGAGAGAGTTGCCTATGAAGTTTCTGTTTCAAAAATTGAAATTCCCCATACGGATGAGAAATCAAAAACAGTTGAAGATACTACCGAAGAATAGCAGGAGTTGAATATTAAGTGAGACGTGGACAGATTTGCGTTTATTATGGCGCAGGCAAAGGAAAAACCTGTGTAGCTGTTGGCCGAGGGCTAAGAGCGATTGGGGACGATTTGCGTGTTGTGATGATACAATTTATGGATTATCATAATAGTAAGGAAATCGAGTTACTAAAAAAGCTTGAGCCTGATTTTCGTATTTTTCGATTTGAAAAAAATCGTGAAGAGCAGGAATTTGATGAAACCGTTCGTAAGGAAATTAGCGGGGAAATAAAAAATGCTTTCAATTTTGCAAGAAAAATTGTGGATACGGGAGAATGCGAGATGCTTCTGCTGGATGGCATTTTGGAGTGCATAAGAGAGGGCTTTTTGTCTGCTGAGCAATTGGACGAATTGTTGGATCGACGCCCTGATTATATGGATATTATTTTGACAGGGGATGCTTTGCCGCCAACCATAGCGGAGAGAGTAGATTGTATTTATCAGTTGAAGACTGAGAAGCAGTAAGACCTATACGAGGGTTTTGGCTTTCCCATGGTCCAGGATGGATTCCATTGAAAAAAGTCCAATTAAGAAAAGAGATGTTTCATATTTTTTATTTATTTGAAGAAAATCCACCACCAAAAGCTATATGGCCTTTGGTGGTGGATATTTTATTTTAATAATAAGGGAAAGAAGTCCTTTTACTTGTTTTCATGTTAAATAAAAGAAGTAGATTTGATATAGAGAAAATTTAGAATTAAAGGTGACATTATGCATGCTATAGAAATATAAATTATATTTGTGTGTTGACATATGAAAATATATATAATAATATATTAAATAGTTATATTAAATATAACTATTTATTGATGTGCGCATATCTCTTGCAGTCGGAACAAGTAGGTGGTGATGTGAGAAATAGAGTTTGATGGGTAAAAGAAATGGGGTTTAGTAAGTAGAAATGGATTTGATGTTGCCATTCTATGTCGAATTCTTCAATTTATAAAAAAGAAAATGCAGAAGGGGGTTAGCTGAGAGGGATAGGGATAAGACGAATGAAAGTACGGATGATATTGCAAAAAAAGAATAATCTTATATATAGACAGTAAATTATTGCTGTAAAATAAATGAAAAATTATCCTGATTTATCTTTAATGCTAACAATACATAACCAATTTGCTGAAATGAACTAAATTAAGAAAGTTGCTTAAAACGCGAAAAAACAACAAGTGAGATGTTCATGTGGAGTGGCAACAGTAACTTAAGTAAGATTTTATGATGCAACAACGAAAGAATGGAGATAGAGTGCCAACAGCTGCACGATATCAGGAAAAACAGTGCCAGTGCTTTGGTTTGAAGTGACTGACACTGTTTTTATTTTACTTGAGTAATTATAGAATTTTAATGCATTTTAAGGGATTGCACTTTTGTACTGATGCATAGGCAATTAAAAAATCCCCTTTAATTATCATAATAGGGGATTTTCATGATTAAGCTAGGACATCTTTCATTGAATAAAGTCCGGGACCCTGTGAAGCCAAAAATTTTGCTGCTTTTACTGCACCAACAGCAAAAACTTCTCGAGAGGTGGCTTTATGGTTTAATTCAATTACCTCGTCTCTTCCGGCAAAAATAACGTCATGGTCGCCCACAATATTTCCGCCTCGAACAGCATGGATTCCTATTTCTTTACGGTCTCTTTTTTCATTTGTTTGAGAACGATCATACACATAATGGAATTGTTGCTCCATTGCCTCATTTATAGCATCTGCTAAAGCCATGGCAGTTCCACTAGGAGCATCAATTTTCTGGTTATGATGCTTCTCTACGATTTCAATATCAAAATTTGCATCATACAAAGCTTTTGCGGCTTTTTGAACCAACTCAATAAGCAAGTTTATGCCGATAGACATATTTGCGGATTTTAATACGGCAACCTCTTTTGAAGTTTCCTTGAGTAATTCCATGGTTTCATCACTAAGAGCAGTGGTGCAGGCAACAATGGGTATTTTTTTCGCTTTCGCAAAATCCAGTAATGCGGGCACAGCCACTGCTGTAGAGAAGTCAATGATTACATCGGCCTCAATGTTACAGTCAGCAGGCGTTGGGAAAACAGGAAAATCAGCCCCAGGTACCCTTGGGTCAATACCTGCAACAATTTGGCAGGCTGCATCGTTTGCTACGATTTCTGCCACAACTTGTCCCATTTTACCACCGCAGCCATGCATGATAATATTAATCATATAGTACACTCCTTTAAAATCAAACCTTATCCTACTTTTTGAATGATACCCATTTCATTTTAGGAAATGAGTCATTCTAAAGCTTGTCTTTTTCACTGACTGATGTCAGCGTCCATTGTAATATAACGATTTCCAAGCCAATATCTTGTTAGAATGCTATACACAATCAAATCTGTTAAAATGCGGCAAAGAGATATCTTTGCCGCAAATCGTCATTATGAAAGCAAACCGTAGTTTTTCATTGCTTTCTTTAATGTTTCCAGGTTTTTGTCTTCCATAGCACAAAGAGGCATACGGCAAGGGCCAACCTCGTAGCCCATTAAATCCAATGCTGTTTTAACAGGGATAGGATTTACCTCACAGAAAAGGGCAGAAATCAACTCGATTGCACCCAACTGCAAAGCGATGGAGCCCTTTAGATCACCCTCGAAGAATTTAACAACCATATCGTGGGTTTCTTTTGGGGCAATATTAGATAAAACAGAAATGACACCTTTTCCACCTAAAGAAAGGATTGGGAGAATTTGATCATCATTACCGCTGTAAATATCAAAGTCGGGGCCAACTAATGCTGCAATTTCAGCTACCTGAGACAAGTTGCCGCTTGCTTCTTTTACTGCCACGATATTTTTTACCTTGGACAGTTCTAACACTGTTTTAGGAGCAATATTGCATCCTGTACGCCCAGGAACATTATATAAGATAATGGGGATAGATAAACTTTCCGCAACAGCAGTATAGTGGAGAATGAGACCCTTCTGGGTAGCCTTATTGTAATAAGGGGTTACCAATAAAACGGCGTCAGCTCCAGCGGTTTCACAGCCCTTAGCCAACTCGATACAGTGTGCCGTATCATTACTGCCTGCCCCTGCGATAACAGGAACCCGGCCATTTACAACCTCAACTGCGTAGCGTACGCATTCAATTTGTACTTCGTCGGAAAGAGTGGATGCCTCGCCTGTTGTACCACAAATAACCAGAGCATCGGTGTCGTTGGCAAGCTGGAATTCAATTAGTTCTTTCATTTTTTCGAAATTAACAGTACCGTCGGGAAATGTAGGCGTAACCAAAGCAACACCTGCGCCTGTAAAAATTGACATAATGCAAGCACCTCCAAAATTTTTAAATAGGATATAAGTTAAGCGTTCATGTTTTTGATAATTTCTTCTGCAATCTGAACTGCATTTGTAGCTGCACCCTTACGGATATTATCTGCAACCACCCAGAGGTTTACTCCGTTTTCTACACTGTCGTCACGACGAACACGACCAATAAAAACTTCATCATGTCCTGTTGCGCTTTCTGCTAAAGGATATTCGTTATTTTTAGAATCATTCATCATAACGATGCCGGGAGCATTTTTTAATGTTTCAATCAATTCAGCTAAATCAAATGGATTTTCGAACTCCACATTGATGGATTCGCTGTGTGAATTGAAAACGGGTACACGAACTGTTGTAGCTGTAACTTTCAGATTGTCATTATGAAGCATTTTTCTGGTTTCGTTCACCATTTTTATTTCTTCTTTTGTATAGCCATTATCTAAAAATACATCAATATGAGGCAAGCAGTTATTAGCAATGGGATGGGGGAATTTTTGTGGTGCTTCTCCCTTTAGACCATTTTCAAGATCCATCCAACCTGCAAGACCTGCACCGCTAACTGCCTGATAGGTGGAGTATACAACACGCTTAATTTTATATTTTTCATCAAGGGGCTTTAATGCAACCACTGCCTGAATGGTAGAGCAGTTTGGATTTGCAATAATATTTTTGTGCCAAGAGATATCATTGGCATTTACCTCAGGTACAACAAGGGGCACTTCTGGATCCATTCGCCATTGAGAGCTGTTATCAATTACAATACAACCATGAGCTGCAGCAATGGGTGCAAACTTTTCGCTGGTACTGCCACCTGCAGAAAACAGCGCAATATCAATAGGTTTATCAAAGGAATTTTCCGTTAGCTCTTCAACAATATAATCTTTGCCATTAAAGGTAATTGTTTTTCCTGCGGAACGGCTTGAAGCCATAACATAGAAATTTTCAATGGGAAGCTGTCTTTCTTCCAAAACTTTTAAAAATGTTCTGCCGACCATTCCTGTCGCGCCAACAACTGCAAGATTAATTTTTTTCATTTCAAACTTCCTTCTTTCTTTATTATAATAATGTCAAATATGTGAGTATGTGCGAAGAAACGAAAACTTTCAAAAATAGAATGCAAAAATAGTATTGAGAAATCTTCCAAAGTTGTTTCGCAGAAAATCTTATTTATAAATAAGGTATGCGTTTTCCATGTAAATGTAATGGTATGTGAAGGTTGTTTCTTATTTTTGGTCTGATTCTACTAATTTAAAGTTTTATGCCCAGATTCTTCGTCTTAGTGGTATATGTTCCAAAGGCAAGTTTTGCCGGAAAAACAAAAAGAGCCGGCAAGCGCCGACTTCAAAATTTTGCATACAACAAAAGAATGGTAATGCAAAAAAATCAGTTTCGTAGCGCTCCATTGGGGGTACCAATGACAGTTGGACGGTTATTAACCGGACAACCAGAGAAAAAAAGATAAGGCATCTTCTCTCTTCGGCGTTTGCCCCTTTCGGCGGACGGCCTTTATCCCTTATGATATTCGCCCGTGTACTCATGAAAAACGCACCTCTACTTTTAGAACTATTTACTTAATCCATAGTCTACCATCAGAAAAGGATTCTGTCAAATGATTTTCGTTCATAGACAATATTTTTTTTCACAAGGACAGAGGCTGTAAAAAAAATAAAAAATGGGCAATACTGAAATAAAAGAAGGGAGTTTTTTAAATGGGTCAGAAGAAGGAATTGACAGAAGAACAAAAACGAGATATTGCCATGAAGTATGAAATTGCTGAGGAACTGGGTCTTATGGAAAAGGTTGAAAAGGTGGGCTGGAAAGGCCTTACTGCCAGAGAGAGCGGACGTATTGGCGGTATTATGGGAAAGAAGAAAAGAGATGCGGCGGCTAAGGGGAAAAATTCTTGCAATACATCAGAGGAAAAGCTATAATATATAAATTGTTGGATTTTGAAGGTATTGGTATAGGAGAAACGAAAAATGGAAGCTTATGAGGGCTTTGCATCTTTATATGATGTATTTATGGAAGAAATTGATTATCCTGCATGGGTGCAATATATTATTGATTCATGGAAGAAACTTGGCACAAACCCGGAAAGTGTGATTGACTTAGGCTGTGGAACGGGTAATATAACCATTCCGTTTGCAAAGACAGGATGCTCTGTTATAGGGGTGGATATTTCCCAGGAAATGCTTGCTGAGGCACAAAGAAAAGCAATTTCAGAAGGCGTTTCCATACCTTTTTTTTGTCAGGATATGGTGGAGTTAGAGTTACCATATCAGGTAGATTGTGTTTTGAGCCTTTGTGACTGTTTGAATTATTTGACGGAGGAGGGGGAGCTTTCAGCCACCTTTTCTGCAATTAGAAAGCACTTGAACCCTCAGGGGTTGTTTCTTTTCGATATGAATTCGGAGTATAAGTTTAAAGAGGTTTTGGGAGACAAGACTTATGCGGCTATGACAGAGGATTCCGCTTATTTTTGGGAGAATTCCTTTGATGAAGAGGAAAGAATTAATGAATACTATGTAAGCTTTTTTAAAAAGCAAAAAGACAAAGAAACTTACGAACGTGTTGAAGAGTACCATTATGAAAGGGCTTTCAGTATGGAAGAAATAGAATGTTGCCTTGCAGAAAATGGTTTTACACTTTTAAATGTGTATGATGGATATAGTTTTGAGCGAGCAAAAGCAGATAGCCAACGCTATTTTTTTGTGGCGCAGTTAAAGGAGGAAAAATAAAATGGGTGATTATATTGTAAGAGCGATAGCAGGAGGCGGCAGCATCCGTGCTTTTGCCGCAACCACTGGCGAAATGGTTCAGCATGCAAGAGAGGTACATCATACCTCCCCAGTGGCTTCGGCAGCTTTGGGCAGAATGATGACAGCGGCAGCTATGATGGGAAGTATGCTAAAGGGTGAGAAGGACTTGGTTACTCTTCAGATAAGAGGATTGGGACCACTTAAAGGAGCAGTTGTTACTTCCGATAGTAAATGCAGGGTAAAAGGCTATGTCTTTCACCCTAATGTAGAGGTTCCTTCTAAATATCCAGGGAAGCTGGATGTAAGTGCAGCAATTGGCCAAGGCTATATGAGTGTAATCAAAGATATTGGTCTAAAAGAGCCCTATGCAGGACGTATTCAATTGGTCTCCGGGGAAATTGCCGAAGATTTAACTTATTACTATGCCCAATCCGAACAAACACCATCTGCAATTGGCTTAGGGGTTTTGGTGGATACGGATACTTCTATTCGCTGTGCAGGCGGATTTATGATTCAGCTCATGCCTGATGCATCTGAAGAGGTGATTTCTCAACTGGAAACCCGCTTGAACACAATTCCTTATATTACAGATTTGTTGGATATGGGACAAACTCCAGAGGGAATTTTGGAAATGATTCTTCAAGGGATGGATATGAAAATTCTTGATAAAGTTCCAACAGAGTTTTATTGTAATTGTACAAAGGAGCGGGTAGAGAAGGCTTTAATAAGTATTGGTAAAGAAGAACTAGAGAAAATTGCGAAAGAAGATAAAAAAGCTAATCTACATTGCCATTTTTGTGGTAAAGAATACGATTTTTCTGAGGAAGAAATTTTAGCACTTTTGGAAGCTGCAAAATAAAGAGTGTTATTTAAGAGAAGAGAAAAAGGAGGTGACCCTATGAAAAGAGATTTTGCAATTGCCGTCAAGGCAGTTATTGTGAAAGATGAAAAGGTTTTGGTTTTATCCAGATCTCAAGATGAGATGAATTGCAGTTATATGAATAACCAGCAAAAATGGGATTTGCCGGGAGGAGGACTACACTTCTACGAGCATGCCCAGGATGGCCTGCGCCGGGAGATAAAAGAGGAAACCAACCTAGAAGTTTTTGTGGGGGAGCCTGTTTCTCTTTTTGATGTGATTAAAAATCATATCCATCTATGCATTTTTACATATGCCTGTCATTGGAAAAAAGGGAGTGTTGCATTAAGCGAAGAGCACGATGCTTTTGTTTGGATGACAAAGGAGGAAGTGGTTTTAAGTACACTGCCCAATTGGATGAAAAGGGATTTGCTGCGTGCTTTGGATAGAGATAAAAATGTACAAATGGGAGAGATTGAGTAGGCTTAGAGCGATTATCTGGGCTTATTTTTTTACATATAGGCAAGTTCAATGATGTGATTTTCAGATTCTTGAGAAACGAGTGAAATATATTTCATTGTCTGACTGTCAAAAACACGAAAAAAAATAAAAAAATATAGATTTTTGCACAAAAAAAGTTCGATTTGTATGTTAAAAAGTCACAATACCCTAAATTTACCAGTGTCAATAATGCCAATAAAAAACTTTGGGCACTAATAAATTGCATGCAAACTACCGTTCGCAAAGCCTGTAAAACTCAACACAAGGGTATAAAATGAAAAAAGATACTGATTTTAATTTAACAATTATGAAAAGCCACGATAAAATATTACTGTATTGTCGAGATGTAATGGGTTATTGACAATACAAGGCAAATAATTTATTATTTACACTGAGGTATGTTTTAGATTTAATACATACTAAGCGAAACCATAAAAACTTTGTAATTTGGTGTGTTTCCGCTGATGAAAAGGTCTTTTTTTCATATTTTCATGAAAGATGGGTCTGGAATTTTAGGTAGAACTTCTTCTTTTTTTGTATTAAGCAGTGTTATAACTTTAACAAAAGAGGTTCGCTTCCTAACAGAAATGCATACTATACAATTTGCATGGCGAATTGTAAACAAGAGAGGTGATGGTAATGGCTCATGAGATCCTGAGAAGCATCGTAGAGGCTGAAGAACGAGCTGGTCAGATCATAACGCAGGCCACGGAAGACGCGGAAGCTTTGAAAAAAGATGCGCAGAAACAAAGAGAAGTGCTATTGCAGCAGGTTCAACAGCAAGGGAAAGAACTAATGCAGCTTGTTGCGAAACAGGCAGAGGATGAAAGTCGCGTCGAAATCCAGAACATTCAAAAAAATACGGAAACAGTTTGTTTGCAAATTAAAGAGCAGGCAGCACAAAAGAAAGAAGAAGCTGTTCAAGCGGTAATTGGAAGGGTTGTGGGAGTGTATGGCAGTCGTTGAGATGCGAAAGCTTACTGTCATTGGTTTAAATAGCAGCCGAACCCCTTTTATTCATGAGCTGATGCATTTGGGTGTTGTTGAAATCAACTCTCAGGAAGGCACAGTAAATGACGAAGAGTGGATGCCTGATATTTTTAGAACCAGTAACAGTGCGGATGTTTCCCGTTTGGAGGCTGATATTGCCCGTGTCAGCACTGCATTAGAGGCCATTAACCGCTACGATACACGAAAAAAACCTCTGTTTCAGGTTCGAGAGGAAATTGACCGTGGAGAATTTGTCAATCACATGAATCGAACAAAAACAGAAACAGAAATGAACGTGGATACTGCGGTTATGTGCTATAAGCAAATTGCGGATGGACAAAATGAAGTCAATCGCTTAAAGGGTATAATTGCTGGACTGAAACCTTGGGAAAGCATGGATATCCCTTTAGAAATGAAGGAAACAAAGTATTCTACAGTAATTTATGGAACAGTCGGTGTTAAAACAAAGTATGATAGCTTATTGCAGACTGTATTGGAAAAGGTTCCTTCGGCAGTAGTACAACAGATAAGTGTGGATACACAGCAGATTTATATCTCTATTATCTGTTTGAAGGAGGAACGGGAGCAGGTCTATGAAACGCTTAGAGAGTTTGCCTTTAATCCAGTTTCCTTTGCGGAGCACAGGGGAACCCCTAGAGAAGCATTGAAGCAATATGAAACACAAGTAGAAGAAAATCGGCAGAGAATACTTGCCAAAGAGGCTATTTTAGGTGAATTATCTGTGTCTAGAAGCAATATTGAATTCCTTTATGATAGCTTGAATATGCGTCGTGATCGAGCAAAAATCGTTGGGGATATGCTTAGCACAGAAATGGTATTTTACTTCGACGGATGGGTGCCCAAAAAGGCACAGGCAGAAGTTGAGGCACTCTTACAAAAATATGAATTTTATTATAGTATAAATGAACCTGAACCAGAAGACGAGGTTCCTGTCTGCCTTCATAACGGCGGATTATCTACTCCGTTTGAGGCAGTTACAAATATGTATAGTTTGCCTTCAAGGCATGATATTGACCCTACAGCGTTATTGGCGCCCTTTTATTTTATATTTTTTGGTATGATGCTGAGTGATGCTGCCTATGGTATCATCATGGCGGTAGGTTGCTGGATTATACTAAAGAAATATAAACTGGAAGGCATGACTTATCGTATGATAAAAATGTTCTTCTATTGCGGTATTTCTACTTTTATATGGGGAGCTCTTTTTGGAGGGTGGTTTGGAGATTTCTTCACGGTAACGGCTAAAACGTTATTTGATGTAGATTTCGTGATTAAGCCGATTTGGTTTGATCCATTAGCAGAACCTATGAAATTATTAGTTTTCTCCCTAATCCTTGGTGGCATTCATTTGTTCGTGGGTATGGGAATACAGGCTTATATGTTGATTCGGGATGGTCATCCCCTAGATGCATTGTTTGACATTGGTTTCTGGTACATAATATTGATTGGTTTGGTTTTGTTTGGCATTGGCGGCAGTGTATCCCCTGTAATGGTCACGGTAGGCAAAGGAATGTCTATTGTGGGTGCGGTTGGTATCGTACTAACAGGAGGGAGAAGCAAAAAAAGTATTTTTGGTAAAATAACGGGAGGGCTTGGCAGTCTTTACGGAATTACCAGCTATTTATCTGATGTTCTTTCCTATTCCAGACTTCTTGCATTAGGTTTGGCAACGGGTGTTGTTGCAAAGGTAATCAATACTTTAGGATCCTTGGCAGGTGGTGGAATAAAGGGCGCAATTATTTTGCTGATAGCATTTGTATTTGGTACCATTTTCAACATTGCAATCAATGCGCTGGGTGCATTTGTTCATTCCTGCAGATTGCAGTATGTAGAATTTTTCGGAAAATTTTACACAGGCGGCGGCAGACCGTTTGCACCTTTTGAAAGAAGAACAAAATATATCAAGATACTTAAGGAGGAGAAGAATAATGGTTGAGAGTTTATTCAGTGGTGAATTTTTAGCGATGGCAGGTGCAGCAATGGCTGCTCTTGCAGGTATAGGTAGTGCGATTGGCGTAGGTGTTGCTGGTGAAGCGGCAGCGGGTGTTGTTTCTGAAGACCCTAATAAATTTGGTCAGGTTCTGTTGCTGCAGGCATTACCTGGAACTCAGGGTATCTATGGTTTGCTGATTGCTTTCTTGGTTATGGTTAAAGTAGGGCTTTTGGGTGGCGATGGCATGATTGAATTGACAATGATTCAGGGCGCAGGTATTTTTGCAGCATCCTTACCTGTTGGCTTGGTAGGCATCTTCTCTGGTGTTGCTCAGGGTAAAGCAGCAGCGGCAGGCATTATGTTGGTTGGTAAAAAACCCAGTGAGTTGGCAAAAGGTATGCTTTTCGCAGCGATGGTAGAAACATATGCAGTATTGGCTTTGCTTATTTCCTTCCTGATGCTCAACAGCATCCAGGTATGATAAACTTGAAAGAAAAGGAGGGGCACTCCTATGAATGACGGTAAAATTATCATCGATAAAATCATAGAGAAGGCAGAAGCGGAAGCAACGGCAATCAAAGAGAAAGCCAATTTGGAAGTGGAAGCAGTTTTAAAGGCAGCAGAAGAAAAAGCAAAGCGTGAAAGTGAAGTTTTGAAAAAAAATGCCGAAGCTGAAGCAGAAAAAATAAAGGCAAAGGCGATTTCGGGTGCAGAGCTGCAAGGAAAAATCACAGTTTTGCAAGAAAAGCAGAGCATTCTTGAGGATGTCATTGCTGAGGCGAAAAGAAGATTGGAAACGTTACCAGATGCCCAGTATGCAGAAACGGTAGGCATTATGCTTGCCAAGTTAGATAAGGATATCGGTAAAGAAATTATTGTTTCGAAAGGGGATAGAGAACGCTTGGCTTCTGTTATAGAGGAAAAAGGCTTTATCCTTTCTGAACAAAGCAGGGAACTTGACGGTGGGTTTATAGTGAAAAATGGAGATATTGAATATAATTATTCTTTTGAGTCCATTATCACGGTGGAACAAGAAGAGATTAGACAAATAGCAGCAAAAATTTTGTTTTAAGGAGGGGGATTCTTGATGTCAAAAAATAAGATTTACCCTTTCGCTGTGGCTAGTGTCCGTTCTATGGAAAACTCCTTGGTGACAAAGCAAAAGCTAATGCAGATGGCAGATGCTAAAACTGCTGAAGAGGCCTTGCGTATATTGTCTGACAGTGCTTACGGTAAAACGCAGATAAGAGGCGTTTACGAATTTGAAAAAATGATTGGAAATCATTTGGAGGAAACCTATCAGGCTGTTGCAGGGTTGATTCCTCAAGAAACATTGATTGATATTTTCCTTTATAAAAATGACTATCATAATATCAAGGTTCTTTTAAAAGAAGAGGTTTCCAAGGTAAGTGGTAAGAAGTTTTTAATTTTGGGCGGAACAATCCCTATAGAAACACTGCGTAAGAATTTGCGGGAAAGAAACTATGCGGAGTTACCCAATATAAACGGGGAGGCCGTAGAAGAGGCCATTAGCATGTATGCCAAAACTCGTAACGGAAGATATATTGACACCATTTTGGATAAGGCTTGCTTTTCAACAATGGAAAAGGCAGCAGCGAAATTAGGAAATATTTATGTTTCCAAATATGTTCAGATGCTGGCAGATATCACGAATTTGAAAACCCTTTATCGGGTGAAAAAAATGGAAAGAGAGTTTCAGGTTTTGGAGGAAAGCTTTGTACCCGGGGGGAGTATAAGCTTAGAGCTGATTTCCAGGGCATTCCGTAGTGATTCTTTGGTGGCAGTTTTAAAAGAAACGCCGTATGGCTTGCTCTGCGAGAAATATATGGATCAAGGTTTTACGGCCTTTGAAAAAGCTTGTGATGATTACCTGATGGAGTATATCAAGGATGCAAAATATAAGACCTTGACTCCTGAACCGGTTATGGCGTTTATATTGGCGAAAGAAACCGAAGCGAAATGTATTCGTATCATCATGACTTGTAAGATGCATAGCATTGATGCGGCCATTATTAAAGAAAGGGTGAGAGAGACTTATGTCTAAAGTTGGAATTATTGGCGATAAGGACAGCATTTTGGGCTTTCTCGCTCTTGGAATTGACATTTTCCCTGCTTACAATGCAGAGGAAGTAAAAAAGGCAATTCATAAACTGGCAGAAAAGGACTATGCGATTATTTATATCACAGAGCAGGCTAGTTTAATGGCGAAGGAAAGCATTGCAAAATACAAGGATTTTGAATTGCCCGCGATTATTGTGATTCCTGGTGTTGGTGGAAGCATGGGTCTGGGTATGAACGAAGTAAGAGAATCGGCAAAACGTGCGATTGGTGCGGATATATTGTTTAGTGAATAAATACGATTGTAGGTGAATGAGCATATGAAAACAGGCACGATAGTAAAGGTGTCGGGTCCGTTGGTAGTAGCGGAGGGCATGAGAGACGCCAATATGTTTGACGTGGTGCGTGTATCAGAGAAACACCTTATTGGTGAAATTATCGAAATGCACGGAGATAAAGCATCCATACAGGTTTATGAAGAAACATCAGGTCTTGGACCCGGCGAGGAAGTTGTATCTACAGGGATGCCAATGAGCGTTGAATTGGGCCCCGGCTTGATATCAACCATTTATGACGGAATTCAGCGTCCTCTGGAAAAGCTGTATGAAGCCAGCGGAACAAATATTCAAAAGGGTATTGAAGTTAAGTCCTTAGATCGGGACAAAAAATGGAAATTTGAGCCAACAGCAAAAAATGGCGATGTAGTTGAAGCCGGCGATGTGATTGGTATTGTAAATGAAACAGCGGTTGTAGTTTGTAAGATTATGGTTCCTTTTGGTTTGAAGGGAACAATTAAAGAAATTTATGTAGGGGAATTTACGGTGGAAGAGACCGTTTGCATTATTACTGATGAAAAGGGTAAGGATGTTTCTGTAAGTATGATGCAAAAATGGCCCGTTCGTCGTGAAAGACCATATAAAGTGAAAAAATCTCCGGATTCCTTGTTGGTAACAGGACAGCGTGTTGTTGATACATTTTTCCCTATCACAAAGGGTGGTGTTGCTGCAATTCCCGGGCCTTTCGGCAGCGGCAAAACAGTTACACAGCATCAGCTGGCAAAATGGGCGGACGCAGACATCGTTGTTTATATCGGTTGCGGCGAGCGTGGTAACGAAATGACTGACGTTTTATGTGAGTTTCCTGAGCTGAAAGATCCCCGTACAGGAGAATCCTTGATGCAAAGAACTGTTTTGATTGCAAACACCTCCGATATGCCCGTTGCGGCGCGTGAGGCTTCTATTTATACAGGAATAACCATTGCAGAATTCTTCCGCGATATGGGTTATAACGTTGCACTGATGGCAGACTCGACTTCTCGTTGGGCGGAAGCACTGCGTGAAATGAGTGGTCGTTTGGAAGAAATGCCAGGTGAAGAAGGCTACCCTGCATACTTGGGTTCTCGTTTGGCACAGTTCTATGAAAGAGCAGGCCGCGTTGTATCCTTGGGTAAGGATGGAAGAATTGGTACACTGACAGCAATTGGAGCAGTATCCCCTCCTGGTGGTGATACTTCCGAACCTGTATCTCAGGCTACTTTACGTATTGTAAAGGTATTCTGGGGTCTGGATGCATCTTTGGCGTATAAGCGTCATTTCCCTGCAATTAACTGGTTATCAAGCTATTCTTTGTATCAGGATAGAGTGGACGAATGGGCAGATATCAATGTGCATCCCGATTTTTCCGAGCATCGTACGGAAGCAATGAGACTTTTACAGACAGAAGCTGAATTGCAGGAAATCGTGCAGTTGGTTGGTGTTGACTCATTGTCCCACAGTGATAGATTGATTCTGGAAACAGCTCGTTCCATCCGTGAGGACTTCTTGCACCAGAACTCTTTCCATGAAGTAGATACCTATACATCTTTGCACAAGCAGTATAGAATGTTAAAATTGATTTTGACCTTCTATCACGAAGCACAGACTGCAATTAAAGCGGGGGTTCATATTCAGAAAATTACAAAGTTAAATGTAATTGAGCGTATCGGTCGTGCAAAATATATGGAAGAAGTAAACGTAGATAAAAGCTACGATGAAATTGAAAAGGATATTAAAGCCGAAATTAATGAGTTAATCAGTAAGGGGGCGGATGAATTATGATAAAGGAATATAGATCGATTGAAGAAGTTGCCGGTCCCCTTATGCTTGTAACAGGTGTTGATGGCGTAAAATATGATGAGTTAGGCGAAATCGAATTATCTAGCGGTGAAGTAAGAAGATGTAAGGTTTTGGAAGTAAACGGTGATACTGCCCTGGTTCAGTTATTCGAGAGTGCTACAGGAATTAATCTTGCGGAAAGCAAGGTGCGTTTCTTAGGAAAGAGCTTGGATTTTGGCGTATCTCCTGATATCTTAGGGCGTGTATTCAGCGGCATGGGTAAGCCCATCGATGGCGGCCCTCAAATTATCCCTGAAAAACGTTTGGATATTAACGGTGCACCTATTAATCCTGCGGCGAGAGAATATCCTGCAGAATTTATTCAAACAGGCGTTTCTGCCATCGATGGTCTGAACACTTTGGTTCGTGGTCAGAAGCTTCCTATTTTCTCCGGTTCAGGCTTGCCACATGCCAACTTGGCGGTTCAAATTGCCCGTCAGGCAAAGGTTCGTGGCACAGATTCCAAATTTGCCGTTGTATTTGCGGCTATTGGTATCACTTTTGAGGATGCGGAATTCTTTATCAACGACTTTAAGGCAACAGGTGCCATTGACCGTTCCGTTGTATTTGTAAACCTTGCAAATGACCCTGCAGTTGAACGTGTGTGTACCCCTCGTATGGCATTAACTGCTGCGGAATATTTGGCATTTGAACAAGGGATGCACGTTTTGGTTATCTTAACAGATATTACAAACTATGCTGAAGCCCTTCGTGAAGTATCTGCCGCAAAGAAGGAAGTTCCCGGTCGTCGTGGTTACCCCGGCTATCTGTATACTGACCTTGCTACCATGTATGAACGTGCAGGACGTATGAAGGGAAAAGAAGGTTCTATCACAATGATTCCTATTTTGACCATGCCTGAAGATGATAAGACTCATCCTATCCCTGACTTAACAGGGTATATTACGGAAGGTCAGATTATTCTAAGCCGTGATCTTTATAAAAAAGGCGTTCAGCCTCCAATCAACGTTTTGCCATCTCTTTCTCGTTTGAAGGATAAGGGTATCGGTAAAGGCAAAACAAGAGAAGATCATGCTGATACAATGAACCAGTTGTTTGCAGCTTACTCTCGTGGCAAGGATGCAAAAGAATTGATGGCAATTTTGGGTGAATCTGCATTGTCAGACACAGACTTGATATATGCGAAATTCGCAGATGAATTTGAAAAAACATATGTATCTCAAGGTTTTAGAACTGATAGAACCATAGAACAGACATTGGAAACCGGATGGAACTTGCTTCGTATGTTGCCAAAGAGCGAATTGAAGCGTATTCGTGACGAATATCTGGAAAAATATTTAGCAGACGGGGAGTGATGAGTCGTGGCTAGATTGAATGTCAACCCTACCCGTATGGAAATGTCCAGATTAAAGCAGCTGTTGAAGACAGCAACCAGAGGTCATAAGCTTCTGAAGGATAAGCTGGATGAGCTGATGAAGCAGTTCTTAAATATCGTACGGGAAAATAAGCGCCTGCGTGAAGAAGCAGAGGCGGCTTTGGAAAACGCTTATAAAGACTTTATTATAGCCAGAGCAGTTTTAAGCGAAAGTGTTTTGGGAGAATCTTTAATGATTCCTCAACAATCTGTGGCTGTAAAGGTTACAAAAAAGAATATTA
Organism: Anaerotignum propionicum; assembly: GCF_024461735.1. Lineage (GTDB taxonomy): Bacteria > Bacillota > Clostridia > Lachnospirales > Anaerotignaceae > Chakrabartyella. Next base: position 192,247 of record NZ_JANGAD010000001.1, read on the forward strand.
TGAGTGTAAATGTACCTGTTTTTGATTTCCAAGCAGAAGAGAGCAGTGGGGATATTTATCCCTATGGACTTGCTTTTTCTTCTGGCGAATTAGACAGTGCAATGCTTTCCTTTTCCAATGCAATGGAACCTTTATTGCGTTTGGCAGAAAGTGAAAAAACTGCACAGCTTTTAGCCCAAGAAATTGAACGCACCCGTCGTCGTGTAAATGCCTTAGAAAACGTTATGATTCCAAACTATCAGGAGACAATTAAATATATTACCATGAAGCTGGAAGAAAACGAACGTGCAGGTACAACGCGATTGATGAAAGTCAAAGATATGGTGTTGAAAAAAGCCTTGGAAGAAAAGAAAAAGCGTGAAGACAAAGGCGAAAATATTTCTTAAAAAGGAAGCTCCATGTATAAATTGCATGGGGCTTTTTTCCAGAGAAAAAAGACTTTTTTTCAAATTTATGAAGAAGTCTCCATATAAAGAAATTTAATATTTTTTTTTGTGAAAGTTTAATTGAAGAGTTTTCTTCATAATTTGTTCAAAAAGACGATTAAACCTTCATTCCAAGGTAGTAAGCTTGTTAAAATGAAAAATAATAATGGAAAAATGAAAAATACAGTATTTTTATTAATAATTTTATTCTCAATAATAGAAAATCCGTACTAAAAACAACCAAAAATACTAAATATTGTAGAAAAATTCACTATAACTATTGTTTTTATTACGAAAAGTGGTATACTGAAAATGCAATTAGGTAGGTAATTAGCGGGCATTGTGGGATTATTGAACAATAAATGAATTTTATTTCATTATTACAGTTCGAATAAAATAATTGCTAATGTATACTGCCTAAAAAATAACACATAATATCATATTATAATGATGAAATGATGAAGGAGAAGTGAAAAACAATGAAATTATCTGACAGAGTACAAGCGATGCAGAATTCCCCTATCAGAAAATTTAACCCTATGGCTGCAGAAGCTAAGGCACAGGGAACAAAGATTTATCATCTGAATATCGGACAGCCTGATATCGTAACACCTTCTGTATTTATGGAATCAATCAAAGGGTTTGACCAGAAGGTTCTGGCTTATGCTGAATCTCCCGGACTTCCTGAATTACAGGATTCTATCATTGACTACTTTAAAACCTTTGATATGAGTTTGGAAAGAAAAGATATCTTAATCACCAGTGGTGGTTCCGAAGCTTTGACTTTGACATTCTTGTCTTTGATCAACCCCGGCGATGAAGTAATTGTTGCTGAACCTTACTACACAAACTATTTGACATTCATCCAGGCTGCTGACGGCGTAATTAAGCCTGTTACAACCTACGCTGAAGATGGTTACAAATATGCTTACATGGACAGATTGGAAGCAGCTGTAACAGAGAAAACAAAAATGATTTCTATCGTTAACCCTGGTAACCCTACAGGCTGCATCCTTTCCAGAGAAGACATGAGAGTTATCTGTGACTTCGCTAAGAAGCATGACCTTTGGATTTTGGCTGACGAAGTTTACAGAGAATTTGCATATGATGGCAGAGAAATGACATCCTTTGGTCAGTACGAAGATGTAGCTGACAGAGTTATCATCATTGACTCTATCTCCAAAAGATTCTCCGCTTGCGGCGCTCGTATTGGCTGCTTAATCTCCAAGAATGCTGATCTCATGGCTAACGTTATGAAGATTGCTATGGGTAGACTTTGCTGCCCTACATTGGAAATGGTTGGCGCATCTGCTCTTTATAAGTTAGATCCTGCTTTCTTTACAGAAGTAAGAGCTGAATATGAAAAGAGAAGAAACGTTTCCTACGAAGCACTCAAGAAGATCCCTGGTGTTGTTTGCGAACAGCCTGGTGGTGCTTTCTATATCACTTGCAAGATGCCTGTTGAAAATACAGAAGACTTGTTAGTATTCTTATTGAAAGAATTCAGAGAGAACAACGAAACAGTTATGTACGCTCCTGCTGAAGGTTTCTATGCTACACCTGGCTTGGGTAAAAACGAACTGCGTATCGCTTATATCTTGAATGCAGAAGATATGGCTAGAGGTATCGAGCTGTTAGGCAAAGGTATCGAAGCTTATAAGGCTGCAGGCCACAAATAAGATACACATTTACAAGATTTTAAAACACCCCATAATGGGGTGTTTTTTTATATCTATTTTAAATAGAGCAAAGGGTTTTCAAATGCAATCTTTAGGGAAGATTAGCATGGTCTGATTGGTAGAAGGAATAGGTTCTTCTAATATATTTTGGTATAAAAAATTTTTCCACATTCATGAGCCTATTTCTACGTTGTTTTTTAATGTTTTTAGAACGACGAATTTTGTCCCTGCATATACTTTAAGAGCAGGGGGTGATGGGATTGAGTTCCATCGGTGTTTATTTGACAATAGAAAATGAGGAAGGGCTATCTCAGTGTTTGGAACGTATCAGTCCTTTGGCGGATGCAATCATACTTTTAGACCAAAGGGGAGAAGAAACGGAGCAGCGTGCACTGCGAGCCAAACAGCTTATGGCTCGCTTACGTGGGAAGGATATTGAAGACGAAGGATTTCAATTGTTATTAACCTTCGCTCTGGAGGATACCCCATCCTTAGAGGTATGTATAAGCTTAGGGGAGTATTTCTACAAAAAACATGTTTGGAAGCAGGCAATTTTTTGGTTTGAGAATACGCTCCGACTGGATGGAGGAGAAATCAGTTTTGTATGTTTACGCCTAGGGACTTGTTATGGGGAGCTTGGTCAATGGGAAAATGCTGCTAAGTATATGAAACTTGCAGAAATATTTGAAAATGCTAGTGAAGAAGAGAAAGTTTTGGCCGAGAGCACTACCGATGAATGATTTGTTATTCAATGAAATAGAGCCAGAATGAAAAAGCCACCATTAGGAGTCCGGTGGCTTTTTGTGACAGTACATTATTTTAGTAAGAAATTTTCGGTGATTCTAACAAAGGCATCCAGATTTGAAAGCATGGCAGGGTGATTGCCTTTTTCGAAGAGGAAAATTTCACCATGACCTATTTTTTGAATCATGTTTGAATAGGTCTTTTCAAAGTAATTTACATCCAGCTCTAAAATAAATTCGTCCTCTTTGCTACCTGTGAAAAGGAGTGGTGGGATAAAATCCTCCAGAGGATTATGAAAAAACTTACCGATTTCCTGAAAATGCCGTTTTACGGCTTGCGTATCCCAATCTACAACTTGTTCCCAATCATCGCCATGCATGGAAACATAAAATTCCTGGATTCCCTTATCTTGCTTTGAGAGCTCCCGCTGTTCACTGATTGTTTCTATAAATGCTTGTAGTGGATATTCTCCTTCAAAGCTATCAGCTATGACTTTATGGACAAGATCCGGTCGCTCTAAAGCTACGTTTATGGCTACCAATGCTCCGCCACTACTTCCGATTAGGTTTACTTTGGTGTAGTTTTTTTCATCAAGAAAGGCAATGACTTGTTGTGCTTCTAAAAACCATAAGTTAGAAGGAATTTCTTGCGTTCTTTCAGATTTTCCATGACCTAAAAAATCAATTAGAATTACCGTATGGTTTTTCATATACTTTTTTGCAGCTTCCTCAAACATGGCAGAGGATGCAGTGTTTCCGTGAAGCAGTAATAATGGTGCTCCGTGTCCTAGTTCCTGATAGTAAATCTGCTTATGTTGAAATGTAAAAAATGACATATGTGCCTCCTAATATTTATTTTAACTGATGTTTTTCTACTTGCCCATTAGTGTAACTCTAAAGCTGTGCTCAGTTACAGTAGAAATGCGTGAGAAACAACAACTATGATGGTTATCGTAAAAATTTTTTCAATCAGTTTTCTAAATAATAGCAAGCAAAAAATATTGCCTTGCTTAGTTACTTGGTTTGATCCACATGTTTTCACCCCCCCAAAAAGTGTATTTCTTAAAAATTAAGCGGAAACTTTTTAATGGTTTCCGCTTAGGTTTATATGGTTATTTAATTACAGAAGTACAATTCCTGCTTCTTTGCAAGCATCAATGGTTTCCTGATCCCAAATAGAGGATTGCACCTCGCCAATATGTGCTTTACCTAAAAGCAGCATGCATAAACGTGATTGTCCAATGCCGCCGCCGATGGTAGAGGGAAGCTTGCCCTCCAGCAACATTTTATGAAAAGGAAGTTCACGACGATCGTCGCAGTTTGCTTTGCGCAATTGCTCATCCATAGCTACTGGATCAACGCGGATGCCCATGGAAGAAATTTCAAATGCACAGTCTAAAACGGGATTGTAAAACAGAATATCTCCATTTAATTTCCAATCATCATAGTCTGGTGCACGGCCATCGTGGGGCTTACCGGATTTTAAAACATCCCCAATTTGCATAATAAAGACAGTTTTATGCTCTTTTACAATGGCATTCTCTCTTTCCTTAGGGGTAAGATCGGGATACTTATCCTCTAATTCTTGAGAAGTGATGAAGGTTACTTCTCTGCAAAGGTCTGTGGTGATACGAGGGTATTTTTGCTTTATTACATCCAAGGTATCACAAATGCTGATTACAATGCCCTGCACGGTATATTTTAATTCCTGCACATTTCTCTTTTCAGTGGTAATTACTTTTTCCCAATCCCACTGATCAACATAAATAGAGTGCAAATTATCCAAAACCTCATCACGGCGGATTGCATTCATATTTGTGTAGATTCCTTTGCCGGGATGGAAATCATAACGATGCAAAGCCATTCTTTTCCATTTTGCTAAGGAATGCACAACCTCAGCCGTAACCCCTGTTGCGGGAACTTCAAAGCTAACGGGACGTTCCACGCCATTTAAGTTATCATTCAAGCCTGTTTGTGCATCCACAAACAAAGGTGCAGATACTCTTTTGAGATTTAAATTTTGAGAAAGATTTTCTTCAAAGGTATTATGGATCATACCGATTGCGTTTTGTGTTTCATATAATGTAAGCGCGGACGCATAGCCCTTAGGAATAAAAGTTTTACCCATAAATAATCCTCATTTCATAGTATTTTTACTTGTTTAAGAATAACACAGTGGCATTGTAAATTCAAGTAAAATGATACTTGACAAGGAACTCCTACAATTGTATTATATAAATAACATACAATTGTAGGAGTTGATAGCATGAAAAAAACAGAAGATATTTCTCGCTTACCAGACACGGAACTGGAAATTATGAAAGTCATATGGAATGGTGATAAAATTCACTCTACAGCAGAAATTAAGGAGCAACTGGAGGTAAGGCGGGCATGGAATATTTCTGCGTTACAAACCCTGCTGAATCGTTTGATCGAACGAGGTTTTTTGCAATCTTATAAAGAAGGCAAAAACCGTTTTTACATTGCCTGTGTTGAAGAGGCGGACTATTTGGCAATGGAAAACAAGCTGTTCCTAAACAAGGTAAATAACAATTCTCTGACAAAATTGGTTGCCTCATTATATGACAGTCGTGCTATTTCCGAAAATGATTTGGATGAGCTGGCTACATATATTCGCAACAAAACAGGGGGAGAGGCCTAATGTATTTGTTTCAGAGCGTTATTAAAATTTCTGTATTTTCTTCTATTGCAATCATCTGTTTAGGCGTTCTGTCACATTTTATTGGTAAACAATATGGGGTGAAATGGAGATATTTTGTTTGGCTTATCATTGGATTGAGGCTGATTGTGCCAATTGATATCACTTTACCTAGACCAGTTGTGGAAATACCTAGAATACAGACAAAAGCGGAGGCTACATACGCATCAAAGACCTATCCGTTGGAAAAGGATAAACCAAGTGAATTATCCGTACCTGTTGAAAAGCAGATAGGAAAGAACATGGAAATTCAGTCTACTCAAACGACAGGGACTTCAATAGACATGGAAAAGCTACAGAATAAAATTTGGATATTTTGGATTTTTGGTATGATTATTTATTTTCTGTATCAAATCGTAAAATATCAAAGGTTTTTAAGAGATCTAAATAGAAACAGCCGTAGTATTAGAGATGCAGAAGTACTGGAAGTATATTATGATGTTTGCCGAGAGATGGAAATGAAACAGAGGCCGGAAATTTATTTTTGTGGTATACTCACCAGTTCTCTTTGCACAGGTTTTTTTCATCAAAGAATATATTTAAACCATGAAGAGTATGCAAGAAATCAGTTGCAATTTATTTTAAAGCATGAACTGGTGCACTGTAAAAGACGGGATGTTTGGTATAAAGGCGTGTTGGTGATTGCGAAAGGGATACATTTTTTTAATCCCTTTGTACATTGGATGGGGCTTAAGGCGGAACAGGATCTGGAGTATTCTTGTGACAGCTTGGTTTTACAGAAATGTTCCTTGGTACAACGTCAAGACTATGGGTTGACCATTTTAGACACCATTCGACAAGGCGGACATAAAAGTCCTTTTTCCACGGCCTTTTATGGTGGGAAGGAGGCATTAAAAGTGCGCATTGATTATATTTTTGATATGAGAAAAAAGAAAAGGGGAATCCCACTTTTCTTAGCTTTGCTTTTCATTGTTTGGTTTGGAACAGCGTTCGTAGGTTGCGGAAAGAATCATGAGAATCAAGAGAAAGAGGAGATAGTTGACTCAGTGGCTATGCTATATGAATGCAAGCTTGATTATATTGGCAATCATATCGGGGTTGGAGCGATTCTTGGCAAATTAACGTTACCGGAAGGCATTCGACCCAGCAGTGAGGGAATAGAGTTGTTCACCAAGGAAGAGCCCTTTGGAGTAAGACAATATTTGACCTTAGAGAATGGAATGGAAATTCCAAAAGATGGGTGGTTTGAGCGGGATGCCATGATTTTCTTGGCATTGGTCGATAATGCTTCCTTCTTTGAATATGCCATTATCGACGAGAATGGAGAGGAGCAAATTCTGCATTTTGATCGAGAGGATGGTTCAAAGTATTTCGGTGAGACAGATTTACGTACTATGACCACTGACATAGAGGCGTTCCGCGGTTTTATGAAAGAGTTGGATCAACTTTATCCTGATAACAATCAAATAAATTTATTGCTGGATGAAATTGTAGATGAAATGGGAAACTCTTTTTCCTATGAAGCATTGGGCAAAAATGAAAAATATGAAGAAATGCTTAAGCTTGGAGATGGGGCTTTGGCAGAGTTATTAAGCCAGTTCTATCAAGGTCAGGCTGCAGATACTAGGGGATATATTATGATGGCCACGTGTTTGAAGCTTTTAAATACTCCGGAAGCCACAATTTCCAATTTACTGAAAGAAATGACGCCCAGCCAATGGTTTAAGGCGTACTGCGCATTAGATTCCGTGGTGGTAGAACCCTTTGTTTACGACGAAAAACGATATGGAGAGGGGTTAGAAAAGCGGGGATTGTTGTCTATGAAAGATAAAACCCAGCAAGGCCTGATTACAAGACATAGTGATATAAATAAAGCTTTGTATGTGGCTATGGAGCGGCATTATTCTGAGGATTCAAACGAGGGAGAGGTGCAAATTGTTGCTCCATTGATTAGTCATATTACTCAAGATAAAGATAAACTCTCCGTTTATGCAGTCATTGGGTTAAATAAATATGCTTTTATACGTACACCGAACCTAGGGTATCAGCTGGTAGAGGGGGGTGGAAGCTATATTCCTTCTCGATTGGATTTTGAATGGAAGAATAAGGAGTGGACTTTGGTGGAGTGGGTTGAAGCCAAGGATGGTTCATATCATGCGCCTTCTATTGAAGAAATGTGCCAAGGAGCCAATGCTGAGGTTGCGAAGGATTTGATTTCATATGACCGTAGAGAGTTGAGCATGTTGCTTAAGCAAAATCTAATATTCTATTTAAACGGCAGAACGGATATTACAGTATATCATACGAGTAATATGGATGAAACGGATATAAAGGAGATTCAAAAATATATTTCTTTTATACAGAATTAAAAATTATATATTTTCTATACTTTTTAGCAGAGAAACGAGCCACTATAAGCTGACTACCTAATAGGTTATACATAATCACCTATGGGAAGTCAGTTTTTTGGGGGTAAATATAAATAACGGAATGAAAGATGAGTAGAGTGGGGGTGGTGCCTACCATTCCAAAAGACACTTTATCCATTTTAAAAGTTAGAGCGTTTAATATCATTCAGGTGTTATTGTCCATTTAAGAAATATGATAGATAGGATTAGATTTTTGAGTGAGATTTGAAATTAAACTTTAGAAAATCCATTCTTGATGTGGCAAAAAGAAACATAGCACCTTTAAAATGTGAAAGACAAGAAGAGTAGAAAAAAAATAAGAAAAGAAAATATTTAGGGCTGAAGGTTCTCAAGTGACCTTCAGCCCTAGTAATCATCAAAACAGGTTATTATGTGTTTTACCCAAAGATAGGGATTACATTACTTTTTCTACAGTTGTGCCTGGGAAATATTTTTGTATAATTTCTTCCCCCTTAAGTCCTTGGGCGGCCAGTTCCTTGGCACCATATTGGCTTAAACCTACGCCGTGACCGCAACCACCGCCATACAGGGCAATTCCTGTTAAAACTCCGTCGCTATTTTTCATTTCTTTGATTGCAAAAAATGCGCTTGGAAGCATGATTTGTCCTGTCAGAGTACCACCGCTGATTCTTTGAAGGTTAATAGTTTCGCCAATGGTTAGCTTTGTTGGAGAAAGGACTTTTCGAATGGCATTTTCGGTAAATACTTGCACAGCGCCGTTCTCAAAATTCATCTCCAATACTTTAATAATACCACCATCTCCTCGATCTGCAACAGATATTCCGATTAATTTTCCCAACCCTTTTGGTGTATCTGCTTTCCAACTGCCATCACTTTGCTTTACCTTAATCAATGCCCCATTAGAAGCAGAAATGTTTGCAAAGGTTTTTTCTGTTATTTCACCAAGCTGTCCAGCGCTATAATATACTTTCCATCGATACCAAGCAGAGGATTTATCGTACCCATCCATTTGCCAATTCTGCCAAAAAGCAAGCCATTCCTCTTCCGTTTTCGGTACTTCCTGGGTCACCCCGTAGGCTTGCCCTTGCAAATAGGATTTGCTATTGCCACTGAAGGTAGCATCTGCTGACCATACATCAGTATCCTTGGATCCGTATCCACATGAGGTAGAGTAGAAGTAAGTTTGCGCCACCCGATCTCCGGCGACAACACACATACCTGCTGTTGCCGATACGGCTTTTTCAGCTTCAGGTGCAGTATCCGAACCCATGAAAACCTGACTGGCAACTGTATCTGTTACATGGGCACCATAGTGACCATATGCATTGGCATAGAACTGGTTATAGGCATAGCTTCTGGCGCAGATTGCTTGTGCTTCTAAAGCCGCTTGCCCGAATCTTACCGGCATTTCGTATGGAACTACACCCAAGAGATACTCTTCCATAGGCAATTCATTAATAATTGCAATTTTATCTCCAATCCGTTCAATTTCGATCAGACCGGAGTAGGCTCTTTCTTCTCCGCTGTCAAAGGTCATACGAACCTTCCCTGAGACAGTCACAATGCCGTGGTCAAACCAAGCCAAATCTGCCGTAAGGGTGGCTGTTCCAGCACTAAAGTCCTTTTCTCCTACGCCATTAGAGAGGGAAAAGCCGTCTACGCCTTTTATTGTAACGGATTTTTGCAATCCACCGCCTAATAGCACACGAATATTTTCAGGAACAACATCCTTTTGAATTACAGCTCCCATAACTGTATCATCCAAAACATAGAAATCTGCCAAGTCAGTGCCGCAGATGAGGGCATTTTGATTGAGGTATGATAAATCCTGTCCATAAACACGGAAGTTCTCTGACCACTGCATTTTTCCTTTGCTACTTAAGTATATTTCTTTATTATCTACTCTTTTTATCACTTCGCCGCTAAGTTTTGTGCCTTCTCTTACGGTTGCTTTACCGTTTTCAATGGTCACATTGCAAAGTCCCGGTTCAAAATCTGTTCCTTCAAAAATAAAGGCTTTTTCGCCGGCACCGGTTACAATAATTTGATTGCCTTCTTTTCTGCAATAAATATTTTGTATGGTGGGGGTAACCTCATCTACGGAGAGAAGCCCGATGATTTCACCATCTTTTTGCCAAAATGAAATTTTCTCGTCTATATAAGCTGATAGGTCGTACCCATCTGCCCCGTAAATCCCTCCATCAAAAAGATTTTCTTGGCCATTTGTGAATAAGACCTGGGTTTCTTTTTTGATCCCGTAGGAATATATGCTATCTTCACCCCGCCTTGACATCAATGCTTTTTCGAAAAGTTGTGTCCAGAGGCTATAGGCAACTGCCATTTCTTTATTATCATCCGTAAGAACCATCCGCTTTTCATAATCAGGAGCCACACGATCCATCAGAATTTGAGCCTCCCAAAGTAGTAAATCATCATCTGGGCGGAAGCCTTCTCCGTCGCCGGAAAAGAAATTAAGTTCCACAGCCGCATTAATATAGGGATAAGCCCAATCCTCCTTTTTTACATCGGGAAAGGATGTATCCTGGGGTAAATTTTTAATTTCTTGGGGTGTGTAAAAAGCCAAAGCAAGCATTTTTGCCGCCTGCCCCCTGGTGATGGGGATATCATCCCCGATGGCTCCTTGAGCCGCTTGACCTTTGGGCTCGGTAGGAGGGGCCCCAGTGCATCCTCCTAATAAAAGACCCATTGCAAGTATCCATATAAATAACCGTTTCATTGGTATCACGCTCCCGTCAGACTTTGTACAAGTTTATGCTTTTAAAATAAAAAAAGAACAGGCTGTTTTTTCATATGATTTCATTTTAGAAACAAAAGCTATATAGAAAGAGTGTTTTTTCCTTCTCCTTCTGAAAAATATTAATTATTTTTCGTTTTTTTATTATATCTAAATCACTCTTTTGAAATGGTGAATCATATTTTTTATATTAAATTCTCAGAAAAATATAAGTTTTTGAGACAGTTAGAAGATAACCAATAGAAAAAAATGTAATGTTCTGAGTTAAATAATAAAAAAATTGAATTTAATTTCGTAAAATGTATAGGAATTAGTGCACAAAGAATAATGTACGAATATAAAAACATACAGCACATTAACAAAAATTCTTTCTCGTGAAAAAAAGATCAAAAATTTGTATTGACAAAAATACAATTAAGCTTTAAACTTCCAAATAACAAATTTAAACGGAAGGGAGATCATCGTATGCATAACTTTAGTCAGTCTGTTAACTACATTATTATTAGCCTCATTAACCTCGTCCTTGTCATTCTCGGTGAGGTTATTTGTGCTGGTAAAAAGTGGTTGACTGCTGATAAAGTTCATTTGATAAAGATTGCATGAGATGAAATCCTAAATCAAAGGCTGTACAGTGTATCCACTGTACAGCCTTTTTGTTTGATAAAAATTTGTTTAAAAAAATCTATGTAAGGAGGAATAAGAATGGAGCTAAGCGGCTGCCAGATATTAATAGAAACCCTTATTGAACAGGGTGTTACTACGCTATTCGGTTATCCGGGAGGGACAGTGCTCAGTATTTACGATGAGCTCTACAAAAACAGACATCGTATCAATCATGTACTGACAGCCCATGAGCAAGGTGCAACCCATGCAGCAGATGGTTATAGTCGTGCCAGCGGCCAGGTTGGTGTTTGTATCGCAACCTCAGGGCCGGGAGCCACAAACCTGATGACAGGGCTTGCAACAGCAAAAGCGGATTCCATTCCCATGGTTGCAATTACAGGAAATGTGCCAATGGAGCTAATCGGATCTGATAGTTTCCAAGAAGTAGATACTTTTGGCTTATCCATTCCTGTAACAAAGCATAGCTTTCGCGTTGATAACGTAGAAACCCTTGCAGAAACAGTTAGAGAGGCATTTCGACTTGCAAAAAGCGGGCGTCCCGGTCCTGTACTGGTGGATATACCGAAAAATATACAGTTAGATAAAACCGAATACGCACCTAAAGGTATCGCGGAAAAATTAACAGATTCCAAGCCCGATACAGCTTTATTAGATCAGGCGGTTAAGATGATAAACGAAAGTAAATGCCCTGTAATATATTGCGGTGGAGGCGTTATAAACGCAAATTGCTCAGAAATTATAACGAAGCTGATTGAAAAAACCGATGCATTTATGGTTTGCAGTATGATGGGCTTAACGGCAATGGATAACAGCCATCCCAAGTATCTAGGTATGAGTGGAATGCACGGTAGGTTTGCTGCAACCAAAGCGATTAGCGAATGTGATTTGGTTATTGCTGCAGGGGTTCGCTTTACTGATAGAGCCACAGGAAACAGAAGCAAGTTTGCTCCAAAGGCCCAGATTATTCATTTGGACGTTGATTCGGCTGAGCATGGAAAAAATATTGACGCTACACTGCAAATTTCCGGAGACTTATATTTTGCATTGTGCTACATAAACTCAAAGCTGGAGCCTCAAAAGCACCCAGATTGGGAAGAAGAAGTAAGGGGATATAAAAACAAAACAAAAGAGGTTTCTGTACCAAAGTGTTATCTATTGCCCTGGCAGGTGATTGGTGCTGTGAATTGCAGAGCTACACCTGAAACAAATATCGCTACTGATGTTGGTCAACATCAAATGTGGGTTGCCCAATATTATAACTTTAAAAAACCTAGAACCTTGCAAACCAGCGGTGGTTTGGGCACAATGGGTTACGGAATGGGTGCTGCCATTGGTGCCGCAATGGCAACAGGAAACAAAACAGTACTTTTTACCGGTGATGGAAGCTTTGGCATGAACCTAAATGAATTGGCAACGGCGGTTTCTCAAAAACTTCCCCTAATCATTGTTGTTCTGAACAACGGGGTGCTGGGAATGATTAGGCAATGGCAGAATCTTTTCTTCGAAAATCATTTTATGTCTAGTAACCTAGAACGAAAGACTGATTTTGTAAAACTGGCGGAGGCCTTTGGTGCAACTGGTTTACGTGCCGCAAACTTAGAGGAATTAGACGAAGCCATGGACAAAGCTTTTGCTCTAAACAGCCCTGTATTAATTGATTGTTTGATTCCCGACGAAGAAAATGTATTCCCCATGGTACCTCCTAATGGTTCCATGGATGACATTATTTTGAAATGAGGTGATTTGAATGAGTAATGCCAATGATCAACAGTTTGCGGTTTCCATTATTGTATCAAATCAATCGGGAACCCTTACTAGAATATCGTCTCTCTTTAGTCAAAGAAATTTTAATATCGACAGCTTCACCTGCGGTGAAACAATTAATCCTGAGGTTTCAAGGATGACCATAACCGCTACAGGTGATGCCAATAAAAAGGATCAGCTGCTCAAACAAATTTCCAAGCTTTATGATGTGAAAAAGGTTGAGCTGATGACCACAGATAACACAATTTTGCGAGAGCTTTTAATCGCAAAGGTCAATGCAACGGGTGAAAACCTTCAAACCATACTGGAAGCAGCAAATGTATTCCGCTCAAAAGTTGTGGATATGTCTCCCGGTTCGGTATGCATTGAAATCACAGGAGAAAGTAGTAAGCTTAATGCTTTTCTTACTTATGTGGCCCCTTACGGCATACTTGAATACTGTCGTACCGGACTCATCGCTGTTGAACGCGGCAGCAAATGTTTATATGGTGTAGAGTAATATCAAAATATAATTACAAAGGAGAATGTAAAATGGCTAAAATGTATTATGAACAGGACGCAAAGAAAGAAATGTTGGCAGGAAAAAAGGTTGCAGTTGTTGGTTATGGTTCTCAGGGGCATGCACATGCACTGAACCTCAAAGATAGTGGCGCTGATGTGGTTGTAGCTCTTTACGAAGGTTCCAAGAGCAAGGCTCGTGCAGAGGCTGATGGCCTAACAGTTATGACAACACCAGAGGCAGTTAAGGCTGCTGATATCATCATGATTCTGGTAAATGATGAAACACAGGCAAAAATGTATCAGGCTGACATTAAGCCATATTTGAAATCCGGCTCTACTCTGGCTTTTGCCCATGGTTTCAATATCCACTATGGCCAGATTGTGCCTCCTAGTGATGTAGACGTTATTATGATCGCTCCTAAGGGTCCCGGACACGTTGTAAGAAGTACATATAAAGAAGGTTTCGGCGTTCCCGCTCTGATTGCTGTATTCCAGGATGCAAGCGGCACTGCAAAGGATGTGGCGTTGGCTTATGCTGATGGCTTGGGTGCAACTAGAGCAGGTGTTTTGGAAACCACCTTTAGAGAAGAAACAGAGACAGACCTTTTTGGTGAGCAAGCAGTGCTTTGCGGTGGTGTTTCCGCATTGATGAAAGCTGGTTTTGATACTTTGGTTGAAGCTGGATATCAGCCTGAAAATGCTTACTTTGAATGTATCCATGAAATGAAGCTGATTATCGACTTGGTTGTAAAAGAAGGCCTTTCCTTCATGCGCTACTCTTGCAGTGATACCGCTGAATATGGCGATTACACAGCTGGACCTAAGATTATCACAGAACAGACAAGAGAAGCAATGCGCGGCATCTTGAAGGATATTCAGGATGGCTCCTTTGCAAGAGAGTGGATTCTGGAAAATCAGGCAAACCGTCCTCACTTCAATGCTATGAGAAGAATGCAGAAGGCACATTTGAGCGAATCTGTTGGTGCTGAATTGAGAAGCCACATGAGACAACACTAATCTTTACCTATATAATGTAATGTTATATTTCAAATGAAGCATTACGGATTTTTGCAGACCCACTGTCCCTTGGCAGTGGGAATTTGCAAGCAGCATCTCCATTTATAATGGAAATGTGTACCCGTTTTATATTTTCATGATATATGCTTTTAAAATGTGGGGGGCTTCCCTATGGGATTATTCCTTTAGGGAGTTAAAAAGGGTGCTGTAGATAGATGAAATAATCATTTATTTATAGCACCTTTTTGTATTGAATGGGGGTTCAATTAAGATATAAGAGTGTGTTAGAAATAATTTATTTGGCTAAGATTGAATAAAAGGGGTGAAAAAAGAGTATCCCTTAAGCTATGTTATAGTTTGGGATACTCTTTAATTATAATATTGATTAGATTAAAGAAACATATTTTTCGATAACATCAACGATTTTTTCTAATTCCATACGAGAGGTGTTTAAAATTAAGTCGTAATTATCAGCTGCACCCCATTTTAATCCTGTAAAATAGTTATAGTAATTGGCACGGCGTTTATCTGTTTTGATTACAGCAGCTTCAGCATTTTTTTCTGGCAGGTCATATTGTGCCACTGCTCTGTTTATACGGTCTTTTAAGTCTGCTTGCAAAAAAACATTAATACAATTTTCTGTTTCAGAGAGAATATAGTCTGCAGAACGCCCAACAATGACACAGCTTCCTTTTTCAGCCACCTCTTTTATTACCTGAGATTGTACAAGGAAAATTTTCTCATTTAAAGGAAGACCGAAGGATTCTACACTGGGGGTAAGGGTCGTCAGGGAGAGCAAAAGATTTCCTGTAGAGGTCTCTTCTGCATTGACAAAACATTCCTTCGAAAGACCAGTTTTTTCTGCAGCAAGGGAAATGATTTCATTATCATAAAAAGGAATCCCTAAGCGTTCAGCCAATAGTTTACCTACGATACGCCCGCCACTGCCATACTGACGGCTGATAGTAATAATTTTATGCTTATCCATATGAATCACTCCTATTTGTCAATTTTAAAATAATAATAATACTAAAATACAAAAACCAAAAAAATAGTAAGGATATATAATAGCTTAAGAGGTGAATACCCCTCCTAATATATTTAGTATATCACATTTACATAAAAAAGGAAATAACCCGAATTGTACTTCGTTCTTTTCACAATATTTTTGCAGACTAAGCTTGAAACTTTTTCGGGAAAACTTTACTTTTTTTAGAAAAATGGTATGATAGAGAAAGAAAATTTTGTATTTGAAGGAGAATTTAAAATGGGTGAAGCATTAGCAGGCTTGAAGAGAAGCTGTATGTGTTGTGATGTAAATGAAACCATGATTGGCAAAGAGGTTACAGTAATGGGCTGGGTTCAGCGTCGCCGTGACCTTGGACAGTTGATCTTTATTGCGTTAAGAGATAAAACCGGTTTGGTTCAGATTGCTATTGACGGAAATGTAGCAGAAAAAGAACTGTTTGAGAAGGCTGAAAGTGTAAGAAGCGAATTTGTATTGGCTGTTCGTGGACAAGTTGCCCCTAGAACTGAGGGGAATATAAACCCCAACATGAAAACAGGAGCCATCGAAATTATTGCTACTGAGCTTCGTATTCTTTCTGAAGCTGAAACAACACCGTTTCAGATTGAGGACAATATTACGGTTAAAGACGACTTAAGATTTAAATATCGTTATCTTGATTTGCGTCGTCCCAGTCAGCTAAATAATCTTGTATTAAGACATAAAGTTGTTCAAGTGATGCGGAATTTCTTGGATCAGGAAAACTTTTTGGAAATTGAGACACCTATTTTGGGTATCAGTACACCTGAAGGCGCAAGAGATTACTTGGTGCCCAGTCGTGTACATCCCGGTAGCTTTTATGGATTGCCCCAGTCTCCTCAGCAATATAAGCAGTTGTTAATGGTTTCAGGTATGGATCGGTACTATCAGATTGCAAAATGCTTCCGTGACGAAGATTTAAGAGCTGACCGTCAGCCTGAGTTTACACAAGTGGACATGGAGCTTTCCTTCATTGATGTTGAAGATATTCTGGATATTAATGAAAGAATGATGCAAAAAGTATTTAAGGATATTTTAAATATTGAAGTTCCTTTGCCACTGAAAAGAATGACATACAAAGAAGCCATGGAACGCTTTGGCTCCGATAAACCGGATATTCGCTTTGGTATGGAGCTTGTAAATATCTCTGAGGTAGTTGGTGATACAGATTTTGTTGTATTTAAAACTGCCCTGGAGGCAGGCGGCAGTGTGCGTGCCATTAATGCAAAGGGCTGTGGCGCTTTCCCTAGAAAGAAAGTTGACAGCTTGGTTGAGTTTGTAAAAACCTATCGTGCAAAGGGTCTGGCATGGATTGCTATTAATGAGGATGGCAGTTTGAAAACCCAGATTGCAAAATTCTTTACAGAAGAAAAATTAGCCAAAATCGTAGAAAAAATGGATGGTAAGCCCGGAGATCTGATCTTGATTTGTGCTGATCAAGACAAGGTTGTATTTGATTCCTTAGGAGCATTGCGTTTGGAGCTTTCTAAAATGTTAGAATTAACAAAGGCAGATGATTTCAGCTTCCTTTGGATTACCGAATTCCCTATGTTAGAGTGGGATGAGGAAGCAGGCAGATTTGTGGCAGTACACCATCCGTTTACAGCTCCTATGGATGAGGATATTGATTTACTGGAGACAGATCCAGGCAAGGTTCGTGCAAAAGCTTATGATATTGTATTAAATGGATATGAATTAGGTGGTGGTTCCATCAGAATTCATCGCAGAGATGTTCAACAGAAAATGTTTGGACTTTTGGGCTTTACAATGGAAGATGCACAGCAGCGTTTCGGCTATTTCCTAGATGCATTTAAATATGGTGCACCTCCTCATGGTGGTCTTGCCTTTGGGTTGGATAGAATTATTATGCTTATGTGCGGCGCAAGCAGTATCCGTGATGTGATTGCTTTCCCTAAAGTGAAGGATGCATCTTGCCCTATGACCAATGCTCCTACTGTTGTGGACGAAAAACAGTTGGATGAATTGGCAATTTGTATAAATAAAGAAATATTAGAGGCGCAAGAGGCTGAATAATTTTTTGAGAACAAAAGGGAATGAATAAAACAAGCTGATTCGAAGAAGAGATAGAATATGATACAAAATGAAGGCAGAGGGATACCTCTGTCTTTATTTGTTGTTCAGTTTAGTGGATGATATAAGGTGTTCCTGATTTGTGCTGGTAGAATAGTTTCTGCTCTAGATTTTGCATGAAAAAGTCAGTATCTATGAAAATCAAAGGTTTAAGAATGGCCTATAGGGACTCAGAGAGTTACTTCATATATGTTTTTTAAATACTTCCGTGTACAGGTTTATATAGAAGTAAAACAGTAAACTATTAGAAAGGGCAATCTTGAGTAAAAGGGCTTTATTTGTAGTAGAAAATTATAATATCATTCTTGACATTTAATTGAAAAAAGCGCAAAAT
Organism: Anaerotignum propionicum; assembly: GCF_024461735.1. Taxonomy (GTDB): domain Bacteria; phylum Bacillota; class Clostridia; order Lachnospirales; family Anaerotignaceae; genus Chakrabartyella. The sequence goes on from NZ_JANGAD010000001.1 coordinate 210,295, forward strand.
AAAATTATTGTTATTTTCGATGCGTGGCTCAGTTTGGTAGAGCGCGGCGTTCGGGACGCCGAGGTCGCAGGTTCAAATCCTGTCGCATCGATGGGTATAAAAAAGTGCTGGAAACCTTGATTTTAAAGGGTTTTGGCACTTTTTTATTGTGGGAAAACGACGTATAATTTAGTGTCGTTTTTTGTCGTTTATTATCATTTTGCAAGTCAAATGCAAGTCAATGCAAGTCAAAATGCAAGTCAGATTTTCACGATATGAGTATCTTTATTTGTACCACCTGCGATGTAAGAATTTAATTTATCCATTGATTTTCGTTTATGCTTCCCATCTAAATGCGTGTAAATATTTAAGGTGGTTTGCACGTCTGAGTGACCCAGTTGCTCTTTTGCAGTTAGCACATCTACTTCCGCAAAGTAAAGCATTGTAGCATATGTATGTCTTAGCCAATGGGCAGTGAACCGAGGAATGACACAAGGGACACCTTGGGGTTGAAATTTACTTTTTGGCTGACCTGAAATTTGATTTCTAAAGTTTCCGTATTTTATATTTAAATCTGTAAAGTAACTGTCCCATAGCCTACGCCAACTAATCTCGCTCATAAGCTGGCCCTTTGCAGAAGGGCAGACGATTACGGAATCTGTGCAGATCTTCTTCTTTTCATGCAAAAAATCTACAAGAATGTCGGGTATATTGATAGTTCGGATACTGTTTTTTGATTTGGCCGTGTTTTTTAGAACTGGTTGGCCGTTAATAAATTCAACGGTTTTGTTAATATCAATTGTAGCATCTTTAAAACTAATATCAGACCATGTGAGTGCCAGGAGTTCGCCTCTGCGTAAGCCTGCAAACATCATGATCATGGCTGCCGTTTGGGCTCTGTGAGGAGTATCAATGATCCATTGTTGTTCTTCTTGGGTTAATGCTCGTCTTATATTGCCTTGTGGCACACGGGGGATTTTGACTGGACCAACAGGGTTATAGTCCATGACCCTATTATCAATGGCCAATTGGCATATCTGTAGCCCGACGGACCGTATCTGCTTAAGGGATGATTTTGCCGATGGCTCCCCGGTGTTGGGATTTTCTTTGGCAAGGGTTAAGATGATTTGTTGAAAATCAGCAGTCTTAAGGCGTGTGATAGGGAGGCTATATAGCGGCGCATACTTTTTTAAGCTACGCTTATAACTTTCCATGCGCCCGTAGGTAACTTCCGTGCTTTTAAGTGCGCACCATGCTTCCATCCAGAATTCGAATGTGTCTCTGTCTGCGGTAATATCAATTCCCCTGTACATAGACGATTTTAATTCCTGGGCTTTTGCTTCTGCCTCCTTTTGATTTTTTCCGTAGACGGTTTTATATTTTCTCTTTCCGTCAAATTCTCCAAGATATACCTGGACGGCGATTCTACCGTCAGCACGGACGGTATTTTTCTTTTTGGCCATAAAAATAAGACCTCCTTTATTTTGGTATGGTAAATAAAGCGGTCTTGTGATACAATTAGCTTGTCTAGGGCTGTTGTACCTCGGTATGACCGCTTGTCCCTTCCTGTTGGCGCAGGAGGGGATTTTTTTATTTAAAACTTTCTACCTTAGTTATTGGCTCCAATGAATAAAAATCGTCCCTTTTAATGTGGGTTAATTCGTGCGCAATTGCTTCGTGTTGCGCTTCTATTGATAATCTTGCATTTATGTATACGTTATAAAACCCGCTCTCATCTTGAACAGTTACACCATTTATACGACAAGGCAAATCTATAAACCTAATACACATATCTTCCATAGCACCACCAACCTTATTCTTTATCCCTCAATGCTTCGATAATTTTTATTGTTTTAATAATATCCTCTGGTGTAGCATTTTTGCTTACAGAGAATAGCATTTTCATTTCAGGCTTAGAGCGTAAACTATCAATCAATTCAAGGGTATCATCATCTAATACAATAATGTTGTTTTCTTCATCCACTACGGTAACGGTGGGCTCTGGCTCTTTTCCTGTCATTAAATAATCAAATGATACTTCAAAATAATCACATATTTTTTTTCCTAATTCACCACTTATCTGAGATTGCTTTTTCTTCCACGTATAAATTGTTGATTCCGAAATCCCAGTGTCTTTGCAAAACTTGTAGATCGTTATGCCGCGCTTATCTAAAAGCTTTTTAAAATTCTCATACATATTTGTCCCTGCTTTCCTGAAAAATAAATACCTAAAAAAAACGCAGTAAAACTATTGACTACCTCGAAAAAGCGTGGTATAGTATGAGCATACCTCGGTAGAAAATAGTAAAGCATTAAAAAGGTAAAGTACATCGGAAAAATGATATACCTCGTTCGACAAACAAAGTATATCACTAAACCGAGGTATGCGCAAGTATTAATTCAAAAGGAGGTGGTATTTTGTCAAAAATGTACAACTGCGAAGAGGTCGCAGAACGCTATAACGTAAAACTCATTACTGTTTGGAGTTGGATTCGTGATAAGAAACTTCCAGCAATGAAAATTGGCAGGGAGTATAGAATCAAAGAGGAGGACTTAACAGCTTTTGAAGATGAACGCAGAACAGTTTCGGTAACAAAGGAATAGCTGATTTATTCGGCGTACCAATTACGTATTTTTTAGAAGAGCAACCGGCAGCGAACAGAGAATAGGAGGATAATATGGAAAATTTAGAGGAGTACACGAATCGAATTCAAGAACGGGATAACGCGATAAATGGTTATCTAGAAAAGCTCAATGGCATCACATGCGAAGAGTGGAAAAGGCTATCCATGATTATTAACAAAAGCTTTGAACTAGAAAAAGAGAAGCTGAACAGAGATATTCAGCTTCCCGACAAAGACACTTTGGACAGGGCTACTCATTCACTATTTGGATAAAAATTGGATTTATCCTGTAGTCCTTGCCTTTGTAGTAGATATTTATGTAATCGAGACTATAGGCGCTGTTTTCCAGTTCTCTGGATCTGATTTGAGGGGCATAAACAGAAGCATTCTCTTCCCACCAAGAATAAGGATCCTTCTTATAGTCGCCCATAACACAGCTGGGGTCATCATTAAGGCAAACCCATTGCCCGACCAAACAAGCATACACTCTTTTCATGTATCATTCACTCCTTCCTTTATTATTTCACATGCCTATCCACACAAAAACAGGCGTGATTACTTGATTTACTTATTTTACCACAATTTGTGGAAAAGCACAAGATGTAGGAGGAGGATTTATGCAATTAAACAAGATATTGAAGTGTAGGGGTTTAACCGTAAAACAATTGAGCGAGCAAACAGGTATTAAATATAGAACAATGCTCAAATACTCTTGCGGCGAAAGAAAATTAACTGTTGATGCCGCCAAAATCATAGGTAAAGCACTAAATATAAATTGGTGGCTATTTTTTGAAGAAGAATAGGAGGCGATTCAATGAAAACAACTAAAAGCTGGGAGGAGGTCCCGATAATTTTCGACCTTGCTTTTGCAGCTACCTTAACAGGTTTCAGTAGCGAACGCTTGCGGCAGTTAAGCCGAGCGGGTGAGTTCCCAGCAAGGAAAATAGGCACAGGCAATCATGCAGTGTGGAGAATCGATAAAGACGAGTTCGTCAGCTGGTGGGAAAGTAAGAAGATACAGGGGGAGGACAAGCATGCAAAATATACATAATGACCCGATATACCGCAACGCTGACAGACGAAAGAATGAACGCCGTATGAAGCAGGAAAAGCGGAAAGGACATGCCATTTTTGTTATAAGCATTAAGGTAGCGGCTTTATGGCTACTTTATGCAGTGATTGTTTTTGGTATTATAGCAGCGGTTGAATGTGCTTTACCGCACAGGATTGTACTGAAATGGATTATTATTTTTTCCTTCTTGGTGGTATCAGTACCCGGAGTTTATAAAATGGAAAAGAAAATAAAAAAGTCCCCAAGGAACGGCAATTCCATAAGGGGACAAATACATAACGTGTAAATTTAAAATACCAGAATATTATGAATTTGTCAATGCGTGAGACTCAGCAAAGGAGGTTCAATATGTCAGAAATATATAGGAATTTGAGTGATGTTCAAACAGGAACAGTCAAACAACATTTCCTTGAATCCGAACTTACGTCAGACGAAGTAAGAGAGTTGGAAATGATTAGGCAAGAAATACTTGCTGAATATAGAGGGAAGAATATCCTTAGTTTTCACCGTTGGAAGAGAAGATTAATGCGTCAAAATTCAATTTGTTCTTTGTATGGATACCATAGGATTCAAAAATGTTTATATGAAGCTAATCAACTAAATCGCTAACGTTTGCGGATTTGGAATAGGAGGAATAATCGTGCCAGTAAAAATAAATGAACTGGAAATTGAAAATGTGAAACGTGTGAAGGCTGTGAAGCTAACACCCACAGTGAGTGGTTTAACCATTATCGGCGGTGACAACGGCCAGGGGAAAACCTCAGTGTTGGATGCCATTGCATGGGTGCTAGGTGGGGATAAATATAAACCTTCCAATCCATATAGAGAGGGTTCAGTGATACCGCCCAACTTACATATAAGTCTTAGCAATGGACTTGTGGTGGAACGTACAGGCAAGAATAGTACTTTAAAGGTTACAGATCCAGGTGGAAATAAAAGCGGTCAGCAGTTATTAAATGAATTTGTTGAGACCTTTGCTTTAGATTTACCCAAGTTTATAGAATCCAGCAACAAAGATAAAGCAAATACACTTTTACAAATTATCGGCGTAGGGGACAAGCTTCATCAGTTTGAGGACCAGGAACAACGTTGTTACAACGAGAGATTAGCAATCGGGCGTATTGCAGATCAGAAAAAGAAGTATGCCAATGAAATGGAATACTTCGACGGTGTACCAAAGGATATTGTTTCAGTTTCCGATTTGATTAAACAACAGCAGGAGATTCTTGCCAAGAATGGTGAAAACCAACGAAAGCGTGACCGTTTGGGCGGCTTAGAGACTGAGGCGCAGAGAGTCCGAAATGAAATCCATTCGTTACATGAAAAGTTGGATCAATTGATTGCTCAGGAAAATCAATTGATTTCTGATATTGCAATTGCTAAAAAGTCCGCCAGTGAGCTTCAGGATGCATCTACTGCAGAATTAGAAAACAACATTCTGCAGATTGAAGCAATCAATAATAAGGTGCGTTGCAACTTGAATAAAGAAAAAGCTGAGGATGATGCAAAGCTGTATGAGGCTCAGTATGCCACCCTTACTACCCAGATTGAGGATATTCGAAAAGCCAAAACAGACCTTTTGCAAGGAGCTAATCTTCCCCTACAAGGGCTATCTGTAGAAAATGGAGAGCTGATTTTTAATGGTTTCAAGTGGGACAACATGTCAGGTAGTGAACAGTTAAAGGTAGCAACTGCCATTGTACGGAAAATTAATCCGAATTGTGGCTTTGTATTGCTGGATAAATTGGAGCAGATGGATACCAAGACCATTAATGAGTTTGCCCAGTGGGCGGAACGGGAAGGCTTACAAGTGATTGCTACAAGGGTAAGTAAAGGAGAGGAGTGCTCAATTGTCATTGAGGACGGGTATGTGGTTGGTCAGCCTGTGCAAGAAGCTCCTGCGAAGAAGTGGAAGGAAGGTGAATTTTAATGCAGATTACAACGGGTAAATTAAAAAGTGCCCAAAAGGTTGTTGTATATGGTCCTGAGGGGATTGGAAAAAGTACGTTTCTGGCACAGTTTCCGGGTGTGTTATTTATTGACACAGAAGGCAGCACAAAGCATATGGATGTGGCAAGGCTACCGAAGCCGTCAAGTTTCACTATGTTGCTGGAAGAGGTTAGATATGTGAAGGCAAACCCTCATATTTGCAAAACTCTTGCCATAGATACCGTGGACTGGGCGGAACAGCTTTGTGTTGAAGATATTTGTGCAAGGCACAACAAAATGGGTATTGAAGATTTTGGCTATGGTAACGGCTATGTATATACCAAAGAAGAGTTTGGCAGATTCCTAAATCTTTTAGAGGATGTGGTGGACTTGGGAATCCATGTAGTATTAGCTGCTCATGCGCAGATTCGTAAATTTGAACAGCCTGACGAAATGGGGGCTTATGACAGATATGAATTAAAGCTTGGAAAAAAGACATCCTCACAGACTTCACCATTGGTGAAAGAATGGGCAGATATGGTGCTGTTTGCTAACTACAAAACTTACTCTGTTGCTACTGATAAGGATGGTAAAAAGCATAAAGCCCAGGGCGGTGAGCGGGTTATGCATACAGTGCATCATCCATGCTGGGATGCAAAGAACCGCCATGGATTACCTGCAGAAATGCCATTTGACTATAGCTTGATTGCTCATTGCTTTATGGTGGAAGCGCAACCTATGGCAACACAACCAAGAGAAATGCAACAAATGCCACCTATGGAGCAAATGCAATTTACACAGGAAACTACAGTGCAAGAACAGCCGAAGCAATCAGATATGCTGGCTCAGGAGCAAGATAGTTCTTTTTTACCAGTATCAGAATCAGAGGCGAAACAGAATCCTTTTGAAACTTCGGGATTTGATCATTTACCAAAGCCTTTGAAAGATCTAATGGTAACTAATTATGTTACCTGCGAAGAAATTCAAGAAGTTGTGGCGGCAAGAGGGTATTTCCCTTTGGATGTTCCTGTTGAAAAATACGATGAATACCAACCGGGATTTGTTTCTGGGGTACTGGTAGCCGCTTGGCCGCAAGTATTTGAAATGATTAAGCAAAACAGAACAAAAGTTGATGAAATACCATACTAGTAAGGAGTGTTTTGTATGGAAGAATGGTTACGTGAAGCACTAGCGGAAGAGCAAGGATTACACTTTTGCCCACTTCATGACAGATATGTTGCATGTGATGATGATTGTGATAGTTGTGAGGAAGCAAAAGAATTTCAAAAATGTTTAGAAGAAGCTTCAAAATAAGGAGGTACATAAATGTCAGATGCAGTGGAAAGAGAATTAGGGTGGAATGACTCTATTGAAAAAGACAGTGATTTTATATTGCTGCCAGAAGGGGACTATGATTTTAAGGTTGTGAAATTTGAACGAGGGAGACATCAGGGAAGTGAAAAATTACCACCATGCAATAAGGCGATTTTAACCCTAGAGATTGACTCCCCTGAGGGTAGCATATCCATTATCCATAACCTGTTTTTACATAGTAAGACGGAAACAATGCTTTCCTCTTTCTTTACATCCATTGGACAGAAAAAGAAAGGTGAAAAGGTAACGATGAACTGGAATGCTGTCACTGGTGCGAGAGGTCGTTGCAGGGTTTACCAGGATAGTTGGACAGGTGATGATAAGGTAGAGCGAAAGAGCAATAAAATTAAAAAGTTTTATGAGCCTACCAACACAGCTCCAGGAACACCTACAAACACAGCTGGCAATGCGGCTCCACCACAGCAAGTATCCTTTACAGCGGGTAGATTTTAATAGAAGGGGTTGGTGGTTATGGAATTAAGACCGTACCAACAGGAGGCCAAGGACGCTATTTTTTCAGCATGGGACAACGGGGTGCAAAAGACACTCCTTGTCCTCCCTACCGGGTGTGGTAAGACTATTGTTTTTGCTAAGGTTGCTGAGGAGTGCGTGCGAAAAGGTGATCGGGTGCTTATTATGGCCCATCGTGGAGAGCTTCTGAATCAAGCTGCAGACAAGATTGCCAAAGCTACCGGCTTAGGGTGTGCAACAGAAAAGGCAGAGGAAACATGTCTGGGGAGTTGGTTTCGTATTGCAGTTGGCTCTGTTCAAAGCTTGCAACGTCCAAAGAGGCTAGAAAAATTTGCTCCTGAATATTTTGACACCATTATCATTGATGAAGCCCATCATAGTTTATCCGATGGGTATCAGAGGGTTTTGGAACACTTTACAGACGCCCGTGTTTTGGGTGTAACGGCTACACCGGATAGAGGGGATATGAAGAACCTGGGGCAGGTGTTTGAAAGCCTTGCTTATGAATATACCCTACCAAAAGCAATTAAGGGAGGGTTTTTATCTCCCATCAAAGCCCTTACAATCCCATTAAAGTTAGATTTGACTGGTGTAGGTACACAATCAGGTGACTATAAGGTTGGAGATATTGGAACAGCTTTGGATCCTTATTTATATCAGATAGCTGATGAAATGAGTAAGTATTGCATGGATCGAAAGACGGTGGTGTTTCTTCCTTTGATTAGGACAAGCCAAAAGTTTAGGGACATTTTAAATGAGAAGGGCTTTTGTGCGGCAGAGGTAAATGGGGATAGTACAGACCGTGAGCAAGTATTGGCCGACTTTGAGAATAATAAATATAATGTGCTCTGCAACTCTATGTTATTAACGGAAGGCTGGGACTGCCCCAGTGTGGATTGTATTGTAGTTCTTCGGCCAACGAAGGTACGCAGTTTATATAGTCAGATGGTTGGGCGTGGTACCCGATTATGTGAAGGAAAAGACCATTTATTATTATTGGATTTCCTGTGGCACACTGAAAAACATGAATTGTGTCGGCCAGCTTCTTTGATATGCGAAAATGCGGAAGTTGCGCAAAAAATGACTGAAAATTTGGAGATAGCCGGCTGTGCTGTGGATATTGAAGAGGCAGAAGAAAAAGCTTCGGAGGATGTTGTGGCACAAAGGGAAGAAGCTTTGGCAAAACGCTTAGAAGAAATGAAGAAACGCAAAAAGCAGTTGGTGGATCCTCTCCAATTTGAAATGTCTATACAGGCGGAGGATTTATCAAGCTACGTACCTTCTTTTGGATGGGAAATGGCTCCTCCATCAGATAAGCAGATAAAGACCTTGGAAAAATTGGGGATTATGCCTGATGAAATTGATAATGCAGGTAAGGCCACAAAGCTATTGGAACGCCTTGACAAGCGTAGAACGGAAGGATTAACGACACCAAAACAAATCCGTTTTTTGGAAGGCCGAGGCTTTACTCATGTAGGAACGTGGGATTTTGGTACGGCCAAGAATTTAATAGATCGGATTGCAGGAAATGGTTGGCGTATTCCTCGTGATATTGAACCTAGTACATATAAACCGAAGTAATGTGAAAGCATGGGAGGACTTTGCTTTATGACAAATTTAATAGAAATTTTGGACTATATTGAGCCTGCCATGCTTGAGTATACAGATTGGCTCATGGTAGGAATGGCGTTAAAAGAAGGCGGTTATGCCGTAGAGGTATGGGATCAATGGAGTGCTCGAGATATGCACCGGTACCGTTTTGGAGAATGCCAAAAGAAATGGGATGGCTTTCACGGAAACCAAAGCCAGTAACCATAGGAACCATAGTACAAATGGCAAAAGACCAAGGCTGGTCCCCTGAAAAGAACAGCTATGAAATTGAATGGGACGGGGAAATCGGTGGTAAAGAGGACCTAGTTATCATTAATAAAAACTGGATTGAAAATCAGGAAGTAGAAGAACCGGAGGATGCATGGAATCCTGCACAGCAGTTAATAACATACCTAGAAACGATTTTTGAAGCCTCCGAAAATGTGGGCTATGTCACCCAGAGCTGGGAGAAAGATGGACGGTACCTTCCTAGCGCTGGGAATTATGATAGAACGGCAGGGCAGTTGGTGGAAGCATTATCTAACTGTAATGGAGATATTGGCTCTGTCCTTGGTGATTATAAAACGGAGGCAGGTGCGTGGATTCGTTTTAATCCCCTAGATGGTAAAGGAGTTAAGAATGACAATGTTACTGAGTTTAGATATGCCTTGGTAGAATCAGATACCATGGAGATTGAGCGCCAAAATGCCATTATTCGTGAACTGGAATTACCTGTTGCATGCCTGGTGCACAGTGGTGGGAAAAGCCTCCATGCCATAGTCAAAATTGAGGCAGGAAGCTATGACGAATATCGTAAAAGGGTTGACTACTTATATGATGTGTGTCAGAAAAATGGCTTGAAAATTGATAGCCAGAACCGAAACCCTTCCCGTCTAAGCAGAATGCCCGGTGTGCTGCGTAACGGCAAAAAGCAATTCTTAGTTGCAAAAGATATAGGAAAAGAATCCTGGAATGATTGGAAAGAATGGATTGAAAGTATGAATGATGAGCTGCCCGAGCCAGAGAGCATGGCTGATGCATGGGACAAGCTTCCTGACTTGGCAGAGCCTTTAATAGAAGGAATTCTTCGTAAAGGACACAAGATGCTAATTGCAGGTCCATCAAAAGCGGGTAAGTCTTTCAGCTTGATTGAGTTATGCTGTGCCATGGCTGAAGGTAAGGAATGGTGCTCATGGAAATGCACCCAAGGCAGGGTCATGTATGTCAATCTGGAATTAGATAGGGCAAGCTGTTTGCATCGTTTTAAGGATGTTTATACGGCGTTAGGATGGCAGCCCAATCACTTAGCCAACATTGATATATGGAATCTCCGTGGGAAGTCTGTTCCTATGGATAAGCTGGCACCCAAGTTAATCCGTAGGGCTGCGAAGAAGGATTATGTGGCCATTATCATTGACCCTATTTACAAAGTAATTACAGGGGATGAAAACAGCGCAGATCAGATGGCCCATTTCTGTAATCAGTTTGACAAGGTTTGTACGGAACTGGGTTGTGCGGTAATTTATTGCCATCATCATAGTAAAGGCAGTCAGGGAAATAAGCGTAGTATGGATAGAGCTTCGGGAAGTGGTGTATTTGCCCGTGACCCTGATGCCCTCCTAGACTTGATTGAATTGGATCTTACGGATGCAATCAAGAAGCAGGAGGAAAATAAAGCGGTGTGTGCTGTATGCGATAAATGGCTGAAAAATCATGCACCTGAGTATGAGGATGAAGTTTCTCAGGATGATAGATGCAGTCAGGTACGCATGCAGGATATTGCAAAACGGTTGCTTACACAGCAAGAACAAGACGGTCTGCAACGAGACATTGAGCTTGCAAAAAAAGCTGTTTCTACAGTAACAGCATGGCGTATTGAAGGTACCCTTCGAGAGTTTCCGAAGTTTGCACCGGTAAATCTTTGGTTTGATTATCCGATACATAAATTCGATACTGTAGGGATTTTAAATGATATTCAGCCTGGGTCGGAACAGCCGCCTTGGAAACAAGCAATGAACAACAGAAAATCTAAAGATGTTAAGGCAAAAGAGAGAAAAGAGTCCCTTGAGAATGCATTTGAAGCGTGCGGAATAAACGGTAAAATAACACTCAATGACTTGGCAGAGTATATGGGTACCAGTGAAAAAACAGTCCGAAACAGATTAAAAGAGCATGGTGGGTTCTGGATTGAAGGTAGTGAGGTAGGGAAGAAAAAAACATGATATATGTTATTTTCACAAATCGGGAAGAAAACATTATATAAGTTATTTTCCTTAGGTCAGAAAATTTTTCAAACGTTTTTTTCAACAAGGCAAAAAAGACGGAAAAAAACATGATTTGCGTTATTTTCCCGAGGGAAGAAAAAAACATATATTACTACGTAATATATATAGCTTTTTTCCCTGTCGGTCAAAGGGGAAAAGAAGTCGTGCGATAGCTTACGCACGACGACTACTTTCCCTGAACTTTGACAATAGGATACTTTAAGAATTATTTTTTAACAATTTAAAGGGGTGAAGTGAATGGATATTAAAATTGGGCCTCACAAAAAAGGCGATGCAGGAATATTATGCATGCCACTTGTAAGTAACCTACCCGATGCGGATAAGAAACATTCGGATTGGAGAAAAACAACATGCCCGGCTTGTGATACTGAATGTTGGGTATCTAATGCACATCAAAAGATAATAGAATCAGAACCAAAGGTTAAGGCGGTTTGCACTATGTGTGCATTGAAGGGAATCAAATTATGATAACTGAGTTTTTCATGGCAATGGTGCCGCCTACCTGTACACATCAAGAAAAGAAAGTTCGGGTGGTGAATGGTAAACCGATGTTTTATGAACCACCTGAGCTTAAGGAGGCAAGGGCAAAGTTAGCGGCTCACTTGAGTAAGCATGTTCCGGAAAAGAAATATACCGGCGCAGTAAGGATAATTACAAAGTGGTGTTTTCCTAGTGACGGGAAACATAAGAATGGCGAGTATAAAATAACAAAGCCGGATACAGATAATTTGCAAAAGCTGCTGAAAGACGTAATGACGGATCTTCGCTACTGGACGGATGATGCTTTGGTGGCTTCGGAGATAAGCGAAAAGTTTTGGAACGATCCGCCCGGAATATACATACGCATTGAAGAATTGTGAGGCGATAGGCGTGAGGAGTTTTGATGAGATAGAAAACATTGCTTTTGGGGATATTCCAAAGCCGGGGGATCTGTCGTGGCTGGAAAATGATGTGCTGATTGACTTTTGTGAATTGATACTTCATTTTCGCCAGGGCAGTATATCTCAGGAACAAGCTTCAGCACAAAAGCTGCTCATGCGTGAAAGTTATCAAGGGGCCTGTCAGCATTGTGAGGCACTTGAAAAAATCGGGGTAGTAATGGCTAGTACGGAATGGCAGCTTAGACAGAGTCGGTTAGAAGAGGCTTGTGACTGTCTGATAAAAGGTATGGGTCAAATAAAACCAAATGAGGAGTACAAGGACGTCATAGTCTGTGTGGTAGATTACTTTGACAAGCGTATCAAAAGGGGGACTGAAAGTGAAAATGGCGGATTACAGCAGGGGCAGGAATGACGGCCTTGCCCTTGCATTGAAAATTGTAAAAGAGGACGGTATCGAAGCGCTGGAGAAGGAAATAAAGTTTCGGGGGGTTAGTAATATACATACACCGTTAGCACAAAAGGATTTGGAAAAAGCACTTGCCCCTATCAAGGAGCACACGATTGCCACAATGTTGGCCATGTCCATTCATGTTTTATACGATGAGTTTGATTTCCGTACAGTGCGGTTAAATCGTTTTAGGGATAGGTTTAATAGCAAAGTGGACTGTCTCCTTGAGGATATGGTGACTTGGGGCGATATTGTGAAGGATATTCAGGAGAAAACAAAGATGGTGATTGCAATACCACATAATGAGTAAGGAGTATTGAAAAAACAAGAAAGGAGTAAAGAGGTTTGGTCGACCGAAAACAGCTGTTTACTCCTGTGAATCAAAATGTTTATGAATTTTAGCAATATATCAAAGGAACAGAAGAAAAGCCTGGATTATAAAATTGAGGTGGCTGTACGGGAAATTAAAGAGGGATTTTCTGCGAGCAAGCACCATCCTGCTATTGCGTTTAGCGGCGGGAAGGACAGCACGGTTCTTTGGCATTTAATCAAGACACATTTCCCTGAAAAGCAGTATTACATCATATTCGGCAATACTGGGGTTGAGTTTCCGGAAAGCCTTAATTTTGCCCGGAAGTTGGGCGAGGAATGGGGCGGTGATGATTTTTTTGAAGCACAGCCGGAAAAATTGAAAAAGGATGAATTGAAATATGAGGCGCAATGTGAGGTTTTGAAGTGGCTGGAGGATACGAAACAGCTTGACCTTGTGCTAAAAAAAGACGGAAAGCTTAAGTCGACGGGCATTTTGCAAAAAGTGTGCCCTGCGGAAATGTACGAAGATTTCAAACGGAGGAATCTCATTTGGAAAGCCGGTACCCGAAAAAATTATTTTTGGTGCGCTGATCAGTACGGGTACCCGATTTTGGGGAAGGCTGTCAGCGGAAAATTAACAGCACGGAGAATTAACATAGATTGTTTTTTGAAATATTCAACCTCTGCAAGTGAGGATCCGGAGCTGTTGGAATATTATGATTTGCTGAGACAGGTAAAAATAAGCAACCACTGCTGTGCCATTTTAAAAAAAGAGCCCAGCGAGAAGCTGCAGGCAAAGCTTATGGTTGACGTTATTTTCAAGGGGTTAATGGCCTGTGAAAGCCAGATGCGAAACTTGAATTTTGCCACGAGAGGTTATTTGTTCCAATCTGAGCGTCCTCACTGTGGAGACTTCTTCCATTGTTCGCCAATAGCGATCTGGACAGACGATGATATATGGGAGTACATACACAGATACGATGTGCCATATTCTCCTCTTTACGATATTGAATATGAGGACGAGAAGGGGCGCATGGTTAAGATTAAAAGAAATGGGTGTGTGGGTTGTGCAACGGATATTGCATTTAAAAATAATCATATGGCGGCACTGCGGAAAACCCATCCACGACTATGGAAGGGGTATATGCTGAAAACAGGATTAGGAAATGAAATTATGAAACTCCATAGGGTGAAGGGAAGCAAGATTTCCAAAATGGATTATTTCAAGGATGCGGAACAGCTTGGGGAAATCAGCCCATGTGCGTTTGATGATATTGGGATTGTGAAGGATAAAACGACAATGAGCGAGTATGACGGGGATGTAGATTAGAGGTGGTGGCGTTGGAGAAAGAATTATTGTCGCAGTACGCTGACCTTCAAGCGGAAATTGAGGATTTGCAACGCAGAATTCTAAAAACTGAATCGCAGATAGAACGCATACAGGCAGGCGGTACGGTATTAGATTCTGTGAGGGGGACAAGGAAAGATGGTACCATTGGAAATATCCGTATTGAAGGTTTTCCTGTAATTTGTCTGGATGAAAAACTGGATCGTCTGTACCGCTATAGATCCCAGCTGCGAAATTCCGAAAAGCGAGTAGTGGAGTTGGTAAGCGAAGTTGAGAAATACATAAATTCCATTGAAGACTGCCGTATGAGGCGGATTATAAGATACAGGTTTATTGATAAGCTTTCATGGAACGCCGTTGCAGATAAGATGGGGGGGAATGCAACCGGTGAAAGTGTTAGGAAAAATTTTGAAAGATTTTAATTTATTTTTCAATTGTCCTGCATGTCCGTTTTCAATATAGTACAATGGTATTAGTTAGAAGTGTATAATCAATACAACACCTCCTATTTGGCATTGGCGAAAGCTGGTGCCTTTTCTTGATATATTTGTAAAATATGGTATAATATTTAAAATACTTTTGGGGGTGGGAGTGTGCTGAAAAGGTCTTATGCAAGAGCGTGTATTGTTCTTATGATTCTATCTGTTTCTTGCTGGATAGCTTCATTTTTTTTCTATTCACCATCAATTCCTTTGTTCTGGTGCTATGTGACGATAGTGTTTGCAATGTTGTCTGTTATTATTAGTTTCCTCTATCGGAGGTGCCCCAATTGTGGGAAAACACTTGCCCCAGCACAATGGTCAAAGAGCGGAACCAAGCATTGTAAAAAGTGTGGCAAGCCATTTGAGTACGATAGATAGATATTTGATTAAGGAGGCCTTAGGGTATACTTTTTTCATTTGTTGTACAAAACTATTTCCGACAAATGGTAGGAATTTACTGTTCTGTGTCGAAGACTATAGAGTGAAGAAAAAACAGGAGGGGTTATGATGAAATATCAAAGATTGAAAGACATGATTATGGTAGCTATGGTTGCAACATTAATAGTTGGAACTGCACCCACTGCTTTCGCAAAAGAGAGCAAAATGAACATTCCAGTCAGTTTCAATAACATTAAAGTTGTTATTGATGGTAAGGAGCTAAAAACTGGCAAGGAGCCTTTCACATATGAGGGGACAACTTATTTACCTGTTAGAGCGGTAGCTGAGGCTGTTGGCAAGGATGTAAAATGGGATAGTAAAACGCAGACGGTAATTTTAGGTGAGGCAAGCCAAATTGCAAATAAATCAGAGATGAAAACAGTAAGTAGAACTATTGGTAACCTATCTTTTGCAGTTCCAGAAACATGGAAAGAAGAGAAAGCTGATGAGTCATTTACCTATTATCTTAATGACGGAGTTATCTTAATGGAAAGTTGGCGTGATACAGAGTATGACGAACTTGAGAATGGAGGAATTGATGGTTTTTTAACTGGATTTCTAAAATCTGATAAAGCTATTGATAGTAATAGTAATAAGTATAATAAAAAGAATTTTACAATTGGTGATATTAAGGGCAAAAAAGTTGATATAAATGTTGAAAAACAATACAACGGAGTTAATGTGAAAGTAAAATCTGGTTATTTTATTGAGTCTGGAGCAAACATTGTTTTTGTAATGTATTGCAGTACAAAAGATAGTAGTGAATCAGATAAACAATTAGAAAATATGATAGAATCGTTCAAGCGAAAATAGTTGAACAGAAAGCACTTATTATCTGATAGGTGCTTTTTTAATGCGAAGAAAGTGAGGTGGTATTATTGACCGAAAAACAGAAACGATTTGCAGATGAATATTTAATTGACCTTAATGCCACCAGAGCATATAAAGTGGCGTATCCGAATGTAAGGAAAGATGATGTGGCGAAAGCAGCTGCGAGTAGAATGTTAACCAATGTTAACGTCAAAAACTATATAGATGAACAGCTTCAGGAAATATCTAATGCTAAGATTGCAAATGCAACGGAGGTTATGGAATATCTAACGATGGTACTGCGTGGGGAAAGTAAGGCAGAGATGGTTGTAGTCGAAGGGTGTGGAGATGGGTATTCGGAGGCAAAGAGAATCGAAAAGGCTCCGGACGAAAAAGAACGATTAAAAGCTGCTGAGCTTCTCGGCAAGCGCTACGGAATTTTTACCGACAAAGTGAAAGTTGAAGGCAGCTCGGTCGTACAGATTCTTGATAATATCCCGAAAGGAGACAGCAATGATAAAACTTGATAGCGTGATTGCACCTTCTTTCTATGAGGTACATCAATACTTAAAACTGCAAAAGTATACCCATTATTGGTTAAATGGTGGCCGTGGATCCACGAAATCTTCTTTTGCGTCTGTTGAAATTATTTTAGGAATTATGAAGGATCCGCATGCCAATTGCGTAGCTCTGCGTAAAGTTGGGTTAAACCTTAAAGATAGCGTGTATGAGCAGCTAGAATGGGCCATAAAGGTGCTTGGGGTAGAAAATTACTGGCAATCAAAATTAAGCCCGTTAGAGCTTATATACATACCTACAGGGCAAAGGATTATTTTCCGAGGTGCTGACAAGCCAAAGAAAATTAAGTCAACTAAGTTTCGCCATGGGTATTGCAAGTACATATGGTATGAGGAAGTTGATGAGTTCGCAGGAATGGAAGAAATCAGAACAATCAATCAAAGTCTAATGCGTGGAGGCGAAAGCTTCTGCGTTTTTTATTCCTATAACCCGCCTAAAAGCCAGAGAAATTGGGTGAACAAAGAAATCCTTGAAAAGAAGGATGATAAATTTGTACACCACAGTACTTATTTGCAAGTGCCCGAACATTGGTTGGGGAAACAGTTTTTCATTGAGGCTGAACATTTGAAAAGTGTCAATGAGGATGCTTATAAACATGAATATCTTGGAGAGGTAACCGGTACAGGAGGCGAAGTATTCCATAACCTTACGATCCGAGAAATATCTGATGAAGAGATAAAACGATTCGATAGAATCGCCAGAGGGTTGGACTGGGGATACGCTACGGATCCATTCCATTATACAGTCAACCATTATGATAAGACCCGAAGACGGCTCTATATTTTCCGGGAAATCCAGCTTGTAAATTTGAGCAACCGAAAGGCGGCTAAATTAGTCAAGCAGGAGAATAAGAGCAATGCATTGATTGTCTGTGATAGTGCAGAGCCGAAAAGCATTGCAGAGGTATCAGAATATGGTCTCAGGGTAATTGGCGCAAAAAAGGGTCCTGACAGTGTGGAATATGGAATCAAGTGGTTGCAGGATTTGGAGGAGATTATCATTGATCCTGTACGATGTCCTAATACTGCAAGGGAATTTAATTCCTATGAACTAGAAAAAGACAACAATGGTGGGTTCAAAGCGAAATTCCCCGATAAGGATAATCACAGCATTGACGCTGTTCGCTACAGTCGTGAAATGGATATGAGAAACGTGAGGATAAGGTGATAATGTGTTTTTAACAGAAACCGATTTGATTAATCTGAGATTGACTATAGGTAGTAAATTGAATGATAGTGAGATTGTTGAGGCATTACTCAGAGACGATATTTTAAGCCCACAAAAGCAACTAATGAAAGAGGGTGAGAAGTACTATGTTTGTGAGCACGATGTCCTCCAAAAGGATTTTAAGAAAACAATTATTTCCGAGGGTGAAAATGAATACGAAGATACTACCAGGGGGCGCAGAGTCCCCTTTGTAAATCCAAATAGGAGCAATCACCATAATGTAAATCCTTTTCATAAGATTCTGGTTGATCAGAAAGCCTCTTATCTGATTGGACGGGAGCCCACCATTTCCATTATAGGGGCAGAAAAGGACAGTGGAAAAAAGGCTTATGAAGGTCTTTTGTCAGAGTTTGCCGATGAGGGATTTAATGAGCTGCTTTCGGATTGGGTTATCGGGACCAGCAACAAGGGGTTCGAGTGCGTTCACGTTTACTATGACGAAGCAGGAGAATTTCGGTACAATATTGCACCGGCAAACGAAATCATACCGATTTACGATTCGGTGCATGAAACAGATTTACAAGAAGTTGTCCGCTACTATGATATTACTGTGTTTAAAGGAAAAGAGAAATATCTTAGAAAAAGAGTGGAATGGTGGACAAAAACAGAGGTAACCTACTACACCGAAATAGATAATCACCGATTTATCAAGGATATGGAGAGGCCATATAATCCCGCTCCCCATTGGTGGGATATTACAAAGCTGAATGGGTTTGAAAAGCGAAGAGAGAAGCATTCGTGGGGCAGGGTACCATTTATCATCTTGCGCAACAATAGTAAAGCAACTACAGATTTACAAGCCATAAAAGGCTTAATTGATGCATATGACTTACTATCCAGTGAAGGCACAAATAACTTTTTGGATTTAGTAGAGCTATATTGGGTTATCCAAGGGTATGGTGGTGAGACAGCCAACGCCATAGCTGAAAGATTGCGCATCAATCGGGCAGTGCATGTCAACGATTCCGCAGGGAAGGTTGAAGCAAAGCAGGTATCCCTTCCTGTAGAGGGTAGGATAGCATACCTAGAAATGTTGCGTAGAGACATTTATCATTTTGGACAGGGGATTGATACTGATTCTGAAAAATTTGGTAACGCACCATCAGGGGTTAGTTTGAAGTTTAGATATACTCTGTTGGATCTAAAGGCCAATGCTCTTTCCGCTAAACTCAAAAAAGCAATCAAGGAATTACTCTGGTTTTATACTGACCATTGCAATAGGCTAAGTGGTACGGATTATAGCGTTTCAGATATCCAGCTATCTATTAACAAGACCATGATTACAAATGATCTGGAAACTGTACAGATGATAGCAGTAAGCAAGGGCATTGTTTCTGACAAAACATTGCTGAGCAAGCACCCCTTTGTAGATGATGTAAATGCAGAGCTGATTGAGTTAGAACAGCAGGAAGAGCAAAACATTAAAAAGTATGCTGAATATCAGAATTTAGGTGATGGCGGTGAGGAATAGTGAGTATTGGAAGGGACGATTTGAAGCCCTTAATGAACAGCTGCTACATATCGGCGAGGAGAGTATCCCTTACATAGAAAAACGCTATGATGTGGCTATATCTAACATCCAGAAAGAGATTGAGGTGTTTTACCGTAGGTTTGCGGTAGAAAATGAACTTACTTATGCAGATGCTAAGAAAATTCTTGATTCTGACCAAAGACAGGAGTTTCAGCTTATTCTAGAAGATTACATTCAAAAAGGCAAAGAAAATGCCATAGACCAACGATGGATGAAAGAATTGGAGAACGCCAGCACCATTTACCGCATGGATCGTCTGAAAGCATTACAGATCCAAATGCGACAACAAATTGAACTGCTTGAGACTGAGAAAGAAAAGAAAATCCACGAAGTATTAGAAAAAACATATGAACAGGGGTATTATCACACGGTTTATGAAATTCAAAGAGGTATCGGCGCAGGCAACGCTTTTGCTGTGTTGGATGCCACGAAGCTTGAAAAGGTATTGTCTAAGCCCTGGGCGCCTGATGGCAAAAATTTCTCACAAAGAATATGGGGCGATGATAGAACCACGCTTCTTTATCAATTGGAAACGAGGCTGACGCAAGGTATTATTCGTGGTGAGGGTTTGGACGGGATAGTAAAGGATATTTCAAGAGCCTTAAAATCCTCTAAGAATGCCGCTAGAAGATTGGTATTAACAGAGAGTGCTTACTTTGCATCTGCCTCCCGCTTAGATGCCTATCAAACGTTAGAAGTCGAGCAATATGAGTTTGTGGCAACTTTGGATTTGAAAACCAGCAGCTTGTGCCGTAGTATGGATGGTAAGGTGTTCAACAGATCAGAGTATAAAGTAGGACTGAATGCACCCCCTCTGCATGTGTACTGCCGTAGTACCACAGTCCCCTACTTTGATGATGAATTCACCTATGGAGAAGAACGAGCTGCCAGAGGTGAAAACGAAAAAACTCATTTCTTACCTGCGGATATAAAGTATGCTGATTGGTACGAACAGTATGTAAAAACAAATCCCAACATACAGAAACAGGAAAGAATGCTCAGAAATCTCTACTTTGACCAAAAGCTGTATGAAAATTACAAAAGAGTTCTTGGCAGTGATGTGATTAAATCCTTTGATATGTTTCGGAATATGAAGTATAATAATCCTGATGAATGGAACCTGTTAAAAACCACGTATCAAGGCTCTGAGTTCTTGCAAAGTCAGCTTTCATATATTTTAAACGAAGAAGAAAACTTCATTCCTAACCACGCTGTAATTAAAGCAAGCAAAGTGATTGCAGGCTTTGGAACAGAAATACCTATTCGTGTTGAACTCGCCTTAATAGAAAGACACGGTGGGACCGTAGGGGAATGGATGAAGAAAGCCGGCAAAGTGCAGAGTGAAAAGTATATTTTTGATGTTCACTGGTATGAGTTGAACGGTAAGCAGTATGAAATGAAGCTAAAAACACGAAAGGAGGCAAGGAAATGAAACTTAGATACATAGGTGAAAGTTTTGGTGTGGATTCATTAACAGACGGAAATATTTACGAGGCCACCATTGAAGATGATGACTATTATCGGGTTATCGATGACAGCGGGGAAGATTATTTATACGCCCGGAAAAATCCTGCGCCTTTGGATGGAAGCAGTAAAGGCGGCAAATGGGAAGTTGTTTCTTAAATGCTTGCTCAAAAGGTGAAATATAATGCAGATACATCAGTATGATATAGTCAAACTTAAGGATGGCAGAGTTGGATGTGTTGTTGAGAAATTCAGTGATACTGATTTTTTGGTTGATGTTGGCAGTTCTCCTGCTGATTGGGATACAATTGACGTAAAGTTAGACCAAATAAATAATGTTGTGAAGTAAACCACTTGGACAAACGTTTGAGTGGTTTTTTCATATAATAAATTAGGGGGTGATACCAAAATGAGAAAGTTACCAATGGGTTTCTAGTGTGGAGGTGATCCCTTTTATCTCGTCTTAGAGTACAGACGTTAAACAGGCTCTTTTTTCGTGGGCGTGATACAGAAAGGAGAGTTCATATGAAGAAGGAAGATTTAATCAAGTTGGGTTTAGACGAAGAAACTGCAAAAAAAGTAGCTGCTGCCAGTGAGGAGGAGCTAAAGGGGTATGTGGACAAAGAAACCCATACCACAAAGTTGACAGAGCTGCAAACAGCCAATACCACCATCACAACTTTGCAGGGCGCCATTAAAAAGTTTGATGGGGTTGACGTTGAGCAGCTGAAGAAAGATGCAAGTGATTGGGAAACGAAATACAACACCGATGTTGCCAACATTAAACGTGACAGCGCCATTGATATGGCCATTATGCAGGCAAAAGGCAGAAATCCAAAAGCAATTAAGGCTCTCCTAGACAGCAATAAAATCAAGCTTAAAGAAGATGGCACTTTGGAAGGCCTTGACCTTGAGGGGCTGAAAAAGTCAGACGGCTATTTGTTTGATGTGGAAGAGACTCAAACACTGGGCACGGGATTTGAATCGGGTGGTGGCTCAGGTGGCGGTAGTGTAGCAGAGATTAATGCGCAAATTGCACAGGCGATGGGAGTTATTACGAAATAAGAAGGGAGATATAAAGGATGCCAAATGTATTAGAATATGCAAAACTTTTTGAAACAAATTTGGATTTATTAGCTATTCAAACGCTGAAAACAGGGTTTATGGACGGCAATAGCGGCAAGGTGAAATATAGTGGGGGTAATGAAGTAAAAGTCCCTAAAATGAGTGTGCAGGGCCTTGGTGATTATTCAAGAGAGAATGGTTACACAAGCGGTAGCGTTTCTCTTGTTTACCAAACACTAACTATGACGCAAGATAGAGGTAGAAAATTTCTTATTGATGCTATGGATGTAGATGAAACCAATTTTATTGCTAATGCTAGTGATGTCATGGGAGAATTCCAGAGAACAAGACTTGTTCCTGAAATTGACGCATACAGAATTTCCAAACTTGCCACAACTGCCATGGGTGTGGCGGGAGATACGCAAGTTGAATATGGCTACACAGTGGGAAATGATATTATTAACAAGATTAAAAAGGGTATTAAGGCGATTCGTTCTGCTGGCTATGATGGAGAGCTTGATATTCTTGCTACATATGATGTGATTGGTGCTGTGGAGGAAGCTGTTTTAGGGAAATTGACAGCAATGACTTTTGCCCAGGGGGGTATCAACACCCAGGTGCCACAGATTGATGGCTGCCCTTTAATTGCTGTGCCCAGTAACCGTATGTATACTGCAATTACTTTGTATGATGGCAAAACAGCAGGGCAGGAAGCAGGCGGATATATTAAAGGAACCTCAGCAAAAGATATTAATTTCATTATAGTGGCCAGGACGTCTCCAATTGCTGTGACAAAGCAGGATAAGATGAGGATTTTCACACCCGAGACGTATCAGAATGCAAATTCATGGAGCATGGATTACAGACGCTATCATGATATTTGGGTGTTAGATAACAAGAAGAATTCCTTGTTTGTTAATATCAAAGACACCAAAGCTTAAGGAGGCCTTTATGTATATTGTAAAAAAGGAGAACATTGAAAGAATTGCAGAGAGCAAGGCAAAGTATGATGAATACCTTACCCAGGGATATACGCCTGTGCAGACTGATGAACTTCAGCACAAAGAAAATGAACTGTCTGCAATGACAGTGGAAGAGTTAAAAGCATATGCGGGTGAAAATGGTATTGACATTGGTAGGTCTGCCAGTGCAGAAGGAATTTTGAAGAAAATCACAGAAGCATTGCTCAGTTCAAATGGTGGTGATAAAAATGGCGATGATAAAGGTGGAGAAGTTAAAGGCACTGCTGGGGATAACAACGAGTGATAAGGATTTTATCATCCAATTTATCATTGATAAGGTATCTGACATGGTATGCAATTACTGTAATATCCAAGAGATCCCACAAGGCTTAGAAAATGTCACGTTAAACATGGCTGTAGATTTGTACAGGGCTGAGGGATTAGGACAAGAGCAATTGCAGGGGGCAGTGAAAAGCGTTACAGAGGGGGATGTATCTGTCTCCTTTTCCTCTGCGTCCTCGATCTCAGAGAATCCCGGAATGGCGTTTTTAAAAAACTACACAAAGCAGCTTGACCAATACCGAAAGGTGGGATGGTAATGTCACCCTTGGAATTAATTCGTAGGCATGTAGAAAGCCTGTATGACGGAAAGTGTATGATTACTGAGTTTCGAAGTCAAGAAGGATTAATCAATAACACTGTCCCTATGGTAATTGGAGAAAAAATTCCTTGTCGGCTATCCTATCATAGCTTCCCTGGTGGGAAGCAAACAGACACTGCTACGGTAGCAACCCAGAACATTAAATTGTTTCTTTCACCTGAAATTGAGGTGAAATCGGGCAGTGAAATCGTGGTTACACAAAACAACGTAACCACTGCGTATAAAGCTTCGGGAGTACCTGCTATTTATGTATCTCATCAAGAGGTTGAATTAACGTTGAAAGACGGGTGGGTGTAGTGGCTAAGTGGGGCAAAGTAGATTATAGGCAATTGGTTAAGCTTAGGGACCGGCTAGAAAAGTTGCAAGAATCTGAATTGCAAAAGTTCAATGAACAAATGGTTTATGAGCTCGCGGCTAGGTTACTGCGAAAAGCTGTGAAAAGAACGCCTGTGGATTCAGGGTGGTTGCGTAACGGTTGGTTTATTGGCGGTACCCGTTACAATAACGGAGTGTATGAAGTGGAGGTGTACAACAATACAGAATATGCCTCTTATGTGGAATCAGGTCATAGAACCAGAGATCGCAAAGGATGGGTACCAGGGCGGTTTATGCTTATGATTTCTGAGAAGGAATTGGAAAAAGACGCAGATAGAATTATCGAAAAAAGGCTAATAAAGATTTTGGGGGAGGCGTTCCATGGTAAATAAGTTGATAGCAGGGATAGCCGAAGCGATACGAAAGGGATTTCCAACAGCAACCCATAAAATTTACACAGAGAAAACAGAGCAGGGCATACAGAAGCCTTGCTTTTTTATTCTCTGTGTTTCCCAGTGGTATGATGCCAAGTTAAGAGATAGGTTTCGTCTGGATGCGTCCTTTGATATCCACTATTTCCCGAAATTGGGTAATGCAGAAAACTGGGACACTGCCGAAACACTGCGGTCTCTTTTAGAATGGATAACCATAGATGGCAATCTAATTCGAGGCAGTAGCATTAACTACAAAATAGAAGATGGGATACTCCATTTCTTTATTGACTACAACTTGAATATGACACAAAAGGCAGGGACTTATGAATATATGGAAGAGGTGAAGGTATATGGCAAAGTTAGCAAAACAGGAAGATGAAGAGCAGGAGATCAGGTTTTCTAAAGATTCCCTTTTGCGAAGTCAAAAGTATGCAGACTACAGGGATGTATTGACAGCTCTGTTGGAAGATGGAAAGGCTTACACCCATGGGGAAGTTGATGGGTTTATTGAAAAATTTCAGAAAGGAACGGTGAGGTAATTGGGATTAGGTGGCGGTACTTTTTTGGTACAAAATAAAGTCCTTCCGGGTGCTTATATCAACTTTGTTTCAGCGGCCAGAGCATCCGCAAATCTATCTGATCGGGGTTATGTAGCGCTGGCATTAGAGCTGGATTGGGGTGTTGATGGTGATGTTTTTACAGTAGAGAATGCTGACTTTCAGACGGATTCCTTAAAGATATTTGGATATGACTATACAAGCCCTAAATTAAAGGGGCTAAGGGATTTATTTCTCAATGCAAAGACTCTGTATGCCTATCGTTTAAACAGCGGTGTTAAGGCTAAAAATACTTATGCAACGGCAAAGTATAGCGGTATTCGTGGAAACGATCTTAGAATAATTGTTTCGGCAAATGTGGATGAACCAACAAAATTTGATGTTACCACAATGCTTGATATGGTTATTGTGGATAATCAGACTGTATCTACATCATCAGGATTAGCTGACAATGATTTTGCTGTGTTCAAGAAAACCGCAACGCTTGAAGTAACTACTGGGATGTCCTTAACAGGCGGCACAAATGGCACTGTGGTTGGTACAGCGTATCAAACATTTCTGGACAAAGTGGAGGCGTATAGCTTTAATACGCTTGGGTGCTTGTCCACAGAGGAAACTGTAAAAAGTTTATTTGTTGCTTTTACGAAACGCTTAAGAGATGAAATGGGCGTTAAGTTTCAGACGGTCCTTTATAACAAAACAGCTGATCATGAAGGCATTATTAACCTGAAAAATGCTGCACTAGATGCGGGAGCAAACGGAGCTGACCTCGTATATTGGCTCACCGGAGCATCAGCGGGGTGTGCAGTAAATAAAAGCAATCAGAACAAGCTTTACGATGGTGAGTTTGAGATATATACAGATTATAAGCAAAGCCAGCTGGCCGCTGCGATTAAAGCGGGTGAGTTTGTATTTCATAAAGTTGGCGAGGAAATCCGAGTTTTAGATGATATCAACAGCTTTACGTCAGTAACTGTAGATAAAAACGATGATTTCCAGAGTAATCAGGTAGTGCGTGTGCTTGATCAGATTGGTAATGATATAGCGGTGTTGTTTAATACACGATATTTAGGTAAGGTGCAAAACAACGATGCTGGCCGGATTGCCTTTTGGAATGACTTGGTATCATATAACAAGCAGATGGAGCAGATTCAGGCCATTGAAAACTTTGTCTCTGATGATTTGAAAGTAGAAAAAGGCAATGATAAAAAGTCGGTGACAGTGACAAATCCCGTGACCCCTGTTGCTGCCATGGCAAAACTATATATGACTGTAATTGTACAATAAGGGAGGAGGTAGACTATGAGTAACATTACCATGCTGAGCAAGGATGCGGTTTCTGCGAAAATGGCAGAATGCTTTGTTACAATTGAAGGAAATCGCTATAACTTTATGAATGCCATTTCTTTGGAAGCAACTATGGAAAAATCCAAGACGGAGATTGCAGTCCTTGGTAGGCTGTCAAAGGGAAATAAGGCGGCAGGCGTAAAGGGTACCGGAAGTGCAACCTTCCATTACAACACTTCCATGTTTCGTAAACTTATGAAACGCTTCCAAGATACGGGGGAGGACGTTTATTTCGATATCCAAATTACAAACGAGGATCCTACCTCTGCCGCAGGCAGGCAGACGGTTATTCTAAGAGATTGTAATTTCGATAGTGTCATTGTTGCAAAGTTCGATGCTGATAGCGATGATTCTTTGACAGAGGATATGGACTTCACGTTTGAAAGCTTTGAAATGCCTGAGACTTTTAATGTTTTAGATGGAATGAATTAAGGAGGAATACATATGAATTTGCATGCATTTTTAAACCCCATCGAAGAGGAAAATAAGAAAGTGGTAGCAAGCAAGCGTTTCATTGATGGTACCGGAAAGCCTATCGAATGGGAGATTAGAACCATTACAGCGGAAGAGGATGAGTACCTGCGTAAATCCTGTACGAAAAAGGTACAGGTGCCTGGTAAAAAAGGACAGTTCATACAAGAAATTGATACGAATAAGTATTTAGGGCTGTTAGCAGTTTCTTGCACTGTATGCCCTAATCTTAATGATGCAGAACTGCAAAATGGCTACGGTGTTATGGGTGCAGATAGTTTGCTTAAAAAAATGTTGCATGCCGGAGAATATACTGCTTTCCTTGCGAAGATACAGGAAATGAATGGTTTTGATTCCTCTATGGATGAATTGGTAGAAGAAGCAAAAAACTAATTGACGGGGGTGATGGGGAAAGTAACTATGCACATTATTGCTTGCACCAGCTCCACCTATTGCCCTCGCAGTTTATAACGTTGCCAAGGAATGAAAAGGCGTTTATTATGGCCTCTATTCAGTTAAAAGCAGAAAAAGAGAAACAAGAATCTACAAAATTGACCAGAAATGGCAAAAGGAGGTAGAAATTAGTTGGAAAATGTTGTATAATACCCTTAAAAGTAGATTTAGGGGGTATAGAGATGAAAAAAGTACTATGTTTTTTTGTGTTATCGGTTATGTTTTTTACTGTAGGTTGTACTGCGAATCAAAGCGCAACTAAGGATGTATTTGAGGAATCAACGGTAGCTGAAGGTGATAAGAAGGCAGAAGAGCCGAGTATTCAGGTGATTTCGGCAGGAGACGTTATTACAGGAACAAATTGTGAAATAACGATCAAAAGTGTGAATTTATCTTATGATGTATTACCGGACGATACAAGTGGTTTTTATACGCATTATCCAGCCAGCCCAGGTAAGGTTTTAGTTGATGTGGATGTTGATGTGAAGAATACAGCAAAGCAAAATTTATCTTGTGATGAAATCATGAAGGTAACTGCAGATTACAATGACGGTTATACTTACACTGGGTACGCTATAGTTGATGATAGTACTGCTGGATTTACTTATGCAAATATTTCTCAAGTAGATCCTCTTGAAACAAAAGGCATGAGATATTTGATTGATTGCCCAGAAGAAGTGGAACAAACTACAAATCCGTTGTTTCTTATTTTTACTTTAGATCAAAAGGATTATAAATTTGTCATTAGATAATTTATGCAAGAATTATAAAAGCGCTTACTAGATGGTAAGTGCTTTTTATGTTGTTTTGAAAGGATGTGACGAATGGCAACCATTAAAACTTCAATACAAATGTTTAACGGCATGACGCCTGGACTTAGAAGTATAACTAATGCATTAAATATAGCTATTAGTAGCTTTGAGAATATGCAAAGGGTATCAACGAATTCTATTGATGTAAGTTCTTTGCAAACTGCAAGGGTAGAGTTGAATAGAGCGGAGGTAGCTTTTAACCAAGTAGAAGAGTCCATTCGAGATGCTGACCGACAACAGAGAAATTTAAATAACGACATAAGCAGAGGCGCAGGTTTTGCGAGTGGTTTGAAAGGTGCATTTGCAGGAATAGGTAGTGTATTGGGAATAAAAAAAGTTGTTAGTATTTCCGATGAATTTTCAAGAAGTACAGCTCGTCTAGGATTAATGACGGGTAGCATGGAAAATATAGCTGGATTGCAAGATCAGATATACCAATCTGCACAACGCACACGTACAGCTTATTTAGGTAATATGGATGCGGTAGCAAAGTTGGGTCTTAGAGCAGGATCAATCTTTAAAAACTCTAATGAAACCATAGAATTTACAGAATTATTAAACAAGCAATTTAAGATAGCAGGTGCATCCCAACAGGAAATTGCTTCCGCAACGCTTCAGCTTACACAGGCGTTAGGTTCGGGTGTTCTTCGAGGTGAAGAATTTAATGCCGTATTTGAAGCAGCGCCAAACGTAATGCAGGCGGTGGCCGACTATATGGATGTGCCAATAGGGAAAATGCGAGATTTAGCTTCAGATGGCGAAATTAGCGCTAGTATTGTCAAGAATGCAATGTTTGCAGCGGCAGATGAAATAAATGAGAAGTTTAACAAAATCCCGCATACATGGTCAGATGTTTGGGTTATGGCGGTTAATAAGGTAATCAAAATTTCGCAACCTTTGTTACAAGTAATTGGTGTTCTGGCCAACAACTGGAGCATCATCGAGCCGATTATCATTGGTTTAGCAACGGGGATTGGAATTTATACGGCAGCCATTGCTGCACATAATATAGCACTAAGTGTGACTAATACTTTGCAAGCCATTGGTGCAGCAAATGCTGCGATAATGGCAGGAAAAACTTTGGCGCAGGCTGCTGCAACTACTACTGCAACGGGTGCTCAGGTTGGATTTAATGCAGCATTGTTAGCCTGCCCTATTACATGGATTATTTTGGCCGTTATTGCTGTGATTGCCGTTTTTTATGCAGTGATAGCTGTAATTAATAAAGTCAAAGGGACATCAATAAGCGCTACAGGATTAATATTTGGTACATTTGCTTGGCTGGGAGCTGCTATCCTAAATGTGTTCATTGGTGTTGCTAATGCTGCGATTCAGTTTCTTTGGACCAGGTTTGTAGAGCCTTTTATAGGTATCATTGAATGGATATTAAATGTGGCTAATGGTGGATTTGATAGCTTCGGGGGGGCAGTGGCAAACTTAATTGGCCAAATTATTTCTTGGTTTTTATCACTTGGAAAAGTGGTTACGAAGATCATAGATGCTATATTTGGTACCGACTGGACAGCTGGACTTACAGCATTACAAGACAATGTGTTGGCATGGGGTAAAAATAATAATGCGATCACATTGGAGCATAACCCACCACAAATGAGAAGAATAGGTTTAAAGGGCGCTTTTTCAGCAGGGCAAGATTTCGGCATAAACTTAGCTAATAAGGTATCCGGTGTGTTTGGTAACAACACCATGGATCAGGTTGTAGGCAATACAGATGATATTGCAGGTAACACTGAAAAAATGGCTAACTCTATGGAGATTTCCCAAGAGGAATTAAAATATTTACGTGATATGGCCGAACGTGAAGCAATTAACCGATTCACTACCGCAGAAATAAAAGTGGATTTTAAAAATGAATCTACCATTAATTCTAATTTAGATATAGATGGGGTCGTGGATAAGTTTACTGAAAAGCTTAGGGAAGCGGTAGACATCAGTGCAGAGGAGGTGCATGTAATTGTATAAAGTTTTATTGGGGGATATTCAACTCCCCATAGCACCACAAAAAATCCAAATGAAAATTAATAATAACAACAAAACTATGGATTTGATTAATGGCAGTGAGTACAATTTCTTGCGCTTGCCTGGGCTGACGGAATTCAGTTTTGAATTTATACTCCCCCATGCAAAATATCCATTTGCTGTGTATCCCGATGGGTTCAAACCTCCTGAGAAATATATGGTTTCTTTAAAGGCTTTGAAAGTTGGTAAAAGGCCGTTTGCTTTTAGCATTCTACGGACAATGCCGAATGGCAAAACTATGTTTGATACAAATATGTTGGTGTCATTGGAGGAATATACGATTACAGAAGATGCAGGAGAGGGTTACGATCTCACTGTTAGTATAAGGCTAAAGCAATATCAGGAAATGGAACAGCAA
The DNA here is from genome assembly GCF_024461735.1 of Anaerotignum propionicum. Lineage (GTDB taxonomy): Bacteria > Bacillota > Clostridia > Lachnospirales > Anaerotignaceae > Chakrabartyella. Next base: position 240,611 of record NZ_JANGAD010000001.1, read on the forward strand.
CAGGAGATTAAAGCACAAGTAAATACAGTAGTACAGCAAGCTGGAAATGCAATCGTTGTAAAAGAAGAAAAGACACGACCTTCAGATAAAGTAGCACCAAAAACATACACTGTAAAGAAGGGGGATTCTCTTTGGAAGATATGCAAGGCGCAACTGGGGGATGGTTCAAGGTTCGGGGAAATCGCAAAGTTAAATGGTATCAGTAATCCTAATTTAATTTATCCGGGGCAGGTGATAAAGCTTGGTACATCTTAAAATTATAAATGGGGATAAAGAATATATCCCGGTGGTAGTGGGGGAGGTGAAATGGACTACAGAGAGAGCCGGTACCCCTGGTATATTGACATTTGAAGTTGTTAAGGATGGTATTTTGAATTTTCAAGAGGGGAACGCAGTTCACTTATATGTGGATCAGGTTCCTATTTTTTATGGATTTGTTTTTCAGAAAAAAAGGAACAAAGGTGAAACGATTAGTGTAACTGCCTACGATCAGCTGCGATATCTTAAAAACAAAGATAGCTACTTATTTAAAGGCAAAACCGCAAGTCAATTTATATCTATGGTTGCCGAGGATTTCCGTCTTAAAACAGGACAAATTGCGGATACCCAATATGTTATTGATAAAGGGGTGCTAGACAATAAAACGCTGTTCGATATGTTTCAGGAATTGCTGGATACCACCCTTACCAATACTAAAAAGCTGTATGTGCTCTATGATGATTTTGGAAAGTTGACACTAAAAAACATAGAAGATATGAAACTCAATATTGTTTTAGACAATGGTTCTGCAGAGGATTTTGATTACACCAGTAGCATTGATGGCGAAACCTATAATCAAATTAAGATTGCCTACGACGATGAGAAGACAGGAATAAGAGACATTTACATTTCTAAGGATAGTGGGAATATTGAGAAATGGGGCGTTTTGCAATACTGTGAGAAGGCCAAAAGCAATGTCGGCTTACAACAAAAAGTTAATGCGCTGTTGGAATTGTATAACCGCAAAACAAGGCAGTTGAGCATCAAGAATGCAATTGGATCTCCAAAAGTTCGTGCAGGGTATAGCATTGGTTTAACCTTGGCTTTGGGTGATGTGAATGTAAACAATTTCTTCATCTGTGAAAAGGTAACCCATACTTTTCAATCAGATATGCATGTAATGGATCTAACATTGAGAGGGAGTGATGGTTTTGTCTGAGTTGTTACAGCTCATAAAACAAGCAGCTATGGAGCAAGTTGAATCATCAAAGCCTGTTGCTGTTATGATAGGAAAAGTGGTATCCGCTGCACCCCTTGAAATACAGCTCGACCAAAAATTGAGACTGACCGAAGAATTCCTTGTGCTTACCAAGGCGGTGGTGGACTATTCCATCAATATGACTGTGGATCACACTACGGAGAGTCATACCCATAGCCATAGCTATCAGGATGACAGCACTTCCAGAACAACCCAACCACACACCCATAACCACGCTTATGTTGGAACAAAATCATTCACCATACATAATAAACTAAAGGTAGACGATCATGTGATTTTATTAAGGGTGCAGGGTGGACAGGAATATATTGTACTGGATGTAGTAGGAGGTGGTATATTGTGATTCCTAAAGTAAATGAAGAATTGGCAAGTACCATTGTAAGACAAAAAATGCCCTCTAGGACGTACAAACTTAACATAGGAACAGACAATGTGTATGGGAGTTGCGATGGTATAGAAGCCGTGAAACAGGCTGTTTATAAGGCTCTGCATACAGAGAGGTACGATTACCTCATTTACAGCTGGAATTATGGGGCAGAGCTGAGAGACTTATTTGGAAAGCAATTGACGTATGTTTATGCGGAGGTGAAAAGACGCATCGAGGGGGCACTTTTACAAGATGATAGAATCAGTAAAGTTTCAGATTTTGCATACGAGAAAACAGGAAGAGATACTTTGCATATTACGTTTAACGTAGAATCCACAGAGGGGAATTTTGAAAGTGAGTTGAGTATAAATGTATGAACATATGACCTTTGAGACCATATTAGGCCGCATGATGGACAGAGTTTCCAATGATGTGGATAAAAGAGAAGGTAGTATTATTTATGATGCCCTCGCTCCCGCTGCGGCTGAATTATGTCAAATGTATATTGACCTTGACGTTGTGATGAATGAAACCTTTGCAGATACAGCCAGTAGGGAATATTTGATATTGAGAGCAAAGGAAAGAGGTGTTATACCCTATAAAGCTACACCAGCCATTGCAAAAGCAGTATTTAATATGTCGGTACCAATTGGAAGCCGCTTCAGTATTGATAAATTCAATTATACTGTAGCAGAGGTTTTACCGGAACAAGGATTTGTTTATAAAGCAGTCTGTGAAACGGTAGGTAGTGAACCAAATCACACCTTAGGTACTTTAATTCCAATTGAATACATACAAGGTCTATCGTCTGCCCAGATAACTGAGATATTAACGCCGGGGGAAGATGCAGAGCGTACTGAGAGTATCCGCAAAAGATATCTTACAAATTTTGACAAACAATCTTTTGGCGGAAATCGTTCGGACTATATCGAAAAGGTGACGGCGATACCTGGTGTGGGTGGATGCAAGGTGTATCGTGCGTGGAATGGTGGCGGTACTGTTAAATGCGTAATCATAAATTCGGAATTTCAAAAGCCTACACAGAGTCTGATTGATGATGTACAGACCGCCGTAGATCCTACTCAAAATGCAGGGGAAGGCTTAGGCATTGCGCCCATTGATCACGTAGTAACAATTGCGGGCGTGACTGAAACAAGAATTGATATTGCGACTGTGATTACCTATGCTGATGGATGGAGTTTCACAGACTGTGAACCATATATGCAAGAAACCATTGATCATTACTTTATAGAACTAAGTAAGCAGTGGCCAGATAGTAATACTCTAATTGCAAGAATATCTCAAATAGAATCACGGTTACTGGATTTAGATGGGATTGTTGATATTGGAAACACAACGTTAAACGGTGTCGCTCAGAATTATGTATTAGGAACAAACGACATTCCTATAAGGGGTGGTGTGATTGGCTAATATAGAATGTTACTTTCCTGGTTTACTTAAAGAAGTGCGGGAGTTTCAGAAACTTGCGGAAGCAGAAAACCCAGAGCTTCTTTTTTTATGGGATGAATTAGGAATGATATTAGATAACCAATTCTTAGATACCGCAAAGCAAACAGGCGTTGCAAGACGAGAGAAGATGCTTAAGATATCCCCCAAGGCAACAGATACGCTAGATGAAAGAAAATTCCGCTTACTTGCAAGGTACAACGAAAACATACCCTATACCCTGAGATCCCTACATAGCCAACTGACCATCCTTTGTGGCAAAGACGGGTATCGGTTGGAGATCAATTACGGGACATTTTCCTTGAAAGCCAAGTTGGAGCTGACCAACAAGAAGAATGTGGAAGCTGTAGGTGAAATGCTAGAAAGGATTGTACCAATAAATATGTTGCTAAAAGTTGAGTTGCTATACAATCAGCATCAACTTTTACATCAATTTACCCACGAGGCAATGAAAGCGTATAGTCACTTTGCTTTAAGAGAGGAGGCATTAGTAAATGGCTGAGTTTACAACGAATTATAACCTTGAAAAACCTGCGCAGAATGAATTTTACAATGTGGAGGTACAGAATCAGAATATGGATAAAATTGATGCCGCCATCGCACAAGCGAAATTCATCAATGCACCCACAGGGGGAAAGTACAAATGGGGTATGGATGCAATTGGATTATTTTTGGAGGAGGTGTAGGCCATGGCCAGTGGAGATAAGTTTTATTTAGCGGATAAGGCCACTCTGGATGAGGTGAAAGGGAAAATAGGAAATACCACTGACACAGGGGGGAGTAATACCACTGGGAGTGTTTTTGGGAAGTTGAATTATTTGGTTTCGCAGGTGAGCAGTTATTTATCCAATATTTACAATAGGATTGGTAGTCAAAGCGATACTGCAAACAGCTCCACATCTTCTTCCACTCACGCAAAATTGAATTGGTTTTTGAATTTGTTTGGGAAAACGGATGATTCAGGAGCGACAGTAACATCAGGGACGGTAGCAGGGAAATTGAACGAAATTCTTGCAAGGGGTTGCGTTAAAAGCGTGCAGAAAGGACTGATTACATCTGACCCATCTGTTATTAACATTTCCATTTCAAGTATCAACCCTAGTAAGTCAATTGTTTTGGTGAGCTTTACAAATACCAGCACGACAAGCTATCTAACAATAGCGGTAGGTGTACGAGCGGAAATAGTGAATTCGACTACCATTAAAATCTCTTTCACTTCTGGTGTCGGATATACCTCAGGGGCTAATTGGCAAGTTATCGAATTCTATTAAAGGGGGGATAATTATGTTTAACTACGCACAGCTAAATGAAGAAAATATATGCATCGGTATATCTCAGCTTTCGGGAGAGGTCAATGTGCCGAACATGATTCTATTGGATTCTTATGATATTTCTTTATTGGGGAAAAAGTACAACAATGATCAATGGGAGGATATTGAACATCCTGAGCAGTTATTAGAACCCACAGAAACAGAACGAATCATGCAAGCAATGACTGATGCAGAATTGCGAGACATGGTAACTCAACAAAATCAAGAATTGTTAGCACAGCAAATAACTGACATTGAGGTGGCACTATTGGGAGGTGGCAGATAATGAGTCCTATGTTTGAGAATTTAAAGCTAAGGTTTGAAAAGAATTTTATTAGAAAAGACCAGCTTCAAAAGTTTGTTGGGTTTGGAAAGATTACCACGGAAGAATACAAAGAAATCACCGGTGAGGATCTAACGGAGCAATAATTGCATATGACATTGGGTGGCTCGGAGCATATCCGGGGTTTTTTATTGCAAAAAAGGAGTGATTTTATTGCGTAAAGGGGTGAAGTGCGTGGATGCAGTGGTTTTTGGAATGATTCAAGCGGTAGTTATGTCAATGGGGATTTGGTACCTTCAACGCAAACTAGCTAAGCGGGACGATGCCGCCGAAAGGCGGGAAAAAGAGCGGGAGGATATGGAGTACAACCTTCTAACGGCGGTAAATGCTTCCATTGCATTGGGGGAAGCAACGGCAAAGGCGGTGCAGCGGATTCCTGATGCTCATTGTAACGGGGATATGACAGCAGCCTTAAATTATACCACAACAGTAAAGCATGATCTAAAGAACTTCCTTAACCGGAAGGCGGTGGAGAAAATTGTCTGAAGGAAAAAAACGCAGACGTTTGCGGATTAATGACGATACCATGACAACCATTGTGGTGTCGTCTTTGCTTTTCTGCGTAGCGGTGGTTGTGGCGGGCATGGTTTTAGCTTTCTTCGGTGTGGACGTTTCTGCCATTGTAGGGAATGCATTGACGGTATTTGGTACAGAGCTAGGCATTTGTGGCGTTATGACCATATTTAATCGCTGGGCGGATAGACAGGATAAGCAGGCAGAGAAGCGGCAGGAAAGTAGATTGAGACGGGAGGAATCGGAGAATGAAAGAAAACGAAACGAACGAAGCGCAGGATGAGTTAGTACAAGGGGTAGCAATCTTAAGGGAAAGCACAAAGGTAACCATTCAGAATCTTCTGACAGTGAAATCTATTGTTACAATTTTGATAACGGTGGTATTCTCCTTTTTAGCCATTGTTGGCCGGATTAGTGGAGAGCAGTTTTTGACCATTTTCAGTGTGGTGATTGCCTTTTACTTTGGTACCCAGTATCAGAAAAACAGCGGAGGTGAGGAATGATGACAGGACAGGAATTAGTGGCTTTTGCACGTTCCAAGTTAGGGACGCCATATGTATACGGTATGAAGGGTACTGTAATGACACAGGCCAACTTCAATTATCTGCAGGGGCAATACGGGAAAAAGTGTGTATGGGATTCTGATGAAAAAAAGGTAGGCAAGGTTTGTGTGGACTGCTCTGGACTGATTTCTTGGGCTACAGGGGTTGTGTTAGGTTCGGGGCAATTATTTGATATGGCGGTTAAAAAGGAGCTTATCAGTACAATTAAACAGGCTCCTGTCGGCGCTTTGGTGTGGATGAAAGGGCATGTGGGTATTTATACCGGTGTAAAAAATGGTGTGCCATATTACATAGCTGCGGATGGTTCGGCTTATGGGGTAAGAGAGGTACCACTAAGCAAGAATAAATTTACTCATTGGTTATTGATGGATTATATTAATTATGTAGAAAGGGATGATGAAATGGTAACAAGAGAAAAGATTATTGTAAATGGTAAGGAATGTGAAGTAGATATGATTCGTAAGGATGGTTATGTGTTTGTAAAAGCTAGGGATTTAGCGCAGGCCCCGGGAGTTGCGGTGACTGCAAAGGGGAAAGTTCCGGTGATTGAGATGAAGTAATGAAAGATATTTTAGTTAAATAAATGTTAAATAATTTCTTTTTGTATTGACAAGTCCATATTGCAAGGGTATAATCAGCTTACATTAAGATAATTTCTTTAATAATTTAGTATAAATTTATATGCTTAGGGCATAATATTTATTGAGGTTTAGCCTCGTGCAAGGAGATTTGAGTCTCGTTGAAAGCCATCGCTATTTAATTTAGTGGTGGCTTTCTTTTTATGTCGATTTATGATTATAGTTGTGATATACTGTTTCGAGGAGGGGTAAAAAATGGATAATTTTACTTTGGGTAGTTTATATATAGGCGATACAGACGGAGAATACGAGGCGGAGCGTAGAAATATGGAAAATTTATATTTTGACGCAAACAATATGTATCATGATTTTATGGATAATACTCTAAAATTTTTGATAATAGGAAGTAAGGGAGCAGGAAAAACATATTTTGCACATTATATATGCAAAAAGAAAACTTCATCGCAAAATTATAAAATTGTTAGTGCTAAAAATTTCTTTTCGGGGATTAATAGAAGTAGCGAAAGCTTCACTACAAATCGTGGATATATTTATGAATTATCTAGGTGGCTAGTGCTAGTTCAAGTTGCCAAGTATATTTTAGAGCTACATCCATATAAGGCGGGTTTTCTTGTAAAGTCTAGCATATACCGTTTGCATACGTTTGTGTGCCAACATGATAACTTGTGCATGTTTAAGGCAAGCAAAAGCAAAACCTCCTCTGGATGGAAATGCTTGTTCGGAGCAAAGTTTAAAAAGAAAATACAAGAAATAGGTGAGGGCAATATTAGCATCGAAAAATTAAGAGAATTAGAGTTCGAAAGAACCGCTTTTTATGAAGTGCTAAACGCCTTGGAGGATTTAGTAATAAAATCTATAAGTCAAAATGATGATATAATGATATTCTTTGACGACCTTGATGATCTAGAAAATCGCGAGATGCTAGATAACGGAAGCGAAAGTGTAATATTAAATTTAATAAAATATACAAAAGATTTTAACAAGAAGGTAAGAAATAAAGGGAAGATGCTTAGAGTCGCGCATATTATTAGAGCTGACATTATTGATAGGCTACAATTCTATGATTCAAACTTGGCAAAAATAAAAACATCTTATGGCGTAGAACTATATTGGTTGCAGAACGCGAAAGTAACACCAGAGACGCATCCGCTAATGAAAATGATTATACATAAAGTGAAAATGTCAAATGATTTATTTTTTGAAAAACCTGATATAGAAGTATATGAACAGTTATTTCCTGAGCAAATTGAAGAAAGAGAGCCTCTCGACTTTTTAATTAGTTATAGCATGGGAAGACCTAGGGATATAGTTTCTTTTCTTAATCATGCGATAAAGAATCATCCAGAAAAATCTGCTTTTTCAGCTACGGTGATGAAATCTGTTAAGGCAGAATACGCAGACGATTTCTACGCAGAACTCCTTAATCAATCTTATTATCATGCAAATTCAAACTTTGTGAAAGAGTGTTTTTCGTTATTGGTGGACAATAAAAAAATATCTTTCAAGCTTAGTGAAGTTAAAGAGTGTTTCGATAGAAATAAAGAAAGATACCCTAATATTCCGAACATTGAGTCGTGTTTGAATTTTTTATATTCGATGAGTGCAATCGGAAATACTTGGAAAAAAACTGACACGTACTATACGACATTTGCATATAGAAAAGATGGTGCAAAAAATTTGGATCTACGTAAAAAGATGGTTGTCCATAATGGAATAAAGAAGAAAGTGTAGAAGTACCCCCAAGGAGGCCCTCATGATCTCAATCAAAGGCGCCACAACCATCATAACTGAAAAAGACGAAACCAAGCGCAATGAGCTAGTAGACAGGCTATCCGAAGAGGATGCAAAGCACCTCCTTAAGAAATGCTTGGTCGTCATGCGTGGCAAGGTAAATAATGAAACAGCCCCCTAAAGGGGACTGTTTTTGTTGTAGAAAAGAAAACCACGCGTTTGACGCGTGGATGTTTACTTGAAAAAAAGAGCCAGACCGAAGCCTGACTCTTTGCGAATTAATCAAAATTGACTGTATCTATTAGATCCCAAATAAAGAAAATTTGTTTAGGCTCTTACTCTGACATAAGCCTGACCAATTTGGTTTTTGTCTACATCCGTAGCCGTAATAAGTGTGAGTCCAACATTAACAGCTGTTACCCTTCCCGCATTTGTAATGGTGGCTACGGCAGGGTCAGAGGATACCCACGTTGCGTTTGCAGTGTTCGTATAATCGTCTACGGTCAAACGACTTGTATTTCCAATATGCAAATCTATTGCCAGTCTATGAGCATCAGCGTTTTCAACAACTAAAATATTAATTGAGTCTGTATATCCGTTACCATCAGAAACGGTAATTGTAGCATTACCGGTTGCTAAAGCGGTAACAACACCGTTTTCATCAACGGAAGCTACTGCATCATTTGAGGATGTCCATGTTACATTTGTGTTGTTATTTATATTATCATCAACGGTCAGCTGAAGGTGTTCATTTACTTCAAGGACTACTTTTAGTTTGTTTCTATTGGTAGAGGTAACAGTGTAAGCTTCCATTGAATTTTTAGCCAAGGAATCAACGCCCCCAAGGGCATAAATTTTACCATCGATCACCTCAGTTTGAAATTCATAACGTTTTGCTGCCATAGGGGCTAAAGGTTTCCATGTGTTATTCACCGAATCGTATACCTCGGTAGAGGATACGTATGAAAATTCACTATTCCCGCCCATGACATAAATTTTACCGTTAATTACTTCGGACTGGAATTGGTAACGAGGTATAGACATAGGCGCTAAAGAAATCCATGTGTTGTTGTCAGGATCAAACAATTCAACTGACGATAGCTTTTTAGATGGATTTCTACCACCAAAAGCATAAATCTTACCGTCGATCACTTCTGTTCGAAATTGGTAACGAGGTGTTAACATAGAGGCTAAAGTTGTCCATGTGTTTGTGGTTGGATTGTATACTTCAACTGAAGTTGGTGGGTTATTCGAAGAATTACCCCCTCCAATGACATAAATTTTACCATCGATCACTTCTGCTTGGAAGTCCCTACGGGATGATGACATAGGCTCCAACGTTGTCCATGTGTCATTGGCGGGGTCATAAACTTCAAGGGAGGGAAGGTTAGTGTCTGAACTGAACCCCCCAATGGCATAGATTTTTCCATCAATTACTTTTGTCTGAAAATCTCTACGAGGAGTTGACATTGGGGTCAAAGTTGTCCATATGTCGTAAGCTGGATCGTATACTTCTACAGAAGGTGTGACCCCTGTTGATGTACCATAAATTAATCCCCCAATGGCATATATTTTCCCGTTAATAACTTCTGACTGAAATGATTTACGAGATATTGTCATAGGAGCCAACGTTGTCCATGTGTCATTGGTTGGATCATAGACCTCTTGGAGCTTTCCCCCCAACGCATAAATTTTCTCGTTTAATACCTGTGTTTGAAATGTATCACGACTTTGTGACATCGGTGCCAACGTTGTCCAGTTTGGTTCCTCACTTTCAGTTGCCATTGCAATTGTGTTTGGGAGCATTAATGTTACTAATAATAGCATTGATGTCCCTAATTTTACTAGTTTGTTTTTCATTTCTAACATCCCTTCTATAAATTAAAATCCATAAATTTTCTGTAAAATCATACCATAACAGTGTATTTGTGTCAAATTATAACAAATATTGTAGAATTTTATTTCTTCAGAAGTTATGAAATTAGTCACTATTGGGGAAGAGTTGGTGAGATGGTTAAATGGAAAGAAAAACCCCCTTGGAAGTAAGGGGGTTATCCGTTGCTAAACATATCACAAGACCAAAAATTGAAACAAAAAAAATTATGCAAGTCAGATGCAAGTCAGCATTCTCACAAACCCAGTAAAATCAAGGGTTTGCGGGGTGCTGATTTGGCGTTCGGGACGCCGAGGTCGCAGGTTCAAATCCTGTCGCATCGATGGGTTTAAAAAGGTGCTGAAAACCTTGATTTTACAGGGGTTTGGCGCTTTTTTTATTTCATGCAAAAAATCCACAAGAATATCCGGTATATTTAATTATGTGGAAAGGGATGATGAAGTGGTAACAAGAGAAAAGATTATTGTGGATGGAAAAGAGTGTGAAGTGGATATGATTCATAAGAATGAACAACGTTTATTAAAACTAGGGAAGCTAGGGCGTTGTTGGGTTAAAGTGGGAAGCAAGGGTAAGGTGTTGTAATTGATACAAAGCAATTTCAAGGGTGGTGTAAATTCATGCTCTTTTTTATTGCAAATAGTTACAAATTATGGTATTTTATAGTAGTGTTTATTTATTATATATTAGGAGGAATAAAAATGAAAATGCAAAGAGCAAAAGATGTAGTGTTAGGCGCAGTGGTTGGCGCGTTGTTAATTGGTGCAGCTCCTATGGCGTTTGCTAAAGTTGCAGATGCTATGGTTCCTGTAAACTATAACGATATTAAGGTTACAGTTGATGGAAAAGAATTAAAGACCGATAAAGAGCCTTTTATTTACGAAGGGACAACCTATTTGCCTGTAAGAGCGGTAGCAGAGGCTGTTGGTAAAGAAGTAGGTTGGGATAGTGCAACTAAAACTGTGACATTAACTAGTAAAGAAGCAACAACAGATACAAAAGCAACAACAGATACAAAAGCAACAACAGACACAAAAGCAACAACAGATACAAAAGCAACAACAGACACAAAAGCAACAACAGAGACAACTGACACAAAAGCAACAACAGACACAAAAGCAACAACAGATGATACAAAAGTAGCAACGGATAAATAATAAAGTATCCCCTTCCACCGGAGGGGATTTTTGCTGCTCAATTATCAAATAAGAAATAAGATAGCCCCTGAAAGGGGGTTGTTTTTGTTCCAGATATGCTGTATTATACTGATTTCTGCATTGGTTTGCTCGTTTGAACGGTGTAGAGGCTATTTTATCAGTACAATTTCCCAGCTAAAACTCTCTAATCAATTCATAGGTACTTACACCTGTGATGAAAACACTCTCTGCTCATTAACAGCAGGTCCAGGAAAAGTATTCTATCTGCAAGATTATCAAAACGATATTTTTTTGGAGGGTACTTTCGAGAATAAGGGTGACAATGAAAATTTGCTTCACTGTAAAGAGGTGCATCTGTCTGATACGGTTATGGAAGAGCAAACTATTATTTGTGAAAATTTATCCTTTAAATTAATATTGGATGATTTCACTTGGAATTTTACAAAAATCAGCGAAATCCCAAGTAAATCATGGTCTGGTAGCTTTGGCGATTTTGTAAAAGAATATGCTAATGAAAATGGGAAAAATTGAAATATCATATACAGAACTATTCCTCTTACAGACAAGAAGGTTTACATAAACCAAATTACCAAGAGACAGACTTTTGAGTGAATCTTTCTTTTGGTGCCATATATAGGTGATAATTATATAACAAGAGCACAAAAAAATTGAAATTTTTACAAGTCAGAAAAAAGTAAAGTTCAAGTAAAAATTCTTCCTAATGTAAAGTTAAGAAATTTTATGGAATTTTTAATCAGAGAAAAATAATGCAAAATTAACAATAGAAAAAAAGATAATGTCAATTTTGTGTAATTTTTGTATGAAAAAAATGTCAATTAGGTTCCTTTTTCTTAGAAAAAGTGATATCATTAGAAAGTAATATATTACCAAATAAAAAGGAGGAGTATTATGAAACATGGAAAAAAGGTTCTATCTCTTCTGCTATCCTTATCTATGATGGCTGGGTTAACTGTTCCAGCGCTTGCAGGTACAATGGATGGAAAATTGGTAATTATCCATACAAATGACATGCATGGATATTATCAAACAGGAGAAAAAAGCATTGGTATTGCTGGTGTGAAGGGTCTTAAAGATTATTATACTGCCCAAGGTGCAGATGTAATTCTCTTGGATGCAGGTGATTTTTCACAGGGAACTACCTTGGTAAATCATGCCAAGGGACTAAAGGCGGCGGAATACCTTGTTTCGGCAGGATATGACGGCGTTTCACTTGGCAACCATGAATTTGATTTTGGATTTGATTCTCTTTTGGATATAGTTGCTGTATTAAAGGCAGGTAAGGTTCCAGTTCTAGATGCAAACATCTTGAAAAAAGGTACTAGTGAGCCTTATTTTGGTGATAATATTGTGTTGGAAAAGGGAGGTATGAAGATTGGTGTATTCGGCTTAGATACTGCTGAGACACAAACAAAATCAAGCCCTAGTAGTGTGAAAGATGTAACCTTTTTAGATGGAAAAGAGATGAATGCTGTTGCACAAGCACAGGTAGATGCATTGAAGAAAAAAGGCTGCAATTATATTGTTGCGTTGACACATTTAGGCGTTGATGATGAAAGTGTAGGAAGACGCTCTATTGATGTTGCAAACGCCGTAAAAGGTATTGATTTAATTATTGACGGACATAGCCATACCGTAATGGATGGCGGCCAAAAAGTGAAAGATACATTGATTGTGAGCACAGGTTCCTATTTGGAAAACGTAGGAACAATTGTGATCAATGAGTCATCAAAGGAAGCGGTTGCAAAGCTTATGAGTGCCGCCGATTACAAGACAAGCATTGGAAAATATGATGATTCTTTGGTCAATATGGTTGCAGCAGATAAAGCTGAGGTTGATACATATTATGCAGGTCTTTTTGCAAAATCAGAGGTTAGTTTGAATGGGGAGCGTGAGCCAGGCGTTCGTACAGAGGAAACCAACTTAGGGGATTTTTCATCGGATGCTTTCTTGTATATAGGAAGAAAATATGCAGAAGAACAAAAATTAGGTATAGATGTGGATGTGGCAATCTCCAATGGTGGTGGTATTCGTGCCAGCATTCCAGCAGGAGATATTTCCTTGAACACTTTGTATACCGTATTCCCTTATGGCAATACAGTGGAGCTCGTAACGATTACAGGTGCACAGCTTCTTGAAATTTTGGAGGCTTCTACGTTCTGTACGCCTACAGCCTTAGGAGGCTTCCCTCAGATTGCAGGAGCAGAATACACCATTAATACTGCAGTGGAATATAAAAACGGTGCGCAATACCCTAATTCAACATATTATGCACCCGCTGCTCCGGGCAGTCGTGTTACAATAACCAGTGTAGGAGGCAAGGCATTCGATCCAAAGGCTAACTATACCGTAGTAGTAAATAGCTTTCAGGCAGAAGGCGGTGACACCTATTATGCTTTGACTCAAGGGTCATTCAAGCAGAATACCGGTATTATTGATGCGGATGCTTTGATTCAGTATGTGAATTCTCTGAAGGGTGTCATTGGTAAAGAATATGCTAAGCCTCAGGGTAGAATTACGGTGGTTTCCAAACCCGCTTCTATACCCGAAGTAAAGCCTGAGAAAGAAGTTGTTGAGAAACCAGCGGCACAGCCAGAAGCAAAGGCTCCAGTTGTAAAGGCTCCAGTTGTAAAGGCTCCTGAAACAACAACGGAAAAGGCACCTTTGCAACTTGTTTCTGATGTGTATAAGGTTGCTAAGGGGGATAGTCTGTGGCTAATTGCCAAGAACCTTATGGGTGATGGAAATCAGTGGAGAACTATTTATGAGAACAACAGAGAACAAATAAAAGACCCAGCTAAAATTTATATTGGTCAGGAATTGATTATTAGAAAGTAATAGTATTGATAATTAAAAAGGCGGTAATCTATTTGGGATTGACCGCCTTTTATAGTTAAGAAAATAGAAGCAATAATAGTTTTACTTTCCTTTCAGATTAAAAACTATAATACTAATAATAATTACTGCACCACCTATGAAGGTGCCCATATTAGGTACTTCTTTCAAAAAAATAAAACCCATAATTGTGGAAAGAAGAGGTGTAACAAACATAAAATTGGTTACTTCACTGGTGCGTTCTGCTAAGGACATAGCTTTACCCCAAAAAAAGTATGCACCTGCACTGGGTAAAGCACCCAAATAAATTAGCGCAAGAATATGATTGGTACTGGCATTTGTCATTTGCCGGAAGCTTTCAATGGACCAAAAGCCCAGTAAAATTGCCCCGCAAAGCATGCTGTAGGTTACGATTTCCAAAGAAGAATATCCTTTTTGTGAAAGTCTTCTGCTTAGTATGTTATACCCACAAAAAACAATAGCTGCACAAATTGTCCAAACTAAACCGATATTAATTGAGAAAACACCTTCCCAAAGAAGTAGAATCAAAACGCCGATAAATGCCATCATGATGGCTAACCAACCTATGGGGCGTATCTTTTCTTGATAAAGCTTTGCCGCTAATATTGCTGTTAAGATGGGGGTTATGGCAATTACAATACTGGATGTGGCAGATGTTAGCGTTTGAATACCTGTATTAAAGGCAATCATGTAAAGGGTAAAGCCCATTCCGCCTGAAAGGAAAAACCAAGGAATATCCTCTTTTTTGGGTTTATGTATGTGAGAGAATTTACCGATAATCAATAGCAAAATCGCTGCAATACTGCATCGTAGGAAACCTAAGGGGTATGAGGTGAATTGCTGTTGCACAATCTTTGTGAGGGGAAAGGCTGATGCCCATAAAAACACAGTTAAAAATCCAAGCCCCCAAACCTTTTTTTTGTTTGTCATAATGAGTCCTCCTGAATAATCTTTTTAAGGTATTACCATAATTCTAAAGACATGATATCAGTCAAAATTTTGGTGTTTCCCTTAAAAATAAATCATTTATCTGCAGTAAAAAATCATGTTACACCATAATATCAATGGAAAACTAAAAGAATAGTTGACCATTGATTTGGAGTATATTCCTTCCATATTTCGTAAATAGAATTATAACACCATTTGGAAAAAGATGATATAGTTTTAGGTGTTTTTAAAAACCAGATTTTCTAGTAAATTGTAGTATAAAAGTTTATTTTATGGTTATTTCAAAGATGAGAATATGATTACAGCAGTAAAGAGTATTTGCAAATAAAGCCTAATAGGTCAAGCCAGAGGCTTAGTTGAATGTACAAAGAAGCAGGATGAATTGTTGCATTTTTCATTCCTATATGATATAATGGCAAAGATGCGTTTTCGAGACTTTGATGTTTTCGTAATATAAATAATGGCTGTATAGACAAAATTAAATACGCTACTGTGGCTCAGCTGGTAGAGCAGCTGATTCGTAATCAGCAGGTCAGGGGTTCGAGTCCCCTCAGTAGCTTCAGAAAAGGCAGACAAAATAGGTTTATAGCTGGAAAAACCAGTATCTATGTACCTTGTGGGGACTTCTACTCAAAAAAGTAGAAGTCCTTATTTCTGTGCGTTGAACTCCCCTCAGCTTCACCATGGAGGGAGTTCAACGCACAAAATGCTATTGACCAAACGAATGGTACTATACAACAGGAATATGGCGGTTTTCAATAGTAATCTCTAAAAAACATGCTTATTTATTTGATGTGAAAACAAAAAATACTACTGTCATATTATATAACATTAGTTTATATAACATTTAATAGGATATTAGATTAGCTGGTGATAGGTATGAGTCAGAGCTTTGAGGGACTAAGCGGCAAGGTTATTACTCCTTGCAGTAATGAATATGAGCAAGCGCGGCAGGAATGGAACCGGGCAATACAAAAATTCCCTATAGTGATTGTTTATTGCTATTCAGTTGAAGATGTCCGAAATGCAGTTTGCTGGGCCGTCTGCAACGGGATCAAAATTCGAATTCGATCTGGAGGACATCATTATCAGGGATACTCAACAGGCAATGACGTCTTGGTCATAGATGTCAGTCAAATGAAGCAACTCAAGCTTGATGAAGCCGATAATTCTGTGTTTTTGCAGAGTGGAGTTGAAAATCGTGAGATATACGACTATTTAGGCGCAAGAGAATATCCATTTCCCGGAGGAACTTGCCCGACTGTTGGCGTTTCCGGATATACATTAGGAGGGGGTTGGGGATATTCCAGCCGGTATCTGGGGCTGGGATGCGATAGTCTGATAGCATTAGAAATGATTGATTATCAGGGAAATCTTCTGAAAGCGGAAAATAACCATAATCCTGACTTATTTTGGGCCTGTAGAGGCGCTGGCGGTGGGAATTTTGGCATAGTGACCTCCATGACTTTTAAACTGCCGGCCAAAATAGCCCAGGTAACGCTGATAGAACTGGAATATTTGGATGCTCCCTCGTCTGTGATGGCAAGATTTTTAAATATCTGGCAGGAATGGCTAACCGATCTGGATCAAAGAATGACGATGAATGCGAGTTTGTATAACTCTGCGGATGATGGTAAGGGGATTTACGGGAAGGGTCTGTTTTACGGTTCTGCTGCCGAAGCCGCTGAAATTTTGCAACCTTTTGAACTGAACGGAGTGGCGCTGAGTCTTAAGGAAATGTCATTTCTTGAAGCCATGCAGCAGATCCAGGATGCATATCCTGATTCAGAAAAATTTCAATCTACAGGCAGATTTGTGAATCGAAAGTACAGTATGAAGGAACTAAATATAATTGCCGAGCTAATTGACGAAAGAGCGAAAGGTTCGGTTTATGCTGCGGTGAGCGTTTATGCGCTGGGAGGGAAGGTCAATGAAGTTGGGAGACAATGCACCGCCTTTTATTACAGAGATGCCGCTTATATTATGGGAATCCAGTCCGTATGGGAGGAGGACAGATATGCCTCTATCAACAGGTTCTGGCTCTATAAAAAATTTCAATATTTAAAGGAGGTAACTTGGGGATCTTACATTAATTTTCCCTACAACTGTTTAGCAAACTATGAAGAAGAATATTATGGAGAAAATATGTGCAGACTTCGGCAGATTGCAAGGCAGTACGATCCGTTGAATATTTTTTCTTTTCCCCAGGCAATTCGATAGGTCGTTAGACAGCTTATCTCACTCCACAAAAATGCTCTCCATCATATCAAATGAGGAGAGCATTTTTTCAGTCCAAAACAGCCTGTATGGTGTGACAGTCACTTCTGGGGTTAAATGAGGTAGACGGATTGGGCTCAATAAAGTGGGTGTTAATGATATAAACTAAATTAATTTTAGTATAAGGATCAAATATGAAAAAATCAATCTATCCTGATGCAAGAAAAAATTCCTTGTATCAGGATAATTTTCATATATAGGTAGAAATAATGTATGTTTTTGATGAAAAGAGGTTTAAAAAAATCAAAGGCATGTAATTTCGGAATTTGAAAACCGTGGAAATTTCAATTAATAAATAGCCCTTCTTTCAATGTGAGAAAAGAACTGGTTATATAATGGAGTAAATTATTGACATATGACACAAACTGCCTTACAATGAATTAATGGCATATGACGGAAACGTTTTGGGAATACAAAATCATATTTCGTTTTGCCGTTTATGTAGTGTTTCTTTAATTATATTCACTTGAATTGCGAGGAGGGAGTTATTAGCAATGAAAATTGCGATACCTATGAATGAAATGCTTATGGAGGCTGAGGTATGTGTTTCATTTGGCAGAGCACCATATTTTTTAGTCTATGATACGCAGAGCGAGGCTTCTACATTTTTTGAGAACCCAGGGGCGGTGTCACAAGGTGGGGCAGGCATAAAAGCAGCTCAGTCTATTGTTGATGCAATGGCAGAGGCTTTACTTACAGTTCGCTGTGGTGAAAATTCGGTGGAGGTTTTTCAAGCGGCAGGAATTAAGGTATATAAAACAACGGAGGTGACCGCAAAGGAGAACATTCAGGCTTTTCAGAAGGGACAACTTGCACCTTTGAACCATTTTCATGGAGGCTTTCACGGGAAAATATGAAGATTGCGGTGTTAAGCGGTAAAGGTGGAACCGGAAAAACCTTCGTTTCGGTAAATCTTGCCATTACAGCAAAAAATTCAGTCTATATAGATTGTGATGTGGAAGAACCAAATGGGAGATTGTTTTTAAAACCTGAGAAAAGTGTTTTAGAGGAAGTTTATACACAATTGCCACAGGTTCTAGAGGGAAAATGTATTGGTTGTCGCAAATGTGTGGATTCTTGCAGGTTTAATGCTATGGGATTTATCAAAAATAAGCCTCTTGTTTTTCCTGAGGTGTGTCATTCTTGTGGGGCTTGCTCGCTTCTCTGTCCCACTGGGGCGATTTTTGAGGTGAAACGTCCCATTGGTGTTGTGGAAAGTGGTAAAAACAAAAAAGGAGTGCAGGTAATTACAGGTATTTTAAATATTGGCGAAGCAAGTGGAATACCCATTATTCAAAAAGCCTTAGTTACAAAAGTGATTGAAGAAAATATCACTATTATAGACTGTCCGCCGGGTAGCGCTTGTACAGTTATGGAAAGTGTTCAAGCGGCAGATTACTGCCTTTTGGTGGTTGAGGCCACTACCTTTGGTTTTCACAATTTTAAAATGGTGTACGAGCTGGTTTCACTTTTACAAAAGCCTTGTGGCGTAGTGATAAATAAAGGAAATTACTCTTATACTCCATTGATGAACTATTGTAAAGAAAATAACATTGCGATCCTTTGCTGCATTCCTTATCAGGAAAAATTGGCTAGGATTGGAGCAAATGGGGAGTTGGCTTGTGAGAAAGATGATGAAGCCCAGGTGCTATTTTCCACACTTTTAGATAGGATTCGAATGGAGGTGGGGAGATGAAGAAGCTCCTGATTTTAAGCGGCAAGGGTGGTACAGGAAAAACCACAACAGCCGCTGCTTTCATTGATTTTTCTAATGCCGAAGCTTTTGCTGATTGCGATGTGGATGCACCAAATTTACACTTGCTTGTAGGTATGAAGGGGAGGGCAAAAAAGACTCATTTTTATGGTTCGGAAAAAGCAAACATAGATGATAAAAAGTGCGTAAGCTGCGGTATTTGTTATCAAAATTGTAGATTTCAGGGAATCATTAGGGAAGGTGAAAGATATTCTGTGAATCCTTTTGCTTGTGAGGGCTGTGGAGTATGCATGTATACCTGTCCACAGAGTGCGGTAACTATGGAAGAAGATGTTGCTGGTGTGCTGGCTCTTTACCATGAGGAGCGGCTGTTTTCCACTGCCAAGCTTAAAATGGGCCGAGGTAATTCGGGAAAGCTAGTAACAGAGGTAAAAAAACAACTTGAAACAGGTAGTTCTGGGAGATTTGCTATCATTGATGGTTCCCCAGGAATCGGCTGTCCTGTGATAGCATCAATCAGCGGTGTGGATATGGTTTTAATTGTTGCGGAGCCTTCGCTATCTGGTATTAGTGATATGAAGCGAATATTAAGAACAGCTGAATTTTTTCAAGTAAAGACTGCCGTTTGTATCAATAAATATGATACATGCATTGAAAATGCAGAGAAGATTAAGAAATTGTGCCAGAGGGAGGAAATCCCTTTTGTAGGATGTATTCCCTATGATGATAAGGTATCTGCCGCAATCAATGAAGGGCAAAGTATAGCTAATATTAACTGCCCTGCAAGGGATGCACTATATGAAGTTTACGAAAATATAAAGGTATATTTTATATAGGTTTGAAGGGAGAGAATTTTGCATTAGTATAGAAAGTACACAAACAATGTTGCATGATTTTATATAAGAAAAGGAGAATGAATATGAAAATTGCAGTAGCTTGTATGGGAGAATTGGTTGCACAGCATTTTGGACATTGCGAGGGTTTTTGTATATTCGAAACAGAAAATGGTCAAATAATTGGTGAAAAAACAGTTACCAATCCTGGACACAAGCCCGGATTCTTACCTAATTTTTTAGGAGATATGGGGATTGAAGTTATGATTTCCGGAGGAATGGGTGGCGGTGCCATAGAAATTTTCAATGAAAGAAAGATAGAAGTGATTATAGGAGCAGAGGGTAACTCAAGAAATGCGGTTGAATCCTATTTGAAGGGTGAATTAAAATCAACGGGGTCCGTTTGTCATGAACACAAGCATGCCCATGAATGTGGAAATCATTAAGTAGGCATTGAAAAGATGCAGGGTAACCTTATAAAGGTCACCCTGCATTTTTATGAGAATCTCTTAGAAAGGCTTTGCCGCCTTTATAGCACGCAATACAGCTTCTTCTGTAACCTTCGCCGCCATAATTCCTACCAAATCCACTGGGGCTGTTGGCAGTTCGACTTCTTCTGTGGAAAGGCAGAACAGGGTATCACCATCCATGGTGGTGTGGACAGGAGAAATACACCTTGCCAATCCATCGTGGGCCATTCCTGCTACCTTGGTCGCTTGGGCTTTTGTAAGTTTGACGTTGGTTGCAATGCAGCCGATGGTGGTGTTCTTTCCGCTGAAGGAAAGGGTGGAGGCATTGTGGATAATTCCCTTTGCAGTATCCAGAAAGTTCCCATTTTCATCTTTTGTTCCCGCAATAATTGTTCCTTTTTCCAATATATCTCCAAAGGCATTTACAGCAATGATGGCTGCAACGGTAATGCCATTTTCTGTGGTTTCTGCCCAAGAGCCAATGCCGCTGTTACACCAGCCTAGGGTGCCCCTGAGCTTTCCTACTGTGGCACCACAGCCTGCTCCCACATCTCCCTCAAGTAGAATTTCGTTTGAAGCGTTCTCACAGGCTTTTCTACCCATTTCTTGATTCGGGCGGCAAAAGACATCGCCATTTTCCAAGTCATACAGTACGGCGGCAGGAATTATGGGAACTTTTGTTACCCCAACATCAAAGCCAATTCCTTTTTCTTCCAAATACTGCATTACACCGCAGGAGGCTTCCAATCCAAAGGCTGAGCCCCCGGAAAGAACAACGGCATTAACTTTTTCCATGGAATTAATAGGATTTAAAAGGTCTGTTTCACGGGTGCCGGGGGCTGCACCTCTTACGTCAACACCGCAAACGGCTCCGTTTTCCGCAATAATAACAGTTACCCCTGTTTTGCCTTGGGTATTTTCGGCATGCCCCACTTTGATACCCTTAACATCTAAAAGATTATGCTTCATGGTTTTTTCCTCCGTGGTTTTTTCTTACATATTACAAGGTTTTTAGTTTTTTGTAAACACGAATGCAAATTGGATATGCACCAATAAAAATGTCCTTCTATACAATGTGGGTAAGATGCTTTTTGGAGGGAACAGCATGGGGTACTACTTGATTGAGGGCGGAAAACCCATAAGCGGAGAGTTTGCGGTAAGAGGGAGTAAAAATGCGGCATTACCCATTTTGGCGGCGACACTTCTTGCAGAGGATGAAGTGGTGCTGGAAAATTGCCCGCTGATTCGAGACTTCTATTTAACGCTGGATATTCTGAAAACACTGGGCTGTAGGGTGGAGCTCAATGGCAGAACGGCGGTCATCGACACAAGGCAAATCCAAGATGTAAAGATTCGGGAGGAGACGGTGCAAAAGATGCGTTCCTCCATCCTTTTTTTAGGTGCTCTTTTGGGAAGAGAGCGAAAGGCAATTTTAGGGCATCCTGGTGGTTGCGCCATTGGAGAACGCCCCATCGACATTCATTTAAAGGCTTTCGAAAAAATGGGCGTTGAGATTAAAGAGGAGGACGGTCTTTTTTATTGTGAAGCACCTCATATTTTAGGGTATCATATTTATTTGAACTATCCCAGTGTGGGTGCAACGGAAAATATTCTGCTTTTAGCAGTGAAGGCCGAAGGTGTTACAGTTATTCATAACGCGGCGAGGGAACCTGAAATTGTGGCACTAGTGCGTTTTTTGCGTGCTTGTGGTGCGGAAATTTATGGTGAAGGCACACCTTCTATTATGATAGAGGGCGTGAAAAAGCTCCATGGAGCATATTTCTCCATACCTTTTGATCGAATTGAGGCTGGAACATTCTTATGTGCCTCTGCCATGACGGGTGGAGAGCTTTGCCTGAGTGGTATTGAGAAAAATGATATTGAAACCACCCTTGAGGCATTGGTAAAAACAGGATGTCAATTTAATATTGAGGCAGAACGGATTTGGATGAAACCGCCGAAGGAGCTAAAGTCCGGGTTTTCGCTGGTTACTGGACCATTTCCCGGTTTCCCTACCGACATGCAGCCCCTTATGATGAGTCTATTGACATTAGCAAAGGGAACTTGTATGATTAGTGAAACAGTATTTGAGGCTCGTTTCCGCCATGCTGACGAACTGTGTCGAATGGGTGCCGATATTGTAATTCAGGACAGAGTTGCCCAAATTAAGGGCTGCGGTGGCCTTCATGGTGCTGAAGTTTTTGGCAGGGATTTACGAGGTGGTGCGGCACTTTTAATTGCGGCTTTGGCGGCAGAAGGAAGAAGCACAGTATACGGAGCCGAATATGTTGAGCGAGGATACGAGAAAATTGAGGACGCCTTATCTTTGTTGGGCGGCGATGTACGGCTGATGGAGTGAAAAAAATGGCATTGAAAAAAAAGAAACGAATTGACAACGCGGAAATATTAGAGGAACTTGATTATTATGAAAGAACCCCAAGAGGGCGAAAAATTAACTCAAAATTTGTCATCGGTTTTTTAATGCTTATCATTGTAATTGCAGGGGTTTTATTTTCTCCTCTTTTTGCAGTGAAAGAGATTCGCGCGGAGGGTGCAGAGCATTTTACAACAACTGAATTGGCAGAGATGATTTCCCTTGCCCATGGAGACAATCTGATTTTATTTGGAAAGGGAAAAGCTGAAAAAATTTTAGAACAGGATCCTTACATTGCAGAAGCAAAATTAAAAGCCCAATTGCCCAACACTATGGTGATTCAAGTGAAGGAGCGAAAGGCAAGAGGTTATGTATCTTTTATGGGTGCATACCTTTACATAGATGAAGAAGGTCGCGTTTTAGAAACACAGACTACGTATCATGAGGCTTTGCCAATTGTAACAGGACTTAAATTTGACAGCTTTCTTTTGGGGGAAGTGTTGCCTGTTGAGAATAAAGACTCATTGCAGGTAGTTTTACAAATGTCTCAATTAATGAAAAAATATAACCTTTTGGATATTGTAGTGGAAATTGATGTAACCGATCCTAAGGATGTATATGCGAATGTGAATAAAGTTCTGATTCATTTGGGGGACATGAAGGATGCAGATCAAAAGGTTCGAATCATGGGTGAAATTATGAAAACAATTCCCAAGGAGGATAGAGGTACCTTGGATTTAAGAGATTTAAATAAACCCATTATTTTTCAATACCTCACTTGATTGTTATGAAAAAGGGGACAAGCTATGGGAAAAAACCATTATTTATATGGACTTACGTTAATTTGTGTGTTGTTGGGAACAATTATTGGCATTCAATACAATACTGTGAAAAAACAAAATGGCATAACTGAAAATCAGCGTTTGACGGAATTGACTGCTACCTTAAAAAAGGTACAGGAGGAGAATGAAGCACTCCAAGGGCATTTAAAGGAAAAGGAACAAATCATAGCTGATTATGAAAGTGGATTGGATTATGGTGCCACCATTGATAATTTACAGAGCGAATTAGAAAAGCTCCGTTTATTTGCGGGGCTTACTGAGGTTCATGGTGCGGGAATTTTGGTGACTATGAATGATAGCAGTACAAAAAAAGGCGGTGACAGCAATGCCTATTTGGTACACGCAGAGGACCTCCTTTCAGTTATCAATGAATTAAACGTAGGCGGAGCAGAAGCAATCTCCATTAACGGACAGCGCATTGTGGGAAAAAGCAGTATAAGTTGTGCCGGATCAATTGTAATGGTAAATGGAGAAAGGGTTGCGGCGCCTTTTGAGATTAAGGCTGTGGGAGACGGAGATATTTTGCAATCTGCTTTGAAATTTCCAGGGGGCGTAGTAGACAATTTAGCACCATGGGGAATTGAAATTAACATTCACAAGGAAGCAAATATCATTGTTCCGCCATATACGCAAACAATTCTTTGGAAAGCAACTGCTCCAGAACAGGAGGTAGCGGGATGATGGGTGTGCCTGTGATAGGTTTGGTTTTGGGCGTAATCATTGGAATAGCCAGTGGTGTAGTAATTCCTTATGGGTATGCCAGCTATGTGGCAATTGCGATTTTAGCATGCCTTGATTCGGTTTTAGGCGGCATTTATGCCATTTCACAAAAGCAGTTCGATTTGAAAATTTTTGCCAGTGGATTTTTCTGTAATGGAATTTTGGCTGTGGGACTGGTTTGGCTTGGGAATCAACTGAATATCAACCTTTCTATTGCTGCGGTGGTTGTTTACGGTTCTCGCATTTTTAACAATTTTAGTCAGATTCGTAGATTTTTATTGAATAAACCTGAAAAACAGATTATAGTAGTAACGGAAAAAGGAGAATAATGCAATAAAAAAACCAAAATTTTTCTGAATTGTTTTCTTTTACTATGGAAAGTATGATTTTTTTCGTGTATAATTATATAATATTATGTATTTCTTGATTATTAGGAGGGGATTTTTTTGCTCGAATTTGATATCCCATTGAGCAGTATGGCACAGATAAAAGTAATCGGCGTTGGTGGCGGCGGCAACAACGCTGTTGACAGAATGATTGAAGACGGCCTGGACGGCGTTGAATTTATTTCAATAAATACAGATGGACAAGCTCTTTCCAAGGCTAGATCCAGCACAAAAATTCAGATTGGTGAAAAGTTGACAAAGGGTCTTGGCGCAGGGGGTAATCCTGAAATCGGAGAGAAATCCGTTGATGAAACACAAGACGAAATTGCTCAAGCTTTACATGGTTCTGATATGGTATTTATCACTGCCGGAATGGGTGGTGGCACCGGTACAGGTGCGGCGCCCAGAATTGCCGCAATTTCCAAGGAGTTAGGTATCTTAACAGTAGGCGTTGTAACAAAGCCCTTTAACTTTGAGGGAAAAAAGAGAATGAGCAATGCCGAAAAAGGTATTATGGAATTAAAGAAAAATGTTGATACGTTGGTTATTATTCCAAATCAAAGATTATTGAGCATTATTGATAAAAAGACAACCCTTACCGAAGCTTTCAAAAAGGCGGATGAGATTTTACGCCAGGGTGTTCAGGGTATTGCTGATTTGATTTCTAAGCCCGGCGTTATTAACCTGGACTTTGCCGATGTACGTACAGTAATGGCAAATAAAGGCATTGCCCATATGGGTATCGGACGTGCCAGTGGCGAAAATAAAGCTGAAATTGCAGCAAAAATGGCAATTCAGAGTCCTCTTTTGGAAACAACCATTGAGGGAGCTAAGAGTGTGTTGATTAATTTTAGTGGTGATATGAATCTTGGTTTGATGGAAACAGAGGAAGCCGCTGATCTTATCAGAGAGGCGATTGATCCTGATGCAGAAATCATCTTTGGTACAACCATTAACGAAGATCTCAGCAATGAGGTTGTTGTTACTGTAATTGCAACTGGACTTGATGGTGAAATGCCGACTATTGTTGAAGTGAAAAAGCCTGAGATTGTTGCAGCAGAAGAGCAGGCAAAAGATGAAAAGGCAGATGAAGAAGTACGCCCCAGAAGATTTTCTGATTTGGATGATTTTGAATCTGAAATTAAGATTCCTGATTTCCTTACAAGAAAGAAATTTTGATACATACAAATTTAGGCAGATGGAAGAATCCACCTGCCTTTTTGTTGCCTTTATTTTTAGATTTTCTTCCATTTAAATAACTGATGTACTGACATTGATTAAATTCCGTTCTCATTCATCTTCTAAACTTTGTTCACGTTATTTTTTTCTTTGGGTTGCCATGGATAAATTTCAGGTAGACAAAGCTTTTCTCAACTATCTTTACATCTTCGTTAAATCAGATAATCTTCTTAAAATTCCCTTTTATTCAAATAGTACTGCAATTTTTAACTAAGAATAATTACGAGATTATGGAGAAATGGGTGATTTTTTTCAAGGTTAAAATATTGATCATAAATTAAGACAACCACTATCCATAAATGTAATATAGTCTTATTCAATTGCTTTTAGTTGCTATTAGCCTTTTATCATATTTTTGTAATATAATTTTTTAGTTATACTAAAAAATCAAAAACTGTTAAAACTAGAAATGAGGTTTTAGCAAGACGCAGATGAATGATAGAAAATATACAAATTAAGAGCTAATGAGATAATTGTTCAAGATAAGTTTCATACCCAAAACCCTGAAAAATACGCTAAAATTGCGATTTTACATAGATTTAACATACGAATGATTTTTCATTTAACATTTTCTATGTATACTTTGCTTGTATCTAATTAATGAATACAAAAAGGAGAGGTAAATAATGAAAAAGAAGATAGGCTTAGGTTTGATCATGTTGATGTTAACTGGCGCTTTGGCAGGATGTGGTGGTTCCAAGGCTGCAGAAGGTAGCGGAGACGCAAATGCTGATGCAACAAATACAGCTCCGATTACTGTTGTATCCAGAGAGGACGGTTCCGGTACAAGAGGTGCGTTTATTGAATTATTCGGCATTGAAGAGAAAGATGCAGATGGCAAAAAAGTAGACAATACTGTTGAAACAGCAGAAATTACAAACAGCACAGCAGTTATGATGCAGACGATTGCAGGAAATAAAAATGCCATTGGTTACATTTCCTTAGGCTCTTTAAGTGACACTGTAAAAGCTTTGGAAATTGATGGTGCGAAAGCAACTGTAGAAGACATCAAAAATGGGACATATAAAATATCCAGACCATTTAATATTGCTACAAAAGATGAAATTTCTCCAGCCGCTCAGGATTTTATGGCTTTTATCATGAGTGAAGAAGGTCAGGCAGTTGTGGAGAAGAGTGGTTACATCAGTCAGGGTAACACTGGCGCATATGCTGCAACAGATGTAGAGGGGAAAGTAACAGTTGCAGGTTCTTCTTCCGTAACTCCAGTAATGGAAAAGCTGAAAGAGGCCTATACGTCAGCAAACCCTAAAATCGCCGTTGAAGTTCAACAGAGTGATTCCACAACGGGTATGACCTCTGCAATTGAAGGCATTTGTGACATCGGTATGGCATCCAGAGAATTAAAAGAAAGCGAATTATCAGCAGGACTTACACCAACAGTTATTGCAATGGATGGTATTGCCGTGATTGTAAATAAAGACAATGCTTTAAATGGCTTGACCTCAGCAAATGTGAAGGATATTTACACAGGGAATGCTACAGATTGGAGTATTGCTAAATAAGCTGGAGGGCTTTATAAAAGATTTGCCCCAAGCTTTAATTTAAAATGAAGCAAATGGATTACAAAATCTAAAAGCTTTTAGAGAATGGAAGTAAAAGGAATAGAAATTAACCTTACTCTTTTCCCTTAAAGCATAAATTATATAAAGCAATATTTCCAAATTGCTCTATATCTCTAAAGCTTTTAGATATTGTTTTTTATAAGACGGACCTCAAAAAGGGAACCGTCATTTTGCTTAAGTAGAGAATCATGTTAAAAAATTGTTAAAAGCAGTTACTCTGTTAATCAAGGATTCACTGTGATTTAAAAAAGGTTCTATTCCTTTTAAGGTCGAGGAGGACTTATATGAAAGAAAAGGCAATGCAATGGGTTTTCTTGGCTGCTGCCAGTATCTCCATACTTGCAGTAGCATTAATCTGTATTTTCTTGTTTGCAAATGGCGTACCCGCAATTCATGAAATTGGCATAGTTCAATTTCTCACGGGGATGAAATGGAAACCTACCAATAATATTTTTGGCATTTTCCCAATGATCGTAGGAAGTATCTATGTAACGGCGGGAGCAATTATCATTGGTGTGCCCATGGGAATTCTTTGTGCCGCTTTTTTGGCACATTTTTGTCCCAAAGGTCTTTATAAGATGATTAAGCCAGCCATTGAGCTTTTGGCGGGAATCCCCTCTATTGTATATGGCTTTTTCGGTTTGGTGGTTATTGTGCCAATGATGCAACAATTGTTTGGAGGAAGCGGCAAAGGTGTTTTAACTGCTTCTATTCTCTTGGGAATCATGATTTTACCTACTGTAATTGGTGTTTCTGAGGCGGCAATTCGGGCGGTGCCTAAGTCTTATTATGAGGGTGCGCTGGCACTGGGAATTACCCATGAAAGAAGTGTATTTTTTACCGTTTTACCTGCCGCAAAGCAGGGGATTTTTGCAGGAGTTGTTTTAGGAATTGGCCGTGCCATTGGTGAAACCATGGCGGTTATTATGGTTGCAGGCAATCAAGCGATTGTGCCCAAAGGATTGTTTAGCGGTGTGAGAACCTTGACGGCAAATATTGTTATGGAGATGGGCTACGCGGCAGATTTGCACAGAGAGGCGCTTTTAGGAACAGCTGTTGTTCTGTTTGTGTTTATTCTGTTAATTAATCTGAGCTTCTCCCTCTTAAAAAGGAGGGATTTCTAATGGATGCAATCAATAGAATTACGTGGCGAGAAAAATTAAAAGGGTATAAGAAAGACCCTTTTTCAGCAGTACTTTTGCTATTGGTTGTTTTGGCGGCTGCCATTACCGTAGGGGTATTGGTTTCTCTGGTTGTTTATATCGTGATAAAGGGTGTTCCAAACATCACTCCGCAATTGTTTGCTTGGAAATACAATACCGAGAATGTTTCTATGATGCCTGCCATAATTAACACCATTACGATTACATTTCTTTCTCTGCTTTTTGCGGTACCTATTGGTATTTTTTCAGCAATCTATTTAGCTGAGTATGCAAAAAGGGGAAATCGGTTTATTCCCGTAGTTAGGCTGACAACAGAAACGTTGGCGGGGATTCCCTCTATCGTATACGGTTTATTTGGTTATCTTTTGTTTAATATTCAACTGGGCTGGGGTTACAGTCTCTTAGGTGGTGCACTGACCTTAGCAATTATGATTTTACCTTTGATTATGCGTACCACAGAGGAAGCACTGCTTTCTGTTTCCGACGCTTTTCGAGAGGGGAGTTTCGGATTAGGGGCGGGAAAGCTGCGTACGGTTTTTCGCATTGTACTGCCTTCGGCAGTTCCCGGTATTTTATCCGGTGTAATTCTAGCAATTGGCCGTATTGTTGGTGAAACGGCGGCGTTATTGTACCCTGCGGGCACAGCTCCCGTTGTACCCGGAAGTGTTATGGAATCGGGCAGAACCCTGGCGGTACATATGTATGCGCTGTTAAATGAAGGGCTTTACATGGATCAGGCCTATGCAACGGCAGTCATTTTATTGGTTTTCGTAATTGGTATTAATGCGCTTTCTGCGTTTATTGCTAAGAGAGTAGGAGTGAAGGAATGAGCAAAATATCCATTTCCGATTTGGAATTATATTACGGCAATTTTAAAGCATTAAAAGATATATATTTAGAAGTGCCTGAAAATGAAATCACAGCTTTTATCGGACCTTCGGGCTGTGGAAAGTCTACGTTATTAAAATCTTTAAATCGAATGAACGATTTAATTGAAGGATGCAGGATAACGGGACAGGTTTTGTTGGATGGAGAAGATATTTATAAAGGAATGGATATTAACCTTCTGCGAAAGCGGGTAGGTATGGTATTTCAAAAGCCCAATCCATTTCCTATGAGTATTTATGATAATGTTGCCTTTGGCCCCAGAACCCATGGTGTGCGATCCAAGGTGAAGCTGGACGAAATTGTCGAGAAGGCTCTGCGGGATGCGGCAATCTGGGATGAAGTAAAGGACAGATTAAAAAAGAATGCATTGGGGATGAGCGGCGGTCAGCAGCAAAGACTTTGTATTGCCCGTGCTTTGGCGGTACAGCCTGAGGTATTGCTTATGGATGAACCTACAAGTGCCCTGGATCCTATCTCTACATCTCGTATTGAAGACCTTGCCTTAGAGTTGAAAAAGGAGTACACTATTGTTATGGTAACGCATAACATGCAGCAGGCGGCACGAATTTCTGACAATACGGCGTTTTTCCTTTTGGGCGAAGTAGTGGAATTTGGCAAGACAGAGGAATTGTTCTCTATGCCGAAGGATAAACGCACAGAGGATTATATTACAGGGAGGTTTGGCTGATTATGGTTAGAAGTCGTTTTGATTCACAATTAGAACAACTTGATGTAGAGATGATAAAAATGGGTGCTTTATGCGAGGAAGCAATTAACGCATCTATGAAGGCTTTTTTGGAAAACGACGAAGTTGCTGCCAAGGTGGCAACGGAGAAGGAAAGCGATATTGACCGTAAAGAAAGAGACATTGAGGCCTTATGCATGCGTCTTCTGCTTCAGCAGCAGCCTGTTGCAAGGGATTTACGATTGATTTCTTCCGCTTTAAAAATGATTTCTGATATGGAACGTATTGGTGATCAAGCGGCTGATATTGCAGAAATTACTGCTTTCTTAAAAGATAATGATACAAAGAGCAAATTGCACATTCGGGATATGGCAGCGGCGGCAATAAAAATGGTAACCGAGAGCGTGGACTCTTTTGTAAATAAGGATTTAAAGCTAGCGAAAAGTGTTATGGAATATGATGATGTTTTAGATAACTTATTTGTTGAAGTAAAACAGGAATTGATTGATTTAATAGGCAAAGACAAGAACAATGGGGAATTATGCATTGATTTAATTATGATTGCAAAATATCTGGAGCGTATCGGCGATCATGCTACAAATATTGCTGAATGGGTTGAATACTCCATAACCGGATGTCATGTAAAAATGGGAATGGAAGAAGGGAATAAATGATAACATACGAAGAGATTAGACAAAATGAAGGAATTCGCACATATATAAGAAAGGCTGATGAGTCTTTGGCGGCATTGGGTTATACGGAGCATTCTTTTGCTCATGTAACCAAGGTCGCCGAGTCGGTAAAGTACATTTTGGAAACGTTGGGCTTTACGCCCCATGAAGTTGAATTGGGGCAAATTGCCGGATATTTGCACGATATTGGAAATTTGGTAAACAGGGTGGATCACTCCCAAAGTGGAGCTGTTATGGCTTTTCGAATTCTGGACAATTTAGATATGGAGCCGGAGGATATTGCTACTGTGGTCACTGCTATTGGTAACCATGATGAAGGTACAGGTATTTCTGTAAATGCCATTGCTGCGGCGCTGATTCTTGCAGACAAGTCTGATGTTCGCAGATCCAGAGTAAGAAATCAAGATAAAACAACCTTTGATATTCATGATAGAGTAAACTATTCTGTGAAAAAATCTGTTTTAAAAATTAATGAGGATCACACTCTTATAAAATTAAAACTAACGGTTGATACACGCTATGGCTCCGTTATGGATTATTTTGAAATATTCTTAGGGCGAATGATTATGTGTCGAAAGGCAGCAGAGAAGCTTGGCTTAAACTTTAAGTTGATGATAAATGAGCAGTCTTTGGTCTGAAAGGGTGTTGCGCTTGATTTATTTGGTTGAGGATGACAACAGTATACGAGAGCTTGTAGCTTATACTTTAAACAGTTCGGGATTTGTTGCGGAAGGCTTTGAGAGACCCTCCGCTTTTTGGGCTGCAATAGAAAAAGAAATACCCTCTCTCATATTGCTGGATTTGATGTTGCCAGAGGAAGACGGGATCAGTATTTTGAAAAAGCTACGTGCTTCTTCAAAGACAAAAAAAGTACCAATTATATTGTTGACGGCGAAAGGAAGCGAATTTGATAAGGTGATTGGACTTGACAGCGGCGCCGACGATTATGTTGCAAAACCTTTTGGTATGATGGAACTTCTTGCCCGGGTGAAAGCTCATTTGCGTCGTACAGAAGGGGAAGAAGAATCCACGGAGTATATCCTTGGAGGCTTATCCGTAAGCCAAGCCCGCCACGAAGTAACAGTAGATGGGAAAGAAGTAATCTTAACACTCAAGGAATTTGAGCTTCTGAGCTTGCTGATGGAAAACAAAGGCAAGGTATTGACTAGAGATCAATTGCTGAACAGTATTTGGGGATATAGTTTTGACGGAGAAAACCGGACGATTGATGTACACATTCGAACCCTTCGTCAGAAATTAGGCGATTGGGGTCAAAATATTGAAACGGTGCGAGGCGTTGGATATAAGATTGGAGGCAGTTTGTGACAAAGCGCATTTTTCGAGCCATATTTGGCGTGGCTATGGTTATGATGCTGTCTGTTGTTGTGCTAGTGTTGGGCATGATGTATTCTTATTTTTCGGTTCAGCAGCAGGAAGATTTGCGCAATCAAGCAATCTATATTGGTGCAGGGGTTCAGAAGGATGGATTGAAATACCTTGAGCAGATGCAAAATCCTACTGACCGAATCACGTGGATTGATGAGGATGGCATTGTTCTGTTTGACTCTAAGGCAAACCCGGATAATATGGAAAATCATAAGGAACGTTACGAAGTATCCTCTGCACTTACGAATGGAGAGGGCTTAAGCCAAAGATATTCAAGAACCCTTTCTGAGAAAACGGTCTATTTCGCTCTTCGTTTACAAGATGGATCTGTTATTCGCATCTCTACGTTAACAACGACACCTCTTGCTTTATTTTTTACCATGACTCAGCCATTACTTCTTATTTTAGTTGCTGCAATTGTGCTTTCTGTTTTATTGGCTTTCCAAACTGCTAAGAAAATTACAAAACCCATTAATGATGTGGATTTGGAGCAGCCTGAGCTGGCAGTTGTTTATGATGAATTGACGCCACTACTGAGGCGGATTGCTGTGCAAAACAAACAAATTCATCGGCAAATGCGGGAGTTAAAGTGCCAAAAACAAGAGTTTGATACAATAACCTCCAATATGCAGGAAGGGCTTTTGGTCTTGGATGCCCAAGGGGATGTACTTTCTTACAATATGGGTGCACTTCATCTTATGGGGATTGAAGCGCCTAGGGGGCATGTTAGTGTGTTTCAGCTAAATCGCGGTGAAGGTTTTCGTCGTTCTGTTGAAGCTGCACTATCAGGCAATCACTGGGAAGAAAAAATACAGATTAGCGGCAAGTGCTGTCAGCTATTTGCCAATCCCGTGGTGCAGGAGGATATTCTTGCAGGGGCAATTATACTTCTTTTTGATGTGACTGAGCGGGAAGAGGGGGAAAAAATTCGCAGAGAATTTACAGCAAATGTTTCTCATGAGTTGAAAACACCGTTGACCTCCATTTCTGGATTTGCAGAAATTATGAAAAACGGTATGGTACAAGGTGAAGATGTGCCCAGATTTGCGGAAAAAATTTACGATGAAGCCCAAAGGTTAATTCAGTTGGTTCAAGATATTATAAAACTCTCAAAATTGGATGAGAAACAACATGGAATGGAAAAGGAGACTGTGGATTTAGAGGTTTTAATACAAGAGGTTGTAAAGAGATTGGAGCCAGTTGCTGAGAATAAAGGCGTAATAATCTCTGTATCCACTGTGCCCGTCATTTTTAACGGAGTGAGACAGGTATTGCAGGAAATGATTTATAATCTTTGCGATAATGCAATTCGCTATAATTATGAAAATGGAAAGGTTTCTATTTCTCTGGAAAATAATGAGAAGGAAGTTGTAATTACTGTTGCCGATACGGGTATGGGGATTGCTGTATCTAATCAATCTCGTGTATTTGAGCGATTCTACCGGGTGAATGAAAGCCGTTCCAAGGAAACTGAAGGAACAGGATTGGGACTTTCTATCGTGAAGCATGGTACAATTTTGCATAATGGAAAAATTAATCTGAAAAGTGAATTAAAGAAGGGCACGACAATTAAAATTATATTACCAAAATGAAACAGTTTTAAAGAAAAAGATGAGCATCCTTTTAGTTAAAATTAACTTCTAGAGTGCTCTTATTTTTTATATTGTTTTTATTGAAATGCAAAAAGTAGTTACTCAAGAAAAAAGTAAAATAACACTTGACTTTTTTGTTCAAAAGTAGTTTTATTGAAGATGCGTTTTGTTGAAGTAGCAGAAAGCATTAAAAATGGACTAAAATTTTGTTCATTATTATTGTGTATTTGAGTGACAATTAGCTTGCATGCGAAATAAATATGTGTTAGAATTACCCCATAAGTAGGGGTTTAGTAAAAAAGACAAAATAAACGTAAATTCCATTTTTTAAAAAAAAGTAACGTCGTATACTGTATTCAAAATACTTCGTTGCTTTTTTGTCGGCATGAAATGGGTGTAAGAAACGGTTCTTTTTTGTTAAACTAAGGGATGAAAACCCTTAAATCATTTTTGAAATTTATTGAAAATGATTTTTGCGAATATAAAAAGAAGAGTATTTTGCTAATTGAAATTATGAAAAGGGGAGTAAATAATGAAGGGTTTTGAAAGCAATGTTCAATATATCAAATACTTAGTAAACAAAGAAGTAGCGCAACGCTTTTTTCATGGTACGCTGGATAAATCAATCAATTCATACAGAGAAATTGCAGAGGCCATAATTCCAGGTCCAAAGGCAATGTTTCGCTGTTGTATTTATAAAGAAAGACATATTATAGAAGAACGTGTGAGATTGGTTTTAGAGCCTTCTAAGGATAATCGGGTTATCAATGTATTAAGCTCAGCCTGTGACGAGTGTCCCATTGACCGTTTTGTAGTAACAGAAGCATGCAGAGGTTGTTTGGGGCATAAGTGTCAAGAGGTCTGTCCAAGGAATGCTATCACCATTGTGAATCATCGTTCTTATATTAATCAAGCTCTTTGCATTGAATGTGGACGTTGTAAGCAGGCGTGTCCCTTTAATGCCATCAGTGAAGTAAAAAGACCTTGCATTCGTTCCTGCGCAGTGGGGGCAGTGCAAATCAATGAAGAGAAAAAAGCATTTATTGATCATGAGAAATGTATCTCCTGCGGTGCCTGTGTTTATCAGTGTCCCTTTGGAGCAATTGTGGATAAACCCTTTGTTTTAAACGTTTTGGATTTGATTCAACAATCTTGGAATAATACAAACTATCATGTGTATGCAATTGTGGCACCTGCCATTGCCAGCCAATTTCCTTCGGTGAAGCTGGGTCAGGTTTTTGCAGCCATAAAGGAATTAGGTTTTTATGACGTCATTGAAGCTGCAATCGGCGGTGACATGGTTGCTGTTGCAGAAGCCAAAGAGTTTGAAGAGACCATTGATGAAAAAGGATGGAAAACAACTTCTTGCTGCCCTGCCTTTGTGGATTATGTTCGTAGAAATTATCCACAATTTATGGATCATGTTTCCACAACAGTATCTCCTATGATAGCCCTTGCAAGGGCAATACGAGAAAAGGATAAAAAAGCCAAGGTTGTGTTTATTGGTCCTTGTATTGCGAAGAAAGTTGAAATAAAACAAGAGGACTTGTTAGGTGCTGTTGACTATGTGATTACCTTTGAAGAGTTAATGGCAACCTTTGATGCAAAAGGTTTTGATTTGAAAGAGTTTGAAGAAAGAAATGCCGGTGAACCTTCATACTTTGGACGTATTTTCGGAAGAACGGGAGGCGTTGCTGAAAGCGTTGTAAAGGTTGCAGCCATGGAAGGAATTGAAAAAGAAATTAAACCAATTCACTGTAACGGTATTGATGAATGTATCAAGAATATGAAGTTGGCTTCCTTTGGTAAGTTGAGTGCCAATTTGTTAGAAGGTATGGCGTGTAAGAATGGTTGCACCGGTGGTTCTGCATCTTTAACTCACGATCAAAAAGGCATTGAGCTTTTGAATCGCTATGGTAAGGAGGCAACCACGGAAAGTCCTTTCGAGGGCATGAACGGTTATGATTTGAGTGTTGTTAATATGGAAAGAGAATTTCATTTAAAAGAGAAATAAGAGAACACTCACTGGGAGGTAAAATGAAAACAAAACATTTGGTTTTAACCGCAGTATTATTGGCAATGTGCATTGTTTTCCAAAGTATGAAAGGGATTTCTGTTTATTTGACCGGATCTGCGGTGAATGCAATATTGGTTATGGCAACATTGGCAGTTGGAACTTCAAGCGGTATTTTTATTGCAGTAATGAGCCCGATCATTGCTTATTTCATGGGTTTTACACCGATTATGCAATTGGTTCCTCTAATGATTTTTGTTGTTATGCTTGGTAATTTAACATTGGTTTTACTGGCTGGAAAAGGAAGAAAAGAGAAGCTTGCCGCATGGCTTGCCCTTGGCGCTATCTTAAAGGCAGTTGTATTGTGGCTATTGGTTTGGTATGCAGTGATTCCTTTCTTTGGTGGGGCGATACCTGAAAAGATGGTGGGAGTCGTGAAGGCAACATTCTCGATGACTCAGTTTATCACTGCAGCTATTGGTTGTTCCATTGCTTTTGTGATTCATACCAGAGTAAAACATTTGTATGTTACAGAATAGAATGATATATGATTTAAAAAGGTGTGTATGGGAAATACACACCTTTTTCTAAAAAATGGATTTTACATTTCATAAAAATTATTGCTGAGGCAGGGTACATATAGTTGTGCTCTCTTTTTTTATTTCAGGAAGTTTGATGCATACATAGTTTTCATTAAGATTCCAACAAAATAGGTTAAGAATAGGGTGCAATTTAAGTATTTATTTGTTTATGTATCAAATGTATTAAGATGCAACACATATTCATTGTGAATACGCTTAAGACTGGTTTGAATTCATCTGCCTGATTAAGGATATATTTAATAAAAATACAGCTAAATGCTTGATAAAACAATAAAATTTAGGTGGGACATTTATTGACAAACCTAAAAAAAGTTATATAATGATAGTCAATATGTACACAAAAAAATGCATTCATATAAATTTGGAATTATATTTATGCTTTTTTTGAAGGGATTTAAAATGCACGTCATGAATAATCAGAGTTTTTAATCTTATTTGAGGTGATAAAAATGAAGTTGAATGAAGAAATTAAAAAGCTGAAAGAAAAGAATGATGTGGCTATTTTAGCGCATTATTACGTAAGCGGAGAAGTGCAGGATATTGCAGATTATGTGGGTGATTCTTACTATTTGAGTAAGGTAGCAACTGAAATACCTCAAAAGACCATATTATTTTGCGGTGTCAAGTTTATGGGCGAGAGCGCAAAAATTTTAAATCCGGAAAAGCGTGTATTAATGGTGGATGAATCAGCAGATTGCCCTATGGCTCATATGATTGATGGAGAAACAATACAAAATATAAAAGCAAAGCATGATGATCTTGCGGTTGTTTGTTATATTAATTCCAGTGCATCAATTAAAGCACTCTCGGATGTTTGTGTAACTTCATCCAATGCATTTAAAATTGTATCAAATTTACCAGAGAAAAACATTTTATTTATTCCGGATAATCACCTAGGAACATACTTATCCACGAAGATTAAAGAGAAGCAATTTGTTTTTCATCAAGGCTACTGTCCTGTTCATCAAGATATACATATGGTAGATGTGATAAGAGCGAAAGAAGAGCATCCTCAGGTTAAGGTACTGGCTCACCCGGAATGTAGAATCGAAGTACTAAACTTAGCCGATTTTATTGGAAGCACATCTGAGATGATTGATTATGCTACAAAAAGCAGTGATGATAGTTTTATTATTGCTACGGAGGATGGGATTTTGCATCAGCTTCGCAACAAGAATCCAAATAAAACTTTTTATCTAGTGAATGAAAATCAACAGTGCTTCGGTATGAAGCTGAACACCCTTTCAAAGGTTTTTGAGATTTTGAATTCTATGGAAAATGAGATATTTTTAGATGAAGAATTAAGGCAAAAAGCTAAAGTTCCTCTAACAAAAATGCATGAATTGGCTCAATCATGAAACGCACCAATGTGACTGTTGACATGGTATTTTGAAAGAAGGTATCGTTGTGATAAAGGAAGCTGATGTTGTTATTGTTGGAAGCGGTGCAGCGGGATTATATTGCGCTTTAAATATTCCCGATCATTATAAAATTATGGTGATTACAAAAAAGCAACCAGAGGATAGCGATTCGTTTTTAGCCCAAGGAGGCATTTCTGTACTGAGGGATAATGATGATTATGACGCATATTTTGAAGATACGTTAAAGGCTGGAAGGTATAAAAACAACAAAGATTCAGTTGAAATTCTTATTCGCTCATCTCGCAGTGTCATAGAAGATTTGGTTGGACTTGGCGTAAATTTTGACCAAGATGGCAGTGACTTTTCTTATACAAGAGAAGGAGCTCATTCTGTTAACAGAATTTTGCACCATAAGGATGTTACCGGTAAGGAAATTACGGAGACATTGCTGGAACAGGTGAGAAAAAAAAGCAACATTACGGTTGTTCCTTTTGTTACGATGATTGATATTTTGGAGAGGAATCATATATGTACAGGTGTGGTTTTAAGGGACAAAGAAAATGCTATTTCTACCATATCTGCCAAAGCAGTGGTTTGGGCAACAGGAGGCATTGGCGGGTTATTTGAGCATTCCACCAATATGAATCATATTACGGGAGATGCTATTGCAATTGCAGTCAAACATAATGTGAAATTAATAGATATGAATTATGTACAAATTCATCCCACAACCCTTTTTTCTAAAGGAAAGGGCAGGAGCTTTTTGATTTCTGAGGCTGTTAGAGGTGAGGGTGCCATACTTTTGAATAAGGATGGACAACGTTTTGTGGATGAATTGTTGCCTAGGGATGTTGTTAGTGCAGCAATTTATGAACAAATGAAAAAGGATGGAACGGATTACGTTTATCTATCTATGCTACATATGAGTGGGGAAAAGATCAGAGAAAGATTTCCTAATATTTATGAAAAATGCTTGGAGGAAGGGTATCAATTAGAACGTGATCTTCTTCCGGTTACGCCCGCACAGCATTATTTTATGGGAGGCGTTCAAATTAACGAGGATGGAAAGACCTCAATGAAGAATTTATTTGCTGTTGGAGAGACAAGCTGTAACGGTGTTCACGGTGCCAACCGTTTGGCCAGCAATTCTCTTTTGGAGGCATTGGTATTTTCAAAAAGGGCGGCTTTCGTGATTGGTGAAGATCTTAAAAATGGTGTTTTAGACAATGGAGCAGAAATAGTTGACTTTACCCAATATAAAAATACAGAAGCTTTAGAAAAAGAATATCATCTATTGGTTTGGAATGAAATAAGCAAAGGAAGTGTTGAATATGCTGGACTGTGTAAGTATGAAGGTTAATGTAGAGTATTATATAAAGGCCGCGTTGAAAGAGGATATCACCAGTGAGGATATCACAACAAATGCAATTGTAGACCCAAAAACACAAGGCAGTGCGCAATTAATATGCAAGCAGTCGGGTGTTATTGCTGGACTTGATGTTTTTCGTTTGGTTTTTGAGCTTCTTGATCCTTCGGCGCACTTTGAAACGGAGTTTAAAGATGGGGATTTGGTAAAGGTGGGTACTTTGGTGGGAACCATTTATGGCAGCGTCAGAACACTATTAACCTGTGAGAGAACTGCCTTAAATTTTTTGCAGAGAATGAGCGGTATTGCAACCTATACAAGGGAATGTGTTCAGGTTATGGAGCCTTATCGAACAAAATTATTGGATACGAGAAAAACAACACCCAATATGCGTATTTTTGAGAAGTATGCTGTAAAGGTTGGGGGCGGAAGTAATCACAGATACAACTTATCAGATGGAATTTTGATTAAGGATAACCACATTGCAGCAGCAGGCAGTATTGCTGAGGCAGTCAGGCTCACCAAGGAATATGCGCCATTTGTGCGCAAAATTGAGGTTGAAGCAGAGAACTTTGAAATGGTGAAAGAAGCGTTGGGAGCAGGCGCAGATATTATTATGCTGGATAATATGGATAACGATACATTGAGAAAATCTGTTGAGCGCATTGGTGGCAAAGCAAAAACCGAATGTTCGGGC
This sequence comes from Anaerotignum propionicum, assembly GCF_024461735.1. Taxonomy (GTDB): domain Bacteria; phylum Bacillota; class Clostridia; order Lachnospirales; family Anaerotignaceae; genus Chakrabartyella. The sequence continues at coordinate 280,516 of NZ_JANGAD010000001.1, forward strand.
AACGTGACCAAAGAACGGTTAAAAGAGCTTTGTGAAATTGGGGTAGATTATATTTCTTGCGGTGCTCTTACCCACTCTGCACCAATTTTGGATTTTTCTTTAAAAAACTTGAAAAACTTAGACTGAAAAGTACAAAGGTTTTTGTAATTAGAGTTATTTAACAAGGAATTTAATTATAGGTAAAAAACCTTATTTCATTGCAAAAATATGCTTTTGAATAAGGTTTTTTGCTTATCAGAATGTATTGTTGTTCATCTATATCTCATAGTTATTTTATTTAAGAAATAAAACATTGACTGAGAAAAAATTTCCAATGACTTTCTACGTAAGGCTCTCTTATATTTTTCGCAATAACCATTTTTGGTTATCACAATTACAGGTTAGCTCATATATTTTTTCAATATCATTTATGATGCTGCTACAGAGAAAACAGAGGGTTTGGCTGCCGCCAAATCTATTTCTTTCTGTTTGTAGGATACGATCTACCTTAACTGTTATGGTTTCGCCATTATCCTCCATGCGAAAGCGTACAGGCGTAACGGTTCCGTCTTTCGCCGTCCAGGAAATCATATCAATATTTTTATTCAAAAGCTTCATGCAGAGAACCTCCTTGATAGAACTTAATATGATAATAACAGAACTAACGTTCTTTATCAACGGTAAATTTATACCAATATACGAATAAATGTTTTTTGATTCGAATCAGCGAAAAATTGTATAAATAGGAATGGATTTGCATAAAAAATAGTAATAGGATATACAAAAAAAATGGCAAATGGGGACGGGAATTCTCCAAAGTGCAAGGCGCAAAATCGTTGCAAAACTTTTCTTGTGTCTGTATAATAAAGCGTATGGTATAACGGAGAAGAAGAAAAGTTAACCCAGAAAGGACAAGTGTATGTACGAAAAAATTTCTATACCCGAAATCTTTGGTATGAATGTATTCAATGACGCAATGATGCGTGAACATTTGCCGAAGCAAGTCTACAAGGAATTAAAGAACACCATTGAAAGAGGAGAAATGCTGAACTCTTCTATTGCAGATATTATTGCAAATGCCATGAAGGACTGGGCTGTGGAAAGAGGGGCAACCCATTATACCCATTGGTTTCAACCTATGACAGGGATTACCGCTGAAAAGCATGATTCCTTTTTGACAGCACCCATAAATGGAAAGGCAATTATGGAGTTTTCAGGCAAGGAGCTAATCAAAGGGGAATCGGATGCATCTTCCTTTCCTTCCGGCGGTTTGCGTGCAACCTTTGAGGCAAGAGGCTATACGGCGTGGGACTGTACATCACCTGCATTTTTAAGAGAGGATACGGCGGGAATTACTCTATATATTCCAACAGCCTTTTGCTCCTACACCGGGGAAGCGTTGGACAAAAAGACGCCCCTGCTCCGTTCTGTTGAGGCTGTTTCCAAACAGGCGATGCGTATTTTACATTTGTTTGGGAACACAACTGCCAAGAGAATTAATGTGTATTCAGGTGCTGAGCAGGAGTATTTCCTGATTGACCGTACATTGTATCAGCAGAGAAAAGATTTGATTTTTACAGGAAGAACTCTTTTTGGTGCAGCGCCACCAAAGGGTCAGGAGTTAGATGACCATTATTTTGGCTGTATTAAAGAAAGAGTTGCCTGCTTTATGCGAGAGCTAAACATAGAGCTTTGGAAACTTGGAGTGACTGCAAAAACACAGCATAACGAAGTAGCTCCTGCACAGCATGAGCTTGCTCCAATTTATGATGATTGCAACCGCGCCGCTGACCATAACCAGTTAGTTATGGAGGCAATGAAACGTATCGCAGGACATCATAACCTGACTTGTTTGCTTCACGAAAAGCCCTTCGCAGGCGTAAATGGCAGTGGCAAGCACAATAACTGGTCTTTGGGAACGGATGATGGACAGAATCTTTTAGATCCCGGTAAAACACCTCATGAAAATGCTCAATTTTTAGTGTTTTTAACATCTATTATCAAGGGTGTAGATAAATATTCTGAGTTGTTGCGTTTGGCGGCAGCGAATCCCGGCAATGACCACCGCTTAGGCAAGCAGGAAGCCCCTCCTGCCATTATTTCTATTTTCCTGGGAGATCAGCTTTTAGATATTTTTGATCAGATTGAGCATGGGGGAGCAACCAGCAGCATTCAAGGTGGAAAAATGCGTGTTGGCGTAAATACCCTCCCTTATTTGAAGAGGGATGCAACTGACAGAAATAGAACTTCTCCTTTTGCGTTTACAGGCAATAAGTTTGAGTTCCGTATGCCTCCATCCTCTGGTTCTATTTCAGGCCCCAATTTTGTATTGAACACTATTGTTGCAGATGTTTTGGCGGAGTTTGCAGATGAATTGGAGAAAGCTGAAGATTTCAATACCGCGGTACATGAATTAATCAGAAAAACCTATGCAGATCATAAGCGCATTATTTTTGATGGAAATGGCTATGCGGAAGAGTGGTTGCAAGAGGCAGAGCGCAGAGGGCTTAGCAATATTACAAATATGGTGGATTCCATTCCTTATTTGGTAGAAGAAAAAGCGATTGAGCTGTTTGAGCGTCATAAAGTGTTGAATCGTGTGGAATTGCACTCACGTTCTGAAATTTTGTATGAAACTTATATTAAACAAATCAACATAGAGGCTAGAGCTATGATTGATATTGCTTCTAAGCAAATCCGCCCAGCCATCGTAAAATATGCAGGTGAAGTAGCAACCTCTTTGGCAGCGATGAAGGCTGCAGGTTTTGATGCATCTGTAGAGGAAGAACTGTTGACGGAAATCAATGATAATATGAAAGCTTTTCAAGAGGCGCTGAAACATCTGACTGAGGTTACTCAAGAGGCGGCTAAGCTTAAGAATAATAGCAAATTACAAGCGATTTTCTATCGTGATCAAGTATTTAAGGTAATGGAAGAGCTGCGTAAGCCAGCGGATAGACTAGAGTTTTTGGTAGATGAAAAAGCATGGCCTTTCCCCACTTATGGAGAGTTATTATATAACGTATGATAATCTTGTAAGACAACGATGGAGTTTTTAGAAAAACCCCCATTTTTTTCTCATGAATTTTGAGAATAATGGGGGTTTTTTTGCGAAAACTAAAGCATAACTCCATACACAACAAAACGACTTTTGTTGTATGACAAATAAAAATAATTATAAAAAATATGCATACTATTGAAAGATAAATATAAAATATTGCCAAATATTTTGAAGGCATGTATTTTTTTTAAAAAAGAAAAAAATATTGAAAAATGTTTTTTTTTAGATACCTGTTAAAAATACACTTTATTTTCTTGCAAACCATTATTGAATGCGCTATAATGTATACACAGGATGGTGGCTTGAAATAAGTTATTATTTATTTATCATTAAAAGTAAGGAGTTAAATTTATTTTTTTTGGTACTTATAAACACTAAAATGACTATTATATACAAATTGCACATTTTTTAGTACATTTAATAGGGTTTGTTTAAAAAATGAGGTGAATCCAATGATCAACACAATGCTCATTGAAAAAGAAAGAATAGACAGAATCAATGAGAATAAAGAAATTATTGATGATAAAAGAATTCGTATTATTACCGGTCACTACGGTAGTGGCAAGACTGAGTTCGCAGTGAACTATGCTATGAAACTCGCAGGATATAACCGAAAGGTTGCCATTGCCGATTTAGATATCGTAAATGTTTATTTTCGCTCTAGGGAAAAAAAGAAGGAATTAGAAAAGGCAGGTATTTTGGTGATTTCCTCTTCAATTGAGGGGGACGGGCTGGATGTACCTGCAGTTTCTGCGGCTATGACAATGCCGGCGAGGGATCACAGCTTTGATTACATCGTTGACTTGGGGGGGAACGATGTGGGGACAAAGGTGCTTGGTCGTTTAAAACCCATTTTGGACCATGCGGAAGTAGATTTTTTTATGGTTGTCAATGCGTATCGTCCTGATACGTCCACACCAGAGGGGATTATCGAGCAAATGGAGAAGCTTGAGTTTTCGTCGGGTTTGAAGGTGACAGGTTTTATTAACAATACAAACCTGATTCGAGAGACTACACCACAGTGTCTTTTGGACGGGGATAGGGTTTTGAGAGAGGTAACAAAGCAAACGGGAATTCCTGTAAGGTATGTTTCTTATGTTGAGGAATTAATGACGGAAGAGATACCTCAGGGGCTTTCCGGTGAGTTGTTCCCTATGAAGTTTTATATGAGAAAAACCTGGATGTAAATTTAAATATTTATGGAGGTGTATTTGAATGGCAAAAGGTAGAGTAATCATTAACGAAACGCTCTGTAAGGGCTGTGAACTTTGTGTTTCTGTTTGTCCAAAGCATGTGCTGAAGCTTTCCGAAACCAAAATTAATGCTGCAGGCTATAACCCTGCGGAATCAGTAAATGATGATTGTATCGCTTGCACAAGCTGTGCAAAAATGTGTCCAGACTGTGCAATTACAGTAGAAAAACTTGACTAACAGAGAGGAGGAAATTTCAATGGCAAAGGTTTTAATGAAAGGCAATGAAGCAGTTGGTAAGGCAGCGATTGAGGCGGGTTGCAGATACTTTTTTGGCTATCCGATAACTCCTCAGAGTGAAGTTCCAGAATACTTATCCAGCGAATTACCCAAGGTTGGCGGTGTGTTTGTTCAGGCTGAGTCTGAAGTTGCGGCAATCAACATGGTTTATGGTGCTGCAGGTGCAGGGGCTCGTGTTTTAACAAGTTCTTCTTCCCCCGGTATCGCTTTGAAGCAGGAAGGCATCGGCTATATTTCCAATGCTGGTTTGCCTGCGGTAATTATTAATATGATGCGTGGCGGCCCTGGTTTGGGTACAATTCAACCAGGTCAGGCTGACTATAACATGACTGTAAAGGGTGGCTCCAACGGCGATTATCATGATATCGTTTTGGCACCTGCATCCGTACAGGAAGCTGTAGATATGGTTATGGAAGCTTTTGACTTAGCTGATTACTACGGTACACCAGTTATCATTTTGGCTGATGGTTTGATTGGTCAGATGATGGAGCCCGTTGAATTCAACTATGTTTGTAAAAAAGAATTGCCTCCTAAAGACTGGGCATTGACCGGTAAGGGCGACGGCGAGAAGCATATGGTAGAAAACTTGGTTATCGAAGCTGCTGATTGTGAAGCTTGGAACAAGAGACATTTTGAGAAATATGCAAAGATTGAAGCAAATGAGCAGGCTTGGGAAGAATACATGATGGATGATGCTGAATACGCATTTGTATCCTATGGTACATCCTCCAGAATCGTAAGAACTGCAATCAGCTATTTAAGAGAAGAAGGCTTCAAAGTTGGTATGATTAGACCAAAAACATTATGGCCTTTCCCTGTAAATGCTTTTGATAAATGGGACAAGAACATTAAAAAATATCTTGATGTGGAAATGAGCATGGGACAGATGGTTCAAGACGTTGCTTATGCTTGTAACGATAAAAACAAAATTGAGTTCTATGGCAGAACAGGCGGTATCGTTCCTGCGGTAGATGAAATTGTTGAGTTTGGTAAGAAAGTTATGGGAGGTGACAAATAATGGCAGTTATATTTCAAAAACCCAAAGCTTTAACTGATGTAAAATTGCATTATTGTCCTGGTTGTGCACATGGTATCGTTCACAGACTTGTAGCAGAAGTTTTAGAAGAAATGGGCGAAGACAAAAACGCAATTGCAGCAGTTCCTGTTGGTTGTGCTGTATTTGCAAACAAATATTTTAATTTCGATGCAATTCAGTGTGCACATGGTCGTGCTCCCGCAACTGCAACTGGCATTAAAAGAGTACATCCTGATAAATTGGTTATGACATATCAGGGTGACGGTGACTTGGCTTCTATTGGTACTGCAGAAATCGTTCATGCAGCTGCAAGAGGCGAAAAAATCACCACTGTTTTCATCAACAATGGTATTTATGGTATGACAGGCGGTCAGATGGCGCCTACTACATTGCCAGGCATGAAGGCAACAACTGCTAAGGCTGGTCGTGATCCTAAAATCAACGGTAACCCTATCCGTGTTTCCGAAATGCTTGCAACTTTGGATGGTCCTGCTTACATCGAAAGAGTAAGTATCTCCACACCTGCTCAGGTTACTCAGGCAAAAAAGGCAATCAGAAAAGCTTTTGAAATTCAGAAGCAAGGTCTTGGCTTTACATTTGTAGAGGTTGTTTCTACTTGTCCTACAAACTGGGGTCTGACACCTGTTAAATCTATGGAATTCGTAAGAGAAAAAATGATCCCTTACTATCCTCTTGGCGTTTACAAAGACATCACTGCAGAGGAGGGCAAATAATATGAATACACAGAGAATTTGTTGTGCAGGTTTCGGCGGTCAGGGTACACTTTCCATGGGTAAGATCTTGGCTTACGCAGGCATGTTAGAGGGTCATGAGGTTTCATGGTGCCCTTCCTATGGTCCTGAAATGCGTGGTGGTACAGCGAACTGCCATGTTATTGTATCTGATGAACCAATTGGCTCTCCTGTAATCACCAGTGATGCAAATTGCGTGATTGCAATGAATCAGCCTTCTTTAGATAAATTTGTAGACATCCTTGGTGATGGCGGCGTTTTGATTGCAAATGCTGATTTGGCTGTTTTGAAGGAAGAAAGAAGCAATATCCAGGTGATGAATGTTCCTGCAAACTCCATGGCAACACAGGAATTTGGCAGTGCAAAATTGGCAAACATTATTCTTTTGGGTGCTGTTATTCAAGCAACCGGTTCTGTAAAAGTGGAAAGCATTGATGATGCATTTGCTCATGTTTTCGGGGGCGCGAAAGCAAAATTTATCCCTGATAACAAGAAAGCATTTGAAATTGGTTTCGAATTTGCGAAAAATTACAAATAACACTATTTGATCCTAAATATTGACGGCCTTTTGGCAGGGGAAACCCTGCCAAAAGGTTTTTTTATTATAAAAAAGCATTCCGTACTGATGGCAGATATGATATAATTATAAAAATAAATGTTTCTTAAAAGTAAATCAAAAGGAGTAAGAAGCAGATATTTGAGGTGGGAAGGAAGCCTTCTTAAAAGGCCCATGGTACAGAAATTAACAATCATATTTCTATACCTGAGATATTTAAAAGAATGCATAGTTATAAACGGCATTTTATAAAAATGCAAGATAGAATTGCATTTTTATTTTAAGATAAATACGAGTACGCTTGGAACAAGTCTTTTGGGGGTATTTTAAAAACTTGTGCGAGTTTTACATATTTTGTAAAGGGCGAGGGAGAGGAGTGCAGTTTTTTGAAAAACAGAATTAAAATTTTTGTAGATGGAAAGTCCTTTACGCTTGTGGGGGAAGAGACGGAAATACATATGCAGGCTGTTGCCTCATACATAGATAATAAAATAGTGGAAATTCGTAAAAATGCAGCGGCAGTGAAGATGGATACAAGTCTAGCTTATGTTTTGGCGGCTTTAAATGTGGCAGATGATTATTTTAAAGAAAAAGAAAAAGTTGCCGAGCTTGAGGGTCGTAATTTAGGTTTGAGCACCAGGCTTGAGGAGCTGGTTTTTCAGGTGGATGAAGCGCGACTGGAGATTGCAGAATTAAAGGAGAAATCTAATCAGGCTGCGAAAGAGATTCAAGCAATAGAGAAACCATCTCTTGAGGAGTTTGGAGAAGTATTTGAAATAGATTTTGAAGAAAAGTTTGATGAGATGAAGGAAGAGGCAGTTGAAGATAGCAAAGAGGAAAAATCGGAAGAGCAAGAGGAACCGAAACTTGAACCTCTTTTACAAACAGAGGAAAAACCCCATTATTATCCCATGGGATTAAAAGGGGGACGGGCAGAGAGGTTAATGATTCAAAAAGCAAAAAGAGAAAAACGCCGCAGAAAGTAGATTTTACTTTTTTATAAAAGAGCTAAATGAAATAAATTATCTGAATAATAAAAAATAAAAGCATCAGACCTTTCGTTATTATAAAACGAAAGGTGATTTGCTTTTTTGGTAATAATAAAATTTGATATGATGTTAGTAAAGCGTTTATTTATAGAAATACAAATTTTCAGTAAACGCTTTTTTAGAGAGGAGAATGAAAATGTCTGCAAGGAATAAGCCTGAATTATTGGCTCCAGCAGGCTCTATGGAGAGTTTGAAGGCGGCAGTAAACAATGGTTGTGACGCCGTCTATTTGGGAGGAAAGCTTTTTAGTGCGAGACAATTCGCAGGGAATTTCTCGTTAGAGGAATTGGAAGAGGCTTGCGACTATTGTCACCTAAGAGGTGTAAAGGTATATGTTACGATCAATACATTATATAAGGTAGAAGAACTGAAAGAATTGCTGGATTTTGTAGGGAAACTATACAAGATGGGCGTTGATGCTCTAATTATTCAAGATAGTGGAGCGGCAAAAATAATTCGGGAGAACTATCCTGAGTTACCGTTGCATGCCAGTACTCAAATGACAGCGAACTCTTTGGAAGATGTTCGTTATTGGGAGAGCCTTGGATTTTCTAAAATTGTGTTAAGCCGTGAGCTCTCCTTGGAAGAAATCAGTGAAATTACACAACAGACAGAGGCAGAAATTGAAACCTTTATTCATGGAGCGTTGTGCGTTTGTTATTCCGGACAGTGCCTCATGAGCAGTATTTTGGGAGGTAGAAGCGGCAACCGTGGACGGTGTGCCCAAACCTGCCGACTACCCTATACCCTTTATAAGGGCGCGGACAAATTGCAAGAGGGATATCTGCTTTCACCAAAGGATATTCAGACAGTTACGATTTTGCCCCAGCTGATAGAGGCCGGAATTGCCTCTTTGAAAATTGAAGGACGGATGAAAAATCCTGAATATGTAGCAGGAGTTACCGGCATTTACAGGAAATATATCGATTTGTATTTTGATGATCCTGAGCATTATCAGGTATCTTCTGAAGATATAAAGTCTTTGACTCAGCTATTTAACCGTGGAGGATTCACTGAGGGGTATTATACCTCTGCCGGCGGCAAAGATATGATGAGCCTTGAAAGACCCAAGACGTGGGGCTTGAAAGTTGGTATTGTGGATAGCTATATTCCCAAGCATAATCGTGTTACTATACGTACCAGAGAACCCTTGGTACCAGGGGATGGCATCGAAATTTGGACGGCCAAGGAACCCCATGTTGGCACCAATATTTCGAAAGCTTCTAAAGCGGGAGAAGTGATTTCTCTAGCAATTGAAGGGGACATTCAAAAAAACGATGTGGTTTATCGTACGTATGGAAAGGCATTAAATGACGCATTGCGAAAGACTTGGGAGAAGGACAGTCGCAAAAAATCGATTTGGGGACTGCTGAAAGCTAAAAAAGGCCAGCCATTGGCGTTACAGCTATGGGATATGTATGGAAGCAATATTTATGTAACAGGAGATATGGTGGAAGCAGCTGGAAATCAACCTACTTCTTTGGAAAAGCTAAAACAGCAAGTAGAGAAAATGGGGGCAACCTCTTTTATGCTGGAGGCATTGGAGATTGATGGGGATGACGATATCTATGTGAGCGTTGGTGCATTGAATCAATTGAGAAGAACGGCTGTTGAGGCTTTGGAAGAAGCTATTTTGAAAAAATCAAAAAGACAAGAGGTTCAAAAGGGAATTACAGAGGAAAAAGAAAAAAGCCCTTATGTTCTTCAGAAAAAACTCCATGCATTGGTTACGGAGTTTTCACAATTAGAGGCCATAGTGGGTACAAAGGGACTTAAGGTAATTTATTTTGAAGCTTCTGGGGAAATGGAGAGAATGTTACCTCAAGCATTAAAGCTATGCAATAGTTTTGATGTTAGTCTATATGCTGCTTTGCCCAAAATCAGCAGACAATGGCGCAAGGATATAGAGGATGCCATGGTGGAACGCTTGAAAGAAACAGAAATTGATGGATTTTTAGTGCGTTCTGCAGGTCAATTTGGCTTAGTAAAAGACAGCGAAAAGAAAATTACTGTGGATTACACTTTGAATGTTATGAACGAAGAAGGTGTCGCTTTCTGGAAACAACAGGGTGCCGACAGTGTATGTTTGTCTGTGGAAGCGAATCTAAAGGAAATCAATGCCATGGGAGATAAGGACTGCGAAATGGTGGTTTATGGATATCTTCCCCTTATGAAAACGCAACAATGTCCCATCGGCAACTTTGCAGGAGGGAAAGAAGGGCATTTTTATTGTTCTGAAAAGAATAATACGGAGCTGTATTTCTTAAAGGATAGAAAGGGGCTTAAGTTTCCTTTAATGACAGATTGTGAGCGTTGTGTATGTACGGTATTAAATAGCAAACCATTATTTACACTGAAATTTTATGACGAAATATTAGAAAGTGTAACAGGAAGTGTGCGCTTGGAATTTACCAAGGAAGGGATTGGACGTGCTGCAAGAATAACCAAGGCATATGCTGAAATGACCCAAGACCCTAACAAAATTAGCTCAGAAACAAGAAGCCTATTGGAAGAAATGAAGGAAAAAGGGAATACGAAAGGACATTTCTTCCGCGGAGTGGAGTGAGGATATGTTTGATCTGTTGATCATGTTGAGCAGATATCTGTTTATCTTTTATATCGGATTCTTTTTATGGCAGGGCATTGTTTATATTGCGTATGAGCAGGGCGGCTTTTTGGGCAGCCCTTATCATGCGGTTTCTATCCAACGACGCCTTATTATTTTAATGCACATAACAGCCTTTTTGATTTTGGCTTTTAATCGGGATTCTGGAATATATGATTGGAGAACGGTTGTGTTTGGGGCGGCGGGATGTGTTTTTTTGCTGGCATCAATACATTTTTTAGACCGATTTTATTATGAAGGATGTCCTTTGATTTGGACGGGAACGCTTTTTTTGATGGATTTAAGCTTAATTATGCTACAAAGGATTGATCCAAGCTTAGCCTATAAGCAATTAATGTGGATGGTTATAGGGCTAGCTGGAATGCTAATGCTTCCTTTCTTTTTCCGTTTGATACCACGCTTTGAGGTTTTTGAATGGGCATATATAATTTTTTGCTTCGGTTTATTATTGTGCACAAAAATTTTCGGTGTAGAACGTCATGGCTCCACAAATTGGCTGAGTATCAGCGGGATTACCTTTCAGCCTTCAGAATTGGTTAAGTTTTTATTTATTTTTTATCTTGCAAGCGTTTTTCGTAAAAGGATTGAATGGAAAGAATTCATAATTACCGGTGTGCTCAGTGCAGGGGTGGTTATGCTTTTGGTTTTACAAAAGGATTTAGGCAGTGCATTAATCTTCTTTATGACTTATATGGTTATGCTTTATATCGCTACTGCAAATGAGTTTTTGTTTTTGTTGGGCATGGGAGCAGCATGCTTTGCTGCTACATTGGCATACAAGATTTTCTCCCATGTTCGAGTGCGTGTTGCTGCTTGGCAAAATCCTTGGGCGGATATTGACAAGGGTGGATATCAAATTGTAAACTCTTTATTTGCCATTACTACCTGGGGACTGTTAGGCAGCGGTTTGACTAAGGGAATGCCGAAAAGCATTCCTGTAGTGGAAAGTGACTTTATTTTTGCTGCAATTTGTGAGGAATTCGGTGGGCTGTTTGGCGCAGGGGTTATTTGCATCTTTATTATGCTGCTATATCGGGGTGTGCGCATTGCTTTGGATTCTAAACGAAGATACTATAGTATTTTAGCCATAGGAGTTACAACAATGCTTTGTTTTCAAGCCTTTATCATTATTGGCGGTGTTATCAAGCTTATTCCTTTAACGGGGGTGACCCTACCTTTTGTTAGCTATGGTGGCACATCTGTTTTAGTTAGCCTTATGATGATAGGTCTTTTGCAGTGGGTTTGTGTTTATTGCGAGCAGCATGGCGTTGATGAAGAAGCTCCTCCTATTTTTGAGGTTGAGGGAGGGGAAGGCTATGAATAATATGAAAAGAAGTATCAGACGAATTTTTTGGCTTTTGGTTCTTTGTTTTTTTCTTTTACTTGGATACATGGGTAAACTGGTTTTAATGGATCGTGATGGAATTTCCGCCAATTCCTATAATGCCCGTTTGCGCTATGTGGATAATACCATTCGCCGTGGAGATATCATTGATCGAGATGGTGAAGTCTTGGCTACCAGCGTATTGCAAAAGGACGGCACATATGAGAGAAAATATCTACGTTCCCGCATGGCAGCCCACATTACAGGTTATAGCACTGTTGGAAAAACAGGGGTTGAGGCTGCAGAAAATTTTCAAATGATGACTTTGCATAACGAATTTTTTCAAAGGGTACTCTCTGTTGCTACTGGAAAAGAGCTGGTAGGAAACAGTGTTGTTGTTACAGTTGATATGGATATACAAACAAAAGCGGGGGATCTTTTGGGAAATGCCAAGGGTGCTGTGGTTGTGATGGAACCATCCACTGGTCGGATTTTGGCATTACAGGCATATCCTGATTTTGACCCAAATACTGTTGCTGCCAATTGGGACAACTTGAAGGATAATGAGAATAGCCCCCTAGTAAACCGAGCAACTCAAGGTTTGTATCCTCCCGGATCTACCTTTAAAATAGTCAGCTCTCTAGCTGTGATGGAGAACCTAAATGACTGGCAAACAAGAACCTATGAATGCACTGGTGAAGCCAAATTCGAAAACAAGGTGATTCATTGCTACAACAATAAGGCTCATGGAACTGTTGACTTAAAACAAGCATTAACGGTTTCTTGCAATTGCTATTTTGCCCAAATGGCAACTGAAATAGGTGCATCTAAGTTGAAAGGTGTTATGGAGCGGGTGGGTATGGAAACGCCTTCTTCATTTGACTTGGCATATAGCCAAAATAAAATCGGATTGAATGCAGACGCTACGGAAAGTGAATTGGTTGAAACAGCAATTGGTCAAGGGAAAACAGCGGTAACACCATTGTATATGGCGATGCTGGCATCTGCTATTGCAAACGAAGGCATTATGATGCAGCCTTATATAATAGATCATATTCAATACAGCAATGGTAAGGCGGGAAAGCAGACGGTTCCGAAAAAGCTGTCAGAAATTTGTACCACCGAAGAAGCTTCTGTTCTTCGGGATATGATGGTTTCTGTTGTAGAAAACGGTACGGGGACTGCAGCATCAGTAAAAGGCATCACTGTGGCGGGAAAAACTGGCACAGCTGAGAATGCGACAGGAAATGATCATTCATGGTTTGTTGGTTTCGCACCGGCTGAGGATCCAAAGGTGGCAGTTGCTGTGGTTATTGAAAATTCTAAAGCATACGGCAGTGCCACACCGATTGCAGGAAAGGTGATAAAAGAGGCTTTGAATCAACTAGAGAATGAATAAATTCTCGGTTTATTGGGATTTGTACCATAAATTATATCTAGAAAGTATGTTCATATGGTGACTTTTCCTACACAAATACAAGTTGAAATAAAATTTTGTATTGAAAAAGAAACAAAATTCACTTTTTTAAGTCGTTTATCAGACAAAGCGGTTTTTCATGAAGAAAGACCGCTCGGTTTATGTATATTTTTGATTAAAACAGTTAAATATCAACACAATTTATGCATAGTGTGAAAGGCTTTTTTGCATATTTTTTAACAAAAAAGCAGATAGAAAGAACATTATTATGAAAAAGAGTAAGTTTAGGACATCAAATTTGATTCAGATATGGAGAGAGAATAAGTTATTTTTTATCAGTAAATTTTTTATTAACAAAGTCAAAATAGCTAAAAAAGAAATGATTTTGGTTAAAAATAAGTTTTTATTGACAAAAAACTACGTTTTTTCTCTCAATATTTTGTAAAAATAAAGAAGCTTCAATTATTAAAAATTTTTTTATTTTGAAAAAGTCCAAAATTTTTCAAATAATAATAATTTTTTAACAATTTAGGTTGCAATAAAAAATGAATAGTGTTATAATCAAGACGATAACAGGAGGGTTCATGCAACGAAATTTTTAGGTTGCAGTATAAATAAATTAGCTTATATTCTGTAATAATATTGGATATAGGTTTTTTCTGTTGTCATTATGGAAGAAAGTTTTTTTATTAACCATATTGAGGCTTTTTGATAGCCGAAAAAATCGAAATTAGCGAGTGTTTTATTCGTATGAGATAAATATGGAGGAGGACAAAAGACAATGTACACATTAGGTATTGATGTCGGCTCCGCTTCTTCAAAGGCTGTAATTTTGAAGGACGGAAAAGACGTTGTGGCTGCGGAGGTTGTTCAGGTAGGAACAGGATCTTCTGGTCCTCAGAGGGCACTTGATAAGGCCTTTGAGGTAAGTGGGCTGAAAAAAGAGGATATCTCTTATACAGTCGCAACCGGTTATGGCAGATTTAATTTTCCTGATGCGGATAAGCAAATCAGCGAAATCAGCTGTCATGCCAAAGGAATTTATTTTTTGGTACCCACTGCACGCACCATCATTGACATTGGCGGGCAGGATGCGAAAGCAATCCGTCTGGATGACAAGGGTGGTATCAAGCAGTTTTTTATGAATGATAAATGTGCGGCAGGTACAGGGCGTTTCCTGGAAGTAATGGCAAGAGTATTGGAAACTACCCTGGATGAAATGGCCGAATTGGATGAACAAGCTACAGATACTGCACCCATCAGCAGCACGTGTACAGTATTTGCAGAATCTGAGGTTATCTCTCAGTTATCCAATGGCGTAAGTAGAAATAACATCATCAAAGGTGTTCACCTTTCAGTTGCCAGCAGAGCTTGCGGCTTGGCTTACAGAGGCGGCTTGGAAAAAGACGTCGTAATGACAGGCGGTGTTGCAAAAAACGCAGGCGTAGTTAGAGCGGTGGCTGGTGTATTGAAAACAGACGTAATTGTGGCACCAAATCCACAAACGACAGGCGCGCTGGGTGCGGCATTGTTCGCATATGAAGCGGCACAAAAAAAATAAGAAAGAGGGATTAGAATGAGTTTAACACAAGGCATGAAAGCAAAACAGTTGTTAGCCTACTTTCAGGGAAAGGCTGATCAAGATGCAAGAGAAGCAAAAGCAAGAGGCGAACTTGTTTGTTGGTCTGCTTCCGTAGCTCCCCCTGAATTCTGCGTAACAATGGGTATCGCAATGATTTATCCTGAAACCCATGCAGCAGGTATTGGCGCAAGAAAAGGCGCAATGGACATGTTGGAAGTTGCTGATAGAAAAGGCTACAATGTTGACTGCTGTTCTTACGGCAGAGTAAACATGGGCTACATGGAATGCCTGAAGGAAGCTGCAATTACAGGTGTAAAACCTGAGGTTTTGGTCAACTCTCCTGCAGCAGACGTTCCTCTGCCTGACTTGGTAATCACATGTAATAACATTTGTAATACATTGTTGAAATGGTATGAAAACCTTGCAGCAGAATTAGATATTCCTTGCATCGTTATCGACGTTCCTTTCAACCACACAATGCCTATTCCTGAATATGCAAAGGCTTACATCGCAGACCAGTTCAGAAATGCAATTTCTCAGCTGGAAGTAATCTGTGGTAGACCTTTTGACTGGAAGAAGTTTAAAGAAGTAAAAGATCAGACACAGCGTTCTGTATTCCACTGGAACAGAATTGCAGAAATGGCTAAATATAAACCATCACCTTTGAATGGCTTCGACTTGTTTAACTACATGGCATTGATCGTTGCCTGCCGTTCTTTGGATTATGCTGAAATTACATTCAAAGCATTTGCTGATGAATTAGAAGAAAACTTGAAAGCTGGTATCTATGCATTCAAGGGCGCTGAAAAGACTCGTTTCCAATGGGAAGGTATTGCTGTATGGCCTCACTTGGGTCACACATTCAAGTCCATGAAGAACCTCAATTCTATCATGACAGGTACAGCTTACCCTGCACTTTGGGATTTGCACTATGATGCAAACGATGAATCTATGCACTCTATGGCAGAAGCTTATACAAGAATTTATATTAACACATGTTTACAGAACAAAGTTGAAGTTTTGTTGGGCATCATGGAAAAAGGCCAGGTTGACGGTACAGTTTACCACTTGAACAGAAGCTGTAAGTTAATGAGCTTCCTGAACGTTGAAACAGCTGAAATTATCAAAGAAAAGAATGGTTTGCCTTATGTAAGCATCGATGGTGACCAGACAGATCCTCGCGTATTCTCTCCCGCACAGTTTGATACACGTGTTCAGGCACTGGTTGAAATGATGGAAGCCAATATGGCTGCAGCAGAATAAGAAGGAGGAGAAAACGATGAGTAGAGTAGAAGCTATTTTATCCCAATTAAAAGACGTTGCCGCAAATCCTAAAAAAGCAATGGATGACTATAAGGCGGAAACAGGTAAGGGTGCAGTAGGTATTATGCCTATTTACTCTCCTGAAGAAATGGTGCACGCAGCTGGTTATTTACCTATGGGTATCTGGGGTGCACAAGGCAAAACAATTTCCAAGGCTCGTACATATCTTCCTGCATTTGCTTGTTCAATTATGCAGCAGGTTATGGAACTGCAGTGTGAAGGCGCTTATGATGACCTTTCTGCTGTAATTTTCTCTGTACCTTGTGATACATTAAAGTGCTTAAGCCAGAAATGGAAAGGCACATCCCCTGTAATCGTATTTACACATCCTCAGAATAGAGGTTTAGAAGCTGCAAACCAGTTCTTAGTAACAGAATATGAATTGGTAAAAGCACAGCTTGAATCAGTTTTGGGTGTAAAAATTTCAAACGCTGCTTTGGAAAATTCCATTGCAATTTACAATGAAAACAGAGCAGTTATGCGTGATTTTGTTAAGGTTGCAGCTGATTACCCTCAGGTAATTGATGCAGTTAGCCGTCATGCTGTTTTCAAAGCAAGACAGTTCATGTTGAAAGAAAAACACACAGCACTTGTAAAAGAGCTTATTGCTGAAATTAAGGCTATGCCTGTTCAGCCTTGGGATGGCAAGAAAGTTGTTGTTACAGGTATCTTACTTGAGCCCAACGAATTGCTTGATATCTTCAATGAATTCAAAATTGCTATCGTTGATGACGATTTGGCTCAGGAATCCAGACAGATTCGTGTTGACGTTCTGGATGGCGAAGGTGGCCCTCTTTACAGAATGGCAAAGGCTTGGCAGCAAATGTACGGTTGCTCTCTTGCAACTGATACAAAGAAAGGCCGCGGCAGAATGCTGATCAATAAAACAATTCAGACAGGTGCAGATGCTATCGTTGTTGCAATGATGAAATTCTGTGATCCTGAAGAATGGGATTACCCTGTAATGTACAGAGAATTTGAAGAAAAAGGCGTTAAGAGTCTGATGATCGAAGTTGATCAGGAAGTTTCTTCTTTCGAACAGATCAAAACAAGACTGCAGTCTTTCGTAGAAATGCTGTAATTTGAACAATCGTTTGCTAAAAAACTGTACACTGGGGTGGGTGACTGCTCCAGTGTATTGTAATAAGCAAATAAGTAAAAATCGATATGATTTAGGAGGATTTTCGACAATGAGAAAGGTTCCCATTATTACCGCAGACGAAGCTGCAAAGCTCATTAAAGACGGTGATACAGTTACAACAAGTGGTTTCGTTGGAAATGCAATCCCTGAGGCTCTTGATAGAGCTGTAGAAAAAAGATTCTTAGAAACAGGCGAACCTAAAAACATTACATATGTTTATTGTGGTTCTCAAGGTAACAGAGACGGAAGAGGTGCTGAGCACTTTGCTCATGAAGGCCTTTTAAAACGTTACATCGCTGGTCACTGGGCTACAGTTCCCGCTTTGGGCAAAATGGCCATGGAAAATAAAATGGAAGCTTATAATGTATCTCAGGGTGCATTGTGCCATTTGTTCCGTGATATTGCAGCTCATAAACCAGGTGTATTTACAAAGGTTGGTATCGGTACTTTTATTGACCCCAGAAATGGTGGCGGTAAAGTTAATGATATCACCAAAGAAGATATTGTTGAATTAGTAGAGATTAAGGGCCAGGAATATTTATTCTACCCTGCTTTTCCTATTCATGTAGCTTTGATTCGTGGTACTTACGCTGATGAGAGCGGAAATATCACATTTGAGAAAGAAGTTGCTCCCTTGGAAGGAACTTCTGTATGCCAGGCTGTTAAAAACAGTGGCGGTATCGTTGTAGTTCAGGTTGAAAGAGTAGTAAAAGCTGGTACTCTTGATCCTCG
Source organism: Anaerotignum propionicum (assembly GCF_024461735.1). Taxonomy (GTDB): domain Bacteria; phylum Bacillota; class Clostridia; order Lachnospirales; family Anaerotignaceae; genus Chakrabartyella. The sequence goes on from NZ_JANGAD010000001.1 coordinate 298,585, forward strand.
TCATGTTAAAGTTCCAGGAATTTATGTTGACTATGTTGTTGTTGCTGATCCAGAAGATCATCAGCAATCTTTAGATTGTGAATATGATCCTGCTTTATCTGGCGAGCACAGAAGACCTGAAGTTGTTGGAGAACCACTTCCTTTGAGTGCAAAGAAAGTTATTGGTCGTCGTGGTGCCATCGAATTAGAAAAAGATGTTGCTGTAAATTTAGGTGTTGGTGCGCCTGAATATGTAGCAAGTGTTGCTGATGAAGAAGGCATTGTTGACTTTATGACTTTAACTGCTGAAAGTGGTGCAATTGGTGGTGTTCCTGCTGGTGGCGTTCGCTTTGGTGCTTCTTATAATGCTGATGCACTTATTGATCAAGGTTATCAATTCGATTACTATGATGGCGGCGGTTTAGACCTTTGCTATTTAGGCTTAGCTGAATGCGATGAAAAAGGCAATATCAACGTTTCAAGATTTGGCCCTCGTATCGCTGGTTGTGGTGGTTTCATCAACATTACACAAAACACACCTAAGGTATTCTTCTGTGGTACTTTCACAGCAGGTGGCTTAAAGGTTAAAATCGAAGATGGCAAGGTTATTATTGTTCAAGAAGGCAAGCAGAAAAAATTCTTGAAGTCTGTAGAACAGATTACGTTCAATGGTGATGTTGCTCTTGCAAATAAGCAGCAGGTTACTTATATTACAGAAAGATGCGTATTCCTTTTGAAGGAAGATGGTTTACATTTATCTGAAATTGCGCCTGGTATTGATTTGCAGACACAGATTCTTGATGTTATGGATTTCAAACCTATTATTGACAGAGATGCAAACGGCGAAATCAAATTGATGGATGCTGCATTGTTTGCAGAAGGCTTAATGGGTCTGAAGGAAATGAAATCTTGATTTCCAATTAATAAATAAATGTAAAATAATAAAAACCCCTGTGAAAAACAGGGGTTTTTTAATTAAAGAAAACCACCTGTACTTCAGGTGGTGAGTTTTAAGTATAAGACTTTTGTTTTCACTTATAAAACGCGTCATCATAGCATATAAAAAACGAGAAAAACGTATTTTTCATAAGCTTCTATGTTAGAAAAACCCTATTAGTGGGTGTGAAGGTTAAGCAGAGATTAATCATCTTTGTATTTTTCACTGATAACCTTAAAATCATCTGCAAGGATTAAAAAAGCTTGAACAAGCTCTTCATCAAAATGCTTTCCTGAGTCTCGACAAATGATTTTAATTGCTTCTTCATGGGTAAAGGCCAGTTTATAAACCCTTTTACTGGTTAGAGCGTCATATACATCGACTAAAGCCACAATTCTAGCGGATAGGGGAATATTTTCACCCGAAAGTCCGTTGGGATAACCGCTACCATCCCATTTTTCATGATGGCTATATGCAATTTCCTTAGGAATCTGGAGAAAATCATCAGGGCAATCCACTAATTTTTCTGCCTTTTCTATGGCTTCTTTCCCTAAAATCGTGTGGGTTTTCATGATTTCAAATTCTTCAAAGGTGAGTTTGCCCGGTTTTAATAAAATAGCATCAGGAATACCAACTTTTCCAATATCATGTAAAGGAACAGCATTAACTAGATTTTCAATTGTTTTTTCATCTAAAACGTGTGCGTATTTTGATTCCTTAGCCAGAAAGAGGCATAATTTTTTAGCATATAATTTAGTTCTTTGGAGATGATTTCCTGTTTCATTATCTCGTATTTCTGCGAGGCTTGACATAGCCATAATGGTTATTTCTTGTAAAGCAGTTACTTCTTTTGTTCTTCTTTTGACTTCATCTTCTAGGTATTGATTTCTGTTTTTCAAAATATCATTTGCTAGTTTAGCAGATAGATGTGCTTTAATTCTGGATAAAAAAATTTGGGGATTGACCGGCTTTGTTATGTAATCAACGGCGCCAAGAGTTAGGCCAATATTCTCATCTTTTGGCTCGCTTTTAGCGGTTAGAAAAATAACTGGAATGTCTTTTAGATCTTCATTCTCTTTTAGCCTGCGACATGTTTCATAGCCATCCATAACCGGCATCATAACGTCTAATAATATAATATCCGGTGGCTCTTCTTTAATCAGCTTTAACGCACGATCACCATTTAAAGCAATTCTAACATGATATTGATCTTTTAATAATTCCGAGAATAAAGTGATATTATCCGGTACGTCATCAACAACCATAACGGTATATTTTGCATCACTATCTCTAGTATTCATTTGTTTCCCTCCATTTCCCAATTGCAACCGCCGCCTCATCAAATTCATATCTAGTGATATAAGCATCTATTGTTTGAAATAGACCTTCTCCTAATATGTCCTTTAGGGCAGGGCGTATTTTGTTAAAATAGGTTATTCCTTCTACATCACCCCTTTTTAACATATCTGCTAGCTTAACAATCATCTCATCTATGTTTTCATTATTCACAGCTTCAGTAGATATGGTTTGTTCTTTATTGGTTACCATTAACACGATTTCCGTGGAAACTTTGTGGAATTCTTGCACCACATCTTCTGCGATTGCTTTTAATTCACTCAGAGGTGATTTGAGTTCTGCCATTCTTTCAAGCTGACCAGAAAGCTGATATACCTGTGTGGCACCTATATTACCAGCAACTCCTTTTAAAAGATGAGCTTGGCTTTGAAGCAGTTCATAATCTTCTAAATTATTTTTTATTTTTTCTACGATTTCAATCTGCTCGGTTGCAAATTTATAGAGAAGTTTTTCATAAAGCTCCATATTGCCGGACAGACGGTGTATACCCTTTTGGGTGTCAATTCCATATATCCTAGGGAAGGATTTTTCCATGCTTTCTGCTGATTTATCAGGCGAGATTTTAGAATAATCTTTATTTGATGTATTTTTTGCCCATTTTGAGACCATTTCCATCAGCAGTTCCGGATCAATGGGTTTGGCAATATGGTCATTCATGCCCACTTGGTAGCACTTCTCCTTTTCGTCGTACATATTTCTGGCAGTCATTGCAATGATAGGTATTTCAGCGTCTATTTCACGTATCTTTTTTGTAGCTTCAAAGCCATCCATCTCAGGCATTTGAATATCCATGAAAATTAAGTCATAGGTCTCTGTTCTACTTTTAAAACGTTGCACTGCCTGTAATCCGTTATTTGAGATTGCTACTTTGCATCCTTGATTTTGCAATAGCTCGCAGGCAATTTGCTGATTTACCTCATTGTCTTCCACCAGAAGAATATTAACCCCATGTAATAAGGTTGTTTCATATGGGAGGGATTCTTTTTGCGATATGGAGAGATCTTTGGCAAAAATGTTTACAATAGTATCATATAAACTGGATTGTGATATTGGCTTGGTTAAGAAAGCAGCAATGCCTAAATTTTGTGCGGATTTTTTCATTTCCTCCAAATCATAAGCAGTAACCAATATTACCAAAGGCTTAATTTTTATTTCTGATAATGCATTTATGCATTTTACCGTCTCCATTCCGTCCAAGTCCGGCATATTCCAATCAATCAGGAGCAGTTGATATGGCGATTCAAAACCATTCTTTTGAATCAATTCGATTGCCTGTCTTCCGGATGCAGCTAATTCCACTGAGGCACCCATATTTTCCATGTACTCTTTCATGATTTCTCCTGCCATAGGGTTATCATCTACAACAAGTGTTTTAATTTTTTTAATATCTTGTAGGGTAATACATTTTTTAGGGGATAAAGTTTCCCCAATATCGAACCACGCTGTAAAAGAAAATGTGCTACCTACATTTTCTTCACTTTCCAGCCACAACCTTCCATTCATCATTTCAGCCAGAGTCTTACTAATTGTAAGACCTAGCCCTGTTCCGCCATATTGACGTGTGATTGTATTATCAGATTGCGTAAACGCTTCAAATAATTTTTCCTGATTTTCTTTGGATATGCCAATACCAGTATCAGATACACGAAACTTCAAGCAAACTTTTTTTTCTTTTTGATCCTCTTGAGTCACATCAATACGGATTTCACCGTTATGAGTGAACTTAATGGCGTTGCTCATCAGATTCGTAATGATTTGCCCTAGGCGTAAGGGGTCGCCAATAATTTGTGCAGGTAAATTACAAGGAAGATGATAAATGACTTCTAAATTTTTCTCTCTCGCCTTAGGTATCAAAAGTTCAATGGATTTTGAGAGAACCTCATCCAGATTAAATTCCAGTGTTTCCATTTTTAGCTTTCCAGCCTCTATTTTTGAAAAGTCCAAAATATCATTGACGATACGAAGCAGGGAAGTGGCCGCATTGTTAATTTTGGAAAGATAGTCTCTTTGTTTATCTGTTAACTGAGTTTGTAATGCTAAATAGGACATTCCTATTACGGCATTCATGGGGGTTCTAATTTCATGGCTCATGTTTGCTAGAAACAAAGATTTCGCTTCTGTAGCAGCATTTGCCTGAATGAATGCATTCTGAAGTTCAATTTCCTTCTCCTTTAGCTCTGAAATATCAGTCAGAATGCCAATATAGCCACCAATGTCTCCGTTGGAAGTATAATAGGCATTCACACAATATAACATCGCTGTTTCTTTTCCATTTAGATTAGAGACAATTTGCCGAATGGTAGGTTTTCCAGTTGTTACTGACTCCTGCCGCATCTCAGTAAACCTCTGGTATTTGGGTTCATCCATCCAAGGGGTATCTTTGAGCTTTAATCCATGATGTAGATTGGGATCCGTTTGATATACCCTTGTAAATTCTGAATTTGCCCCAAGAAAAATATCTTCTTTGTCTACGTAAAAGATAGAACTTGGAATTACATCAATCAACTGACTAATGAAACGGCTTTGATCATCAAGAGTATTTTTTAAAAGCAGTGCTTCTGTGATATTTTCTTTGATACTCACGTAATAGGCAGTTTCGCCATCCTCTCCGATAATGGGGGAAATTACTGCACGCTCATAGAATTCATTTCCATTTTTATCTATATTGGTGAATTCTCCAATCCATTTTTCACCTCGAGTTATGTTTTTCCACAGGGTTTTATATGTATCCGGCTGATTTTTATTGGATTTTAAAATACGGGTGTGCTTCCCAATTACTTCGTCTAAAGTATATCCTGTTACTTCTGTAAAATATGGGTTTACGTATTTAATATTTCCTTGTTCATCAGTTATTACAATAGATAGGGGAGATTGCTCAATTACACTGGAATACAGACGAAGTTGTTCATTTTCTTCCTTTTTTAAATGAAGCTTTAACTCGGCAATGCTTAGTTGTTTCATTCTTTTTGTATATTTTTCCATAATCCAAAGAATGAAATGAATAGTCAAGGCAACGACAAAGCCCAATATTCCATCCTCCTGATGATTTATGAAGACTGAAAAAGCAGTCATGGTAAAAAGAAATAGATTGCCCATATAAGCAATGAGAAATCTTTTTCGTGTAGCATGGCAGGTTATGAATCCAATCATCGCCAAAAACTGAATTTGAACAAGAACTCCATTGAGTACCACTGTGTTTATCTGCATTTTTCCTATGGTCGTGGTCTCATGATATAAAATATAGGCCATCAATAAAAAGGAACATAAATAAAGAGATAGATAGATACCTGTTGTAATTTTCTTAGTCATATTTTTTTCTTTTCTTTCTTTTGTATTATTACTTTCATTCATAGTGTTCCGACTCCCTTCTAAGCACTAGATGATTTAAACCCGATTATCTTTAAATAGCTTTCTTTTTTATGTATTACTTTGAATGAAAGCATCTCAGAAGGCATTAATGAGAGTTTCTCATAGTTTGTAAAAGTTCTGAGCTTTCCATGAGGAATTGTTATTCCATATTCATATAGCAATTTGGTATGATTTGGTCTTGTAGATTAATTTTACCAAATACTTATTGTTCTTGTCTATTTATTATGCAAATGATTTTTAATAAAACACTATAGTCCATAGTAAACGGAAGGGCGGTAGTTTTTTATAGCATATGAAGGGTTGATGCTTAAATTGTTTCCAAAGCATAGACTTAGGTATCATTTAAGAAAAATACTTATTTGAATAAAAAAAGTAGGCAAGGGAATACCCTGCCTACTGAAATACCTTTTGATTATTTTTATTATTTATCTTTATATCCACCGCAAAAATCCACAGTAACATAAAGGTCTTTCCCTTTTTGACTAACACCTACACCTACAGAATCCACATTGGGATCAAGCAAGCTTTGAAATTGTGCCGCTGTTCTAATCCATTGGCGATAGATGTTGGTAATGTCACCCCTTTGTTTTGCAATAATCTCAGATGCACTGGTAAAAGAGATATTTTCGTTTGAAATTCTTGCAAATGGGGTGCTGCCATTGGTTCCTGTATAGCCAAGATAATTATTATCCACCATATCTTTACTATGAGCCAATGCAACACTTGAAAGTTTAGGAGCTTTTGTCAAAAGCGGCAGACCTTGCTCCTTACGTTTTACCTGAATCAAATCTAACAACTGGGTTTCTAGGGTCTCCCGTTCTGAAATGGTTAAGCCGCTTTTCTCATTGTTGCCTAAAGTAAATGCTCTTTCTTGCAACAAAATACCTCGAATAGTACCCTCATAATCTAAGGGGATGCTGGCGTAAGTTGTACTTGTTTCAACAATGCCACTATGCTCTACCATGCTGATATAATTCAGCTGCTTAATATTTGCCGAGGTACCCTCCCCATTGGTGCCAAGATAAGAGAAATATTTTGTGGGGACAAAAATTTCTACAACCTTATCATCTTTTAATGTTACGAAGAAATAATTCTCATAATCATTGACATAAACATATCTTTTTAAAGCATAAACGGTGGTATCAATTCTACTGGGCTCGCCCCAGCTTTCTTTCAATTGATTGGTGGTTTCCCCAAGAAAAACAACCTTATCTTTAATATAGACTGTTTCATAAATGTTTAAAGTCTTTTGGTCAATTTCTGAGGTAGGATTCGCTTTTTCAGGTGCCATTTCTTCAACCACTTTTGAAGGCTGCTTATTTTCATCAGTTGTTTCATTTTTGACATCAGTTGGTTCTGTTTTATTTTCTGCATAATGGCATATCTTTACCAAACCAATGACTGCTTCCTGAAAGGTTAAGCCTCTCATAGGATAAAATTTTCCGTCATCGTCTCCTACTAAGATACCAGCATTCTTGATTTTGCCAATGACTTCAATCGAAGGCTTTTCCAAGATAGAAATATCAGAAAAAGCATATTTTTCTGTTCCTGGGGTTAATGTGATACCCCAAACTTTTAAAATTCGATGGAGCAGTATAGCCAATTGCTCTCGTGTTAAGTTATCATTTGGCTTAAACTTCGTTGGTTCTGTTCCGCTGATGATTCCTGCTTCATAAGCTGCGATAACCGATGGATTATTACAGTCTGTAAAGGGACTTTCGTTTTTCGGAATCAATGTTTCTCCTTTACTTTTTTCGTATAGAAGCACTACGATTTTACAAAATTCTAGTCTTGTTATTTCTCTTTTGGCATCCAGAAGGTTCTCTTCTGTAATCAATCCCTGGTTATATGCAAATTCCATGGAAGTTTTTGCCCATGGATCAGCATTTGTCACGATTGCCCCAAAGACGGGCATGGTGCCACTCATTGCCATAAGCAGCATCATGATTACTGCGACAAACCGCTTCATGCTATCATCCTTTCTGTTTTTAATATCAAACTTTTTTTGAGCTATATAATTTGGAGGAAGTAGATTGTTCCTTCAATAGGCCCTGCAGTACAAACTTTTGTATAGAAGGATTGGTCATATTCTTATCTGATAGATAGAAAAATATTCCTCAAATACAAAAAAACGGTATAATTATGATGAAAATACGAATATTTGTGTATGATATTTTATTATTTCGTTTAATAGGGGCTTGTAGTATTAGAGTATATATTTACCCTAGGCAGAAAAAATGAACCCATGCTGGTGCTGGTTCTTTCTCAATTCAGGCTTTTCTTGATTCAGTTTGCAAGGCAAGCCATGCCTAAAAATCACTTCATAACAAAAAAATCGTCAAAATCTATGAATATTATACCATATTATCCAAAAAACGCAAAAAAAAATAAATGGTAACTTTTCCCTATATATAAACATAAGTCTGAATGATTGATTAAAGATATTTGTTTCATCATTTCCCCTTATTTTTGAAGCGTGGAAGAAACAAAAACAATAGGATGAGAGTTTTTATCCCATCCTATTTGTTAAGAGAAAATGCAACAGCCAAGTATAATATAAATTTATGAATGAACAGGGAAGATATTTTAATCAAGGTAGGGGCTCTTTGTTTGCCGATTCTGCTCCAAAACGGCGGCGGGAGCTGTCTTAATTTTAAAGATAAAATAGTAATATTTGAATAGAATCAAAAAAACAATAAAGCCTCTACCATAGGTATTGCTCATCATAAGAAAAGCAAGTATAAGCATACAAGATACAGGAATCAAAATACATAGTTTAGTTTTTAATGTCATTGAGCGGTTTTTTTCAAAGCTTTCCAAGTTGTTTTTATAAATTTTGGTTGATTTAAACCATCTGTTGAAACGTTCTGAGCCTTTTGCAAAACAAAAGGAGGCCAAAAGCAAAAAGGGGGTTGTGGGCAGAAGGGGAACAACAACACCAACTGCGCCAATGCCAAAAAATAAAAAACCCAACCCAATATATATGTACTTCAGATTAATCATCTCCTTAAAATTTTAGAATGGATTAAATGACTTAGGGCGGCAATGGGATGATATAAAAGCATCCGTGGGCCAGAGAAAGTCATCACTTCCTTTATTTTTTTACCCATGGAGGGGTTGTAGCAATGTACTTTGCAACTACTGCAAAATGTCTTTGTTTCCATAAAAGGACAGTGCTCAATTCTTTGATAGGCATAGGAAAGAAGATTATTACAATCTTCACACAAACTTAAGGATGTTTCATGTTTTTTAACACAATACAATTTGATCATGCAAAGAACCATTTGTTTTTCTTTATTGATTTTTTTTATATGATTCATAGCATTCTAGGAGGCAGAATATTTAAAAAAGCACCAGAAACATTTTTTTGAATTTGTATTTATATCCCTCTTAATAAAATCCAGTGCTTTTTTTAATATATATCTGGAATCTGCAATCCTAGCTGAGTCGCCCCCTTTCGGCTGAATAAATTTTTGAAGCAATACCTAAAGTTGATTTTCTATGGGAAACCAAAAGGATTGTAACATTTTCGGCTTCATAAAGGGATTTTAAAATGATTCCCTCATTTAAACTATCAAGATTACTGGTGGGTTCATCCAAAAGCATAAAAGGTGCCCCTGAGAGAAATGCTCTTGCCAGACCAATGCGTTGTTTTTCCCCACCTGAAAGCTTATCCCCCAATTCTCCGATGGAGGTTTCATAACCCTTGGGAAGTGTTTCCACAAATTCATGGAGGGAGGCCTTTTTTGCCGCCGCTATTATTTCATCTTCAGTGGAATTCGCCTTTGCAAGGCGAATATTGTTGCCAATGGTATCATGAAAGAGGTAGGTTTCCTGTGTGCAGTAACTTTCACTATTACGCAGGGATTTGGTATTAATTTCTTCTATCTCGGTACCAGAAAGAGTGATGCTTCCTGAATTTTTGTCCCAAAACCGCATGAGCAGTTTTAACAGGGTGGATTTTCCACAGCCGCTTTTTCCATGAATACCGATAATACATCCATTTGGTATGTCAATGGAGAGATTTTCTAATATATTTTCTTCATTGTAAGCAAAGGTTAAATTTTGGCATCGGGCATTTTCAAAGAAAATATTTTGTCCATCTGTTTTTTCTAGAACTTCAGGGGTTTCCTCCAGAAGGGAAAGAACACGTTCTCCGCTAGCCAGGGTATGGGCTAGATTATTGGAGAGATTACTTAAAGCAACAACAGGTCCAAAGGAGCTCATTAGGGTTACTGTCGCAAGTAAAGCCTTTTCAAATGAAAGAATCCCATTAGAAAATAGTGTCATTGACGAAAACAGCATGATTGCTGTAAATCCAAGGATTGTGATTTCCGTGATTGCTTTTGTAAAGCCTTCCGCTTCTTTTAGTTTTTTCTGTTTTTCAGACAAGGCATTTGTTAGGTCATTGATTTCATTCAGGCGGGTAATCGTTTGACCATATTGTAGAAGCTCATCTAGACCACGTAGGCTTTCCAAAAAAGAAGCGTTCAAATTGCCAACAGTATTGCGATACTCCATCCCATAGGCTTTTATTTTTCTCCCATTTAAAATGGGGATGACAGCACCAATGCAAATATAGGAGCTTGCGGCGATGACCCCAAGCGTGAGGGAAAAGCTGCCAATAAAGATTACAAAAAGCATAGAAGTAATTACGCCGATTGCAATTGGTGAAATGGTATGGGCATAAAAAACCTCTAACAGTTCAATATCTTCTGTGATAATAGAAATTAGATTTCCTTTGTTTCTTCCTTCCAGCTTTGCTGGACATAAGCGGCGCAATGTAGAAAATACTTTATCTCGTATAATGGCTAATAGCTTAAAAGCAATGTAGTGATTGCAGCTTTGTTCACCGTAGCGAAAGAAACCGCGTAATACAGCGAAAAGAATCAGCAGAGAGAAGATGGTATTCAGGGTGAAATAAACTTCGAAGCCAAGGAGTTTCAGTGCTGCACTTGTTCCTAGAATGGTTAAGGAAATAGAGCAGAGAAAGCCAAGCACTCCTAAAATGATTGCTAAGAGCATGAAATGAAGCAGAGGACGAATAAGCCCAATGAGGCCTGCCATAATTTTAATCCCACTTCTACGCATATTGTGCACCGCCTTTCCCATATTCCTCCAGGCTCTTCTGTTGATTGAATAGCTGGGAATAGAGAGAATGGGTTTCCATCAGTTCATTATGGGTGCCATTTTGAAGAATACGCCCTTCATCCAAAACATAAATACAATTGGCATTTACAACATTGGCAAGGCGATGAGAGATTAAAATCACTGTTTTTGTCTTTGTCAGTTGCTCAATGGCTTTCATGATATAGGCTTCACTCTCTGCATCGATATTTGAAGTAGCTTCATCAAAGATATAAATAGGGGTATTGTGAAGCAATGCCCGTGCCAAAGCCAGACGTTGCCGCTGACCGCCAGATAGATTGCTTCCTTGCTCAGCAATAGGAGTTTCTAACCCTTTTTCATTTTGAATAAAGTCTAAAAAATTTACTCGCTGGAGAACAGAATAAAGCTCCTCATCAGTTGCATCTGGTTTTGCCATTCTTAAATTATAAGCAATTGTTCCTTGAAACAGATAGCTATTATGGTTCACAAAAGTAATGCTCTCCATCAGACTTTTTTCACTTAATCTTTTTAACTCAATTCCACCAATTTGTATACTTCCCTTATAATCCATTAAAGCACCTTTCAAAAGCCCTGCCAATGTAGATTTACCACAGCCGCTTTTTCCCACCAACGAAATAAAGGTATTTTTGGGTATCTTTAAAGAGGTATTCTGAAGAATTTTTTTCTCATTCTCATATTGAAAGGAGACATTTTCCAAAAGAATATCAAGGCCTTCAATTGTTTCAGTACCCTTTTGAGAAATGGGTGTGTCTAAAACTGTAAAAATTTTGTCTGCCGCTGCCATCCCATTCATTGCAATATGAAAGAAAGAGCCCAAAAGTCTGAGGGGGATAAAGAATTCTGCGGATAGCAAAATGATTGCCATTGTTTGAAATAACCCAATTTTATCATGGGAAAATTCTAAAACAGCAAGAAGAATTCCCATTGAAGCACCACCATAGGCAACCAAATCCATAACGGAGATTGAGTTTAGTTGCATGGCGAGAACTTTCATTGTGATTTTACGAAAAGTTTCTGCATTCCCATTCATTTCTTTTTGTTTCATCTCGTCTGCCTGATAGATTTTCAGAGTAGTCATTCCCTGTAAGTTTTCCAAAAAAGAATCTCCCAAGTCAGTGTATGCAGTCCAATATTTGCTTAATAATTTTTTTGCAAACTTTTGAACAGCAATAATCGAAAGAGGAATAAAAGGGACACATAGAAGCAGAACAACAGATGCTTTGAAACAGATGGTGGAGAGAACAAAAAACAATGTAATTGGAGCAATCAAGCTATAAAAAAGTTGAGGCAAATATTGTGAAAAATAAATCTCAAGCTGATTTACCCCTTCGGTACTAATTTGCACAACCTCGGCTGTAGATATTTTATCCTTATAGCTGGTGCCAATTTGTGTAAGCTTTGTATATATCTTTTCTCTCAAAAGGCGTTTCACATTTTTTGAAGATTGAAAGGCTGTTTTTGATGAGAATAAGTTGGCTAAAAAACGAAGAATACCAAAAAGTATTATTATACCACCTGTTTTCTGCGCCAAGGACATATCGATAGTTCTATTTTGATAGGTTGAATCTATTAAAACGCAAATGGAAAGCATGATGAAAATATTGCAAATCAGACTAAACCATTGTAAAAGAACTGTTGCCACAATATATTTTTTTATATTTGGGGCAAGTTCCAAAAGACGCTTGTGAAACATAAAAAAGCCCTCCTAAATAAAAAGTGATACGCTAGTTTGTGCGTACTTCTTAAAATTTAAACGGGCGAGGTTTATGGCAAGACTATAGCATATTCATAGTTTGATGTCAATTTAAAAAAGAGAGACTTTGCTTCGAGAGGTGTTGACAAAAGAAACAAGGAGTGTTATTTTCAAAGCATAAATAGTTAGTATAAGAAAACTGGGAGAAAAAGAACAGTCTTGAAAGTTTGTAATTGATTAATATTAGAAATTTTCAGGTTTAGAAATTGCCAAATGAAGGTGTAATAAAATAACAAAAAAGAGAGGAGATTGAGAATGAAAGAAAGAACGGTTTTAGATGGTTTTACAGAAGCCCAACTGAAGTATATTTTAATCATAAGTGCACTGCAGGATTCCTATGCCACGCTGACTGGCATTGCGGAAAATTTGGGTGTGAAAAAACCCAGTGCTTGTCGGATGATTTATCAACTAAAAGATATGGGTGTACTAAAAACAGATGAAAGCAACCGATTTAAGAGAGTTTTTTTAACGGAGTTTGGAAATAGTATTGCTGCAATGCTGGAGCATCAGCAATATATGATGTACAGACTGTTAACCCAGCAATTGGGAACAGATTCGGAGACAGCTCAGCGTCAGGTAGAGAAGCTTCTTGGGAAGCTAGAGCCAGAAGTGGTGTCTCTTTTGGAGGTTAAATTTAATGGGCTTTGTGAAGAGGATGGTTTTCGTGAAGAGATTTATGACGCAAAGCAATGGGAGAGTCCAGGTGATGGCAGTTATTTCATTCCATTTACAATTTTAAAGGCTGATAGCGACATGATATCCATGGGTAATAAAGGATTTGAACATCCTTGTATTTTGGTGTTTAATAACGAAAAACAAGAGGTAGTATTAAAATCAAGGGATATTTTTTATAAATCTATTTTAGGAAAATGCCTTTATGGAAAATTAAGCTCTATGAAGTTTAAAAATAGGAAGACAGATACATACCAATCTGTGGAGTGTACCCATTCTGTATACAGATTACCGTTAAGTGAAATGAAATGTAAATATGATTCACAAGGAAAAATCATAACCGGTGTAATCAGAATTATGGCAAGAGCAACTGTGGGCGTTTTTCATATGGCGGAAGCAGAAGCGGATTTAGTGCTTGACTTAACAGCTGTTGAAATAAACAGTAGATAAAAACATAGTGGTTGGTGGTAATGTGCCATCTATTATATTATTATAGTATTGTTTTACGAGTTAGAGGTTCATACATAGAAAGACCGGTAAAATTTATAGGGAAAAATTAGAAAATAGGTTTGACAACAATCTTTTGGTATGATATAGTTTATCTATAAGTTAGTCAAAACTAACAAATTGGAAATATCATACTTACAATTTTGTAAATTGATGAAAAACGGGCGAGGTATTACATCAATTATAACATTGTTGCTGCCATAAAAAACGTAAATTTTCAAGGAATGACCTTTGTGTCGTTCCTTGTACTATTTTTACGGGAAATTAGCCTAGTCTAATGCTTGGCAGCCTAGGAAAATATAAAGGTAGGTATGATAAACTTACGAATGCAGTGTCAGCAGATTTTATATGATACATAGAAGTTAGCTTAAGATAACAATCGGAGTTGTGTACAAAAATTAAGCTGGAAAATGTTTATAATGGCCGAGGTGAACACTGATGAAACAATTCAAGTACTTCGGTTTGATTATAAAAATAGAATATAAAAGGAGGTATTAAAGAAAAAACGGAAAGAATCGCAACATAATAGAGCAACAAAGCAAAAACCGGTTTTCGCCGAAAAGTGGGCAGTCAAGATAACTTAATATTTACTTATAAAAGGGAGGAATTGTTATGAGAAATTTATTAAAGAAAATTACAGGTTTGGGTATGGCAACAATGATGGCTTTGAGCATGGGAGTGGTAGCGTTTGCCCAAGAGGCACCCGGGTATGTGACATTCTTCAAAAGTGGCAGCAGCACTGCAGTTTCAATGACACAAAAAGCCATCGCTGACTATTCCAGCAAGGTTCAGGTGGGCGATAACTATGTTTACACCATTAATCTTCAAACCTTTGAAATGACAAAAATGGGGGTATCGGGCGAGGGTTATATGACAGGTATTGCATTAGGTTCCGCAGCTAAGAATGCAGGTATTACTGCCTCGGTAACCAATGGTGGTGATAAGTTAATTGTATCTGTTCCAACAAATCTTGTAATCAACGGTAATTCTGCCAAATATGATGCAAAGATAGAAGCGGAGGTCGAACTATTATGGGGAATTAAGTTTGATATGCCTTCTTCAGTAAATCTAGCTATTACAGACTCACAGTTGACATATTCTGAATAACCAATACATCCTTTTCACTAAATTATTTTAAGAGCCGAAGGCTTAGCGGCTTTTGGCTCCATTTTTTATTGTATATTGAAATACTTCAAGCAAGGTTTTCTAAGGAACTTATTGTTAAAGAAGTTATTGAGAAACTCAATATAGGGGGAGTGAACCAAATTGAAATATAAAAAGTATTTGACAATGTTTTTGGCGGGTACATTGGTGGTTTCATCATCGCCGTCGAAAATTTTTGCAGATTCATACGAACAGCAGGTTGAACAGCAGGAGGGTTCTGGGCAAACAGATATTGACAAAACAGTAGTAGAAGAAGCAGATAAAGGGGAACCCCAGATTGAAGCAGAATCAGAGGGCGTAGAGACAGGTAATGCAGTCCGAGAGGAAATAGAAACGGGGGATACAAAAACAAATGAAGCAGAAACAAGCGATAAAGAAGCAAGCAATACAGAAAGAGGTAATTCACAAATAGTCGAGAAAGAAACGGGAGAAATAGAGTCGGGAAAAACAGAAACAGGCAGCACAGAGAATGAGGAAACAGGAAAAGGGGAAACAGAAACAGCAGAAGGTACGGAAAATACGGAGGAATCCGAAAATATAAAAGAGGGCGAGGAAGCCCCCATACAGGAAGTAAGTGTGCTTGAAGCTAGCTTGGTATCCAGTACTGTTATTGTAGAGGCACCTGCTATTACAACCCATGATAGCTATGATATCAGTCAGACCTACTATGCAAACAATGCAACAGTAAGTGTTGATATAGCAGTACCCGATGATACCCAGGTATATTATACAATAGATGGTACAGATCCAGCAGACAGTGGATCAAGACAGCTTTATAGTGGGGTATTTAATGTGACTGCATCGGGCACAGATGCAGAAGTACTGACAATAAAAGCTGTTGCTACGCAGGAGGTAACAGGAGAAGAGAACACAACAACCCAATATTCAGAATTGATTTCAAAGGAGATATGCTTTATTGCAGCAGTTGATGTGTCGAAGCCTGTGATTAAAGCATATGACAGCAGCGGAGATTCTCAGGATAGTTATTCTTATTTATCACCAGTAACGGTTGAGATTGCTGCACCTTTTAATACAGAGGTATTGTTTACAACAGATGGCACTGACCCTATTCAAAGTGACACAAAACAGCTTTATAAAGGTTCGTTTACAGTATCACTTCCTATGGCACAATACACGTCGGGAGGAACAACAGAAATAAAGGCGGTGGTAAGAACAGGGGTTGAGTGTGGCAATGGAGAAATGATCTATGTATATTCTGATTTAGTGAGTAGTTCCATTGTATTTCGAGCTGCGGCAACATTAAAGAACCCGACAATAAAAGCTACGCAGAAAGTAAGCGGTACGGTTACAACAACATCATCACTGCAGAAGAGTATATCTAATATAGCTAACAATGAAACGGTTGTGATTGAAATTACCCATCCAAACGATGCCTCAAGTAGAATATTGTATACCTTAGACGATACCGATCCAAGGGAGAGTGAAACAGCATTAGTTTATACGGATAAATTTTCAATAACTGCCAGCGGTCTAGCAGCTGAGGCCGTGGTGGTTAGAGTCACGGTTGAGATAATGGACGGTACACAAAAAACATATACATCTCCCAGAAAACTTACTCTGAATTTTTTGCAGGAAGATATTGCTGCACCTGAGCTTTCTTTCACCCCATTGGAAAATGGTGAATCAAAATATAAGAATATGACAGAGGTTACTGCCAATATTACAAATTATGATTCAAAGTTGAGATATGTTTATACCCTTGATGGAATAGACCCGACCTTGGAGGGCAGCGCTTATGATAGTAGCACAGGAATTATGGGTATTAAAGCTCCATCCCAGGCCGGAGGTAAGGTAACCATTAAGGTTGCAGCTGTGAAGGATGATAAATATTTATCTTCTATAACCACTAAGGAAATATATTTTAAACCAAATGAAGATTTGATACTAACGCAAGGGAATTATATAGCTGATTTTGTAATAAAATGCAATGATGGAAACAATGCATGGTTGAAGGATTACATAGACACCAAGGATGTTGAGATTAATGTAGATAGTGACGGTAAAATGAGCCTTACAATACGTTTTGTTGAGAAAACTACCGATACTGAAGCAGTTGAAGCTTACAAGTTCAAATCTGCAAAAATGGTGAGTCATGAAGGTGATGAAACAGACCTTGTTTTTGAAGAACCATTGGAGACAAAGTCTTATATGTATAGTTCAAACAGCACCTATATTATAAAAACAGTATCGCTGCCTATGGAGTCCCTTTCCGCTGATGTTCCAGTGCAATTTCAAAATAACAGCGGTGTGTGGGTAGATTTTGTGTTCACCCTAAATTCACAGCCAAAGCCGGTTTCAATAAAAGCAATAGACAATTCGGTTCTCAGCTATTCATTAAAAACAGATAGCAAGGCATTCTGTTATGATGGATATAGACAAAGCAAATCCAAAATTGACATTTATTTTCAAAACAAAGGTTATTCAGCAACAAGACCTATGGTTTATTATTTTACAGCAGATGATACAGAGGAAATAGGTTTTGAATCCAGATCAACGAATTTACCAGTTGTAAATTCTTTAACGGTTGCTACAAATTATGAAGGAGCGGCTGAAGATGCATATGAAATATTTACCAAAAATGTTGCACCACATATCCTGAATATAAGAGTGAAAGGTTATGTTGAAGGTTTAGGGTGGACAGATGAAATTTCTATTCCTTTAAAATTTAATGCAAGGGCTTTGTCAAGTGAAATTGTAGATGCCAATGGAACGGGCACAAAGATGACCACAACCGGAACGTTTCGTGATGGGAAAAGTGACTTAGGATATACCATTCCATATGATACAGTTTTTAAAGTGGATACCGAAGTGGATAAAACTAAAACAGAGATTTATTCTAACTTGATTTCGCAGGTAAATTCGGAACATGGTAGTAGCAAAAAAAAGGTACTAAATATTACTTTGGCAACACCTAGCGGTGGGCAAGTGAAGGTTTTGGATGCTTATGGAGAATTTAAGGAGTCTTTTATTAGTATTCCACAAACCGAAGGGTTCCCTGTGGAAGCGGTTTCGGTATATCACATCAATAAAGCCGGAACGGAGGCCATATTACTTCCTCTATATGCTGGAAGTAATGAAATAGGCTATGGGATGTATAGAATAACAAATGAATATCCTGATGGGGTTTATGTGTTGGTTGCAGGAGAGAATGCTGACATGCCCGCTCTGGCAAACGGATATTATTATGCAAATGCAAGACTAAAGGACGGCAATAATAAGTTTGAAGCCAATGAATATGAGGATATGATAGACAACAAGTACCAGCAGGGATATGCAATGCTGGATATCAGAACTTATTCAAAATATTTGTATCTTCCCCTTGCAAACAAAAATGGGGAGTATGTAAAAGATTTTTATTACTATGATTATACAAAGAATGAATATGTGAAAGCGGCGGCTGAGGAAACCTATACAGTAAATGGTGAAAAATATGTAAAACTAGCTAAAATACCCATAACTACAAAAAAGGCTTACTTAAATGTGTATTTTACAACCTCGGCAGGAAAAAACCAGTACGGAATCATAGAAATGGATTACAGCAGTGTTACCTCGGCAACAGGGATACCTACGCAAGCGCCGAAAATGACAACTGCAACAGGAGCCACCACTTATGTGAATGATGGTAAGGCCGTTGTGTCCTTAGCCACTGCATCTGAAAATGCAAAAATTTACTATACCTGTACCAGTGGAAATACAGGGATAGATCCTGATACAACAAAGGCAAGCCAAATTTATAAGAATACCTTTGAATTATCCACAGAAAACAAAGAAGGAGAGATATTTACCATTCGTGCAGTTACGGTGAAAAGTGGATATATCACCTCAGACATTATGGAATTTAAGATATCTTTTCACAAAGAGGGGATGGCTGCAATAACCGCAGAAAAACCGATTATTTTTGCAAAATACAAAAGTGGGGATACAGCTGCAAATGGCATCTACACTGTGAACATATCAAGTGCAACTGATGGAACATCGGTTTATTATACTACGGATGGTTCTATGCCTTCGGAACAAAATGGTGCATTATATACAACAAGCTTTGAGGTGCCCGCCATTACCAATGGTGCGCCCACAGTCATTCAGGCAATTGCTGTGGGTGCTAATGTCAATGCTTCTGAGATTGCAAAGAAAACCATTGAGTTTTCATCAAATTGGTGGGATAACATGGAGCCAGGTTATAGCTACGCAGTGCAGATTAAGATGTTGAACTTTGCCAATAATAGCCTTCTATCTATGGGAAATGGAGCATTGACGGGTAAGGCGGTCTTAAAAGTGGATGCAGAGGGAAATCACTTTTTAACAGTGCCTTTTCAGGGCATTAATATGGGTGCCGGTTTAGGTTACTTGATTGATATGTGGTACTTTGAGAATGAAGAAGCAACGGCAGAAGATAAATGGAAAGAAACGAAGATTCAAGGTAACTATACATATTCCGTTTCAGGCAAGATTGCAACGGTAACCATACCTTTATTTAACAATCATTCCAAGGTATCCGTTGGTATTGAATCGGATTTTCAGGCTATGGGTAAGCAAAGGGCTACTTTATCCTTGGATTATTCCAAGGTTATTGAAGCTGTTACAGGCGATGTTGTGGTGGTGGAAAAACAAGTTGAGTCACCTATCATTGACGGAGTCTTAAGCGCAAAAGGCGATGCTATGACAATTACAATTTCTTTGCCATCAGCCAGTGAAGTGCAGGATGCTGACATTTACTATATTGTTAGTGGAGAAGATGATGCTGTTGTTGATAAGATAACAAAAAATAAGTATTCAGGGGCATTTACAATTAGCAAATCTGAGGCGGCTGCTTTTGGCGGGATAGATGATACAGTAAATGTACTTGCAGTGGCCGTAAAGAACGGATACATAGATTCTCTTATAAATGTAAAAAAGTTCACTTTTAATACATCAGCTATAGATCCTACCAAGCCGATTGAGGGGGAGGTTGATGTTACAAAGGATGGAAAATATTGGGTATATGTAAGCCTTTACAAAGCCAATGATAATGAGCTTTCCATGGGCAATGTAGCATTTGAGAATAATTCAAAGGCTCTTATTGTAACAAGTGGCGGAAAGTCAGTGATTCAGATGGGTTCAAATCCTGTAAAGATTCCTCCCTATTATTCCGCTCTACAAGAGTTTCAGTTTAAAAATGCTGGAGGAACATATCAGCTTGCTACGGCATTGGACACAAAGGAGATTAAAACCACTTATAACGGAGTTGACTATTCCTTTGATTATTTGAAAAAATTTGAATTTACTTTACCAAGTGTTACAGATAGTTTTATTGATGTAAAGGTGAAGGTACCCTATACCATCATGGATTCTGCAGTGGGGGATAATGCAATTCCTGCAAGACTGAAAATTGATTGGAGCGGTATTACTGCTGCCAAGGATTCTGATGAGCTTCGTGCCAGCGATTCTGTGGCGGAAAGTACAATTGCCATTAAGAGTAATCCCATTGATGCAACTGACCCTAAAACGGGAATTCGTCTTGTGGCTCCGGCTGATGTTTTAATGGAGGGCACAACGCTTGCCGTTGCAGAAATTAAGACGGGAGCTCAGTTTAAACTGGTACAGAAGGCCATGGGGGATGAATTTACCAAGTTTACTGCATTTAGTATCTTTGCAATGCTGGATGAAAAAGAAACAACACCATTAGGAAATGTAAAAATATTTATTCCCATCCCTGAGGGCTTTGATGAACAAAGGGTTGCTTTATACAGAGTGAATGAGGATGGAACAAAGACTCTGGTTCGTGGAACTGTGAATCATGGTGGATTAATTCCAGCGGCAAGTGGAGGGGAACCAATTTATTTTGAATTTGAGACTGACAAACTTGGCTTATTTGTGATAGTTGAAACGGATGAGGTTTTAAATGTTCCTGTTGTTGCTGAAGTGTTTGAAGAAAAAGAGTTGTTTGATGACATTTCTGGGCACTGGGCTAAGGAATACATTAAAAAAGCTGTTGGAATGGGAATTTTCCATGGGATTAGCGACTCAAGCTTTGAACCAAATGCAAAAATGACAAGAGGGATGTTTGTTACAGTTCTCGGGAAAATGGAAGGGATCACATCAAAAACCTATAGAGGAGATAAATTCAGTGACGTAAAGGATGGGGATTATTATTCTTCCTTTGTGCTTTGGGCTTCTGATACGGGTATTGCAAGGGGGATTGATGAGAATCATTTTGCTCCGAATGCAACAATTACTAGGGAACAGGTGGCTGCTATGCTTTCAAAGTATGCCCAGATGAAAGGGTTAGAGCTTAAAAGTGACGGAAATCACGACTTTGCTGATGGTACTGACGTTAGTAATTGGGCAAAGGATAGTGTAGAGGCCCTTGCAAAGGCAGGTGTTCTCAGTGGACGTGAGAATAGAACCTTTGCGCCAAAGGATGCCGCTTCCAGAGCGGAAGTAGCAGTTATTTTGGTGAAGTTTATGGAGGAGTACATGATTTCGCAGAAAGCGTTAGAAACTGAAAACATTTAAAAGATGTAGTGCTTTCGTCCCCTTTTGTTTCACACAATAAAATAGGCAGAGCCCTTCCTTTAGGAGGGGCTGACTGTCAATAAAAGCGGAGGTAAAAAATGAGAGATAGAAGCTTGAAAAGAGTAATTTCTATTTTTATGGCTGTGATTTTCTGCAGCTGTATGCAGCTAAATGCATTTGCCCTAAGTGACGGTATTTATACGGCGGATACCCTTACCTATTATATCAATCCTGACACAGAAAAGACTGATGACGGTGGAACGGGAAATGCAGAAATCGGCGAGGGAATGTGCAGAAGTGCTGTATATGAAAAGGCATTGGTCGAGCAACAGGATGGAAAGATATGGGTTAGTTTAAGAATGCTTTTATACAGCCATATATCTAATATCAGAATCTATACTCAGAATACACCAAAGGGAGCCTACACTGAGGTAAAGTATTCTGTTATGGCGGAGAATTCCACAAATGATAGCGGGGATTTGCGCTTTGAGGTGCCCTCAGCAGATTGCCTTGTAAAAACAAAAATGTATGTCGCACCAATGGGCAGAGATGTCTGTTTTTATTGGAAGGTAGATGCATCAACAGCCCAAAGCGGAAATGCTGATTTTGTTAAAACAATTAAATTAGGAACAAAAACAACAAAGAAGGAGGGATTTACAGATATTTCTTCTCACTGGGCAAAAGCTGATATTGAGAGTGTTGTTTCAAAGAAGCTTTTCAGTGGAACAAGCGATTCTACCTTTAGCCCTGATACTGCAATGACAAGAGGAATGTTTGTAACCGTATTAGGCAGATTGAGCGGAGAGGATGTTTCTAAATACAACAGCGGAAAATTTCGGGATGTAGGTGCAAATCAGTATTATGCAAAATATATTGGATGGGCAAATGCAAAAGGAATTGTTTCCGGTGTGACAGAGACAACATTTCAGCCCAATGCACCAGTGACGTGTGAACAGGCGACGGCAATTTTGGTAAAGTATATGGAATACAAGGGAATTCCCTTTAAAACCAACGGTTCTGTGACAAAAATGGATTCAGTAAGCTCATGGGCGAAGAAGAGCGTGGAAAAGGCCGGATTGGCAGGGATAATTTCAAGCCAAAATACAAATGGATTCCAATTTAAATCCTCAGCCACCAGAGCTGATGTGGCATCTATGGTTATGAATATGGTTAACGGAGCTGAAAAATAAGCAGCTTTATGCTCAGATAAAATACCAGAGTTATGGACGATAGGGACTGTAGGAATTTAGATTATGAAGTTGGAAAAAACGAATATTCAGATCAATTACAAATCAATTTAGTCCTAAACTCCCAAGCAGGTTTGCTTGAAATGTTGCGGAAAGGGGAAGAACATGAAAAGATTGAAGCAAAGGATGCTAATTCTAATCCTTGGACTTATGATGTTTTCTGCCACAGCTTGTGTGGATCAAAGCGGAGCTAACGCAAAAGAAACAAAGGCAGTTACAAAAACAATGTCAGCTGAAATAGTAGCAGGAAAACAGGTGGAAGAAAACACACAAAAAGAGACTGAAACTAGTAAAGAGGACGCTGAAAAACAGCCCGCGGATGGTTCTCTGGATGTAAAAAAAGAACAGACCAAGAAAGTGGATGCCAAGGCTCAGACCACAGAAGGTAACAAGAACGTTGTAACTGATGAAGTTCGTATTATTGCAACATCGGCGGCAACCTGCGAGATAATGAATAAATTGGGGATAGAATTGATTGGTGTGCCAAATACCACTGTTTCTACAATTCCATCTCGTTACGACAAGGCAACTCGCATTGGAACGCCCATGGCACCAGATTTGGAAATCATCAAATCTTTGAAACCCACTGATGTTATAGGACCAGATACGCTAAAAGAGGATTTAAAAATAAAATATGATAACATTGGGATTACCTCTACATTTATCGATTTAAAAAGTGTGAAAGGCTTATATGACAGCATAACTTTGTTAGGCAATAAGTATGGGAAAGCAGAAGAGGCAAAGGCCTTGATTGAGGACTACAACACCTTCATGAAGGATTATAAGGCAAAGCATGTTGTTACGGAAAAGCCTAAGGTATTAGTACTTATGGGGCTTCCAGGCAGCTATCTTGTAGCGACAAATAAATCTTATGCAGGGTCTTTGGTGGAGCTTGCTGGAGGTGTAAACGTATTCCCCAGTAACGAGAAGGATTTTCTCAATGTGAACCCAGAAGAAATTTTGAAGACTGATCCTGATATTATTATTCGTACAGCCCATGGATTGCCGAAAGAAGCACTTAAAATGTTTGCAAAGGAATTTTCGGAAAATGATATTTGGAAGCATTTTAGAGCGGTGCAGGATGGAAAGGTTTTTGATGTGGACTATATGATCTTTGGCATGAGTGCAACCTTTGACTATCCTCAAGCTCTTTCTGATTTAGAGCCTATGCTTTTTGGTGATTAAAATGAAAAAAAGAAAAATATCTGCTTTTTTTATATTGACGATTTTGCTTTTGGGACTTTTTATTGTGTCGGTCAACCTAGGAAGCATCAAGGTGACCTATGGAGAACTTTTTAGAGGACTATTTATAGAATATAACGAAAAAGTGGCAACCATTTATGATTTAAGATTTCCCAGGATAATTATTGCAATGGTGACAGGGGCTGGATTGGCAGTTTCCGGGGTGCTTTTTCAGGCAGTGCTAAAAAACCCATTGGCAGACCCGGGTATTATTGGCATTTCCGCAGGATCAGCCTTTGTTTCCGTATTAATTGTGGCCTTTTTCCCTATGTGGTACTTTTTTACGCCGTTGTTTTCTTTTCTAGGAGGAATTCTTGCTTGTTTATTGGTATATTCTCTTTCGTGGAAAGCGGGGTTTTCACCCCTTAGAATTATTTTGGTGGGCGTAGCTATCAATGCTGTCTTTACGGGTCTCATGGAATCCTTTGGATCAATGAGTGGGCAAAATTATTCAGGTGCTGCGGCAATTGTGAATGCAAATATCTCTATGAAAACATGGAAGGATGTACGTCTATTGTCAGGATATGTTACCCTTGGACTGATTCTTGCCATATTTGCAGCCACAAGGTGCAATCTTCTAGCACTAGAGGATAAAACCATTCGGAGCCTTGGGGTGAATGTGAATGCTTTAAGAGCCGCTATTTCTATAATTGCAGTACTGCTTGCTTCAATTACTACGGCAGTTGCCGGTTCGATTAGCTTTATAGGTTTAATTGTCCCTCATATTGGCAGGCTTATGGTGGGGAGTGACCATAAATTTTTAATCCCTTTTTCAATGCTTTTTGGAGCCTTTACTATGCTTTTGGCTGATACTGTGGGTCGTTTGATTGCCTATCCTTATGAAATTTCTGCTGCGATTATTATGTCGGTCATAGGCGGACCGTTCTTTATTGTACTGCTGAAAAGGAGTGACAGAACCTATGGAGGTTAGAGAGCTGGATTTTTCCTATGGAAAGATTAAAGTATTAAATCAAATATCTTTACAAATTCCAAAAGGTAAAATAACAACACTGATTGGAGCAAATGGCTGTGGAAAATCAACGTTATTTCATGTAATGACAAAGAATTTAAGGGCACAACATGGAAAGATTTTTCTTGATGGAAAGAACATAAACGAAATTCCTCTAAAGCAGTTTGCAAAGGAGGTTTCTATTGTACACCAATACAATGTTTCGCCTAATGATTTGACTGTGAAGAAGCTCATTGGTTACGGAAGAATTGCTCACCGTGGTTTTGGCAAAAAAGACAAGGAGCAGGATGAAAAATTCATTCATTGGGCCATGGAAGTTACCGGTATAACAGAGTTGAAAGACAGGCAGATCTCTGATTTATCTGGTGGACAGAGACAAAGAGTATGGATTGCCATGGCACTGGCACAAAATACAAAGATACTGTTTTTAGATGAACCTACTACATATTTGGATATTCGGTATCAAATTGAGATATTAAAGCTGGTGAAACGGCTGAATTCAGAGCTGGGAATGACAATGCTTGTTGTGCTCCATGATATTAATCAGGCAATCCAATACAGCGACGAAATTATTGCAATGAAGGATGGGAAAATTATTGCCCAAGGGAGCCCGAGAGATATTGCCACGGAAAAAATATTAAAGACAGTGTATGATGTAGATTTAAGAGTGGAGAATGTGAATGGAAATATTTTTGTTCTTACAATTTAAATGCTTTATAGTTGCAGAATGTGCGAATTTGAATTTGGACGATTATTTATATAAATATTTTTAGTCATAAGGAGTTCTTTGAGTAAAGATGTTAAAATCCAGATTAATATAGGTATGATTGATTAAGAAAAACTGCTTTTTAAGATGAAATAAGAATTACGGGAAGACCTCTTGTGTAATTGTGTCTTATTGGACACGATTTACGATAGCACAGGAGGTTCTTTTTATTTTAAGCAGAAACGAATAGGGGTAATGTTATAGGTACATGATGAGTAGATTCACACGATTATTTTATAGGAATACGTAAAGATGAGTTGAAAAATTTTGTTAAAAATTGTATAATTATGAATTAGAATGTTCATTTGCATACAAGTAAAAGAGTGGATATCGTTATAAAGAAGAATTGAAATTAACACGTGGTGTTATTTTATAAAACAATATGATAGAGCAGCTTAATTTAATTAATAAAGTAAACAAGTTTGGATTCATATATATAGTAGGGATAATTTTTAGAAGGTAGATATTAGAAAGGTGAGATAACAAATGGCAATTGTAGAGGTTATAAAATATAATGGTGGACCAGACGTTTTTGCTTGGAAATATCCTAGTGAAGAGTTAGGAACCTGGACACAGTTGATTGTAAATGAATCACAAGAAGCTGTTTTTGTTAAAAGCGGGAAAGTGTTGGATATTTTCGGGAGCGGAAGGCACACGCTAGAAACCGCCAATATTCCTTTATTGAATAATATCATTAACTTGCCCTTTGGTGGAAGATCTCCTTTTACTGCTGAGATCTGGTATATCAATAAGGCATTCAATTTAGATATCAAGTGGGGAACGCCTACACCAATTCAAATTCAAGACCCCAAATATGGAATTTTTGCCCCTGTTCGCTCTAATGGTACTTTTGGCATTCAAATTGTGGATTCTAAAAAATTCTTGGTTAAATTGGTTGGTACCATGCAGGTATTTGATAAAATGTCAGTAACCAAATATTTTAGAGGGATTTATGTTGCAAAAGTGAAGGACGCAATTTCCACTTACTTAATACATAATAAGATTAGCATATTGGAAATCAATGCATATATTGATGAGCTATCAGCATTTATGAAAGAAAACATACAACCAACTATGGAAGAATTTGGAATTCAACTAGTGAATTTCTATGTCAATGAAATTAGTGTTCCAGAAGAGGATTCTGCAGTGAGAAAGCTGAAAGATGCTCTATCAAAAAGAGCAGAAATGAACATTATTGGCTACAGCTATCAGCAGGAGCGTTCTTTTAATACACTAGAAGGTGCAGCCAAAAATCAACATTCTACAGCTGCTCCCCTTATGGGAGCGGGAATGGGCTTAGGTATGGGATTGGGTATGGGAAAAACTGTGGGCGCAGGATTTGGGGGAATGGCCGAAGAAATTCAAATTACCAACCATGCCAGTGAAAAAGAATGCCCTGAGTGTCATGGGAAGATGCCAGTACAACAACGATTTTGTGGTATTTGTGGTTTTGATTCGAATACAGCGGGAAGCAAAAAGGAAGAGCAACGCAAATTATGTTGTTCTGAATGTGGATCTCCTCTTTCAGACAGCATCAAATTTTGCATTGAGTGTGGCAGAAAAATAAACCCCTGTCCCAACTGCGGAATAGATTTGCCTGATAGTGCCAAAGTGTGTTCAGAATGTGGATATGAAATACCCACAGCTTGTCCGGGGTGTGGTTCATCCATTTCTCCCAAAGCGAAATTTTGCCCTGAGTGTGGGCAGGTACTTTTGAAGAAATGTCCGAAGTGTGATGTGGCCATTGAAGGTACTCCAAAATTCTGCCCTGAATGTGGCGAGAAGCTATAGAGGAGGGAAAATGTATGAATAGATACAGTAAAGCTTTGCTCATTTCGGGCATTATCACCGTAGTTATTTCTGTTATTGTTTTGCTACTGTGTATCAATGATTGGGGCGGTCTTACGCCTCTTGCGGCAGTGTTTTTTATTTGGGCAGAAATTGTATTTTTCGGAGGCTTGATTTTTCAACAGAAAATCAGTTCACAGACACAGCAGCTGGTGTTACAGGCTTCCTTTATCCCACTACTTACAATTTATTCCTTTGTTTGTGGGGGATTATCAGTTCTTTTTCTTATTAAATTTAAACCTGAATGGAAATTCTTTATCAGCGTTCAACTAGTATTGGCTGGGATCACTGCAATTCTACTGATTGCCCTTTATTCAGCGAGTAAAGCTATTCGTTCCGCCAATCAGAATACAATGCATGATATTATACAAATAAATTCGTATATCAGTCGAATTAATACCCTTGCAGTATCTGCGGGCGAGGAAGAGAGTTATGGACTTGACTTGAAAACGATTTCTGAGGCATTACGCTTTACTGACGTCTCTGCTTTGGTATCAGTGGATGAGGAGATAAACGATATCATTTCTGAATTGGAGTTAGAGTTTGAAAAAGAAACTATATTTAGGTCAGCAAAATTAATTCAAGAAAGATGCACCAAATTAGCCAAATTGATTGAAAAAAGAAAGATACAATCTAAGACCATTAAGGAAGGAATCATTTAGATATGAAAAATTCGAAGTCGGCAATTGTTATGAGTATCATTATTGAAAAGATACAATTTATTGCAGGAATTATATTTCTATTCTTGTTTGGGTTGTGCACTGTGGTGTCGTTTGCAGATGCAGAGCTAGCTTCTGATGGATTTCTTGCGTTTTGCCTTGTTGTGGACTGTTTATGTATTCTGTTAATTTACTATAGCAGAAAGAGACATAAATTAAACACTGATTTTAAGAAATATGTATCCGCACTATCGGATGATCCTACCGGATCTATTTTAAACTTAGCTAATGCCATGGGTACTTCAGAAGATGTGATCTCAGTGAATTTGAATAAGATGATAGAAAAAAAATATTTCTCAAATGCATATATAGATAAAAGGAAAAATTGTATTGTTTTATATAAACAAGGAGAGACAAAGGGCGTTGCATCCACTGCAGGGGATGTGAGCGCCTTTACAGGAGTCTCTCAAGGAATTGTTACAGTGTGTTGTAAAGGTTGCGGCGGTGTAAACGCCATTCCCAAAGGACAATCGGCAGAGTGTGAATACTGTGGCTCTTTGCTTCAGGGGTAAGCATTTAAATAAATTGGGCAATGCTTAACATTTTAATCAACAATGAAAGTGAGGCAAAGTAATGAAAAGTAAGGGAGCAAGATGGGCATTTATTATCGTACTTTTAATTCTTTTTTTACCAGCAGGGATTATTGTTATGTTAGTTAAGCTTCATAAAGATCCATTTAACTATACATCCAATGGAAATAATACAATAATCGTTGGTTGGATACTATTTGTGTCTGGTATTTTATACTTGTTTAGTTGCCTATCTGATAGTGCCGCAAACAGTGGTGTTGGTTCAATACTCAGTGGAGTGGCTTTTTGCTGTGGGGGTGGCTTTGCTCTGGTTCGTCACGGAAGAAAGTACAAACAAAGAGGGATGCTGTTTTCAAAATATCTCACATGTATTAAGAATAGCAATGATGGGTCAATAAGGGACATTGCAGCATCCTTAGGGTTTACCTATGATAAAGCTTATATGGATATTGTAGAATTGATTCGATGTGGTGCATTGCCTAACAGCTATATTGATGAGTCAACAAATTGTGTTATATCTCCATATATTAAAAAATGGGTTATTGACTATAAAAACAAAACACAGATGAAAGAAGAACCTGAAAAACTTAAATCTAGGACAGTGAAATGCTCCAATTGTGGTGGTATGAATAGTATCACAGGAAATAACTATGAGTGTGAATACTGTGGCTCACCTCTTGCCTATGAATATATATAGATGAAAATTTGATTTAAATTGAGGCAAGAAACCTCATTAAAATAGACTGTTTGCAAATTTGCAAACGGTTTATTTTTTTGCTATTTGTTCTGGCAAAATCAATAAACAATTAGAAAAGCAAGCTTTAAAAAAGTTTTAAGGCAGGGAAAACGGAGAAATAATAGCCCTTGATTTAAGGTGTGATTGCAAATGTTCGAGATTACTTTACAAATATTAGCAAAAAGGGTAACTAAGGGGACATACATTAATGATATTATTCTACCATAGATATTTGCAAACAAGCTCATATGGGCATTTTATATACCGACGATGTAATATTTATAAAAATATAAATCAAAAGAGAGCATTGTTTATTGATATCTTGTTTCTGTGGACAGGCCTGCACAGATACTTGTTCCAAAATTCAATAAGGGAGGGGATTTTTCAAGGAAAATGAAGAACAGAAGGTGGAGGGAAGGTATATTTCAAAGGTTAGGTGGGCGAAATGGCAAGATTGGCTAAGGTAGACTATAAACAGTTGACCAAACTACGAGATGAAGTGAACAAGCTCTCTAAGGAGGAATTTCCCGAGTTTCAAGAGAAATTGGTAAGAGAGATGGCCACCAGACTAGTACTAAAGGCGTTAAAGCGCACCCCCACAGACCCTAAGGATTCCCCTGGGATAAGAGCAGGTTGGGGCATTGGCGACGTGCGTTACGAAGGCGGAGCCTACAGCATTGAGGTATACAATAGCTGCATTTATGCCAATTCCGTTGAATGGGGGTATTTAGCGCAGGACGGAAAGACTTTAATACCCGGACGCTTTATGCTACATCTTTCGGAAGAGGAGCTGCGACAAGATGCTGACAAGGCAATAGAAGAAAAGCTGATGGAAGTTTTAAGGAGGAGTATCCCATGATTTCCAAATTGATGACAGGGATTGAACAAGCTATACGAAAGGAATTCCCTGAAACTACCTACAAAATATTTACTGAGGCAACAGAGCGAGTTTCCCCTTGTTTCTTTATTCTTTGTATAAGCCAAAGCCGCAATGCAAAGCTTGGAGACAGATTTATTCTTAACACCTCCTTTGAGGTGCAATATTTCTCAGGCAGTGGCAATAACGAGTGCTGGGGAGTGGCAGAAAAGCTGAGGGAACTTTTAGATGTAATCTCCCTAGAGGAGGATTTGATGCAGGGGCGCAATGGCAATTATAGAGTTGACAACGGTGTGTTACATTTTGTAATGGATTATAACATACCTATGATGCGACAGCAGGATGCAGTAGATTTTATGGAAGAGGTGACGGTGTATGGCAAAACAAGGGAAGCAGGAAAATAAAAAAGAGGAAAAATATTTTTCCAAGGAGGCAATTTTGCAAAGTCAGAAATACAGATCCCACGGCGATTTACTTTTTGCGATATTGGCGGACGATAAGTTATATACCTCTATGGAGATTGACAACACAATTGATGAATTTCAGAAAGGAAAGGTGAAATAAATGGGATTAGGCGGCGGTACATATTTGGTACAAAACAAGACCCTTCCGGGGGCATACATTAACTTTATTTCTGCGGCAAGAGCTTCTGCCACACTCTCGGACAGAGGGTATGCAGCAATGGCTTTAGAATTGGACTGGGGTGTTGATGGTGAAATGTTCACCATTGAGAATGGAGATTTCCAAAAAGAATCTTTAAAAATTCTTGGTTACGATTACAGCCATGAAAAGCTCAAGGGGCTGCGAGATTTATTTTGCAATGCCAAAACATTATACGCTTATCGCTTAAACAGCGGCAATAAGGCGGTAAGCCCCTTTGCAACAGCACGTTATAGTGGCATTCGTGGCAATGACATTAAAATTGTGATTTCTGCCAATGTGGACGAGCCCACAAAATTTGATGTGGTTACGTTATTGGAAAACACAAAAGTAGATATTCAGACTGTGGCTGAGGCGACAGAATTAAAGGACAATGATTTCGTTGTTTTTAAAAAGGATGGCATTTTAGAGGAAACAGCGGCAACTCCATTGGCAGGCGGTACAAATGGTCAAACAACTGGTGCATCTTATCAGGTGTTTTTGGATAAGGCGGAAGCCTATAACTTTAATACATTGGGTTGTCTCTCCAAGGAAGAGAGCATCAAAGGACTTTTTGTTGCCTTTACCAAGCGTTTAAGAGATGAAATGGGTATTAAATTTCAGACTGTTATGTTTAACAAGGCGGCAGATTATGAAGGCATCATCAATTTGAAAAACAAGGTGACAGATGGTGAAGAGACTAGTCTTGTTTATTGGCTGACAGGAGCATCCGCAGGCTGTGCTGTAAATAAATCTATTGCCAATAAGGAGTACGACGGCGAGTTTTTGGTAGATACTGCCTACAAACAGAGCCAATATGCAACGGCATTGGATGCAGGTGAATTTGTATTCCATAAAATCGGTGATGAGGTGAGGGTATTAGACGATATTAACAGCTTTGTTTCCGTTACCACAGATAAAAACGAAGATTTTACAAGTAATCAGGTTATCAGAGTCATTGACCAAATCGGCAATGATATTGCTGTACTTTTTAATACCCGTTATATGGGGAAAGTACAGAACAATGAATCGGGCAGAATCGCTTTTTGGAGCGAGTTGGTTTCTTACAATAAGCAGATGGAACAAATTCAGGCAATTGAAAACTTTGTTTCTGATGAATTGATTGTAAAAAAGGGCAATGATAAAAAATCCGTGGTTGTGGTGAATCCCGTGACACCAGTTTGCGCCATGACGAAACTGTATATGACTGTTGTTGTTGAATAAGAGAGGGGGCAGAGAGATGAGTAATATTACAATGCTAAGCAAAGATGCTATTTCTGCAAAAAAAGCAGAGTGCTTCATTACCATTGAAGGGAACCGTTACAACTTCATGAGTGCCATTTCCGTAGAGGCAAAAATGGAGAAGACAAAGGCGGAAGTTCCTATTTTAGGTAGAATGAACAAGGGACATAAGGCAGTGGGGGCAAATGGTACAGGCAGTGCCACCTTCCACTATAACACATCTATTTTCCGTGAATTGATGAAGCGTTATCAAGATACTGGAGAGGATGTTTACTTTGATATGCAGATCACCAACGAAGACCCTACCTCTAACGTTGGCCGACAGACAATTATCCTTCGTGATTGTAACATTGATAGTATGGTGATTGCCAAGTTTGACGCTGACGGCGAATACTTAGACGAGGAAATGGAGTTCACATATGAAAGCTTTGAAATGCCTGAAACATTTCAAATGCTAAGCGGAATGTAAAAAAGAGGAGGAATGATATATGAGTTTATCAGCATTTTTGAATCCTGTTAAGGAAGAAGCCTGCAAGATTGTAGCCAGCAAGCGTTTTATTGGTGAGGACGGAAAGCCTGTGGAATGGGAATTGAGAACCATTACGGCAGATGAGGATGAGGCAATCCGCAAAGCCTGCACCAAAAGGATGCCCATTGCCGGAAGAAAAGGTCAGTTTAGCCAGGAAACAGATTTAAACAAATATTTGGGTTTATTGGCGGTTTCTTGTACTGTTTATCCCAACTTGAACGACGTTGAGTTGCAAAATGGATATGGTGTGATGGGAGCGGACAATTTGTTGAAGACCATGCTTCATGCAGGGGAGTATACCCAATACGTTTCCAAGGTTCAAGAGCTAAATGGATATGATTCCTCCATGGATGAATTGGTGGAAGAGGCAAAAAACTAATTGACGGGGGCGATGGGGAAAGCAACTATGCATATTACTGCCTGCATCAGCTGCACCTATTACCCTCACATTTTTTAAAACTTCCAAGAGAAGAAAAGGCTTTTGTGATTGCTTCCATACAGTTAAAAGCAGAGAAAGAAAAGAGAGAATCCAAAAAAATGAAGAAAAAGTAATCAGATTAATTTACTAAAATTTCTTGGGAAATAAAATAGTTAAATAGAAAGCATTCGGCATTTGCTGAGTGCTTTTCTATTGTTTGGAAAGAAGGTGAGAAAAATGGGAACGATTAAAACCTCGATTCAATTGTTTGATGGGGCCACGCCAGGGCTATTGGACATTGCAAATGCTTTAAATCGAGCAGTTCTTGGTTTTGAAGCCCTAGAACGGGCATCCTCCAATTGCATTGATACCGATTCTTTGAGAGAAGGCAGGGAAGAGTTGAATATGACAAAGTCATCATTTCAGCAAATACAAGAATCTATCAAAGCGGCGGGGGAACAACAGAAAAAATTTAACAAAACAATAAGTGCAAGTGGGGAGATATCGGACGGTATATTTTCCAATCAAGAAAAGGCTAGCGGTATACTAGATAGTAATGGAGCAGATATTTCCTCTATGGGACAGAAAACGCTTGGAAGCTCTAATATTTCATCTGGTGTAGAGGACAGCACAGGAAATTTGAGCCTTGGGACAGGTGCAGAATTTCCTGAAGAAAAAGCAAAGCAGACAAACAACAATAAAGTCAATGCGGCTGTTGAAACATTAAGCAGTGTAATACCTCAAGGCTATACTTCCACCGATGAGATGAAAAATTCAATGTTCGCCGCCGCGGATGAAATAGATTCGAAATTCAGCGGGCTTTCCCAAGTCTTAGGTTCTGTTTGGTCTGGTGTGACGGGAGAACAAGTTGAAGCCATAAAGGTGACTGATCTTTTAGCAAATAGCTGGAGCAGCTTTGCACCTGTTGTGACGGGAGCGGCGGCAGCAATGAATTTGTACAATCTTGCTATGGATGCAGGTAAGGTGATTCAAGTGCTTCAAGCAGCTGCCACAGTAATTGGAGCAGCCTTTAATAAGATGTGGACAACCTCAGTGCAAGAGCAGACAGCGGCACAGGTTGGGCTTAATTCGGCAATTTTAACTTGCCCCTTAACTTGGCTATTGTTAATTTTTTATATTGCTATTGCGGTAATTAACAAATTTGCAGAGACGAGTATTTCTGCTACAGGGATTATTTTTGGTGCTTTTGCAGTACTGGGAGCAGGTATATTTAATATTTTTGCATTTATCTGGAATATTGTCGCAATTTTTGTGAACTTTTTATATAATGTTTTTCAAGATCCAATTGCGGCAATTAAAACGTTATTTTACGACTTAGCTATTACTGTTATTGGTTTCATTCGTAAAATTGCAGAAGGAATTGAGGCTCTATTGAATAAAATCCCTGGATTGGAATTGGATATTACCAGTAACTTAGACAGTCTTTTAAATGAGCTAGAGAAAAAATCTCAAGATATAAAAGATAAAGCTGGTTTTGAAGATGTAATGCAGACACTTGAATATAAGGATTATGGTAATGCATTCAATAGTGGGTATAACAAAGGAGAACGATTACAGAATACAGTTGTGGGGGTTTTTAGTGGCGACAAAGCTGGGGACGGCGGTATGGATCAGCTTTTACAAAACACGGCAAATACTGCCGCAAATACAGGGGCGATGACAGATAACATGGAAATTTCACAGGAGGATATACGGTATCTCCGAGATATTTCCGAAAGAGATGCCATCAATCGTTTTACCACGGCACAGGTCAGTGTGGATTTTAAAAATGAAGCAACAATAAATTCTGATATGGATATTGACGGTGTAATGAATAAGTTCACAGATGTGCTCCGTGAGGCAATCTTTACCCAAGCAGAGGAGGTGCATGCCATTGTATAAGGTTAGTTTTGGGAATATCTCCCTTCCTGTAGCTCCAAGTAAAATCACTATGAAGACAAAAAATAACAACAAAACAATGGAATTGATTGATGGAAGTGAAATCAATTTTATTAGAACACCGGGACTAACAGAATTTAACTTTGAGTTTTTGATTCCCCATGTGAAGTACCCCTTTGCCTATTATCCTGAAGGGTTTCAAACTGCACAGATGTATATTGACGCACTAGAATTGATGAAAAAAGATAGAAAGTGGTTTCAATTAGATATCCAACGACAACTGCCCAATGGGAAAACAGAATTTCAAACTAGTGAGACAGTAACATTGGAGGATTATACGATTACAGAGGATACAGGCAACGGTCTGGATTTCATTGCTAATGTAACACTAAAGAAATTTAATAAGCATAAAAGCACCCAGGTTAAACCTGTGCAGGCGACAGAGGATGGTGTTGTAGTAAAAGAAGTAACAGAGCGTAAGAGCGAAAAGAAGAAAAATAATGTATATACAGTAAAAAATGGGGATAGTCTTTGGAAAATTTGCAAGGCACAATTGGGGGATGGTGCAAAGTTTAAGGAAA
Organism: Anaerotignum propionicum; assembly: GCF_024461735.1. GTDB lineage: Bacteria > Bacillota > Clostridia > Lachnospirales > Anaerotignaceae > Chakrabartyella. Next base: position 334,211 of record NZ_JANGAD010000001.1, read on the forward strand.
TCGCAAAACAAAATGGCATTTCCAATCCCAATCTAATTTATCCGGGGCAGGTGATTCAGCTTGGTAATGCTTAAAATTGTAAACGGCGACAAGGAATATACACCTATTGTTGCAGGGGACATCAAATGGTCAACAGAGCGAGCGGGTGTACCAGGAAGCTTAACTTTTGATGTTGTAAAAGAGGGCGAATTAAATTTTCATGAAGGGAATTTAGTAAAGCTTTGTGTTGATGAAACTCCAGTTTTTTTAGGCTATGTTTTTCAGAAAAAAAGGAGTAAAGGTGAAATAATTAGTGTAACTGCTTATGACCAATTGAGATATTTGAAAAATAAGGACAGCTTTATTTTTGAGAAGTTAACTGCAACGGAATTTATTGACAGGGTTGTAAAGTATTTTTCACTAAAGAGGGGCGAAATTGCGGATACTCAATACATCATTGAAAAAGGGGTTCTGGATAATAAAACCTTATTTGATATGATTCAAGAAGTATTGGATACGACATTGATGAATACCAAAAAACTCTATGTTTTGTATGACGATTTTGGCAAGTTGGCACTAAAAAATATTGAGGATATGAAGCTGGATATTTTACTGGATGAGAAAACAGCGGAGAATTTTGATTATGTCAGCAGTATTGACGGGGAAACTTATAACCAGATTAAGATAGCTTTTGATAGCAAGGAGAAAAAAGGAATTCAAGATGGTGTCGTGGTTCAGGACGAGGAAAATATTAAAAAATGGGGCGTTTTGCAGTATTATGAAAAATCAAAAACTGAAGTGGGAGTAAAGGAGAAGGCAAATGCACTTTTAGACCTTTACAACCGTAAAACAAGAACTCTAAGCATCAAAAATGCCTTCGGCTCACCCAATGTCCGTGCTGGATGCAGCCTACAGGTAGCGTTAAAGCTGGGAGACATTAATGTAAACCATTACTTTGTCTGCGAGAAGGTTACCCATACCTTTCGAGAGGATATGCATTTGATGGATCTTACTTTGAGAGGAGGAGATATTCTTGTCTGAGTTGGCGCAGTTGATTAAAAAGGCGGCAAAGGATCAGATGGATTCCTCTAAGCCTATGGATATTATTATAGGAGAGGTAGTTTCTGCGGCACCTCTTAAGATTAAATTGGACTCCAAGATTACTTTGACGGAGTCCTTTTTGATTCTAACAAAGGCGGTGGTAGATTATTCGGTCGATATGACGGTGAACCACACCACAGAAACCCATACGCACAGCCATACCTATCAGGATGATAGCATCACTAGAACAACCCAACCCCATACGCATAATCATGCATATGTGGGAACAAAGAGCTTTACCATCCATAATAAGTTAAAGGTTGGGGATTATGTTATTTTGTTACGGGCCCATGGCGGACAAAAATTTATTGTACTTGATATAGTAGGAGGTGGCACATTATGACACCCAAAGTAAACGAAGAATTGGCAAGTACCTTTGTAAGGCTGTCAATACCCTCAAAAACCTATCGTTTGGACAGAGAAAACAATCGGATTATTGGATACTGTGATGGGGTGGAGGCAGTGAAGCAGGCTGTGTATAAGGTGCTGCTTACGGAAAGGTATGCTTGGATGATTTATTCTTGGAATTATGGTTCAGAGCTTAATGAGCTGTTTGGAAAACAGATGACCACAATTTATCCTGAGGTGAAAAGAAGGATTGAAGAGGCTTTGTTACAGGATGATCGCATTAAAAAGGTTCGGGATTTCTCTTTTGAGAAGACAAGGAATACCCTTCATGTGACTTTTACGGTGGAATCAACAGTGGGGGTTTTTGAAAGTGAGGTGAACTTAAATGTATGAAGATATGACGTTTGAGACGGTATTAGATCGTATGCTGAATCGGGTTTCCTCTGATATAGATAAGCGGGAAGGGAGTATTATTTATGATGCTCTTGCTCCTGCGGCGGCGGAGCTTTGCCAGATGTATATTGACCTTGATATTGTTCTGAATGAAACTTTTGCGGATACGGCAAGTAGGGAATATTTGATTCTTAGAGCAAAGGAAAGAGGGATAACACCCTATGAAGCCACAAAAGCAATTGGAAAGGCAGTTTTTAATTGTGTCGTTCCCGTAGGCGGTCGGTTTAATTTAGGAGATTTTAACTACCAGGTGACTGAGGCAATATCTTCCCAGGCCTTTACCTACAAAGTCATCTGCGAAACGGTTGGAAGTGATGCAAATCATAACTTGGGTACGCTGATTCCCATACAATATATCCAAGGGTTGACTAAGGCAGAATTGGTGGAGGTGTTGACCCCTGGGGAAGATGCAGAAAGCACACAAAGTCTGAGAAAGCGGTACTTAAATAGCTTTGATAGGCAGGCATTTGGAGGAAATCGAGCTGATTATCTAGAAAAAATAAATGCTATATCCGGCGTGGGGGGCTGTAAGGTATATCGTGCATGGAATGGCGGTGGAACTGTGAAATGTGTTGTGCTGAATTCTCAGTATCAGAAGCCTAGTAAGAGTCTGATAGAGGATGTGCAGACTACCGTTGACCCTACCCAGAATGCAGGGGGCGGCTTAGGCATTGCCCCCATTGACCATGTGGTGACCATCGAAGGGGTGACGGAAACTCCTATTGCTATTGCTAGTACCATTACTTATGAAAGTGGATGGAGCTTGTTAGAGTGTAAACCTTATATCGAGGAGATTATAGACCTATATTTTATGGAATTAAGTAAAGGTTGGGCAGATAGCGGAAATCTTGTAGTACGAATTTCTCAGATTGAATCCAGATTGTTGGATATGGATGGGATTTTGGATATTGGGAATACAACCATTAACGGAGAAGCAAAAAACCTGATGCTGGATGAAAATTGCATTCCCATAAGGGGTGAGTTCCATGGCTGAAATACAGAGTTATTTTCCTGACCTATTGAAAGAGGTGAAGGAGTTTCAAAAGCTGGCAATAGCTGAGAATCCTGAGCTTCTTTTTTTATGGGATGAGTTGGAACAGGTTTTGGATAACCAATTTATTGATACGGCTACCAAAACCGGGGTGGCAAGGCGAGAACGGATGCTAAAAATTACCCCTAAGGCCACGGAGACTTTAGAAGAGAGAAAGTTTCGGTTAATGGCAAGGTATAACGAGAATTTGCCTTATACATTACGGACGCTTCAAAGTCAGCTTTCCATTCTTTGTGGGGAAAAGGGGTATCGGCTGGAAATCGATTATGGTGCTTTCAGCCTAAAAACAAAGCTGGAGCTGACAAACAAAAAGAATTTTGAAGCCGTGGAGGAAATGCTGGAGCGGATTGTGCCTATGAATATGCTGTTGACCGTGGAATTGCTGTATAACCAACATCAAGAACTACGGCAGTTGACCCATGGGGCAATGAGGGTATACACCCATGATGGTTTAAGAGAGGAGGCATTTGGAAATGGCTGATTTTACGGCAAATTATAATCTGGAAAAGCCTGCCCAGAGTGATTTTTATAATGTAGAAGTGCAGAATAAGAACATGGATAAAATTGATGTAGCTTTGGCAGGGGCAAAATATATTATTTCTCCCTCAGGAGAGAAGTTTAAATGGGGAATGGATGTAGGCGGGTTATTTTTAGAGGAGGTGTAGACTATGGCAAGTGGAGATAAATTTTATTTGGCGGATAAGGAAACGCTGGATGAGGTGAAAGGAAAAATAGGAAGTACAACGGACACAGGGGGAAGCAGTACCGCAGGAAGTGTTTTTGGGAAAATCAATTATCTGGTTTCTCAGGTGAGTAGTTATTTGGCTACCATTTACTCGTGGGTTAATACACTCGTGGGCAAAATTGGTAATACCAATGATAGCGAAGGCACAGCAACCACAGGAACAGTCATGGGGAAGTTGAATTTTTTGGTTACTCATGGGAGTAACAATTTAACTGATGTTTATAATTATGTTTTAGGAATAGGTAATACGAACGATAAACAAGGTAATGCTACATCAGGATCTGTAATGGGGAAGTTAAATTATCTTATTTCTCAGGTAAGTACATACTTATCTTCTATCTATTCATCAACTAATACCGCTAATAGCAAGCTAAACAGTTTGATGAATGGCATAATAATTAAAAGTGTTCAAAAAGGAGTATCATCATCACAAAATATTTCTATAGCCAGCATAAATCCCTCTAAATGCATAGTTTTGCTAGATGGAATTTATAGTAGAACGACAAGAGAAGTTACTAGTGCTGGATATCATGCAACATTTGTTGATAGAGTCTCCGCACCCTATCTTAATAGCATAACAACAACAAGTATAAATGTTATTAGTGAAGGAACTTTTTCATGGCAAGTTATTGAATTCTATTAAGGAGGATTAAATTATGTATCGATATGCTCAGTTAAATCAGAGAAAAATATGTGTGGGGATTTCCCTACTTTCAGGAGAAGTGGATGCAGAAAATATGATATCAATTAGCGATGATGCGGAAGTTTTAGGCTTGCAATACAATAGTGGTATTTGGAAAAAACTGAATAAACTCGAGAAAAGTGAAGTTTCATCGATTGAACAAGAACAAACAGATATCCAAAAAATTATGCAAGTAATGTCTGACGTAGAATTACGTGATCTAAAAACTCAGCAAAATCAAGGACTTTTAGCACAGCAAATGGCAGAACTTGAATTGTTAATATTAGGAGGTAATACTTAATGAATACAGAGACAAAAAGCCCAATGTTTGATGATTTGAAAATGAGGTATGAAAAGAATTTTGTAAGGAAGGATCAGCTTCAAAAGTTTGTTGGTTTTGGCAAGATTTCTGCCGAGGAATACAAACAAATCACCGGCGAGGATTTACCAGCATAACAAATACACAGAGTAACCAAAAGCCCAGACTAATCTGGGCTTTTCTTACTGAAAGGGGGGGAAGTGTGTGGACATAATAGCGATTGGTATGATACAAGCGTTAATAACCGCCATGGGGATTTGGTTTTTACAGCAGAGTTTATCCAAACGGGAGAAAGCCGCCCAAAGGCGGGAGCAAGAGCGAGAAGAGATGGAGTACAAGCTTTTGACGGCAGTAAATGCATCAATTGCTTTGGGGGAGGCAACGGCAAAGGCAGTACAGCGGATTCCTGATGCCCATTGCAACGGGGATATGACAGAGGCGTTATGTTACACCACGACTGTGAAGCATGATCTAAAGAACTTTCTACATCGAAAGGCGGTGGAGAAAATTGTTTGAACGAAAAAAGCGGAAGCGTTTTCGAATTAATGATGATACCATGACAACCATTGTGGTATCATCATTGTTTTTTTGCGTTGGGGTGGTAATTGCGGGTATGGTTTTGGCATATATTGGGGTTGATGTTTCTACGATTGTTGGGAGTGCACTGACGGTTTTCGGTACGGAATTGGGCATTTGCGGTGTCATGACAATCTTTAACCGTTGGGCGGACAGGCAAGACAGAATTACGCAGAGGAGGCAGGAAAGTCGAGTAAAAAGAAATAGTGAGCAAAGAGAAAACCAATGAAATAAATGACAATAAAGTTCTTATGAATGAAACAAATTTTTTTCTATCTCATTACTCACATTTGACCGCTACCTAGAAAAAGCAAAATTTTTGACCAAATCTAGAGATATGATTTATATTAGTAATAGGGTACATATCTAGGGCATTGCCAGATAAAGTTTTTTGCAGATTGAATTTAGAATATTTAAGCTAACATGGGATGAACAAATAAGATTTTATTAAAAGTTTAGATATTTGAAAAGCTTTTTAAATAATAGAGTGAATTTTTGTCTGAACTCACCTTTATCTAAAATATGGAAAAAAATGTTTTATTTTCAAAAATAATACTATTAAATGTAATATAAAACATAACTTAATAATACTTTATCTAAAAATAATTATTAATAAATAAATGTTTTGGATTATCGTTGACTTATTATAGGTAATATATTAAAATATTAGGAATGTTTAAATTCTTAGACTAAGGGAGAAAGGGGAAAGAATATGCAAGGTAAATCACAGGTCCTGACGAAGAATGAACAGGAAATAATGAATCTTTTGTGGAAAGAGAATCGGCCTTTGTCTCGTTCCGACATTATAAATCTTTCAACAGACCGTTCTTGGAAAGCCAGTTCTATTCACATTTTATTAAATCAGCTTTTGGAAAAAGGTGCAATTCAGGTATATGGATTTATTAAAACAGGGAAAAATTATGGGCGAACCTTCACGCCTTCATTTTCTGAAGAGGAATATTTTGTAATGCAATTTCAAAACAGTCGATGTTATCAACAATCAAAGGGAGCATCTTTAGTTGATTTTGTTTCTGCATTTATTCAAGGAGAAGAAATTGATAGTGATATCATTGACAGCTTAGAAGAGTTACTAAATAAAAAAAGAAAAGAATTGAAATAAAACTTTGGCGTTTCTTAATTTTGTGCACTTAAACAAAGGGCTTCTTCATATTTTCGTTGAGCTTTTTTCAACCATGTGTACTTTCATTATCTTATCTATTCCTGATTTTGCTGCAGATTTTGCAATATGATGGACATAAATCATAGACTCTATTTTTTCTATATTTGCCCATTAAGATTTACATAATACAGCTCTGAATACAATAATCCAAATAGATGATAGGAAGACTATAAATTAATTTAAGTAAAATTCTAATATTTTTTATTCAGAAAAAATAGAAGAATACTGCCTTTATATTTTTATAGATTCGGAAAGTATCGAATACGATTCTTTCTAAAAATATTTCAAAAGAGATATGGAAGCTGCATTCAAGCGGTTGACGTCAATAGTGGTTGTATGGTAAGCTTTATGAAATTACTACGAAATGCTTATCAAGAGTTGCGGATTGAGAAAGGTGTTTATTTACTGGATAGTATTTTGCTCTTTCAATTTTTTTGAAAGAGTTTTTTCGTTTTATCAGTTATTTTAGGATAAAAAATGAACAGGGATTATGCATTTTGCTGATTATTTGAAATTAGTATAGCTGATTTATTCTTGCCTGCTCGCTCATTCAATGAAATCCAATGTATCTCCAATTATTTTAAATTAGGAGCCAACATGAATATCATTAAAAAATGAAGTTACATAAGAGATTTAAGAATTTCAATTTACAAGGAGGCCTTTTATGAACCCTATTGAACGAATTTTGGCTGAATATCCATTGATGATATTAGACGGAGCCTTTTCTACTGAACTGGAACGACGGGGCTGTGACCTGAATGATCCCCTTTGGTCGGCAAAGGTTCTTATGGAAAATCCTGATATGATTGGGGCAGTACATGAGGATTATTTTAAAGCGGGAGCGGATTGTGCTATCACTGCCAGTTATCAAGCGACGTTCGAAGGTTTTATGAGACGAGGGCTAACAAAGCAGGAGGCAAAGGAGCTCATTCAACTTTCCGTGAGCATTGCAACGAAAGTACGGGATAGCTTTTGGGCTGACCCCCAAAATAGGGCTAATCGACCGAAACCTCTGGTTGCGGCCTCTGTTGGCCCATACGGTGCTTTTGTTGCTGATGGTTCTGAATATAGAGGGAATTATGGACTGACCAGAGAGCAATTGGAGGAATTTCACCGAGAAAGAATGGCAACGTTGATTGAGGCAAAGCCAGATATATTGGCCTGCGAAACCATTCCTTGCTTTGTTGAGGCACAGGCAATTGTGAATGTTTTGGGAGAGCATCCCGAAATGACTGCATGGATAAGTTTCAGTGCCAAGGACGGCACTTGCATTAACAGCGGGGAGCGGATAGAGGACTGTGCCCGTTTACTGGATGGGTTTCCCCAAGTGGCGGCGATTGGTATAAACTGCACTGCCCCGGAATTTGTGGAGTCTCTTATTTTAGAAATTCGCAAGGGATCAAATAAGCCCATCATTGTTTATCCAAATTCGGGAGAACAATATGATGCAGTAACAAAAACTTGGCATGGCAGTTCAACAGGAATGTGTTACGGTGATATTGCCAAGCATTGGTTTGAAAAGGGGGCTCGCCTGATTGGTGGTTGTTGCAGAACAACGCCTGATGATATTCGCCAGATTGCCCTTTGGGGAAGGGAATAGACCTAAAACATAAAATCAGTTATGTACATTATTTAAAATTGAAAAAAAGCATTCAAGATACTAAATATAATGTCTTGAGTGCTTTTTGTATGTGGTTTAGATTTGGTCAGGTAATATGAAGGGAATAAACGCCCTGTTCATTATTTGAAATCATTTAGAAATATTGAACTTTTCAAATCTTGTTATGATTGATGTAAAGCGAGTACCTGTTTAGTTACAAATATCCAATATCCAATTTGTATTGTAACATCTTTGATGAGCAAAGTAATAATAAAAGGGCATTAAAAAGCAGACTAGCACATATTTTCGATTATGTAGTCTGCATAAGGAATATCAATTTGAAATTTTCTGCACTGTTATATTTTTAATTTAAATAGTGCTCTTAAAAATAAATTATCTCGGTATTATCCATTCCCATTCTGTAAGCCATTTTCCATATGTGAGTGACCATAGTCTCTTCTGCCAGTCACCATCAACAAGACGATATCTCCATTCCGTTTGTTCTGCCATCGGTGTAATCACGATGTCATCTAAGTCACTTGTGAGAACACCCGTAGTATCCGCCCCATAAGCAATATAAGCAGGTGTAGATAAATTTCCCGCAAGCAAGGTAAGGCTAAAACAAGAAATTAGTAATGTTTTCTTTAGCATAATATTCCTCCTAAATTATTTAACCGGTAATGAAGTAAATGGCTCGTTCAGCAGATATTCCTCTCCAAGCACACTCACAAACTCTTCATTTACATACAATGAATAAGTACCATCGTGATTGTCTAGTAAATATGCTGCAGTAGGTGTTATAGCATATGTCTCTTGATCTTCACAAGAAAATACTGGTTGAATGACAAACAGATTCGAAACGAGAAACAGCATTGTGATTAAAAAATAAACACCGTACACCATAGGCTGATATTTCTTTGCATAATCCTTTTCAAGAATCAGGTGAAAACGTTGCTCCACATTACTCATTTGACCTGCATTCACTAAAACCGATGTGGTCGCTGCATCCATAGTTGGCTGGAGGGCTTGTCTGCTTGAAAGTTGATATCTAAGAACCATAGTGATTGATTCTAAATATTTAAACTTTTCTTCCTCACTTAATTGGGAAATCAGCTTTGCATCACAGCGCAACTCCAGAATATGAACCAAATTACCTTTTAAAATATGTACCATTGGGTTCCACCAAAAAATGACGCAAATAAAATGCATAAATAATTTTATCCACGCGTCTTTGTTTAAAAAGTGGGTTAGTTCATGCAAAAGAATGCAACGCAACTCGTCCTCAGTAAAAGGAATTTTAGGCAAGTAGATGGTAGGATGAAAATATCCCGAAACCATTGGAGACGGAATACCGGCTAGTTCAACCAATTCAACCTTAGGTTTTTTCTTAGAATGAGATAGAACTTCATTCATAATCTTAATCGCACATTGATTTTTTAGGACTGTTTTCATACGGAGAATATTTTTCAATCGTTTCGCTTCTATCACGTATTTTACAACAAAGAATACGGCACCTGCTATCCAAAGGAATAGAAATATGTCAAGAATAGAAAGCTCATAACCCATAATTGAGAAAATGCCCATTGTTAAACCATCAATAATTGCTGGAAACATATATTGGGATTGAATGACAATGGCATTGGGAAGCTCAAAAACAAAGCATAAGCGAAATAAACAGACTCCTAAAAAGAGAAGCAACGGTGCAACGCTAAAGTGGGCAATAAACCCGGTTTGTTTTCTCATGATAGATAGAAAAATGATAAAAATATTACACCAAAGAACGGCCATAAGAAATGAAAATACGGACAAACTCATTTCAATCCCTTTCTTTTTTCATCCAACAAGGCCTCTAAGCGGTCAATGGTGTTGCGATCAATCTCCTCATCTTGAATAAATGCAGAAACAAAATCAACCAGAGAAGCTGCTTTTGATTGCTGATAACAGCCGCTGCTCTGAAATTGCATAACATGATATTCCTCTTCGGTAAACGCTGGGGAAAAGGTTCTTCCGTAATTTTTACCGGTCTTTACAAACCCATTTACACAGATTGCTCCTTTTTCTAAAAGCTGATTCAGCAAAATATGAATAGAGCTGGCTTTCCATGAACGTTCTGTTGACAAATTAATGATATCAGAACGAGATAAGGGTTTGTTCTCTTTCCATAAAAGATCCATAATCTCTTGCTCATTTTTTGTTAGTGAGATGGATTTATTCATAAGTGATTACCTCTTCAAAGTGTGACTTTATACAATTATATCGCCTTACAATAAAACAGTCAATACGTCAATAATATTTTTATTTATTGAAGAATATAGTCATTTTATAAATTATATTATATTTAAGTGGAAAAAAATGGAATATATTTCATCTCAGGAAAATTTATCTCAAAATTAGAGCATATCACAAATGTGCATAAGTTATCTCCTGTAAAAAGCTCTTTTCGGTGATTTCTCATCCAAAATTCTTGTGCTTTTTAAACCCTTCAATTTATATTAAAAAAATTTAGCAAATCTTTTCTTCAATTATTTTTAGTCTCTGTTCACGTCTGTCAATTAATAATCAAACAGTAATGGACTATAACACAAGGTGTTAATGTACTCTTTTTTTCCATCGTGAAATCAATATTCGGAGGATATATCAGTTTGTACTGCATTCTATTTTCAACGGTAATAAAAAGCCAAAACAAGCATAGGATGTATTTAGGATAAGCATAGCAAAACCTAAATGAATCAATGCTTCATTCAAAAGGAGGATTATTATGGGATGTTTTGTTGTACCAATGGCGGAGGCTATCGTGGTATCAATCGTCAAAAAAGTTGTGAAAAAGAAGAAAGAGAACACTGCTTCTGTAGGAGCAGAGGATGTTACATTTTTAGATGGAGAATCCAAGGAACTCAATCAAACAAAAATTGACTGGGAGCAAAAGCTGAGTTGGTTGAATCAGCTATTATGGGGTGGTGTTTTTTTATTGGCCATCGAACATATTTGGCATGGTGAAGTTGTTCTATGGCCGCCATTTTTGACTGCCATGAACAATCCAAGTGAAATACCAATTATGCTTCACGAAATGGCGACCATTGGAACTTCCATGGCGGTTTTTGTAACGTTGGTATGGGTGGTTATGGTTTATGTTGCGGAAAACAAATTAAAACAAACTTTGCATAAAAAATGTGAGAGAAATTAAGGGAGGGATTCTATGTATTTTATCATTACGGCGCTGGCAGCGATTTTAACCACAATTGGTTGGCGCAGCATATCCGAGGACAAATTTCAGTTAAGTACCCTTTGCTTAATATACTGGGGTGCAACATTGATGTGGTTAGTCGACCATGTAGTTGCCTATCTCACGGAAGGAGGAGCTTTTTTAGAAATCTCCATGGATGCAACCTTATTAGGAATCACAGTTGTTGTTTGTGGATTTATTGTGTGGATGCTAATTGCAGTTGTGAAGAATCTGTGGGGAGTTCCCCGTAAGAATTAGGTCTTCGTAATGTAGGCAGGTAGTATGTCAATCAAAGATACAGTCTGAAAATGGGGTTGGGTCATGATAAAATTAGTTGCCATTGGGAATCGGTTTATGAAGGATGATGGAATTGCCATTGAGATTGCAGAGTATTTGGAAGAATGGCTAAAAAAGCAAAAAATTGATGTCATTATTGGGGAAACGGATTGTCAAAGTGCTTTTTATTCTATTCATCAAGAGGATTTTATTTTTATATTGGATGCATTTTATGAGGGCGGAGAGCCGGGAACCATTCATATGCTTAGCTTAGAAGAAGCCATAGGGAAATCTTCATCATCGCCCATGCAGCATGATATGAGCATGATTGATATGATGCGTCTTTATCATTGTAAATGGAAGGGTTATTTGATTGGTGTTGAGATTTCTGAGGTGGGCTTTGGGGAAGGACTTAGTTCTGTTTTACAGGATCGGTTTCAAGAAATCTGTATAGAAGTGGAAAAGAATTTATCAAAAATTATATTGGAGGAAATCAATTATGCATGATACTTTTTTAAATCAAAATTTGTATGAATCCATTGGGGGCTTATGCAAAGAAAACGCAATCGAAAAGATTACCAAGCTGGTTATTACGGTGCATACCCATAGCCATATTAGCGAAAAAAGTATCCGTGAGCATTTTGCTGATAGAAAAAGCAAGCTTATTGGAGAATGGACAAATATTGTTGTGGATAAAAAGGAAATTGAACCGTTAACTGCAACCATTGAACAGATTGATGGTGAGAAAAAGGAATGAATGAACCCCAAAGCCTTATGATTCAAATTCATGGAACTGTGCAGGGCGTGGGTATGCGCCCGTTTCTTTATAAAACGGCTAATGCCTTCCATCTTACCGGCTTTGTGAAAAATAAAGGAGCCTCTGTGCTTATTGTGCTTTCGGGGGAGCAAAGGGATATGGATGGCTTTTTATATGAATTGACCAACAATCCCCCACCCAATGCGGTGCTCCATCATATAGATATTTCTTCTCACCCAAAGCTGTATTTTCAGGATTTTAGAATTTTACATAGTGCAGAGGATGAAAAGATGCAAGGCTGTCTGTTACCTGATTTGGGTATATGTCAGGATTGTTTGGATGATATTCTGAACCAAAAGAATAGGCGGTTTACCTATGCGTTTACAAATTGCACAAATTGCGGCCCCAGATATTCTATTATAAAAGACCTACCTTATGACCGCCCAAATACAACCATGAGGTCATTTCCTATGTGTGAGGACTGTTATGAGGAATACAGAAATCCTGAGAATAGGCGATTTCATGCCCAACCTAATGCTTGCCCCGTTTGCGGCCCCAGGTATATTTTATTGCATGTAAATGGTGATCAAGTTGAATGTGATAACCCCATTGAAAAAGGGAAACAGGTTTTAAAAGAAGGAAAAATCTTAGCCATCAAAGGAATTGGTGGGTATCACCTTGTTTGTAATGCAGAGAATGAAACGACCATTGCAACCTTACGCAAGAGAAAAAAACGCCCTCATAAGCCTTTGGCAATGATGACGTGCAGAATTGAGGATGTAATGGGGATTTGTTCTGTAAGCTCAAAGGAAAAAGAAACGATTTCCAATAACAAGCGTCCTATTGTATTACTTAAGAGAGAGGACGGCACCTTTCTACCAGATAATATTGCACCGAAGCTTTGCCATTACGGTGTGATGCTTCCCTATTCCCCTCTGCACTATCTTTTATTTGACGAGAACTTAAAGTATTTGATAATGACCAGTGGGAATATCAGTGGAATGCCCATATGTTATAAGGATGAGGATGCCTTAGAGCAATTGAAGGATGTAGCTGACTATTTTCTCATACATGACCGTGAAATTATGACACCCATAGATGACTCTGTTGTCAAAGTTATCCATGATACCGTGTTATTAAGCCGTTGTGGCAGAGGGTATGCGCCCTTGGCATTGCCGTTAAATTCTCCCGATGAAATATTGGCTGTCGGGGGAAATCAAAAAGCTTCCCTTTGCTTTGTGCATAATCAGTTGGCACACATCAGCCAATATTTAGGAGAACTTCATTTTCTAGAGGCTTGCAAGGAATACACTTCGGTGATAGATAGGCTATCCAGACTTTTAAATGCATCACCCAAAGCCATTGTCCATGATCTGCACCCCAATTATTATTCAACACAATATGCAAAGAGACAGGAAATTACAACCATCGTCGTTCAGCATCATCATGCCCATATGGCGGCATGTATGGCGGAGCACAATTTTAATGGTAAAGGTATCGGTATTATCTTTGATGGAACCGGCATGGGAGAAGACGGTGCTATATGGGGCGGAGAATTTTTTATAGGCAGTAGAACTCAATATAAAAGAGTAGGACATTTGGAATACGTTACATTGCAGGGCGGAGATTCTGCCATAGAGGCACCATGGAAATGCGCCTTATCCTTTCTTGAAACAATGCACGAAGGCGTAGAGTCTTTTTTCCCTAACTTAGACAAAGTGGAGATACAGGTTGTAGAAAAAGCATTGCAGAAAAAGGTGCATTGCTATCAATCTTCTAGTATGGGCAGATTATTCGATTGTGTTGCCGCTTTATTATTGGGATGCAGTCATATTTCTTACGAGGCACAGGCAGCCATTGAACTGGAAAGCTTGGTGGATGACAGCATAACCGAATCATACACCTTTTCCATATCTGAAAGTGGGGGAGCTTTCATATTAGGCTATAAAGGCATTTTGGAGTGTGTATTAGAGGATTTGAGCAAACACGAGCCTATTTCTGTCATATCTTCTAAATTTCACAATACAATTTCTAAAGCAACCATAGACTGTGCTTGCAGAATAAGAGAAAAGTACTTATTGGACAATGTTTTTTTAGGGGGAGGCGTATTTGAAAATACATACCTCTTAAAGAGTATTATTTTTGGATTGAAGAAAAGGAATTTTCAGGTTTTCTACAATCAAACGGTACCACTAAATGATGGAGGCTTGTCTTATGGTCAGGCAGCTGTGGCGGCTTCCATTTTGGAGGAGAGGGCTTATGTGTCTGGCAGTTCCAACGAAAATTATTTCAGTTGATGGAAAGTATGCCTACGTTGAAACCATGGGTGTGGGCCAGAAAATCAATGTTCAGCTTATAGAAAGTCCCATGGCAGGGGATTTTGTGTTATTACATGCGGGCTTTGCCATTGAAAAGATTGACCAAGGGGAATATGTATTTTTAAATACCATATTAAATGAGATGATAAACGATGATGAAAATGAAGCCGGAAATTGAAAAGACAGTAAGGATTATGGAGGTTTGTGGTACTCATACACAAGCAATTGCAAAATCGGGCATACGGTATTTACTGCCAAAGCATGTAAAGCTGTTGTCAGGCCCAGGTTGCCCTGTTTGTGTTACCCATGAAAGCTATATTGATGGTGCAATAGACTTGCTTTCTTATCAAAATGTGATTTTAGCTACCTTTGGTGACATGTTAAAGGTCAAAGGAACCTATGCAAGCCTTTCTGAAATAAAAAGAAAGGATACGATTTTTACCGTTTATTCTCCAGAAGATGCAATTACATTGGCACGAAAATATCCCCATAAGACCGTTGTTTTTTTGGCGGTGGGGTTTGAAACAACGGCGCCAATTATTGGGGCAACGATTAAAAATGTATTTGAGCAAGGGCCAGAGAACTTACTTTTTCTAACTGCACTAAAGCGCATGGAGCCCATTCTTCGCTTCATTCTTGAGAATGAAGAAAACAGGATAGACGGGCTTATATGTCCCGGTCATGTCGCATCTGTTTTAGGAGGGGACGCATTTCGATTTGTAACTGAAGAATTTAATCTTCCTGCTGTGGTTTGTGGATTTCAGGGGGAAGATATGAAAAAGGGAGTCTATAGCCTCCTAGACCAAATTGAGGGGAAACAACCTGTAACCTTTTTGAATTTATACCCTAATTGTGTTCGAAACCAGGGCAATCCATTGGCAAAGGAATTTATAAATGAGGTTTATGAAACGGAGGATGGATTTTGGCGAGGCATAGGAGAGGTCGGGGATTCTGCCTTGGTATTAAAAGAAAAATACCAAAGACTGGATGCGAAAAAAAGGTTTCCTATTTCGGAGAAAATTACGCTTAAACCCTCGGTTTGCCAATGTAGTGAAATTATTCTTGGTCGAAAGGCTCCTTATGAATGTAGTCAATTTGGAGTGAACTGTACGCCTGAAAATCCATTAGGGCCTTGTATGATATCTTCAGAAGGGGCTTGCTCAGCCCATTATAAATACGGGAGGGTTATCTTTTGATAAACAAAATTCAACTATATCATGGTGATGGTGGAGTAAAAACAAATGAGCTAATACGAGAGATATTTTTAAAAAGCTATGGAGAAGTAGGCAAAGTTTCTCTAAGTGATTCCTTTGTTTTTACCACGAAAGCCTCAAAGCTTGCCTATACAACTGATAGCTTTGTAGTTCAACCATTGTTTTTTCGTGGTGGTGACATTGGGAAACTAGCAATTTGCGGCACATTAAATGACCTTGCCACGGCGGGGGCAAAACCCCTGTACATCAGTGCCGGTTTCATTATTGAAGAGGGCTTTGATATAGAAGCATTGCGCCAAATTGCCTGCTCAATGGGTGAAGTATGTAAAAGGAACAATGTGAGGATTGTCACGGGTGATACCAAGGTTGTTGAAAAAGGAAGTGCGGATGGTATATTTATCAATACTTCAGGCATTGGCGTTGTGTCTGAGCAGTATTTTCCTTGTGAAATTGAACCGGGGGATGAGATTATCATAACGGGAACCATTGCAGAACACGGCACTGCCATTTTGCTTGATCGCTACGACCTTGCCATTGAAACCAGCATTAAGAGCGACTGTTGCGCCTTAAGTCACCTTATTTCCGACTTAGAGAGAATACTGCCCTACATAAAACTAATGAAAGACCCCACAAGGGGAGGGGTTGCCACAGTTTTGAACGAAATAGCGGAATTTGCTGGTTTTAATGTTGAGCTTCTTGAAAATAACATACCAATTCATCCTCAAGTTAAGGCTGTCAATGAGATTTTGGGTATTGATCCTCTGTATCTAGCATGTGAAGGTAGGATGCTTCTTGTAGCCAAAAAGGGTTACGGAAGCGAAATATTGCAGTTGTTACAGGATTTTTGCGGCTGTAGAGAGGCACAAATGATTGGTTGCTTTACGTCAGATAGACAAAAGTTAGTTTATATGCAGACAAAGATTGGTGGAAAACGGGTGCTTCCAAGTTTAGAGAGCCAGACAGTACCACGAATTTGTTGATTAACCATATGAATGGGTATATGGGAGGAGTGTTTTCATGGATTTGGAGTTATTGATTGAGTCTATTCGTAAAAGCATGGGGCAAATAAATGCTGATATAGATGAACTTGATATGAATAAGAAACAGGATGTCCATCAGGTTTTAGAGCGCCTAAACAGAGAAGCCATGATTTTGAATGGAAAACTGCAAAAATACAAAGCATCAAACGAACTAATTGCAGAAGAGAGTGCTATTCCAACCCCACCAGTGAATCCCCCTGAGGGAAGCCAACCCAATAATACAAGACAATTCACGTTGGAGGAATTGGCGCTGAATGATGGAAGAGATGGTCATCCTGCGTATGTGGCAGTTAATGGATTTGTATATGATGTGTCAAGTCGGGCCGCTTGGGCGTCGGGTATTCATTTTGGTTTAAGGGCGGGAAAGGATTTGACACAGCAATTTTATGCTTGCCATGGGGATCCTGTTTTTTTAGCATCATTGCCTATCGTTGGTTTTTTATCCTAAATGCAAAGTTGGTGATAAATTGGAAACAAAAAATTTTCAGTGTCCTTATCAGGAAAGTAAGCTGCATTCCACAGCAAAACTGGTTGAAAGGGCGAATCATGAAATTACGAATAATCAACTAAAAAAAGTAAACCTTGTATGGCTTGAATTAAATGGGTGTGCTGGCAACATCATTTCATTGCTCAATGGTCAAAATCCGGATTTTCAGTTTCTGCTTACCCAAATGGCAAATTTGGTTTATAGCAATAGCTTACTTGCCGCAGAGGGAACGGAGGCAATGGATGAGTTATTTAATGCAATAGGTTCTGATTATATTCTTGCGGTGGAAGGTGCAGTCTCACGAAAAGATGAGGGTATTTATAATTTGATAGGCCGGCACGATGGACAATTGATAACGGGATTGGATGCAGTGAGACAACTGGGGGAAAATGCGGCGCATGTGATTGCCGTAGGTGCATGTGCCTCCCATGGTGGAGTATCGGCAGCAAGGCCCAATCCCACCGGTTGTGTTGGGGTGTATCAGGTTTTGCAAAGAAAGGTGATACAGCTGCCAGGCTGTCCTTGCCATCCCGATTGGTTTATGGGAACCCTTGCTTATATCATGCTATATGGAGAACCACCTTTGGACAGCAGAAATCGTCCGTTGATGTTTTACAGTACTACCATACATGATAGATGTCCCAGAAGGTCTTATTTCGACCAAGGGATATTTGCAAGTAAGCTTGGAGAAAAAACTTGTATGTTTAAAATGGGCTGCCGCGGCCCAGTAACACAAATTGATTGCCCAATTAGGCAGTGGAATGGTCATGTGAATTGGCCTGTTGAAGATGATTCTATTTGCATAGGTTGTGCGCAATTTGGGTTCCCCGATGCCATGGAACCGTTTATTACTTTTAAATCAACGAGGGGGGAGTAAACGTGGCGGAGAAAATAACAATAAACCCCGTAACTCGCATTAGCGGTTTTATGGAAATAGAGGCGGAGGTAGAAAATAATGTAGTGGTGGATGCAAAAACAAAAGGGCTTATGTTTCGTGGTTTTGAAAAAATGTTGATGGGAAGAGATCCCTTTGACGCTGTTTACTTCACACAACGAATATGTGGAATTTGCTCCACTGCACATTCCGTTGCAGCAACCCTTGCTTTGGAGAGCTCTATGAATTTTGTTCCCTCTGAGCAGGGGAGATATCTTCGGGATATCACCCATGCTTGTGAGTTCCTTCAAAATCATTTAAGGCATTTCTATCAATATACACTTCCTGATTATGTAAAGCTTCCTGAAAATTACCCATTGTTTAAGACTGATCATAATGATTACCGTCTTCCGAAAGAAACCAATGACCGTATGGTAGAGGACTATTTTACGTCTCTTGAGTTCAGCCGTAATGCCCATCAAATGCTGGCGATATTGGGAGGAAAAGCACCCCATAACCATGGTGTTTTTATTGGAGGTATTACTTCTCCCGTCACTGTTAGCAAAATTATTGCTCTTACATCTCTTCTTGATGGGATTGAGCAATTTATTAATGATAGAATGATTCCAGATGTATATAAAATTGGGGAGTATTATTCTGAGTATTATTATATGGGAAAAGGGTATGGGAACTTATTAAGTTATGGATGTTTTGATCACTATAGGGAATTGGGGACATTATATGTGGATCCTCTTGTATATTCAAATAATATTATAACTCCTTTTCATCCGGAAGAAATCTCTCAGGCAAATGATTTTTCATGGTTTAACGAAAATGACCAACCAGATTTTCAAAAAGAAAAGGCTTACTCATGGATCAAAGCAACAAGATACAATGATTTGCCCTTTGAAGTGGGACCTTTGGCAAGACAATGGCTCAGCGGAGAATACAGAAATGGTATTTCAGCAATGGATAGAACCATTGCCAGAGTATTGGAAGCCAAAAAAATCGTTCAGATTATGAAGGTATTGATTGGAAATTTAATTCCGGATGTTCCTATGCAAGAAGAATATCGTGTTCCGGATAATGCCATGGGCAGAGGGTTGCTTGACACAACCAGAGGGGCTCTTGGTCATTGGCTTGTAATTGAGAATAAAAAGATAGCATTTTATCAAATTATAACGCCATCTGCATGGAATTTATCCACCCAAACAGGAGATATAAAGGGCACTGGGGAGCAGGCAATCATGGGAGCCCATGTCAGTTCGGTGGATGCTCCTGTTGAGATTGGAAGAATTATACGCTCCTTCGATCCT
Organism: Anaerotignum propionicum; assembly: GCF_024461735.1. Taxonomy (GTDB): domain Bacteria; phylum Bacillota; class Clostridia; order Lachnospirales; family Anaerotignaceae; genus Chakrabartyella. The sequence continues at coordinate 353,750 of NZ_JANGAD010000001.1, forward strand.
TGTGTTTCCTGCGCAACTCACGTATTCTCCGAAGGGAAGCCCGGCAAAGTCATTCGCGTTGTTTAGTGCATACATACTTTAAAAAAGAAAGTGGTAATATCTTTTTTTGAAATTTGGTTTATCTCAAAAGCCTTTGACTGGCATATGAATAGAGTATGTATTTCTACGGTTAGGCTTTATTTTATTAAAATAGCCCAATAAAAAAGACTGATTTTCACCAGTCTTTTTTTGTGCTATATTCCTTCTTTAGGAATTGGTAAACCTTACAATGCAGAAATGATTGCATCTGCAAATTCATCAGTAGAAGCGGTTCCTCCCATATCAACGGTAAGAACTTTTCCCTGGCCGATAACCTGTTCTACAGCTTTTTCAATGCTCGCTGCTGCCTTGCCTTCGCCTAAGTGAGCAAGCATAAGAGATGCAGAAAGAATTGCTGCAGTTGGGTTGATTTTGTGCTGACCTGCAATATCAGGTGCAGAACCGTGAATGGGTTCAAAAATTGCGCCATCTACACCGATATTTGCGCTAGGGGTTAGACCTAGTCCGCCGACCAAACCGGCACAAAGGTCGGAAACAATGTCTCCATAAAGGTTGGGGCAAACCAACACATCATAATCCTCAGGATGCATTACTAAGCGCATGCACATGGCATCCACAATACTATCGTTAAACTGAATCTGAGGGTATTCTTTGGCAATTTCTCTAGCAATATCAAGGAACATACCATCAGTACATTTCATGATATTGGCTTTATGAACAGCGGTTACTTTTTTTCTGCCCTCTCTAACGGCATACTCGAAGGCATAACGGATGATTCGTTCACAACCCTTTCTGGTAAAAAGCTTGATGCTTTCTGCGGTATCTTCATCCACCATACGTTCGATGCCGGCGTAAAGATCCTCGGTATTCTCACGCACGATAACCAAATCAATGTTTTCGAACTTTGTAATAACACCGGGATAGGTTTTCGCAGGGCGAACGTTTGCATACAAATCAAACGTTTTTCTCATTGCAACATTAACACTGCGAAATCCTGTGCCCACAGGGGTTGCAACAGGTCCTTTTAAAGCGACTCCCGTTTTACGAATGGATGCAATGGTTTCGTCGGGAAGGGGCGTTCCATATTTTTCAATCATGGCCGCTCCGGCATGGGCTTCTTCCCACTGTATGTCAACGCCTGTTGCTTCCACAACTTTTTTTGCCGCAGCAATTACCTCAGGGCCGCTGCCGTCACCTGGAATTAAAGTAACATGATGTGCCATTTTTTCTTTCCTCCTGCAATAATAAGGGTTTTAGAAACTGCCTTTAGAATGGGCATTGCAATCTGCAAAAAGTCCTTCTTAGAATGAATGATTATGTACTGCAATGCCCAATTCCTACTCATGATGTGAACTAAAAATATAGGTTAATTTTTTAAAAAATATAATTTCTCTTAGTTTGATTCCTTGGTGTAGTTTAAAAGACCGCCCGCCAATAGAATATCTCTTTGTCTTGCAGAAATATTCAAACGAGTTGCAATTTCTTCACCTTTGCGCACATGGGTCACAATAACATCCTGACCATCTACAGCACTTTTAATTTGATCTGCTGCATATTTTATGATAAATTCATCTCCCAGCTGGATGGAATCATAGTCCCATTCATTGGCGAAAACCAAGGGTAAAATACCGTTATTAATGAGGTTTGCCATATGAATTCTAGCAAAGGATTTTGCAAGAACAGCTTTTACACCCAATTGTAGGGGTGCCAATGCAGCATGCTCACGGCTGCTTCCTTGTCCATAGTTCTGACCTGCTACGATGAAACCACCGCCTGCAGCCTTGGCACGAGCAGGGAATTTGGGGTCGCATGGTGTTAGGCAATAATCCGCCAAAAAGGGAACATTGGAACGGTAAGGGAGCAGTTTTGCGTTGGATGGCATGATATGATCGGTGGTAATATTATCATCTACCTTAATCAATGCGCCACCACGAATATCCTTGGGAACCTTGGTGTTTTTAGGGAAGGGCTGAATGTTTGGCCCTCTAACCACGTTGACCATCTCTCCTTCAGGGGAGGGTGGGATAATTAAATTATCATTTACCAAGAAGTGCTCAGGCATGGAAATCAAAGGAGCATCGCCCAACGAGTTAGGGTCGGTCAGCTTTCCTGAAAGGGCACTGGCAACGGCTGTTTCGGGGCTTACGATATAAACCTGAGCAGATTTTGTGCCACTTCTGCCTTCAAAGTTACGATTGATGGTTCTTAATGATACTGCATTGGTTGCGGGAGCCTGTCCCATACCGATGCAAGGACCACAGCCGCATTCCAGAATACGAGCACCGGCAGAGATGATATCTGCGAGACCGCCATTTGCCGCCAGCATATTCATAACCTGCTTAGAACCGGGAGCGATAACCAAGCTTACGTTAGGGTCTACGGTTTTACCTTTTAACAAAGCGGCAACGGTCATCATATCCGTATAGGAAGAGTTGGTACAACTGCCGATGGCAACTTGATCCACTGCCAAACCTTCAATCTCTTTTACTCGTTTGATATTATCAGGGCTGTGAGGACAAGCCACCAAAGGAACAATCTTGTTTAAATCAACGGTGATTTCCTCATCATATGTAGCATCAGGGTCAGCGGAAAGTTCTATCCAATCTTCCTCACGCCCCTGTGCTTTTAAGAAGGCTTTTGTCACTTCATCACTGGGGAAAACAGAAGTGGTTGCACCCAATTCTGCGCCCATGTTTGTAATGGTTGCTCTTTGGGGAACACTCAGGCTTTTTACACCCTCGCCACTGTATTCCATAACCTTGCCTATGCCGCCCTTTACCGAAAGCAGACGAAGCACTTCTAAAATTACATCCTTGGCAGTTACCCAAGGCTGTAACGAACCAACTAAATTCACACGGCAAACCTTAGGCATTGCTAAGTAATAGGCACCACCGCCCATGGCTACTGCAACATCAAGACCACCTGCGCCAATGGCAAGCATGCCGATACCGCCGCCTGTGGGTGTGTGGCTGTCGGAACCCAAAAGAGTTTTACCGGGTTTGCCAAAACGCTCCAAATGTACTTGATGGCAAATGCCGTTGCCTGGTTTTGAAAAATAAATACCATGTTTATTTGCTACCGTTTGAATATACTTGTGGTCATCGGCATTTTCAAAGCCTGTTTGCAAGGTATTGTGGTCGATGTAGGCAACGGAGCGTTCTGTTTTAACTCTGGGAATACCCATTGCTTCAAACTGCAGGTATGCCATGGTTCCTGTGGAATCTTGTGTTAATGTTTGGTCGATTTTAATGGCAATTTCTTTTCCTGAAATCATGTTTCCGCTAATCAGATGGGTGCTGATGAGCTTTTCAGTTAGGTTCATATAGTTGGTTCCTCCTTATTTCTTGATCTTTTTTAATGCGAATAGATGAGGTGTAAGGGTTTTCATCGCCTCAACCAATTCTTCTTTGCTGATAAAGGTAACACGACCATCTGCATAAAGGCCATCTACCCAGTCTAATAAAGTTGTTGCTTCAGGAGAGTTTTTATGAATCATTTCATCATCCTTTAAACCAAGGTATTGATTCAACCAATAGGCAATACCTGCGGAGCCTGAGTTCTTGTTTATTTCAACACCAATGGGGCGGTTTAAAATCTTTGCTGTGTTAAAAATATTGTATATTTCTTCATCCTTCGCCATACCGTCAGCATGAATGCCTGCACGGGTTACGTTAAAATCTCTGCCCACGAAGGGAGTTCTATCGGGAATGGAATAGCCCAAATGGGATTCATAATATTCTGCAATCTCAGTAATCACTGTAGGATCCATGCCATCCAGTGTTCCGCGCATTTGCGCATATTCAATTACCATAGCCTCTAATGGCGTATTACCCGTTCTTTCGCCGATGCCCAAAAGGGAACAGTTAATGGAGCTTGCACCATAAAGCCAAGCGGTTGTGGCATTTACAACAGCCTTATAGAAATCGTTATGACCATGCCATTCGATTAACTCGCTGGGGAACTGTGCAAAGTGGTTAATGCCGTAAATAATACCAGCAACACTTCGGGGAAGGGTTGCACCGGGGTAGGGAACACCATAGCCCATTGTATCACAGAATCGGATTTTTACGGGAATCTGATATTGATCCATCAACTTTTTCAATTCTGTAGCAAAAGGAACTACAAAGCCATAATAGTCTGCTCTTGTAACATCCTCAAAATGGCAGCGAGGACGAATGCCATAGTCTAAAGCTGCTTTTACGATTTCCAAGTAATCATGTAGGGCTTGTTCTCTTGTTTTATGCAGCTTATGAAAAATGTGATAATCAGAGCAGCTAACCAGAATTCCGCATTCCTGAAGGTTCATATCCTTCACTAATTTAAAATCTTCTTTGGTGGCACGAATCCATCCAGTAATTTCGGGGAATTTTAACCCCATTTCCTGACAAGCACGAATTGCTTTGCGGTCAGTTTCGCTATAAACGAAGAATTCACATTGGCGAACTTTTCCTTTTGGTCCACCCAAGCGGCTGAGCATTTCATAAAGGGTAGTAATTTGCTCTACGGTATAAGGTGTTCTTGCCTGCTGACCATCACGGAAAGTAGTATCTGTCATCCAAATTTCATCAGGTGGATTCATAGGAACCAAACGATGATTGAAGGTGCACTTTGGAATTTCATCATAATTAAAATTATCACGATAAAGATTTGGTTCATCTAAGTTTTGTAAACTGTATTTATACTGTCTAAGTTCCAATAAATTGTTTTTTTGATTGAAAGAAATCATGCAATCCCCCCTGTGTATAGTTATTATGATAGTAAGCTATACTTTTCTATTTATAAAATATATCAATAAATTGTTTTTTCGTCAATAGAAAATAATTCATAATATAAATATATAAAAAGGGATTATTTACGAAAATATGCCTATAATTCAATGGATTAGAAAAGTATTGTGAATTAAAACAATAGAAATGAAGAATGATTAGGGTATCATATATCAAAACTATGCAGAAAATGAATAAATTAAAATGTAGAATAAAGATTGGAGAAAATATGATTTTTGTTTTTGAAACATACATAGTAAACATAAATAGCAAAGCTTGGCTAAATAGAATTATTTCTAAAAGCAATGGAAATGTAAACCTGAAAAAAAGTACAGTTTGTATATATTGAAAATTGGTGATTGCTACGTTTGCTTTACGTAACTATTTAACAATACATAAAAGCTTGAGATTATTCTCATCAAATATATTGTATTATCTATAGCAAAAAACCCGCAAAAAAAATGCGGGTTTTTCATAAGCTTTGGGGGTCTTATTCAAAAACAAGTGGGTTGTTGAAATAAGGATTTTTTACGATTTTTTCATTGCATCTTGAGCAAAATCAGTGCGTACCAAATCGGTGAAAGGTACTCTTTGTGTAAGCTGACCGCCTTGCTCCATAATGTCTTGAATTAGCGTGAAGCCCTCTTCTGAGAAAACAGGGTCTTCTTTCCAAGTATCTTGCGCTTTGTAACGTTCAATGATAGTGGTCAGGGTTGCCACATCTGAATCGGGGAATTGAGGGGAAACTACTTTGGCAATTTCTTCGGAGGTGTGTTCCTTTACCCAAAGCTGTCCTTTATAGATCGCCCTTGTGAAAGCCAAAACAGTTTCAGGATGACTGTTCATAAATTCATCCCTTGCCATATAGACGGTGTAAGGAACGTATCCGCTGGCTGATCCCAAAGATGCAACAATATGACCGCTGCCACTGTTTTCTAGCGTGGTTGCTACAGGCTCGAACTCCACAGTATAGTCGCCTACGTTACCGGTGAAAGCCCCTGCTGTTGAGGAAAAATCGATGTTATTAATAATTTCAACATCTTCATTTAATTTTAGGCCATTTTCCTTTAAGACATACTCCAAGACCATTTCAGGCATACCACCAAGCCTGCCGCCGATTACAGATTTTCCTTTTAGATCATCCCATTTAAAGTCTGGCTCATCTGTTCGGGAGACAAGAAAATTCCCTGCTCTTTGGGTTAACTGGAAAAAGGCCTTCGGATAATTTTCCTTGCCTTCATTATAAACGTATATGCCCGCTTCCGTACCCAAAAGGGCAATGTCAGCGGAATCAGACAGCAGTGCAGTCATGGACTTATCTGCGCCGTTTCCAATGGCAACAGTAACATCCAATCCTTCTTCTTCAAAGAAGCCCAATTCTTGAGCTACATACTGGGGGGCATAAAAAACAGAATGCACAACCTCGTTGAGTCTGACGGGGGTCAGGTCGGCCTGTGTCTCAGGCTTGGAAGTACAGCCTGCCAGCAAAGACAAGGTCATGCCCCCTGTTAATAAAAGAGATATGAATTTTTTCATGCGTAACCTCCTGCGGATGTTTTCATTGCTACTATATGCACAAAAGGTAGAAAATTCAAATTGTCCGGTGGAAAAATTTCAGTTTTTGTAATAGGTTTTTATAATAAATTGGTGTATAATAATTAACATGGTAAAATACGTAATTCATTCTGAAAAGATTTTTATCGCTGAAGCGGTTGCCATTAGAATATAACTACACCTGGTATGGCTAGTAATAAAGGCCAATTGAAATATGTTTGATGAAAATAGGAGGTCAGTTATGACTGAAAAAATAATGTTGATAGATGGAAACAGCATTGTAAATCGTGCGTTTTATGGGGTGCCCCTTTTAACCAACAGGGAAGGCCAGCATACGAATGGAGTTTACGGCTTTTTGAATATTCTATTTAAACTGATGGATGAGGATAAGCCCGATTATTTGGCGGTTGCCTTTGATTTGCATGCACCAACCTTTCGACATGTGGAGTTTGATGGCTATAAAGGCACAAGAAAGGGCATGCCCGACGAACTGAGGGAGCAAATGCCCCTGTTAAAAGAAATGCTGATAGCTATGAATATCCAAATTTATGAGATGGAAGGCTTTGAAGCCGATGATATTTTGGGAACCCTGTCAGCAAAAGCAGAGGAATCAGGCGTTATCCCTATTGTTGTTTCCGGAGATAGAGATTTATTACAGCTTGCTAGTGAGACTGTGAAGGTGCGTATTCCAAAAACGAAGGGTGGACGCACGGAAACTGAGGATTATTATGCAAAGGATGTTATAGAAAAATATGGTGTAACACCTTTGGAATTTATAGATGTAAAAGCTCTGATGGGTGACCCTTCCGATAATATTCCCGGTGTTCCGGGAATTGGAGAAAAAACTGCCATAAAGATTATTCAGGACTATCACGATTTGGAAAACGCCATTGCCCATAGCTTGGAGATAAAACCTAAAAAAGCTTCACAAAATCTAAATGAGTTTCAAGAACAGGCAAGACTCAGTAAATTTTTGGCAACCATTATTCGAGATATGCCCATCTCCTTTGAAAAGGAACAAACAAAGATTGGAGATCTGTTTAATGCTGGGGCGTACGATTTAGTGAAGCGCTTGGAATTGAAAAGTATGTATGACCGCTTTGAAAAAGAAGAGGTTCAAACAGCACAAACAGAAGATTTTATGGGGATTTATTCTTTTGAAGCAGCAAAGGTTTTCTTTGAAACTTTAGAAAAAAGGGAAACAGCCTATCATCTTCTTATGGATGAAGGAAAATGTCAAGGACTGGCTTTGTATCAAGAAGAAATTGGTGGCTGTTGGCTTGAAGTTGGCGATGATTTATCAGAAGATGAACTGTTTCAAGGGGCGGAGAATTTTTTTAGCGACAGCGAATATGTAAAAATCGGTCATGATATAAAAAATGATATTAAGATACTTCGAAAGAAGCTTGGAAAAACCGCGGATATTTCCTTTGATACGGCCATTGCCGCCTATATTTTAAATCCTACAGGAACATCTTATGCTTATGATGATTTGGCAAAGACTTTTCTAAATCAAATTTTACCTTCCCAGGAGGAAGTTTTAGGAAAAGGGAAAAGTAAAAAGGTTTTTTCTACCCTTTCTGAGGAAAAGAGAAGGGGCTTTGCTGTATCCCAAGCAAGGGTTTTCTTTGAAACGAAAAAGTTAATGACTGAGCAGATAGAGAAAAATGGACAGCATCAACTGTTTTACGAAATAGAGATGCCTTTAATTTATGTCCTTGCTGATATGGAAGAGTATGGAATTAAGGTAGATAAAAAAGCCTTATTGGAATATCAAAAGAATTTGGAAACCAGTATTGAAGGGATTACAAAGGAAATTTTTGCCCTATCAGGGGAGGAATTTAATTTGAACTCTCCAAAACAGTTGGGGGTAATTCTTTTTGAAAAAATGGGCTTAAAAGGCGGTAAGAAAACAAAAACAGGCTATTCCACTGCCGCCGATGTTTTAGAAAAATTAAGATTTGAACACCCTATGGTGGAAAAAATATTGTATTATCGTCAACTAGCAAAGCTGAAAAGCACCTATGCCGACGGACTATTGGCTGTCATGGATGGGAAAACGGAGAAAATCTATTCTACTTTTAATCAGACCATTACTGCCACAGGGCGCATCAGCTCTACAGAGCCAAATTTACAGAATATCCCCGTTCGTTTGGAATTGGGTAGAGAACTTCGTAAGGTATTTATTCCGGAGAGTGAAGGATACTGTTTTTTGGATGCAGATTATTCCCAAATTGAGCTGCGAGTACTTGCTCATATTGCGGGGGACGAAACCTTAATCAATGCATTTCGCAATGATCAGGATATTCATAGATTGACGGCATCTCAGGTGTTCCACGTACCTTTTGATGAGGTGACGGCTTTGCAAAGAAGCAATGCGAAAGCCGTTAATTTTGGTATTGTTTATGGCATTGGTTCCTTTAGTCTTAGTCAGGATTTGGGAATTACCAGAAAAGAGGCAGAGCAGTATATTGCCGCATATTTTGCAAAATATCCTAACATTAAAAAATATCTCAATGAAACCATTGAAAATGCAACCAAGCTGGGCTATGTTGCTACCCTTTGGAACAGAAGAAGGGCTATGCCTGAATTGCAGAGCAATAATTTTATTCAACGTTCCTTTGGTGAGCGAGTTGCTATGAATATGCCCATTCAGGGAAGTGCAGCGGATATTATTAAAATTGCCATGGTTCAAGTTCATCAGGCGTTGAAAGATGGGGGCTATCGTTCCCGCTTAATTTTACAGGTTCACGATGAGTTGTTGATTGAGACTTATAAAGAGGAAAAGGAAGCAGTGGCCAAAATTTTGAAAGAGAAAATGGAGCAGGCGGCAGAACTTTCCGTTCCGTTGGATGTGGATGTTCATGAAGGTCATTCGTGGTTTGAGGCGAAATAAAAAATGAGGGATTTGACATGAAAGTGATAGGTTTAACAGGAGGAACAGGCAGTGGAAAAAGTGTGGTAAGCCAATGCCTTCGGGAGGCAGGAGCCGCCATTATTGATGCTGACCTGATTGCCCATCAGATCATAAAAAAAGGGAAACCTGCTTATGATGAGCTGGTTGCTTATTTTGGAGAGCAAATTTTACAGGACAACGGAGAGATATTTCGACGAAAACTTGGTGAAATTGTGTTTCGGGATAAGGAGAAGTTGAAATTTTTAAATATATGTACTCATAAATATATTGTTCAAGAGATTGCACAGCAGATTCAAGAGACGAGAGAAAAAAATCAGACAAAACTGATTATCATAGATGCTCCATTGCTCATTGAGGCAGGACTGAATGAAATTTGTGATGCCATATGGGTTGTATATGCCAATGAAGAGGTTCGTGCCCATCGCGTTATGCAGCGAGATGGCATTACATATGAGACAGCCAAGGCTCGTATTGCAAATCAAAAATCATGGGAAGAATACGAAAGCTATGCTCAAGAGGTGATTGATAACAGCGATACCTTGGAAAAAGTCCAAGGGCAGGTAGCAAATTTGATAAAAAAATATGCTTAAAGCTGTTGTAGCTTTGACGTTAAAATTTGCTTAAAATCTTTTTTTTCAACAGGTTAGTCGATGACCTTTATAAATCAATTTTATTTGCTTTAGAAGTTTTTTCTTATAGAATGCAATGGATGGAAGTGTCCCAAAAGTTGTTAGTTTGTAACAATGCTTTTGTCTTAAGCTTATATTAAAAGATTGATCGCATAGAAATAGTAAAAGGAAAGAAATTTTAAATCTAAGATTCGTAGGTGAAGAGATGTTTCGTTTAATTAAGAAAATACTCATTTGGGTTTTCTTCCTCTTAGGGGTAGGAGTTTTTGGATATTTTGTTGTGTTACCCCAAGTGCTGCCCTTAAAATATCGTGAGCAGGTTGAAAAGTATGCAAAAATGTATGATGTTGAGGAGTCTTTAATTTTTGCGGTTATTTTTTGTGAAAGCCGTTTTGACCCCGATGCCCATTCTAGAGCAGGAGCCAAGGGCTTGATGCAGGTCACTACTGAAACAGGCTGGTGGGCTGCCAGTCGTATAGATTATTTGGATGTGGAAACCATTGATTTAAAAGACCCGGAAACCAGCATAGCAGTGGGAACTTGGTATTTGCAATGGCTGGAAGATAAATTTCATGAGGTAGAGCCAACCGTTTTGGCGGCGTATAATGCAGGACATGGTAAGGTTAGCCAATGGCTTGCTGACGAAAAATATAGTGATGATGGCTATCATCTAAAAGAAATTCCTTTTGCAGAAACAAATAGTTATGTAAAAAAGGTTGTGTTTATGCAAAAGCTATATAAAATTTGTTATCGTTTATAGCTTCTGGGAGGCAAATATGAAAAAGAAATTAATCCCTCTGATTTTTGCTTGTATCCTGCTTTTTTCAGGATGTACAAATGGAAACGGAGAAAAAAATAGTTTTAATGTTTCCGGGAATGTGGCAAAAACCCAAGGGGAGAGCCGTATTTTAACGCTTTCCATGCGGGTTCCTGAAACGTTGAATCCTCTTCGAAATAGAGAGGCCACAGTAGATACGGTACTAAAACTCATTTATCAGCCCTTCATTGCCATTGATGAGACGGGTAAACCATCTCCTTCCATTGCAAAAAACTGGAGCTTTTCCAAAGATGGCTTAACCCTTTCCATAGAACTGCGTAACGATATTACGTGGCAAAATGGATCATCTTTGACGGCAGATGATGTTGCATTTTCCATTGAAACCATTCGAGGTTCTGCAGAAGATTCTGTTTATAAAAAGGTTTTGGATTATGTTTCAAGTTATTCCAAAACGGGTCAATACTCCATCGATATTCATTTTCGAGAACCTTTTAGTAAAAATGTGGCAGCCCTAAGTTTTCCGGTGATTTCTGCGGCATATTATCAAGGGCAAACAGACCCGAAAAGCGGTGCCAATATGGCTCCTATGGGCAGCGGACCCTATTCCATGAAGTCTTATTCCATTGCATCGGAAATGATATTGACTGCAAATCCAACCTATATTGGAGGAAAGCCAAAAATAGAGACCATCTCTGTTCGCACAACAGGTGGTGCCGAGACAGACGTATATGCGTTTGATCAGGGCATGACGGATATTTTGGTGACCGATGCCATAGAAACAGGGCGTTATGCCGATGAGGGTGTGACAGGAGTGCACCAATTTACCTCTGATCAATATGATTTTATAGGATTTAATTTTCATCGTTCCTTATTTCAAGATCGTAACATGCGACAGGTGGTAGCATATGCATTGCCAAAAAAATCAATCTGTGAAAATGTTTATTTGGAATATGCGAAAATTGCCTATACTCCTGTAAGTCCAAGTTCTTGGCTGTATGAAGAAAACGTTGCACCCTTTGATTATGATACAACTATGGCGGAAACGCTCCTGAAGAATGCAGGCTGGACAGACAAAAACGGGGATGGCAGGCTGGAAAAAGAAAATGAACCGGAACCCCTTCATGTTTCTATATTGACAAATCAGGAAAACAGTGCAAGGCGGCAGACCGCAACAAAATTGAGGGATGAACTTACCCTTTTGGGCTTTGATGTTACTTTAGAGATATTACCCTTTGCCCAATATCAAGAGAAATTTACAGGTGGGGATTATGACCTAATCGTGGGAGGTTGGCAGATGTCTCCGGTTACAGATTTATATGACTTTTTCGGCAGTAATGGAAGTTTAAATTATATTGGTTATCAAGATGAGCAGATGGACAATTTGCTGTTAGCTGCCAATCAGGCTGTTGGAGAAGGGGCCACCTTGTTGGCATATAGTAGCCTTCAAAAACGGATTGCGGAGGAACTTCCATACATTAGTATTGCTTATCGCAGTAAGGCCATGTTTGTGTCTAACCGTGTTGGAGGTGTGATTACACCTACGGAGGATAATATTTTTTATTCGGTGAATCAGTGGACTTTCGAAGGCAAGAAGGAATAGGGGGAGGAATATGGCTGAATTAAGAAAAAATCCCTTTACAGGAGAATGGACTCATTATGCTGAAAATCGAAAAAACCGTCCCTATGAATTTTTGCATAAAATTGAAGTGAAAAATAGCAGTAACGGGAATTGTCCTTTTTGCGGTGGAAATGAAGATAAAACCACAGCTCCCTTTTATCAGGATGGGACAGATGATAGCTGGACCATTCGGGTTTTTCCTAATATGTTTCCTGCTGTGTGTGCGGAAGAAAAAGCTATTTGCGAGAATTCCTTTTATCAACAGCTTTCCGGACAAGGGCTTCACGAGGTTTTGGTAGATACACCAAATCATGAGGAAACCATTGACCAATTTAGTTTAGAACATCTGGGTAGGGTTTTTATAGTTTTGCAACAGCGATATAAGGAAATGATTGTATCGAAAAAAGTGAAATATATTCAAATATTTAAAAATTGTGGTCCTTCAGCAGGAATGAGTATTCGCCATTCCCATTGGCAGATTGTAGGGATGCCGGTTTTGCCCCAAAGAGAGGTCATCATGCAAGGATTTATGCAGGATGGAGATTGCCTTTTCTGTAGAATGCTTGCCTATGAAAAAGAACAACAAAATCGAGTTGTGTTAGAGAATCAATCCTTTGTCGTAATTGCACCTTATGCTTCCCGCTTTCCTTATGAGCTTTGGATTTGCCCGAAAAGGCATATTGCAAGTTTCTCAGATGTAACGGCGGAGGAATTGGAGGCTTTGTCCGTTATCATGAATGGTCTTTTACCTAAGGTTGCGTCACTGCGTAAAGATGTAGGGTATAATATTTGCATGATTGATGGGGAAGTAGGGGGAGATTTTCACTGGCATGTGGAAATCTTGCCAAGGATAGGTGGTTTTGCAGGATTTGAATATGCCACCGGAAGCTATATAAACTCTATTTTGCCCGAGGCAGCGGCTGAATACTATCGTAAGAATTGCAAAGGATAGAAATGTATTTCAATAGTTGCATTGATTTATGAATCGTAACAAAAGACCACATCCAAAACAAGTCTTGGATGTGGTCTTTTGTTCTAGCAATTAAAGCAAAAAAGTTCTTATGAGAATTACTCCATTCGATCAATCAATATATCGGTCACGGCATCTATGGCTTTTTTCGCAAAGTTGATTTTTCTATCGAAAATTAAGGTTCCGTTGTCCTCAATTTTAATCTCTGCGATTACTCGGTCATTTCCTTCTGTTTTTTCTGTACTTCCCATTAAGGTAGTCCACGTGATTGATACATCCTCGGCAGACAAATCGTTTTGTGCCTTTACTACAAATTGTGCACCATCAAAAAACTCTGATTCGGATTTTGCGTGAATAACGATAATCTTATCCAATTGATAAACATCAATGGAATTATAGTCTGCACTTGATTGAGCCAGAATGTTATACTTACTGATGTCGATAGAAAATGGATTTTTTGCTTCCTCAGTCTTTGGGCTGCAAGCAGACAGAGTAATCAATAAAAGAAGATTCCCCCAAAAAGCAATTTTTTTGAACATAGATAGCTTCCCTTCTCTATATTTTTAAATTTATATTATTAAGATACCAAATTATTATAAAAACAGCAAGCCTTATAGAAAGGCTGCTGTTATTAAAAATGAGGTGTTCTTAAATATCCTATCATGGCTAATAAAAGTAGATGAAGAGGGTAAAAAGCATACATAAACCGCTGAAAGTTTTTATTGGTTTCTCCTTTTTCTCCATTGTAAAAGCAAAGGGCTAAAATTCCTAGATAAGGGCCTATTGCATTTAGGAGACAAGAATGCAGCATAGCTGGGTTTTTTGTGGTATAGGCAATCAGCCTATAGCGAGATAGAGGGATTCCCGCAATAAATATTAATGCTTTTTCCCATACCCTTCGTTTTCTCGTTAGATAGAATAAAAAGATTAGAAAAACGTAGCCTTCACTTCCCTCAAATTTCAGTAATCTTGCTAAAGCACCTGCAAGTACAATAATACCCAGTCCCAGCATGGTATGACCTTTTTTCTTGCATGAATCAAAGCCCCAAAGGGAAACAAGCCCTAAACTTAGTGTAAATAGAATATTAAGAGGAACCTCTTTCCAGTCACCTGTAATACCATACAATCTGTCTTGTATCAAATCAAACAAGATATAAGGAATTTGAGCCAGAATTCCAGTGGCAAAAACACGCAGAATATACTTTTTTATATCTCGTGTATGAAAAAAACCTTCAACAATACAGAACATAAATACTGGTGCTGCTACACGGCCAAAATAGACTAGGGAATGAGGAATCCATGTGATAACCCAAATACTCAAATCTTCGTGCCCTATGGAGGATAACCACTCTGCAAGAGGTAGAAACCAATCGACCAGGGGGAAAATACGAATGAAATGGTCAAAAAACATAGAGGAAAGAGCAAGTATTTTAAGCTGGTTAATGTTCATAGAAATATCTCGTTCCTCTATCTGATTCCACAGTAGTCACCTGCTCAACCCCCTGAGTATTAGCTTCACTTTCATCAAATGTTGTATAATAGCTTTGATTTTGTTTTATTTCCTTTGTGCGTCGGTCAAACTCAGCATCACCTTCCCGAAAGACGAGAATAGAAGTAATTTCACCGGAATGATTGCGCTGTACGGAAATATCCACTGCTCCTTTTTCTCGTGTTTGATAGGAGCCAAGCATTTTATCTGCATAGGTTCTTATTGTGTTCCCTCTATAGGAGTAAAATCCGTCTGATCCTTTCTTAAGCCCTACCTTTGCATATTCTTGTGTGATTTCATCCTCCATCAGGCAAAGGTTGACAACAAGTTGGAAGGCTCCCTTTTCAACTTTGAATTCTTTCGATAACGCTGCTTTTACTTGTGCCGCAATTACGTCAGGATCATTGGAGGAATCTGTTTGCAGTACCTCTAAAATTGTATTATCAGCACGTTTTCCTGCATTTTCCCCTAATGAGATATCTCGTGTTAAGGTGGCTTTTACACCCCATCTGGAAGAGGTACTACCGCAGTAGCTGCTCAAATGTTTAGAAAAAGGAGCTTGTCCAGCGGTTGCAAATGCGACAGTGGTGGTTAGTAAAAACAGAACAGAGAGAGATAAAACCATGGCAGTCGCTTTTTTATAATCTAAAATACTTCTAATACGACGTTCCACTTCTGTTTTAGAAAAAGCACTGTAAAGCAGTGAGGCGTGATTTCCGCTAATAGCCATAGAAAGTAGACTTACTGCGTAGCTTTTTCTTTCATCCTCATCAATTTGCCTTAGCACAGCCCCATCACAAGCTGCCTCTAAATCTGAGGACAGACACTTTGACATTATCCATACCAAGGGGTTATACCAGTGCATGCACAAAACTAGTATTAAAAATGCTTTTAGCAGATTATCCTTGTGTTTGATGTGCATGGTTTCATGGGCAAGGATATGCCGAAGGAGAGTAGTCTGTCTAAAATCCATCGCTGCCGGAAGATAAATACAGGGATGGATGATACCACAGACTAGGGGAGAGGCTATTTCATCATTGGTAAAGACAAGTATATGCCCCATACCCATTTCACGAAGGATAGAATTAATTGTTTGGTTATGCTCAACCAACAGACTATTTTTTAGTTTTTCAGAATATTGTTTCTTTTGCAAGAAAAGAAAACTTGCTGTTGCGGCCGCCCCCAAAACAAAGATAATAGAGATCACAAGCCCCCAATTGATTGTAAAACCATCCAAGCCTGTGGAATACGTGTAAGCTTGATTTTCCGAAGCAACCGTAGCAGTTGCATCTGTATTCTCCAATAAAATGTCTCTGCTATATACAGCAGTGTTCTCTGTAGGAGCTATTTGCCATTCAGGCACTGGGGCACTGATTGGGCTGGATAAGGAAAACGGTACTAATAGCCGAACAAGTACCAGCCCCCACATTATAGGAAAAACAAATTTGGGTAAATAATTTTTTAAGAAGCTCCGAAGTATTAATACAATAACAATCATAATACTTCCGTAGAAAGCCATTAGATATAGGGGCATATCCATTCTAAAATGAAGCATTTATTTCGCCTCCTTAATTATTTTAGAAAGCCGATTTGCTTCCTCTTCTGAAATACCCTGGTTTTGCAGAAAGGCAGAAAAGAACAGTTCACTTGATCCACCGAACATTTTATCAATAAGCTGCTCTGTCTCACTTCGTTGTACTTCATCCTTGGTAACTAATGGTTTGCACAAAAAAACGGGCTCTTCTCGTTGAATGGCACCTTTTTCAATACATTTTTTAATAACGGTATAGGTAGTATTTTTATTCCACCCAATACGCTCCGTCAAAACGTCTACAATATCTCGAGCAGGTAAACTACCTTGCTCCCACAAAACTTCCATGACTTTAAGTTCTGAGTCAAAAAGCTTTATATCCATACAAGTCATCTCCTTTTGGACTATCACAATAGTCTGTTATATGATTAGACTATCATGATAGTCTAAAGTTGTCAAGGTGATAGTTCAACTTTTTTCTTATAAGAGATGTGAAATAAAATGAAAGGGTAACCATATAAGTGGTTTTAGTATCCTGATGACTAATAAATCCAAAATTTACGGCATAGGACAAAAACCTGACTGCCGTTATTTTATAATTATTAAGAGGAAATTGAGGGATTTTAAAATGATTTTCCTAGAAAAAGAAATGAATTAGATGTTTGATTACCGATATAAATTTATCTATAAAAAAATAAAAAGTCATGCATGAGGTTAACCTCAAACATGACTTTTTATGAGTGCGGATGGTGGGACTCGAACCCACACGATATCACTACCGCCAGATTTTGAGTCTGGTGCGTCTGCCAGTTCCGCCACATCCGCAAGTAAAACTGCTTGCTTATATTATCATAAAAAAATGTATAATGCAAGCAGTTTTTTAAAATTATTTGTAAAAATTACATTTTTTCTGGTTCGGAATAGGTCTCACCAAAGGTATCAACGCTTACTTTCACCATAACCTGATCCTCAACAGGGCGATCACCACGGCTAGTGCCAACAGTTGCAATGGCATCAACTACGTCCTGACCTTCAATTACTTTTCCAAAGGAGGCATACTGTCCATCCAAATGAGGGGATTTTTCAAGCATGATAAAGAACTGAGAACCTGCACTGTTGGGGTTCATGGCACGAGCCATGGAAAGCACACCTTTATCATGTGTTAAGTTGTTTTTTACGCCATTCATTGAAAATTCGCCACGAATCTGGTATCCGGGGCCACCCATGCCTGTGCCATCGGGGCATCCGCCCTGAATCATGAAACCATTAATGACACGATGGAAAATCAGGCCATTATAATAGCCTTTATTCACTAAAGAAATAAAATTATTAACAGTATTGGGGGCGATTTCGGGATAGAGCTCCGCTTTGATTACGCCGCCATTTTGCATTTCAAATGTTACAACAGGATTTTTTGCCATGATTATCTTCCTTTCATGCATCTGCATTTAAAATAAAGTCTATTTTCATTTTTACCCATTGCAATCCATGGCATACAGTAAAATGCAAATGATTGCCAAGGTTTGGAAAATGGGAAAAGCTTGGGCTATTATAACATAATGCCCTTGGGTAACGCAAATTTTCCTTAAATATTTTCATATCTTAAAGTGATCATTACCAATTCTGGACGGTTAAAAATGCGGAAGGGAAAAGTGCTGTTGCCTAAGCCTCGGCTGACTACCATCGCCGTATTTTTTTTCTCATAAACACCTGAGGTGTAAACTGGAAAAAAACCTTGATTTGGGGCAAAAATGCCACCAATAAAGGGCAGCCTAATCTGTCCACCGTGGGCATGACCTGTGAAAGCCAGATTTACGCCGCTGGCTACATAAGCTTCAAATAGTTCGGGGCGATGGGAAAGAAGAATTTGAAATGCATCTTCCTCCGACCCTTTTAATAGGGTAGCAAGTACCTCTTGGTAATAGGGGTTGACTCGTTTGTCCGCAAGGCCAATCAGCTCAATCATATCTCCGTTTTTTTGTAAAACAGATTTCCCATTTTGTAAAACAGTCACACCTGCTTCCGTCAATTCCTCAGCTAGCTCCTCAAAATAACCGGATTGATGCTCATGATTGCCACTGACATAGTAAATAGGAGCAATATTTACCGCGCCCTCAACGAAGGTCATGGCAGTATCCAAATTGGTACGATTGCGGTCAATCAAATCACCAGTGATAACAATAATATCCGGAGCCGCATTTCTAATTTTTTCAAGGATTCTCTCTTGATTTTGACCGAAGCACTTATTTTGTAAATCAGAAACCTGTAAAATTTTATAGCCATCAAACCCCTTGGGGACTTTTTTTGTATATGTGGTTTGTGTCAGTATAAGTCCATTGTTTTGCCAGTATAAAAAACCTGCCAAGCAAAGGAAAGAGCAAATGACTTTGTTCTTAAAAAATTTCAAATCGTTCACCGCCGTTATAGATTCATTTTTCTTTCATTATAAATAGGTTTTAGTTGGAAAACAAGAGTGTGTATAATACAAGTATTTACTTTGATATAAAGTTCATTCCAACCTCTTACATTTGTTATTAATTTGCCAACACATTAAAATAGTATTCTGTGAGCCAATGCATATGCGATTGAAGCCTTGTTTTATTCGTGTTATACTAGATGAAAATTGAAAAAGATAGAGCTTTTCAGGGATGGAAATTGTGTTTATAAGCTTATTATTAGCAAAAAGGAGGGATGGAATGAGAACAATTTTTCATATTGACGTCAATAGTGCGTTTTTAAGTTGGAGTGCGGTAAAGATGTTGAAAGAGGGCAGTATGTTAGATTTGCGTACCGTTCCCTCAGCCGTTGCGGGAGATAGTGAAAGCCGCAGAGGCATTATCCTGGCAAAAAGCACTCCTGCTAAAAAATATGGCATTTCCACTGGGGAACCAAAGGGCTTTGCGTTGCAAAAATGTGCTGAATTAATTTGTGTCCCCCCTGACTTTTCTTTGTATACCAGAAATTCTGAAGAAATGTTTCGCATCCTTTCCCAATACTCCGACCGTGTTGAGCCATTCAGTATTGATGAGGGTTTTTTGGACTATACGGGGATGGAGTCCCTTTTTGGTACGCCCTTGGAGGGTGCTGAAAAAATAAAAGAGCATATAAAAAAGGAATTGGGTTTTACTGTGAATATTGGCATTAGTGTAAACAAGCTTTTGGCGAAAATGGCTGGTGAATTGGAGAAGCCGGATAAAATTATCACCCTTTACCCTGAAGAGTTGGAAAAAAAACTTTGGCCTTTGCCTGTGGAAGAAATGTTTATGGTGGGCAGAAGAATTGGACCCCGACTGAGGAAAATGGGAATCCGAACCATTGGGGAGTTGGCAAAATATCCTGTTGCCCTTTTGGAGATAGAGTTCAAGAGTTATGGAAGAATGCTGAATGCTTATGCCAATGGCATTGATGATACCTCCGTTGCTCATGTGGAAACAGTCCAAGAGGTAAAAAGTGTTGGAAATAGCACTACAATTCCTTATGATGTGGAGGAGAGGGAAGAAGCATATAAAATCCTCCTGTCTTTATCGGAAACTGTTTCCATGCGCTTACGAGAGGGAAAGTTTTGTGCCAGAGAAATTGGTGTTGTGATTAAAACCACTGATTTTCAGGTTTATTCCCATCAAACAAAATTGCTGAATGCCATTGACTGCACCAATGCGGTCTATGAGACAGCAAAGAAAGTTTTTGACGAAGCATGGAAGAAAGAACCCATCCGACATCTAGGGATTCGTGCTGGGCACTTATGCAGTGACGAATGCATTCAGCTTTCCATTTTAGATGAAGATTGGAGCAAGCAAAAACAGGCAGATGCCGCCATGGATATTCTTCGTGGCAAATACGGAAGGGAAACGGTGGTTAGATCCACTTTTATTGGTGGAATCGAGCCCGCTTATGGTGGGGGAAGCTTAAAGATTAATCATCTAAAGAAATGATTTTGCCTAAAAAAAGGCTTATGATCATGACGATAACACTACGCCAGTAGAAAAGGTTGATTCTAAGATTAATTATATCATATTTCTTCAAGGGATTGGCGTTGATATCTAATTGGTAATGGTGGTAACAGAAATAAGTAAAAATATGTATCATTCAGATGATGAAAATAAGGAGATATAAATCATGACAGACATCGAAAAAAGATTCTCTGAGGATTGGATGAAAAAGGCAGAACAAACGAAAGGAATGGAAGGTTATAATTCTGCAAAGCTTTTAAAGGAGATTCAGCAGTATGGCGGAGTATCAGTAGCCCGCAGAGCCTTAAGCAGAAATGGGTGTTCAGATAATTTTGAAATTCTCAAGAAAAATAAGCGGTTAGATTTGTCCATGGAGGCCTTGATAGTGAAAGGTGAATATGGAACGTTGTTTGAGGATGATGAGGTGAATCAGTGTTTGGCATTGCTTTGCGAATGTAATTATTTTGGTTAAGAGGTGACAGAATGACAGAGGTTGTGGCTGCACTATTGTGCAGAGAAGACAGGTTTTTGATTTGTCAACGTCCCGCTCATAAAAAAAGAGGCCTTTTATGGGAATTCGTGGGGGGCAAGCGGGAAGCCGGAGAGAGTCAGGAAGATGCACTCATACGGGAATGTCATGAGGAATTGGGTATTAAAATAAAGGTAGGGAAAATTTATATGGAATTAACTCATGTATATCCCGATATTACCATAAATTTGACCTTGTTTCAGGGTGAAATTGTTCAAGGCGAACCTCAATTATTGGAGCACAAAGATTTTCGGTGGATTACGGTAGAAGAGATTCCCGAATTTACATTTTGCCCTGCAGATGAAGAAATATTAGCCCGTTTGATGGAATTTGGATTACAGGAATCATGAAAATGTACAGTATGTTTAGGCGTTAAACCGATAAACTCCCTGAATATTTAAATTACCTTTAAAAAGTTTAGGGTTTCGTTTCAGAAATTAAAGAAATATTATTAAATTATTTGCTGCTTTTTAAGCTCCGTTCTTGTATTTTATGATATAATTTCTTATAATGAAATTATTATAAATACAAAGGACTGAGAACATGATTGTTTTAATTGCAAAAAGCGTTGTGACAGAGAAAAACCAGGCTGCTTTTTTACAGCTTGCCCAGAAAATGGTGGAGGAAACAAGAAAAGAGCAGGGATGTATTTTTTATGATTTGGTTCGGGACACCAACGAAGCAGACGTATTTTATTTCGTTGAAAAATATGTTGACCAAGCTGCGGTGGATGCCCATACCAGTTCCCAATATTTTAAGACCTATGTACCTCAGATGCAGCCTTTGCGGGAAGATTCCCATTTAAGCCGCTGCGAACTTGTATCATTTGAGTGAGCTTTTTAGATGAGGATGGGTGAGAATTTGAATGAAATAAAGCTCTATCGAAAGCGGTTTATTCCAAATGAAACAATTTTTCTAAAAGATGATATCATTCTTCATCGTGATGATGATGTGATTATTACAAAGTGGTTTGTTTTTCGACCAAAGGAAGAATTTGATCATGGCGTATCTTGCTATTATATGAAAAAGGGCTTTAAAATAAGTAAATTTTTAAATGATAAAAATGAACTGGTTTATTATTATTGTGATATTATCGACACAGAATATATAAAAGAACAAAATTCCTATATTTTTAGTGATTTGTTGGCGGATGTAATTATATATGAAAATGGGTTTGTAAAGGTGGTAGATTTGGCAGAGCTTGCAGATTGTTTAGAAAGTGGTATTATTTCTGAAAAAAATGTCAAGGATGCCTTAAGACGGTTGGATTCCCTTTTGCAAATTATATACACCAATGGCTTTACCAAGTTGAGTGGGGTTTTGGAAATTGAGGAGTAGCTTATGGCATCGGATATCCACAGTGGGCATCGGGAACGAATGAGACAGAGGTTATTACAAGAGGGTGGCGAAGGTTTTCATGACCACGAGCTTTTGGAAATGCTTCTCTATTATGCTGTACCAAGGGGAGATACCAATCCCTTAGCTCATAAAATGGTAAAGGAATTCGGTTCTTTGCCTACGCTGATGGAGGCTGAGCCCATGGATATTTCTCGTCTTTGTGGCGTTGGTTTAAATACGGCTATATTGGTTTCACTGCAAAAAGAAATCAGTAAGCGGTGCATACAAGCCCGATGGCGTGATAGACCCACGCTGAATTCCTTGAGCCTTGCCGTTGAATATTGTAAATCCTTGATGGCGTATAAAAACAGAGAATTTTTTTATGCAGTATGCTTAGATAATAAGCGTAGAGTGATTAATACGGTGCAGATTGCCGAAGGTACAGTAAACTCAGCAGCAATACACCCGAGAGTTGTCATGGAGGCAGCATTAAAATTACAGGCTTCGGCGGTAATTTTTACCCACAATCATCCTGGAGGGAATTGTAAGCCAACCTTTGATGATATTGATACAACTGCTAAACTGGCAAAACTCTTATTTGCAATAG
This sequence comes from Anaerotignum propionicum, assembly GCF_024461735.1. GTDB lineage: Bacteria > Bacillota > Clostridia > Lachnospirales > Anaerotignaceae > Chakrabartyella. Next base: position 376,465 of record NZ_JANGAD010000001.1, read on the forward strand.
AAGTTCAGTTAATTGACCATATTATTATTGCAGATGGTATGGCATTTAGTTTTTTGGAGAATAAATTATTAAATAAAGAAGTAATGGAGGGACAATTATGACAAAAAGATTATTTCGTTCTAGTACAAACGTAAAAATTTCAGGAGTATGTGGCGGCATTGGAGAATATTTTGATATTGATCCAACGCTGATTCGCTTGCTTTGGATTTTGGTAAGCTTATTTACAGGTGTTCTCTTGGGTGTGTTGGCGTATGTGATTTGTGTATGCGTGGTTCCTGTGGATACAGGCTATATTGACGGCGAGTATAAAGAAAAGCAATAATTGCGAAAGAAATGAGATAAAGGGTGGCACTGGGAAGCTTTCGCAGGCCATCTTTTTCATTGTGATATGAGAGGAGAACGAACATGGCAGAGGATAAAAAAAGGATTTTCAGTGGAATGCAGCCATCAGGCTTAATTACTTTAGGTAATTATTTAGGCGCACTGAATAACTGGACAAAGCTGCAGGATGACTATGATTGTTTGTATTGTATTGTAGACATGCATGCAATTACGGTGCGTCAGGATCCTGCAAAGCTGCGTAAGCAGGCAAGGGATTTATTAACACAATATCTTGCTGTTGGGTTAGATCCTGAAAAAAATATTATTTATTATCAGTCTCATGTACCTCAGCATGCAGAATTGGGTTGGATTTTGAATTGCTATACTTATATGGGTGAACTGAACAGAATGACCCAGTTTAAGGATAAGTCTGCGAAGCATGCAGACAATATCAATGCTGGATTATATACTTATCCTGTTTTGATGGCGGCAGATATTTTGTTGTATCAGACGGATTTGGTTCCTGTGGGTGAGGATCAGCGTCAGCATTTGGAAATCACCAGAGACATTGCGGCTCGTTTTAACGGTGTTTATAGTGACACCTTTAAAATACCCGAGGCATATATCGGTAAGGTTGGGGCGAGAATTATGGCGTTACAGGAGCCAACCAAAAAAATGTCCAAATCTGATGAAAATAAAAATAATACCATTGCGTTGATGGATGAGCCTGCAGTGATTTTGAATAAATTCAAACGTGCCATGACAGACTCTGACAATCAAGTGCGCTTTGGAGAAGATAAGCCTGGTATTTCCAATCTTTTAGGAATTTATTGTGCTGTAACAGGGGTTTCTCCAGCGGAGGCAGAAAGAGAGTTTGCCAATACCGGCTATGGTAACTTTAAGATGGCTGTAGGTGAAGCGGTTGTAGCCAAATTGGAGCCAATTCAACAGCGTGTAAAAGAATTGGAAGCGAATAAGGATTACTTGGATAGCGTGATTAAAAACGGCGCTGAAAAAGCAGGTAGAATTGCGGAGAAAACTTTGTCAAAAGTACAGAAGAAGGTTGGTTTTCCTTCAAAAATCCGCTGATGGTTTTTTTAACCAAAGAAAATGGCTTTTGAAAGGTCTATTCTAGTGAAAATTAGTTTTTTACTGAAAAAAATAGATTCCAAACTCGGTAATATTAACCGATTATTTAATTCATGTTCATATTTTGTTCAAAAGGATGCGCTATACTCATATCATAAAATAAATGAACGGAGGAATATGATATGTTTGACCCTGAAGATATGATTCTAAATAATAAAAAAAATAATGAACCAGAAGATACTAAATTGAACGAACCGGAAATGTCTAATGAACCGGAGAACGCAGAAGAATCTGAAATGGCAGCCCAGCAGGAAATAATAGAGGGCTCTGTGATTGAAGATGAACTTTCTGAGGAACAAAAGGTTGATGAAGAGGACATGGATACCGATGGATGTTCCTGCGGTAATGCTCCAAATGGAGAGGGCCCTTCCCTTCGGGAATACCGCTATGAGGAACAGGTGAAGAAAACTCCAAGAAAAAGAAGAAATTGGGCCAAGTTTATAGCAGCATGCTTAATTGTAAGTGTGGCTGGCGGTGCAAGCATGGGGGCTGGTTATGGTGCGGTGAAATATTATTTTGCCGATGAACCTGTTGTTAGCAACACACCAGTTATCGCTCAAAAGGTTTCTTCAACTACGGGGCTTTCTGCAGTGGATATTATCAAAGGGGTAAAACCCTCTGTTGTCAGTATTTCTACGAAGGTTTCAGGAGCGGCCGATTATTTTGGTTCCTTTAGCGTGCCTTATGAGGCCAATGGAATGGGCAGTGGTGTAATTTTCTACTCCGATGATGATAAAGTAGCAATTGCAACGAATAACCATGTAGTTAACGGTGCAAGTTCTATTTTTGTTACTTTTGAGGACGATGCCAGCGTTCCAGCAAAGGTTGTTGGTACGAAAAGTGAATCAGACCTTGCAGTTATTACTGTATCATGGGATGCATTAAAGAGTGCAGGTGTAAAAAATGTAAGCGTTGCAAGCTTTGGTGATTCTGATCACTTACAGGTTGGGGATAGCGTAATTGCCATTGGAAATGCAATGGGCATGGGTCTTTCCGCAACGGATGGTATGATTAGTATGACAGAACAAACCATAAACGTAGAAGGAAATCAGCTGAATGTTTTGCAAACAAGTGCAGCAATTAACGGCGGAAATAGCGGTGGCCCCTTGGTAAACAGTGCGGGTGAGGTAGTAGGTATCAATACTGCAAAATACAATTCTTCTATGGCTGAAGGAATGGGCTATGCAATTCCAAGCAACGTGATTAAGCCCATTGTGGAAGACTTGCTGGAGAATGGAACACAGCCTAGGCCTTATATCGGTATCAAAGGTACCAGCATTACTTCCGAAAACGCAGACCTATATAAACTGCCTGTAGGTGCTTTGATTATGGAAGTTGCAGAGGGCGGTCCTGCGGAAAAGGCCGGCATTATGGTAGGCGATATTATTACCAGCTTTAATGGAAACACAGTTATGGATATGGATTCCCTAGTGAAAATTGTTGGTGAAACAAAGGTGGGGGATACGGTAGATGTTCATGTTGTAAGAGACGGTAAGACCGGTCACGATTTGAAGATGACCATTGAGGATAAAAATAGTTAAGAGGAATGAAGCATGAAAGGGTGTTAGCCAGGCTACACCCTTTTTCTATGTTTGAAAACTAGTTTATAAAAGGCATTTCCTAAAAGGGGATGTTATTTTTATTTATGGAGAAAATTATGTAAAATGTGTCGCACAACTTCAACAAAGCATGAAACCCTATTGAAACAGTGAAAAGGTGGTGTTAAAATTGAAAAAAGAGGAAAAAGGGAGGCTATGCATGAAGAAAAAACGAGGGATTGCCATATATCGGGGGCTTTTTGCTGTCCTTACGAATAAAGATTTTTTAAGAAGGATTAATTTAAAAAAGAAAACAGTCATAGCGTTTCTGGAAAAAGAGTATTGGCTAGAGGCAATTGATGACATCATTGACAGCCAAGAAATATCCTGCCAAAGGGTTCTTTTTTACTGCGAAAAAATCCTTTCTTCTTTGGCAAAAGAGGTGCCGGAGGAAGGCTGGCTGACGTATATATTTCGCTATTTAATTAAAGGCATTTACCCACATCGTAACGATATCATTCTCAACACCAATGAACGACAAAGTGTGTCGTTTTATTTGGAGGTACTGCGTTTTTTTCTAAATTACGAGAGAGAAAACGTGCCTTTTGCCTTGCATAAAGATTTTGCTTTTGCCACTGGAGTCGAAATGGATAATAGCCCTTATGAGGTGCAGTATGCCAGATTTCTTGATTGCTTTGATAAGCAGTATATTTACGAGATTATGCGCATTGGCCGAGAGGTAACTCCCTTTGATGCCCTTGCCCATGTTGCGGGAGTCCATTATATTGCCATGCATATCGGGCGGCAGTTGGCCATGGCAGATGTCCCTGTGGATTTAGGGCTGATTTCAGGGGCGGCGGCAGGGCATGACCTTGGAAAATATGGATGTAAGGACAATGAGGTCAAACGGATTCCGTATTTGCACTATTACTATACAGATATTTGGTTTAACAATAATGATCTTTCTGATATTGGGCATATCGCTGCAAACCATTCCACTTGGGATTTAGAATTAGAAAATCTTCCTGTGGAATCTTTGATATTGATTTATGCGGATTTTCGAGTAAAAAGCAAGGGCTTTGAGAATGGAAAAGAAATCATGGGAATGTATTCCTTGGAGGATTCCTTCCGTGTGATTTTGGATAAGCTGGATAATGTGGATAAGGCAAAGGAAAATCGCTATCGTCATGTGTATTCTCGTTTGGAGGACTTTGAGCAGTATATGCATTCCATTGGGGTAAATACGGATTTAACCAAAGATACCCTAAGCGAAGTTTTCCACAAGGAATTGGCCTTGTTGGATACCAATGAAACAGTGGATGTGTTTAAAAATATTGCAGTGGATCACAATATCCGTTTGATGCATAGATTAAGCCGAGAGGCATCCTTTGGTGCAATTTTGGAGACAGCACGTAGTGCCAGAGATTGGAAAAATTCCAGAGCTTATCTTAATATTTTCTCGGAGTACTTTACCTATATGAACCAAAAACAGAAACAGATGTCCATCAGCTTTCTTTATGAATTGATGGTGCACCGAGAGGGAGATATTCGCCGTCAGGCAGGAGATTTACTGGGAAATATGATTGCCCATTATGACATTGCCTATACCAAGGAGCTGCCTCCCCATGTAAACATTGTTTTGGACGAGGTAACCAGCTTTGATATGTGGGAAAAATACCTCTATATGATTATTAATCCCGATCATAAAATGATAGATAGGCATCGCCGATGGCTGGGATACGGCCTAAAGCGTGTGGTAACTTCTCTGTTGGAAAATTGCAAGGAGGAGGTAAGAGGAAAATATATTGCTTCCTTCTTGGAATATTTTAAAAGCAAAGACTGGGGCGAGGATACAGCGTTTATTCTGATTGATACGCTGCCTTCTATACCTCAAGGCTTATTAAACGAAGAGGAACAGGGGATACTGCTCTCCTTTATGGAGAATTATGCAGCTCAACAGTCCTTGGAAATTCGGGCAGCAATTCTCTTGAATTTGAAGGATATGGCGGCAGATTATTTGAAAAATCATAAGCTGGTAGAAAGCGTTATTAGAATTGTGGAAAGAGTGACCATTAAGGGTAATGTAAGCTTAGAATTTTTGCTTTATATGATAGGGGAAGCATACGGAATTAAAGATGTTATCCGCGGTGTATCCTTCCGACGTATATTTGAGGATGACCGAGTGGTTTCAGATATCTTTTTAGAGAACTTAAAATCTGCCACACCTTGGAAAATTAAAATTATTAATATTGAGCTTTTGTATGAACGTATTCATCTGGGTTTATCTATGCCAAAGCTTCATGTTGCCACTCATCTATCCAATTTATTAAAGATAAGCGAACAGGTAACGGTTCGCCATTTTGCTGGGGAGACATTGGTCAAGCTTGCACCCCTTCTATCTTGGGATCAAAGAAATGAGGTTGCCATTGAGTTAATCAAAGGTCTTGAAATTGGTGAATTTGAATTTTCTAAATATATCCCCCAATACCTAGGGGAATATGTTATGTATTTGCATCCCAAGGAGTTAAATGAATTCTTATTGGAAATTTGCCGCCTGCAATGCAGTACCAATGAACGTATTGCCAGTGTTGCTTTAGATACCCTAGGGGTCATGGTGCGTCATTATGAAAAATACAGCGCTAGATTTCCTGAATATATTGCCATTTACGAAGAAAGAAAAAAGAAAATCATGGGCATGATTTTAAGAGGTTTTGCTACCTATCAGACCAATGTAAATAGAGAAGCCTTTTGGGTTGTAGGCCATGAATTGTTTGGAAGCAACGGATTAACCCTTCGGGAGAAGAAAAATATTTTTGCGTTTATCAGCAAAAAGCTGGTTACTATGACAGATAAAGCAGAGGATTCAGAGCTTGGCTTTTTTAATGACACCGCAAGCTGGAATGCCATCTATCGTTTTATCAGCGATTATTTGTTTACAAAAGGCAGCTTTTCCTTTCAAGAGCCCAATAAGGTGGCTTTCTTTCCTGGCAGCTTTGATCCCTTTTCCTTGGGGCATAAGGAAATTGCAAAAGAGATTCGGGATTTGGGCTTTATTGTTTATTTGGCGATTGATGAATTTTCCTGGTCGAAAAAAACCCAGCCTCATATGGTTAGACGACGGATTATTCATATGTCTGTGGCGAACGAAGAAAATATCTATCTATTCCCCGAAAATGTGCCTGTAAACATAGCAAATCCTGAAGATTTGAAGCGCTTAAGAGAACTGTTCCCTGGCAAAGAGGTTTATATGGTAGCAGGCAGTGACGTTGTGCAAAATGCATCTTCCTATAAAATTCAGCCTGTGGAGGACTCCATTCAGACTTTCCCGCATATTCTTTTCTTACGGGAGACGGGTGATGACACTGTGCAACAGAAGAAAAATACCTATGAGTCTATTCAAAATGAGGTTCTGGAGTTAAAACTTCCCACTCATTTTGAAGATGTGAGCTCCACAAGAATTCGAGAGAATATAGACCATAATCGAGATATTACCAACCTCATTGATACCGTAGCCCAAAATTATATTTATGAAAATAGCTTGTATCTTAGAGAACCCCAATATAAACAGCTTTTAGAAACAAAAGCGGTGGAGGTTTCCCATTTTTCCGACGTAGAGGAGGCTGAGGGCGTTATTTTTGGCAGTACCATTCCTTCGGAGATGGTAAATTATTTATTGGATGCTCTCCATAGTGAAGGAAGCGGTATGACTGTAGTTTTTGATAAGTTTGGTAGAGGAAAGCCTGATGGTATTATGGTTTACCGCCATATCTCAACAACGGAGCTTTACAGTGAATTTGAAAATATTGATACTGCAAGCTATATTCGTGAGAATACCTCAGGAAAAATCATTATGTTTGAAGCCTGCTATATCAGAGAAAATTCAAAAATTGACGATTTGGAGCAGATTTTATTTACGGAATCCATAGCGAAAGCCTTAAAAGAGGACTATACCTATGGTGTTTTCAGTCTTAGATCTGGATTTGTTAGTGAAACCATTCAAGATGTTTTAGAACGGCAGGGCTTTTTAAAGCTGATTAGTAATACAACCAGAGATATTTATGTTGTAGATATGAAAAGCCCAATTACGTTGTATCATAATTTGCAAACGGCAATCAAAGAGCCGTTTAACAGCAATGAAAGGGTTTTAAAAACAATTCAAGAAACCCATCATCGTTTTCAACGAGCGTTGACAAAGCTGAACCCGGGAGAATTGGTTATTTCCTTTGATGCAGGAATGATGCACAATCGGTTGATAGAGTTGATTACAAAGGCAAATGGTGTTCCCAAAGAGCCAACAGCAATACGCACGCTTGGCCCGAATATGTGTGTTCCCTTTGGTAAAATTTTAAAGGGTATTGTGATTCCCAATACAGTTACAAAGGTTTTGCATACAGAAAAAGAATTTGACAGAGAAATAAAGTCCTTTAAGATTAAGGAATTTCCACAGTATTTGCCTCTGGATTGTCAAGTTCGCATGATTAAGTCCTTCCGACGCCCTGTCATTTTGGTGGACGATCTTTTGCATAAAGGTTATCGCATTCGGGAGCTGAATCCTTTATTTCAAGAGGAAGCAGTGGATATTGACCGCATGGTTGTGGGTGTTCTTTCCGGACGAGGTCGAGATCTAATGGAAATTCAGGGAAGACAGGTGGAAAGTGCTTATTTTGTTCCTTGCTTAAAGGCGTGGTTTGTGGAAACCACGATGTACCCCTTTATTGGAGGGGATGGTGTAGAACAGCTAAGAGGTAGAAACAGTAATATGATTGATTCGGTAAACTTAATTTTGCCTTATGTAATGCCAGGTTTCATACAGGATGCGTCTAAGGAGGCCATTTATGATTTGTCAATGACCTGCTTGCAAAACTCCAGAGATATTCTTCGGACACTGGAGATGGAATATCAAAGAGCATTTGAGCGAAGTCTAACACTAGACAGATTAAGCGAAGTTGTGATTTCGCCAAGATGTCCTGATAACGGCAGTAGTATCCGATACGATACCCATTTACCTGCGTCTGTCTATTTAGAAAACGATATTGAGCGGTTGGTTCGCTTGAAGCACTTGGTGAAGTAAAAAGGGGGATTACAAAATGAAGAGATGTGAATTTCAACAGGGTGTTATGATTCCGGTATCATTTCCCCGAGAGAGCAGTAAGGGTTTTTGCAGATTGACGCATTTAGGTCAGCTTGCGGAAGGTGAGGGCTTATTTTGCCTTGACAGCAATGCCTTGGAGGAAAAAAGTCAAGACATTTTAGAGGAAATGAAAGAAAAATATGGATTGGATTTGGAAAAGGGCAATGCCACCATGGTGAATTTAAATTGGGGAACGTTGGAGGAATGGAAGGAGCGGTTGGAAAAACCGCAACAAGAGAAAAAAAGAGTGCATCTTTTAGCCCTTGGGGATGTGGGTAGTACCGTTTTGACAGCACTAAAGCTGTTAGGCGGTGACTGTATTCATACATTGGGGATTTTTGATGTTAATGAAAACGTGTGCAAAAGATGGGAAAGCGAGTTGAATCAGGCGGCTTTCCCTTGGGAATATGATAAATTGCCAGAGGTAGTTATTTTAAAAGAGGATGAGCTTTTTGATTGCGATATGTTCGTTTTCTGTGCCTCGAAAGGGATTCCTCCCGTGGGTTCCCAGGTGAAGGATGTTCGTATGGTGCAGTTTGAGGCAAATCGGGGGATTATATCCATTTTTGCAAAAAAAGCTAGAAAGTGTCAATTTGAGGGTTTGTTTGCAGTGGTTTCAGACCCTGTAGACCCTTTATGCAAGGCCGCATTTTTGGCGAGCAATATCGATGAAAAGGGGAGTTTTGATGGAAAGGGCTTGCGCCCTGAGCAAATTCAAGGCTACGGATTAGGAGTCATGAATGCCCGTGCCGCTTACTATGCGAAAAAAGAGGAACGCTTTTCTTCCTTTTTAAAGGAGGGGAGAGCCTATGGTCCCCATGGGCAGGATTTGGTCATCGCAAATAGCATTCTCACTTATGATGATTCCCTTTCCAAGGAATTAACCCAACTTGCCATTGATGCAAATTTACGTACCAGAGAATTGGGATTTAAGCCATATGTTGCCCCTGCCATTTCCTCTGCGGCAATTTCTCTTATTTTGACCCTACGTGGAGAATGGCATTATAGCTCCAATTTTTTAGGAGGAGTGTATATGGGCTGTAGAAATCGCACCACTCCTTGGGGGTTAGAATTGGAGAGTCAACCTTTACCAAAACAGCTTTTTCACCGATTGGAAAATGCCTTCCATGGACTGGAGGAGATTGAATGAAAGAAAAGCTGACCTTAATTTATCCTCGATGTGAGGATGTAATTCGTACAAAGCGTCTTTCTGCACTGTTGGAGGAGGTTTTGGAGCCTTATGAGGTGGAAGTGATTGAAACTGTGGATGCCTTTCATCCATTACAAAATTGCCGCATTATTTTCGCCATTCCGTTAGGAATTTCTGGTATCAACTTAGAGTTTTTTCGTTTTCTAAAGAAAATGCGTATAGACCCAACCTTTTTTGAGGGAAGTGTAGGGGGCATAATCATAGATGGTGAAAGTGAGCTTTATACAAAATCTGTGGCCAGAGGGCTGATGTTTACGGCTAACAAAGCGGGCTGTTCCTTCCCGGGGCGAGCAATGGTTGAGGGCACTAAGGATTTGTTGAACTACAATATTCAAGCCATGAGATTGGATGCAGGTAACCTAACTGCATATCATGTTTCTGCAAAGGAAATGGTAAAACGAGTAATGTCGTATCAGCAATACCCTAAAAAAAGAGGGAATATTCTTGTGCTTCATGCCAGCAACTATAGCACCTCTAACACAGCGCTTCTTTGGGATATGGTTAAGGATCAGTTGCAATATTGCGATATTACGGAGATATCCCTAAGGAACGGAACCATTCAGGATTGCAGTGGTTGTCCTTATCGTATGTGCATGCATTTTAGTGAGAAAGCCAGTTGCTATTACGGTGGCGTGATTACCAAGGAGGTTTACCCTGCAATTCTTGCTTGTAATGCAATGGTGATACTCGCTCCTAACTATAACGATGCGTTAAGCGCAAATATTACAGCATTTATTAACCGATTGACTGCACTTTTTCGCACCAATCAGTTTTACCAAAAATATTTGTTCTCCATTGTGGTCTCCGGCTATAGTGGGGGAGATATTGTTGCAGAACAACTGATTAGTGCTTTGAGCATGAACAAGACCTTCCGTTTACCGCCTCGTTTTTCTATGGTAGAAACGGCTAACGACCCAGCAAGTATATTAAAAGTTGAGGGAATAACAGAACGTGCCACTGCCTTTGCCCAAGGGATATTGGAGGTGCTGGTGGAGAAGAAGAACCAATAACCATTAGTCATTAATTTACATTTAAATTGTTAGACTGATTTTTACTGGAAAGCAAAGAATGTTCTATGCAGGGGCAATCAAAAATTGCTTTTTCTACGAGTTATTTCCAAGGAAATGTACGCGTTTCTTCCTTTTATAAGAATTGTAAAAGCATTTTAGGCACTTCCCTTTTAAACAAGAAAGAGGGAAGTGCCTAATTGTTTTTTATTTACCACTGGCGCCGTAGTTGGAAAGGACACGGGCAGAAGGGTCGTTTACGTTACAACCTTCCCAATCCTTGTTTGGCATCCAGAAATCTTTCACCATTTTTGCCTGACCTGGATAATACTTTTCAAAAATCTCTCGGTACATCAAGCTTTCTTTTGTAAATGGTGTTGCAAAGTCATATCTTTTGCATCTTTCATCAAATTCTTCGTCGGAGCAGATGCTTTGTGCATATTCTTTTAAATCATCAACCATGGAGTGGCCCACGGCATCGCTGAAAGCGGCCTTTTCACGATAAAGGATAGCTTGGGGCAGCCAATCTCCTTCAAAGGCATGGCGCAAAAGGTATTTTCCAATGCCATAGGAGTTTTGCTTCATTGCCGGGTTAATGGACATCACATAGCGTACAAAGTCTAAATCTCCAAAGGGAACTCTTGCTTCCAAAGAGTTTGCGGAAATGCAACGGTCTGCCCGTAGAACATCATACATATACAGCTCCTCTAAGCGCTTTTTAGCCTCTGCTTGAAATGCCCCGGGGGAAGGTGCAAAATCAGTATATTTATAGCCGAAAATTTCATCGGAAATTTCCCCTGTCAATAAAACTCTAACATCTGTTTTTTCGTGGATTGCCTTACAAATCAGATACATTCCCATACTAGCACGGATGGTGGTAATATCGTAGGTGCCAAGGGTATAAATAACATAATCCAAGGCCTCCAATACATCTTCTCTTGACATAATGATTTCTGTATGTTCCGTGTGAAGATAGTCTGCAACTTCTTTTGCATAGCGCAAATCAATAGCGTCCTTGGCCATACCAATTGCAAATGTACGAATGGGTTTCTTTAAAACCTTCGTCGCAACGGAGCAAACCAAGCTGCTGTCTAAGCCGCCGCTTAATAAAAAGCCCAAAGGAGCATCGGCATCCAATCTTTTTTCAATACCTTTTACTAACAATTCTCTGATTTTAGTACAGGTTTCCTCTAAGCTGTCAGTGGAATATGATTCAACTGTTGTTAAGTCACAATAGCGAACGAATTTGCCATCCGCATAGTAGTGTGCGGGAGGAAAAGGCATAATCTCAGCGCAAAGATCCACTAAATTTTTTGCTTCGCTGGCGAATACAATGGAACCATCTTGACAATATCCATAAAATAATGGACGAATGCCAATGGGGTCCCTTGCGGCGATGAAAGATTTCTTTTTGCCATCATAAAGAATTAAAGCAAACTCAGCATCTAGCAGCTGAAACATATCCAAGCCGTATTCTCTATACATAGGCAGAATGATTTCACAGTCGGATTCGCTGACAAAGGTATATTTTTCAGCCAACCTTTCCTTTATCCTACGAAAACCATAAATTTCTCCGTTGCAAACCACAGCATCCTCTTCGTAGGTAAAGGGTTGCATGCCGCTTTCTGATAGTCCCATGATGGCAAGTCGATGAAAGCAAAGCATTCCTTCGCCAACTTTTAATGTACGGGACATATCTGGCCCTCTGGATACAGTACGTTCAAAGCACTCCATCACTTTTTGTAAATCCTGCATTTTTTCTAAACCCATAATTGAACACATAAAAAAACACCTCCGAATGTAGTATGCAGCTAACAATCCTAATAATAAAAATTAGGACGAATAGCTGCCATCCGCGGTGCCACCTAAATTACTGTAAAAACAGTCTCTTTCTGGGTTCAATAAAACCCGTGTCCCTTAACGGGGGACAAACCGTCTCACCTACTGCTCCTAATAGAGGTTCAGATCGAAGCTAAGAAGTGTTATTCATATAAAAGCCTACGCAAAGTTTCCACTATCCTTTGCTCACTGGGGCGGTTTTTTTATATTACTTGTCTTCCTCAACGCCGTTTTCGATTTGTGTGTATTTTACACTGCCTTGATTTCGCTGTCAATAGTTATTTTTCTGGAAAAGGACAATGGTTTTTTCAAAAGAAAGATGTATTTCACAAAATAATTTGCAAGGTATCCCATTTTATACATCAGAAATTGAGGAAAAAAAGACAAATGTACACCCCTAGTGGCTCAAATATGCACAGTCAATTTTAAGAAATGAAAGGAATCCTTATTCATTCCTGTTAATTTCGTTACATTTTTTCTTTTTTGCAGTTTAATATTTTTGTTGACAGTCTACAACGCAAACCCTATAATGACGTGGTATACAGCGACGGGGCTGCGGATAAACGCATTTCCATAAGAGGTTTCTAGCAAACTTTTCTTATGGGTGAGCGTTTATCTGCAGCCCCTTCTAGATAAGAAACTGTGTCTTAACAAAGAGGATAAAGGAGGCTGGAGAATATGGAAAATAAAGTTCCTGATTTATTTGGATCAATGGTTTTTCATGAACATGTGATGAAGGAAAGATTGCCAAAAAGCACATATAAAACAATGTGTAAGGTAATGCAGGAAGGAAAACGGTTAGATAAGGAAGTAGCAGATATTGTTGCAAATGCTATGAAAGATTGGGCCGTTGAAAAGGGTGTAACCCACTTTACACACTGGTTCCAGCCAATGACAGGGATTACCGCAGAAAAGCACGATAGCTTTATAGCACCTGCAGGAGACGGGCAGGTAATTATGGAGTTTTCCGGAAAAGAATTGATTCAAGGTGAGCCTGATGCTTCCAGTTTCCCCAATGGTGGTTTGCGTGCAACCTTTGAAGCAAGAGGGTATACCGCTTGGGACCCCACCTCTTTTGCATTTATTAAAGATGACACATTATGCATTCCCACGGCATTTTATTCTTACGGTGGGCAGGCCTTGGATAAAAAGACACCTTTGCTGCGCTCCATGGAAGCGTTTAATAAGCAGGCAATGCGGATTATTAGATTGCTGGGTGATACAGAAACAAGCCGGGTGAATACAACAGTTGGTTCTGAACAGGAATATTTCTTGATTGATAAGGACGTTTACTTGAAACGTAAAGATTTAGTCTATTGTGGCAGAACCCTTTATGGTGCGAAGCCCCCTAAGGGACAGGAATTGGATGACCATTATTTTGGTGCAATTAAGCCTAGAGTAAAGGCTTTTATGCATGATTTGAATGAAGAGCTTTGGAAGCTGGGCATTTTGGCAAAAACAGAGCATAACGAAGTTGCTCCTGCCCAACATGAATTGGCACCTGTTTTCACAACGGTAAATATTGCTTGTGACCACAATCAAGTTACTATGGAACTAATGAAAAAAGTTGCGGATAGGCATGGCTTGGTTTGTCTTTTGCATGAAAAACCCTTCGACGGTGTAAATGGTAGTGGCAAACATAACAACTGGTCCATATCAACAGATAAAGGTGCAAACTTGCTAGAGCCAGGTGATTCTCCTGCAGAAAACACAAGATTTCTATTGTTCTTGGTAGCTTTGATTAAAGCAGTAGATGAATATCAGGATATGCTGCGTCTTTCTGTGGCTTCCGCCGGTAATGACCATCGTTTGGGCGCAAATGAAGCCCCTCCTGCCATTGTTTCTATGTTTGTGGGAGAAGATTTGCAGGCTGTATTAGACAGTATTGAGAGCGGTGTGGAGTATGCAGGCAAGGATAGAGAAATGATGAAGGTAGGCGTTCATGTGCTGCCTAGATTTTTCAAGGATACAACTGACAGAAATAGAACTTCACCCTTTGCTTTTACAGGCAATAAATTTGAATTCCGTATGTTAGGAAGTGCTGTTTCCATTGCTTGCCCTAACTTTATTTTAAATACCATTGTTGCTGAGGAATTATCTTTGTTGGCTGATGAGCTGGAAACAGCGGAAGATTTCACCACGGCAGCAAATGAATTGATTCGCAAGACTGTAATTGAGCACAAGCGCATCATTTTCAATGGCAATAACTATGCAGATGAATGGGTTGTGGAAGCAGAAAAAAGAGGCTTGTTGAACCTGAAAACAACAGTAGATGTTATGCCTTATTATTTGAAAGAAAAGAATATCGCTACATTCACAAAACATAGAGTTTTAACGAAAGAAGAAATTCATTCCCGTTATGAAATTTTGGTTGAAAACTATATTAAGGTGATTCATATTGAGGCTTTAACCATGCTGGAAATTGCCAAAAAGAACATTTTGCCTGGGGTTAGTGCTTACGTAAAAGAGCTGGCAGAAACAATCACACTTAAAAAACAAATTTCTTCTGCAATTAACTGCAGGAGCGAAGAAGGCTTGCTGATTTCCCTTTCTGATATGTGTGCTGACTTTGTAGATAAGCAAAAAGCGTTAGAGGAAGCATTGGCAATGGCTAAGAATTTCCAGGATGAACAAATTGTTGCAGAGCACTACAAAGATGCTGTGATTCCAGCAATGGTTGCATTACGAGCTGTTGCAGATGCCATGGAGGAGCAGGTTAGTGAGAAATATTGGCCATTCCCCACTTATGGTGAGTTGTTGTTCAGCGTTTCGTAATAGAATATTGCACAGTTAAATGATACATATGTTTTTTCCTTCTTTTATGTTATACTGAATACAGGGAGGGACAAAAATATGAATGAAAAACAAAAGGAGATTATGCAGATCATTCAATCTCAATGTATAAATGGCAGAGAGATGGATGTTCCGGATATTTTGAAATATAGTTCTTCCTTGACCATGAAGGAAGTTTTGGAGGCGATTCCTTTTTTAGAAAATCAAGGTTTTATTGAGGTAATAGAAATTGATATGTGTTGCGGCGCCGATTATATTGTTACCGGTATTACTAACGAAGGATTAGAAGTTTTAAATAGCTAAAAAGGGCAGTGTGCCACAGAATCTAAAATTCTGTGGCATTTTTGTGCTCATTATCTAAATAAAACACCTTTTTTGCATAGTTAGAACGAATTATGTTTTAGATGTAGTGCTATGGTTTTAGCAATAAAAAATATAACAAGCGAATTGAAAATGTTAATGAATCATTTTCTTACATGTTCAATAAAGATACAAAAGATATGGGATAAATGTTATTACAAAAACGCTGACTAAATTGTAAGAAAAAAGGAATTTATATTTAATATAATAAAAATATGTGGTAAAATTAGTGATATTGTCTTTGTGGTTTAGAAAAATCATAATCAGATTGGTTGGGGCGGTGATATATGAAAAAGGTAATACTTTTGCTATTTTCTGTAGCAATGGTTTTATGTGTATTTATTTGCGGGATTTCAATTCAATTTGACTTTAGAGATTTAAGCTTCAATCAAGAAAATGTAATTTTTTTATCCAAGGGGTGGCAATATCAAACACAAGATAAGCAAGTTAAAGATATCATTCTTCCCAGTAAGATACCCGACGATGGAGGAAAGCCATTTCAAATATATAAAACCTTTCAAGAACCTGTTGCAGCTGGTACTTGTTTAGCTTTTCGCTCGTCCCATCAAGAGGTACTTGTAACAATCGATGATGTAAAAATTTATTCTTTTGAAAAACCCATGGAGATTCTGACCTTTCCTAAATCACCAGGCAGTGCATGGAATATCATTACATTACCGGAAATTAATCCTGGGCAGGTCATGAAAATTTCCATCAGGCCATTCTATGATAATGATCAAGAAAAAATTGGGGAAATGATGCTGGGTAGCAAGAGTGCAATTTTATTTCAAATTGGATTTGACTACTTACCAGCGGTTTTTATGAGTATATTGGTCATTATATTTGCCGTAATGCTAATTCTTTATGGAATTTACTTATTCAAAATACGACATACTACAAACTTTTTATATCTTGGCTTATTTGCATTCCTACTGGGTGTATGGTTTTTTGCCGAATCCAGGTTCATTCAATTTTTCTTGGGCAAGGTATTATTGACTTATCAATTGGTTTTTCTTTCAATTGCTTTAATGCCCATTCCGGGAATTTTATTTATCGGCAATGCTTTAAAGCCTAAAAATCAACATATATACGATCAATTAGCCATGGTATCCATTGTTAATTTTTTCTTAATGGTTATTGCACAAGCTTTGGGTCTTGTGGATTTTTATGATTGGATGCCGCTATCACATATTATTATCGTTCTCACAATGATTTTATATTTGCATACCATGGCAGAATATATCCGAGTTGGATCGGTTGGAAAAAATAAATTGTTATTTCTTGGTTTTGTGGTGTTTCTTTTCTTCGCATTGTTAAATATCATTTATTTTTATATTTCAGATCAGTTTGACAGTGCCCTGTTGCTTCGTTGTGGAACTTTGATCGCTTTGGTAATTATCGCTAAGGGTGAAGTGGACAAAAATTTGGACTTAATCAAAATTGGGATGGAAGCAGCGGCATATAAGAAAGCGGCATATACAGATGCACTGACACAATTGGAAAATCGTTATGCCTTTGATATGTATCTTGAAGAAATTTCAAAAGAGCCACCTGAAGATTCCATGAAAAATGCAATTTGTATTTTGGACGTAGACGGGTTAAAATTTATAAATGATTCTTATGGACATTGGATGGGAGATCAGTTGATTCGTAATATGTCTGAATGCTTAGAAACAGTTTTTCATAATTGCGGAAGATGCTTTCGAATTGGTGGGGACGAATTCGCAATTATTTTAAAGGGAGAGCGGGAAGAGCTAAAAAACTATTTATATCAACTCAGAAATGAAATTATTGAAAGAAATATTAATAAACATAGCTTTTTAAGTGCATCTTGGGGATTGGCTTTTCAGGCAGATACGAGAGGGAAAAGTATTTATGAAGCTTTTCAGTTGGCAGACGCGCTGATGTATCAGGATAAGGAACGGAAAAGAGCAAATAAAATGAATTCACGAGAGCGTAAAGAGCAATGACGTGAAATGGATTTTGACAACAAATCATAACTATCTTAAAAAATTATTTTTTTTTGTAATAGTCAAATATTATAATTGAATGAAAAACGAATAGATTGCATAAAAAATAATGATTGAAATGCCTATAGATATAATCTATGGGCATTTTTTTAAAGATTATAACCAGCTTTATGAATAATTTATGCATCTGCTACAAATGATTATGCCATGATTTCTATTTATAATAACCAATTTGAAGAGATAAAACCCACTACCTTTAAGTAAATTAGCAATGCAGACCAGGTAGAGGCATAGCTGTATTTGAGTGTTGAAGCACAAATTTAAGGGTGATTCTCTATGAAATAGTTACTAATTTCCAGCAACAAGGAAAAAAAGGTTGAGTTATGAGGGTTTTGGTGGTATTCTGTCTGCGGGTGGTATTGAAAAAACTGCACCAAAGTGAAATGTTTTGCAAACTCAGGATAGAAATTGCCTAATCAAGTCATATAAGGTAAGTTCTGTGAGGATGTAAAAAAATCGAATTACCTTGTGTTCAACTCATATCTATCGGGAATGAGATTGACTTGGATGTTGTACGAAGCCTATGGAGGTGGTATGATATCAAAATTGGTTTTATAGGACCTGGCAAGGCAGGTGTAAACCTTGCTCGCTATTTTTTGCATCATGGATTAACGGTAAGTGGTTTTTTGGGTAGAACTTTGGAAAACACCAAAGAAGCTTGCCAAATCACGCATACGAAAGTATATATAAATTTGAGTGAAATTGTTCAAGAAAACGATGTTTTATGGATAACAACTCCCGATGATACGATTCCCGAGATAGATTATGAAATTTCTAGGTTGAACGTAAAAGGCAAATCAATTTGCCACGCCAGTGGCTCACTTCCATCAACGGTTTTGCGGCTTTCCAAAGAAGCAGGAGCAACCGTTTATTCAATTCATCCAATTTACGCATTTTCCCATAAAGCTGTGGACTTCGAGGAACTGCAAAGTGTAAATTTTTCCGTGGAAGGGCAGTTTTCATCAGAGAATGAAGATGTAGTCTTGCAAATATTAAAGAAAATAGGGAATGCCTATTTTGTGCGAAATCTGGAGACTTCGGCGATGTATCATCTAGCAAATGTCTTTGTATCCAATCTGTCCCTTGCACTTTTGGAGATAGGTGTGTCCTATTTTCAAGAAATTGGTCTAACGGAAGAAGAAGCGGTGAATGCGGCAATGCCTTTGATAAAGGGCAATATCAGAAATATTGAAGAAAAAGGCTTTCTGTCCTCCCTTACCGGCCCGGTCCCCAGAGGAGACTGGAAAACGGTAGAACGTCATCTTGACGTGGTTAGGGATGAAGATCAGGGAATTTATAAAGAACTTTCTCTTCATTTATTAAGATTGGCTAGAGCAAAGGGTAACAGGGAAAAGTTGAGTAGTTACGATAAGGTAGAACATTGTTTGAAAGGACTGGAAGAATGAAAAATACGGTTTTGACTTTTAAGGAAGCAAAGTCCCAAGGCAAAAAATTGACAATGCTTACAGCCTATGATTATTCCATGGCAAAAATCATTGATGAAAGTGGAATTAATGGAATTTTAATTGGAGATTCCCTTGGAATGGTTATTAAAGGGGATGAAGATACGTTGGCAGTAACGGTTGATGAGATTATTTATCATACCAAAGCAGTAAAAAAAGGTGCCAAAAATGCATTGATTGTAAGTGATATGCCTTTTTTATCCTATCATACCAGTATTGGGGATGCCATTTATCATGCAGGTCGCATGGTGAAGGAGGGCGGTGCTCATGCAGTTAAGCTGGAAGGTGGCGCTAATGTTTTACCACAGGTAAGGGCAATTGTAGCAGCGCAAATTCCTGTTATGGGACATTTGGGACTGACACCTCAGTCGGTGAATGCCTTTGGTGGTTTTAAGGTACAAGGAAAAAGTGAAGAAACAGCAAAGCAGCTCATTGCCGATGCAGTTGCCTTGGAAGAAGCCGGAGCGTTTAGTATTGTTTTAGAAGGGATTCCTGCGAAGGTTGCAGAATTGATTACAAAAGCGGTTTCTATCCCTACCATTGGGATTGGTGCAGGTAGAGCGTGTGATGGGCAGATTTTGGTTTATCAGGACATGCTGGGCATGTTTGATAATTTTGTACCTAAATTTGTAAAGCAATACGCTTCAGTTGGGAAAATAATGGGGGAAGCAATTGGTATGTATATTGAAGAGGTTGAAAAAGGCCTTTTCCCAGAGGATAAGCATACCTTTAAAATAGATGAGGAACAGCTAAAGAAGCTATATTAAAAAACAGGAGACAGAATTATGCTTGTAGAATCAATAAAAGAGGTACGGAATATCATAAAGCAATGGAGGTCGGAAGGGCTTTCTGTGGGTTTTGTTCCCACAATGGGTGCATTGCATGACGGTCACCAGAGTTTAATGGAGCGGGCTGTTTTGGAGAACGATAGGGTTATTACCAGCGTTTTTGTGAACCCCACTCAGTTTGGTCCAAACGAGGATTTTGAGGCATACCCCAGAGATATAAACAAGGATTACCAGTTGTGTAAAAAGGTTGGTGTTCATGTTGTATTTAACCCACAGGCAGAGACGCTTTATTTTCCTGATAAGAGTACCACGGTACACATTTCAGGTTTGACGGATGTTCTTTGTGGCAGCAAGCGTCCCGGGCATTTCGATGGTGTTTGTTTGGTTGTATCAAAATTCTTCAATATTATTCAACCGGATAAAGCCTACTTTGGGCAAAAGGATGCGCAACAGGTAGCTGTTATTAAAAGAATGGTTCAGGATTTAAATTTTGATATTGAGGTTGTACCTTGTCCCATTGTCAGAGAGTCAGATGGTTTGGCTAAAAGCTCAAGAAACCTTTACTTATCCCACGAAGAGCGCAAAGCCGCTCTTGTTTTAAACAGAAGCTTAGAAATGGCAAAGGGTATATTGGATAAGGGTGAACGGAATGCATCTATTCTAAAAGCAGCCATGCTTTCATGTATTATTCAAGAGCCAATGGCAAAAATTGATTATGTGGAAGTTGTGGATAGTGATGATTTGCATAGCATTAATGGCGAAATTACCCGCTCTGTGTTGATTCCCATTGCAGTTTATATTGGAAAAACCAGACTGATTGACAATATTATTTATGAAATTTCTTAACCTCATAGCATTATGCTGTTCTGTGTCACCGGCTTAAGTTGTTGGGTCTGAAAGCAAATAAGCATAAACGCTTTTTCTAGAAAAGTCAGTCCCAACTGACTGGTTTTTCTGATAAAGCGTTTTTATTTTGTAGCTTAAAAAAACCGTTTCCGGAAGGGGAAAGTTTAATGAAGAATAATAAAGAATGTCCAATTTGTGGATGCAATGAAATTGGCGAGGGATTATTTTCAGGTTATGCCACTATGAAACCCACCAATAAATTTTTTGCCCTAGGTTCAAATGTTATTGCTGATGTTTGCACAAAATGCGGACATATTTTATCTTTTAGAGTTGCAGAACCAGAAAAATTTAAGTGAAAACATTTTTCTCAAAAGAAAAGAGTAATCTATGTTAAATAAAATGAGGTGCCATCCAACTTGGATGGCACCCTTATTCTTTTATTCATTTTAAGCTTTTTTTCCAGTGTCAGGGTACAAACCCGAACCTTCATAAAGAACAAATTTACGATATCGCATTTTTAAGGTTCTATATTTTAAAACAATTTTCGTTACACCTACAAGTACATTATCCATATCATCCATGTCATAAATCTGGGTGACAGAATGAATTCCTTTTGGAGGGATGCTTAATATATGTCTGTCACACTTTGGACGATCTTCATATACTAAATTATTCCCTTTATAAAATGCAAGCTTAAATTCATGCACAATTTGGGGAACGTTACTGCTATTATAAATTTCCAAATCATATCCCAATCGAAAAGGTTGTTTTACTTCTTCATAAATTGAATTATTAAAGTTACTATTCAAATGATATTTAATTCGAACATCCGTAGGAAAGACTTTGACACTTCCTATATGACGAATGCATTCTGCAACAAACAGTGTACTGACAGAGCCTGCTACTGCGCCAATGATTCCGATATATTCACTAAGCATGGTTACACCTCTTCTCTTTCAGATATGTATATAGTACGAAGCCTTTGTAGCTCATCTAATGTTAAAATTAGATGGAAAGTATAGAATTAGTGTTTCTTTTTTGTGAGATTATTCATACTAAATTACTATACCTTGTAAAATTATATCACAGAAACAGATAAAAACCAATATATTTTGGTGAAAATATGGACTTCCTATGTCCCTCTATGATTATTAAATGCGAGGGAGTGAAAATTTGTTCCTTAGAAAATTTAATAGTAAACATGTTGACCACTAAAATCCATTCATTTCATCTTGTCTCAATTGTTTTTCAAGTATTTTACACAAAAATATTTTAAATAAAACTCATAACAAATTTTAAAAGTTTTAAAATTTTATTTTTATATAAAATGTTTACAATTAAAAGTATCAAATAAGTATTATTTTTGCATAAATATTGGAAATAAATGTTGCAAAATGGAGAATGCATGATATAATTTTTATTAAATATATGTCTAATCTACATAAATTAAGGCTTGAAAATGGTAAAAAAGGATAATTTGTGTATGAATTTCATTCATATGCGTACGAAGAAAAAGGAGGGGTCAAGTGAAATCACTAAAAATCAAAACAAAAATGGCAATTTTGATGTTGCTGGTAGCACTTTCGGGGATTGGTGTAGCAGGAACATCTATTCTAAGAATGGAAGCACAAAAAGATATGTTTCTAGCAACCATGGAGAAGGAAATCCGAGAAGAATTTGACCAAAAGATTAAAGAGCAGGTGGAAAGTGCTGTATCAGTTCTACAAAGTGTATATAATGCGCATTTGCAGGGCGTTTATACACGAGAAGAGGCAGAAAAAATTGGCTTGGAAACATTGCGTAATATGAGATATGGTGAGGATGGTTACTTCTGGGGCGATAAAACAGATGGAACCTGCGTTGTTCTATTGGGTAAAGATACAGAAGGAACAAACAGAAAGGATGCAAAAGATGCTGCAGGCTTCCCCTTTGTTCAAGCCATTAAGGAGCAGGCTCTGAATGGTGGTGGCTATACGGATTTTGTTTTTCCAAAACCGGGAGAAGCAGAGGCAATGCCGAAAAGAGGATATTCGGAATATTTTGCCCCTTTTGATTTGGTTTTAGGTACAGGTAATTATACAGATTTTATTGATACTTATATAGCCCAAGAAAATGAAATTGTTGAAGCCAGCATTCGGGAATCTATCATAGAGTTGCTTATTATCATCCTGATTTGTGTAGGTGTTTCCTGTTCGTTAGGGTTTTACATTGTTTTAAGCATTGTGAAGCCTATTGGAAGATTAAATAGGGTTACACGTAACTTGGCCGAAGGAAATCTGGATGAAAAGGTTGATATGGATAGTAATGACGAGATTGGTCAGTTGGCAAAATCTATGGTGGTTTTAATTAATAGATTGAAAACTTACATATTATATATTGATGAAATTTCCTATTTATTAGAAGAGATTGGACGAGGAAATTTAAATTTAACATTCCAAAATTCATATGAAGGGGATTTCTGGAAAGTGAAGCAAGCGCTAATTGGCACTGCGGATATGCTCAATGATACCCTTGTACAAATTAATATTGCCTCGGAACAAGTTGCAAATGGTTCTGAGCAGGTTGCCGCTGGTGCTCAGGCACTTTCCCAAGGAGCAACAGAGCAAGCCAGTGCAATTCAAGAATTATCCGCATCAATAAATGAAGTCTCTGAACATAGCAGTAAGACGGCAAGAAATGCAGAAGAAGCCAAGGCAATTTCTGTTGCATCCACCAATGCCATTCAACGAGGAAACGAACGAATGAATGAAATGGTTCAATCTATGGAGGAAATCAGTAACACCTCAAAAGAAATCGGAAAGATTATTAGGACCATAGAAGACATTGCTTTCCAAACCAATATTTTAGCGCTTAATGCTGCTGTTGAAGCTGCAAGGGCGGGAGAAGCAGGAAGAGGCTTTGCTGTTGTTGCGGATGAGGTGCGTAACTTGGCAGGAAAATCAGCCGAAAGCGCAAAGAATACTGCTGATTTGATTGAAAAATCAGTTAGGGCGGTAGAACAAGGTGCAGATCATGTGAATGAAGCAGCGGCAGCGTTGGCTGATGTTGTAAAAAATGCGGAAAAGAGTACTCAAATTATTCAGTATATTGCAAATGCCAGCGAAGAACAGGCCTCTTCAATCGCACAGGTAAACCTGGGTGTAGAGCAAATAGCAGTTGTTGTACAAACAAACTCAGCAACCGCTGAGGAAAGTGCAGCAGCAAGTGAAGAGCTTTCAGGGCAATCGCTGATGTTAAAAGAGCTGATTGGTAAATTTAGACTAAAGGGTTTCAATGGCAGAGGGGATACTATAGTGGAGAGTATTACTCCCCCCACGTTTATTGACCCTATAGCAGATAGTTCCGAGGGCAAATATTAATACAAAAAAGTTTAAAAATCCCCTGAAGATGATTTAATTATCTTCAGGGGATAAATTATTTTGTATTGTTATTTTCAATATAATCCTTAAATAGTAGTATTACGTCTCTCTCAAGGGGATGTAGCTGAAAGCAGTTCCGTTGGTACAACTCTTCCATTCGTTTGGCTCTAATTTTGGCTGATTGCAGGCTGATATTGCAAAGCTTAGCTATTTCTGTGGCTGAATGAACATTAAGAGCAGAAAGAACAACAGCAGGCATGAGCAAATCTCTAGCAAAAATATTCGCCTGAGTTTCTTTTTCTGCAGCTTGAGAATCTATTTCGCTGTTACGGTAAAAAGTGATGGTCTCAACGTGGCCTAACAAAATATGACCGATTTCGTGCGCCAATGTGAAACGGATTCGCCCAAGATAATTGATGCTGTCATTAAAAACGATATAATACTGATTTTCCATCTGAAAAGAAAAGCCATCCCCATTTTTTGCTTGGGAATCCACCATATCCCATAGGGTGAATTTGGAATAGGGAATGGTTTTAATTTTATAAAACCTACAGATTTCTCCAAGATTAACAGGAAACTGCTTAATCCCACAGTCTTGGAGAACCTTCCATGAAAGATTTCTTGCTTGCTGATATAAACGATACTTCATTGATAACACTCCCTTTATGGTTTTGTATCAAAGTATAATGTTTATAAAAGCAAGTGAATAAAGGATTATTTTGGAAGTAAAAAGCGAGATGTGCAACTAAGGTAAAAAGACTAAAAATCAACTTCTTCAGAAGCATTGTCAAGAAGATATTTTATTGTTTCCGGTGTTTTATCAATCCTTTTCGAAACTGTGGTTTCCTTAAAGCCTCTTGCGGCAACTTTGCCGTCCAAACGAACATTATTTCTGGAGGTAACACCTAAAATGCGATCAACAGCGGGCTGCATATTAGGTTGATTACGGTAGGCCTTCAAAACTTCAAGCTCGTGGGCGGTAGGGTGGAAGACCTCTCTTATTTCTCCAACTTCATGGACGTTCTTTTTTTCTGTCAAAGGTGTACTGTTCTCCGTCCAGCCCATTAAGAAGGCGGGAGAGGTTCCCAAAGCTTCTGCAATTGGTTCCAGTATGGTAATTGGTAAGTTCTCGATATCGCCTTTTTCGTAACGGTAAACAGTAGCCCTATTTTTCTTCAATTTTTCCGCTAGTTCATCTACGGTGAGCCCCCTTCTAATTCTACATTCTTTAATTCTTTGTCCAACATTCATTTTGTAACCTCCTTCCTTTTGGAACATAAGTTAAGTATAGCAGAAAATCGCATATATGCAATAGAACGCGACAAAAATGTTGCGCAAAATGCGAATGTACAAAATTTTACAAAAAAGGTTGACTTTTCTACAATTCTTCGCTAGTATTAAATTGTCGCATAATATGCGACATGAGGAGGTGGTAGAATGGTGGATGCAAACAAATTAAAAGAGAAAATTCAGAAGAAAGGTCTCACGGAAGCTAAAATAGCTGAAATGTTGGGGGTGAAAAATCATGTTTTTCATAATAAATTAAATGGTATTGGCAAATGCTTTACCATAAAAGAAGTAGATAAGTTGGTTCAAATATTGCGGCTGGAGGGAAATGAAGCGGAAAGGATTTTTTTTGCAAAATAGTCGCATATTATGCGACAGTGATTCGCTTTTTTTACAGAGAAGATGAGGACATAAGACACAAGAAACTAGTAATAAAGTTGTGTGGTATGGCTGTAGAAGCAATATAAAAGGTACTGCTAACCAACGGAGTGAGGAGGGCTGAAGTTGTCTTATCAATGTACATTGAGGGATAAGGAATGCGATGGGTGCGGGGACTGCAAAGAAAAAACTGCCTTTTGTCCAAACTGTGGTGAAACAAATTACGAGGTGATGTATGTCCTTAATCATAATTGGGTAGCCTGCGATCAATGTATAAAGCGTATCTATTTTCCCTTTTATAAGTTATAACACCTTCTGGGGAAACAGGGTAAAAAGGGAAATTCGTAAGGTTAAAGAGTTAAGGGGGCTTAGCTAAGGGTATATCAGGGATGTAATTTTAGAGAATTATTATGCGTAGAAATTAAAGTCTTTTGGGAAGCTTTTTCATACAAATTGACAGTCGTTTCTTTTTTCATGGTTTCTGAGGTCTACAAAGGTTGGTTCGAGCGTATTTTGCAATAGGGAGGGGTTAAAATGTGTTATAAAATTACTTGCTGTTACCATTGCCAAGAGCGTCATCCGCTTTGTCATATCAGTTGCTGTCGCTATAAAGAAGAACGGGAAAAGCTGGATAAGCTTCGGGAGGCTCGTATTGCTCATAATGATGAAGTTGAGCTCTATAAAAGACAGAAGTTAAATAAAGTTAAGAGGTGAAGCCATTGGCAAAGGAAAGGGATTTACAGCTTTCGGAGTATGATATCTCCAATAATCGTTATCGGGAATTAAAATATTTTTGCAGACAGTACAGGGAAAAGAAGAAGGGACTGCTTTCCATGACGGAATTGTCTTCCCCAAAATTTGGAGGAAAGGGTGGTGACATTTTTTCTGATAGAACAGCAAATATCGCTATGAAAAGAGCTAAACTGTCTGCCGAAATTCAAATGATAGAGCAAGCTGCCTTGGAGGCAGATGGAGAGTTATATAAATATATCTTAAAGAATGTTACGGATGGGATAACCTATGAATATTTGGACATTCCTTTCAGCAGATCTGGGTTTTATGTACTTAGAAAAAGATTTTTCAGTATATTGGATAAAAAAAGATAATGACAGAGTGAGCCTCAATGCTTGATAATAAAAAAGAGCATTGGGGCATTTAAATTTAAAAAAGATTAGATATTCAAAAATCCTTGGGATGGCACAGAAGTTGATTGGATTAATAAAAATGCATAAATATTAATACAATTTGAGTTTGTTGTATAAAATTCTTGTTAAGAGTTGCCGTTTATGAGAAAAAGTTGGCAAATTCAAAGGAAAGTAAGATTTACATAATAATCATTTTTTGATATAATTATTTAAGGTAAATAAAATTGTGTTAAAAGTTTCAAAAAAACTAGCGCTAGAACTTTGAAATTTGAGCACCACTCTTGAAGGGAGGCAAAAATGGTTTTAAATTTACTATTAGTAGCAACAATAATAATCGTATGTGTACTGGGGAATAAAATTTCAAATAGGATAGGCATGCCGGTTCTTTTGGTATTTATTCTATTAGGTATGTTTTTTGGTTCTGATGGTATAGTAAAAATTAAATTTGATAATTATTACTTCGCAGAACAGGTCTGCTCTATCGCACTTCTATTTATAATGTTTTACGGTGGATTTGGTACAAAGTGGGATGAGGCTAAACCGATTGCGGTTAAAGCAATTTTACTTTCATCCATGGGAACAATTTTTACGGCGATTTTTGTAGGAATATTTTGTTTTTACGTCATGGGTATTACACTTTTAGAAAGTTTTTTAATCGGTGCAGTTGTAAGTTCAACTGACGCAGCTTCCGTTTTTTCAATTCTTCGTTCAAAAAGGTTGAACCTTCGAGATCATACGGCATCACTTCTTGAAATTGAAAGTGGGAGTAACGACCCCTTTGCTTATATGCTTACCATAATCGTACTTTCATTTATGAATGGACATAATTCTCCTCAAGAGTTTGTATTCTTAATCTTTAAACAACTTATTTTTGGCGGTGTTTTTGGTATAGGAATTGCCGCAATTACTCTCTTATATTTCAAAAAATTCAAGCTTTCCAGTTCAGGGTTTTATTCCATTTTTATTATGGCAATCGCCATTATCTCCTATGCGGCACCAACATTTTTTGACGGCAATGGCTATCTCAGTGCCTATATTACAGGAATCATTCTTGGGAATAGCAAAATAGAGGATAAATCTGAGCTTGTTCACTTTTTTGATGGGTTGACGGGATTAATGCAGATACTACTCTTTTTCCTCCTCGGACTTCTAGCTTTTCCATCTCAACTGCCAAAGGTAGCATTTCCTGCTTTGGCAATCTCACTTTTTCTAACTTTTGTGGCTCGGCCTGTGGCTGTTTATGCAATTCTGACGCCTTTTAAAAGTTCAAAAGGTCAAAAACGCTTGGTCTCTTGGGCTGGACTGAGAGGGGCGGCATCCATTGTTTTTGCAATAATGGCAACAATCAGGGTAAATGAAATGAATATCGATATTTTTCATATTGTGTTTTTCATCGTACTTTTTTCGATTTTGATTCAAGGAACTTTGATTCCCTTTGTATCGAAAAAGCTAAATATGACGGACAACGATATAGACGTTATGAGTACCTTTAACGATTACATGGATGAACTGCCTGTTCAGTTTTTGCAGCTCGCAATTCCTTCCGATCATATATGGGTTCATCAGAAAGTGAAAGATATTCTGTTGCCTCCAGATTCCTTTTTACTCTTGATTGTGAGAGAGAAAGAGAATGTTATGCCTAATGGGGATACAGAAATTTTGGCCGATGATATTTTTATTTTAAGTGGGAAATCACCTAATAGAATTGAAGGCCTGACGTTATATGAAATGAAGGTAAAAAAAGAAACACGCTGGTATGGAAAAACAATAGCAGATGCCATCAGTGGGGATGAGCGGGTTGTTGTGATTCGGCGGGGAGAAAGTATTGTAATTCCAAAAGGGGATACCATATTACAAGAAGATGATATTCTTGTTTTTTCAGAAATTTATAAATGAAACCAAAATTTGCACTAAAAAAGGGCGTCGTGGTAAATACATGACGCCCTAAAATAATATTCTTTTATAAATTGCTTATATTTACCGATGTGACTTATATGTGTGTGGCAATTGCGTTCCCCATTTCCTTTGTACCTAAGAGGGTGGTACCTTGGGAATAGATATCAGGAGTGCGGAAACCCTGCTCCAGAACTTTCTTGACTGCGTTCTCAATGGATTCAGCTTCTTTTTCCAAATGGAAAGAATATTTCAACATCATCCCAGCAGACAGAATAGCGGCAATAGGGTTCGCTTTGTTTTGTCCTGCAATGTCAGGAGCAGAGCCATGAATGGGTTCATACATTCCCAGAGTTCCGTCTCCTAAACTTGCTGAAGGAAGCAGGCCGATAGAGCCTGTAATCATGCTTGCCTCATCGGATAAAATGTCTCCAAACATATTGGAGGTAACAATCACGTCGAATTGCTTGGGATTGCGTACCAACTGCATTGCGGCGTTATCTACATACATATAGGAAAGAACTACCTGGGGATACTCATTTTTTATTTCCTCTGCCACCTTTCTCCAAAGGCGTGAGGTTTCCAAAACATTAGCTTTATCTACACAGCAAACTTTTTTTCCCCTTTGCATTGCAACTTCAAAAGCATTTTTTAAAATTCGCTTAATTTCAACTTCGCTATAAGTTTCTACATCGTATGCTTCCTCACCATATTTTCCTTCTCGATAGCCACGCTCGCCAAAATAAATTCCCCCTGTTAATTCTCTTACAATAAGGATATCCAGTCCACCGGCAACGATTTCATCTTTTAAAGGGCAAGCATCTGCCAAAGCGTCATAAATTTTTGCAGGCCGTAAGTTAGAAAACAACCCTAACTCTGAGCGCAAGCCTAACAATGCTTTTTCAGGACGCTGGGCATTGGGCACATTATCCCATTTTTGACCGCCCACAGCACCAAGCATAACGCTGTCTGCGGATTTGCAAATGTTTAAGGTAGCTTTCGGCAAACATTCGCCGTATGTATCAATGGCTGAGCCCCCAGCCATTGCATATTCAAAAGTAAAATTATGACGAAATTTTTCGCCTACGATTTTTAAAATTTTGACGGCCTCCTGTGTGACCTCTGGGCCAATTCCATCCCCTTGAATGACTGCTATTTTATATTCTCCCATAAACATTACCCCTTTATTTTTTCCTTTGTCTGCTCTACCAAGCCACCGGATGCCATTATTTCCTTAATAAAAGGAGGAAAGGGCTGTGCCTGATAGGTACGATTTTTTGTATGGTTGGTGATGATGCCGCTATCAAAATCTATGCTTACCACATTACCGTTGTCGATATCGTTTGCTGCTTCATCGCATTCCAGAATAGGCAGACCAATGTTTATGGCATTGCGGTAGAAAATGCGAGCGAAGGTGGAGGCAATAACACAACTAATACCTGCACACTTGATTGCCAAAGGGGCATGCTCCCTGGAAGAGCCACAGCCGAAG
The DNA here is from genome assembly GCF_024461735.1 of Anaerotignum propionicum. GTDB lineage: Bacteria > Bacillota > Clostridia > Lachnospirales > Anaerotignaceae > Chakrabartyella. The sequence continues at coordinate 406,494 of NZ_JANGAD010000001.1, forward strand.
TTTTTCAACCCTATAATGATATCACCTTTTTTTGCTTTGTTTGTAAAATCAGGGTCAATATCAATCATGCAATATTTTGCCAATTCCTCACCATTGGATACGTTTAGATACCTCGCGGGAATAATTACGTCGGTATCCACATTATCACCATATTTTAAAACTTTTCCTTTTGCGTTCATTCAGCATTACCTCCAATTTTTCTGGGATCTGCAATTTTACCGGCAATGGCCGATGCCGCGGCTACAGCAGGACTTGCCAAATAAACTTCGCTTTCCACATGACCCATACGTCCCACAAAATTTCTGTTTGTGGTGGAAACACAACGTTCTCCTGCCGCCAAAATGCCCATATGACCTCCAAGGCAAGGACCACATGTAGGCATGGAGAAGATGGCACCCGCCTCTATAAAGTCAGTTACATATTCCCGACGAATACATTCCAAATAAATCTCCTGAGTAGCAGGGATAATAATGGTACGAACGTGATCTGAGACTTTTTTGCCACGAAGAATATCTGCGGCGATGGCCATATCTTCAATTCTGCCATTTGTACAGGAACCAATCACCACTTGATCAATTTTTACATCACCAACCTGATCGATGGTTCTGGTGTTATCAGGTAAGTGGGGGAAGGAAACCGTTGGCTCTAAGGAAGAAAGGTCGATGGTGATTTCTTCATCATATTCAGCGTCTACATCCCCTTCAAAAATGTCAAAGGTCTTTCTAGAATGCTCCTTTGCATAGGCAATGCATGCCTCATCAACAGGAAAAATACCATTTTTTGCTCCCGCTTCGATCGCCATGTTGGCAATGGTAAAACGGTCATCCATAGACAATTCTTTAATGCCTTCTCCAGTAAATTCCATAGAACGGTATAAAGCCCCGTCAACGCCAATTTTACCGATGATATGTAAAATAACATCCTTGCCACTAACATAGGGGGGTTTTTTGCCCACAATCTCAAACTTAATTGCTGAGGGCACCTTAAACCAACATTCTCCTGTAGCCATACCGATGGCCATATCAGTAGAGCCGATACCGGTGGAGAAAGCACCCAATGCACCATAGGTACAGGTATGGCTGTCGGCGCCGATAATGACTTGACCAGGAACTACAATTCCTTGTTCAGGTAACAATGCATGCTCGATACCTGCTTTTCCAACGTCGAAGAAGTTTTTTATGTTCATATCGTAAGCGAAGGTACGACAGCTTTTACACTGTTCTGCCGCTTTAATATCCTTATTAGGTGTGAAGTGATCCAGTACGATAACTACCTTATCTGTATCAAAAACCTCTGTGGCACCGGTTTTTTTAAATTCATTCAGTGCAACTGCCGTTGTAATGTCGTTGCCCATTACAATATCTAATTTGGCTTGGATTAACTGGCCTGGAACTACGTTATCTAACCCTGCATGTTTTGCAAGTATTTTTTGTGTCATTGTCATTCCCATATGAAATACTTCCTTTCAATAATTATTTAAACGTTGAATACCTTGGGCTTTGCCCAAACCCACAAGGGGATAATCACCTTGACCCTTTTATTTGGTATAGACAAGAAATGTACCCTGAAGGAAAAGATGGCTTAGAATTTCCTTCGTCCAAGGCGTGTGCCTTGGACAATACGTAAAGTTTCCATCAAGCCTTTACAAGGATTGTGGGGTATTGGGGCAACGTCCCAAGGTCTTGCTCTTTAAACGGACAGCATTTTGTTGATGGTGCTTACCACCGCCCGCAGAGAGGACTTGCCTACACTGGAGGAGGTGCCTGCGCCATAATATCGGTTTCCTTGCGCATCCTTGGTTTCGATGTAGGAAATTGCCCTAGAGTTCGTACCCAATTCCATGGAGTGCCCTCGGAAATTGACGATGTCAATGGGCATATGGATAAAATCATCTATGGCATGGCAGAATGCGGAAACAACACCGTTACCCTCGCCTTGAATGAAATGCCGTTCCCCATGGTATTCAATCTCTGCTTCAATGGCAAGAACATCTCGCTCTGGATCCATAGTTTCAGTACGATATTGAATCAGCTTTAATGGACTGCGGATATCAACATATTCTTGATTGAAAATTTCAAAAATCTTGTCAGGACTCAGCTCGCATTGCATTTCGTCCGAGACTCGAGTAACGACTGCACCCACATCTTTCTGAAACGCTTTAGGCATATGTAAAGAATAATACTGCTCCAAAATGAATGTAACGCCGCCCTTGCCCGATTGGCTGTTGATGCGGATGATAGGATCATAATTTCTACCCACATCCATAGGATCAATGGGCAGATAGGGCACTTCCCAATGTTCAGGATGGTTTTTCATCCCCTCCATGCCCTTACGGATGGCATCCTGATGACTGCCGGAGAAGGCGGTATATACCAAATGCCCTGCATAAGGATGGCGGGAATGAACGCTCATTTTTGTGGTGCTTTCGTAAATTTCTACTACTTCATCAATTTTCGTAAAGTCCAGCATGGGGTCAACACCTTGGGTGAACAGATTCATCGCAATGGTCATAATATCAGCATTGCCTGTGCGCTCTCCGTTGCCAAACAGAGTGCCTTCTACACGGTCAGCTCCTGCCAGCAGACCTAATTCTGTTGCCGCAACAGCACAGCCACGGTCGTTATGGGCATGTAGGCTTACCAAAACATTCTCTCTGTTTCTTATGCTTCTGCACATATACTCAATCTGATCTGCATACAGGTTAGGGGTCGCCATCTCCACGGTTGCGGGGAGGTTAATGATTACCTTATGATCTGGCGTTGGTTCCCAAACATCAATAACAGCATTGCAGATTTCTGCCGCAAAATCCATCTCTGTCCCTGTGAAGCTTTCAGGGGAGTACTCAAAACGGAAATTTGTTTCGGGATAGCTTTCTGCAATCTCTCGAATGAGGGTTGCACCATAAACTGCTAATTCAATGGTTTCCTCCTTAGAATTTCCGAAAACCACATCTCTTTGCAAAGTAGAGGTAGAATTATATAAATGAACTATGGCGTTTTTTGCACCCTTTAATGCTTCAAAAGTTTTTTGAATAATATGCCCGCGAGATTGGGTTAAAACCTGAACCGTAACATCCTCGGGGATTAAATTATTTTCAATCAAGGTTCTTGTAAATTCATATTCTGTTTCGGAAGCCGCGGGAAATCCGATTTCAATTTCTTTGAACCCCATTTTTACAAGAAAATCGAAAAATTCTAATTTCTGTTCAAGACCCATGGGTGTCTCCAATGCCTGATTGCCATCTCTAAGGTCAACGCTGCACCAATAAGGCGCCTCTGTGGTTCTTTTATTGGGCCAAGTTCTATCAGACATATCAACGGTTTCATAGGATTTGTATTTTTGATAATTTTTCATTTCTCTTCCTCCTTAAACTCTTCTTTTCTCTCTTTTTTCATTGATGCTGCAACAAGAAAAGAATTCTGCCCCACGAAAGTGGTATATAAAACTGATACAATAGAAAATAAAAAAAGCCTTTCACCTGTTTGCAAATTCGCAAAGAGGTGAAAGGCTAACTTCCACGGTACCACTCTTATTCGCCTAAATCATTAGGCGCACTTTTAGGATACAAGCATATCCTTTTCCGTGTAACGGCGGAAATTCCGGGAACACCTACTGACCAAAGTCTTTTCAGTGTCCTGCTCCAAGGCGAGTTCGGCTCTTTTCGTAACACTGCCTCGCACCAACCGGCAGCTCTCTGAAGATATCCAAGAATCTACTATTCCTTTTCGTTGCATTTTTATAGATACAATTTAATGAGTACTCTAGCAGAAAATTGTTCTTGTGTCAATACTTTTTATATAAAAAAATTCATGCTATGAAATCATAGAATACATACCCTGTTATTATGGTATTGGGGTCATTGTTCAAAAATGGATTCCTTTGAGGAAAAGTGAACTTCAATTCCCATGGCTTAATTTTTAAGGCGTGTTTAAATCCCGAATGCCTTTTGCTAGATGATAGTGCATAGCCATTGCTGCCCCGTCAGCATCTTTCATTTCGATGAACTCTGCAATTTTTGCGTGATAGGTCATGGCATTATCAATTGATTTTATATCCGTTCCAATTTGGGTTGCGGTGATGATGGAATCCTTAACAGCCGCTGCCAAGGAAGGCATAATGAGTTGAATGATGTCATTATGGGTGGCGGTAGCAATGGCAATATGAAAAAGTTGATCCTCTTTAATGATTGTCTCCTTCTGAACATCTTTATCCAAAGTATTCAGAGCTTCCATGCGTTTTGCCGAATCGATAATTGCTTGGAGTTCTTGGGGGGTACCGTTTTGTATGGCAAGGCGGATGCAGGAGGGTTCTAAAATCAAACGAAATTCAAACCAACTGTTGATTAGCTTCACCTTGTCCTTCAAATAAGTCACGCCAAAAACATCTGCGGCCTGATCTTCCAAAGGAGAAACAAAAGTGCCACTGCCCCGTTTGATGGTTAAAATACCCTTTGCTGCCAGTAGTTTAATGGCCTCACGCAAAGTGGCACGGCTTATGCCCAACTGAGCGGAAAGCTCATGTTCGTTTGGCAATTTCTCGTTAGGTTTATATATCTTTTGTAAAAAAATCATATCACTTAGCTCGTTTGCTGCGACTTGTGAGGCAGGAATAAATTCATTCTTCACATTTTTCCTCCTTGTTCTTTTTTACTTTTTTAGATAAATCTTATTATTGTGATGTATTTCAACGGCAAATAATCCTGAAAATTTAGAATTACTTTTTATTTTTTTGATGTAAAGATAAAAAGTAATTGTTTCTTTTGCATATAGCACTACTCTTTCGTAAAGTGACACAGCATAAAGTACTTTTTGTAATTATAACAAATACAGACAATGATTTCAAACGGCACCGAAACTAGAAAACAGAGAGCCCTATGGGATTTTAGGTGCCAAAGTTGTATGACCAATTATAGCATCGCAATATGTACATGTCTATGTATGTTTGCACAAATTTGAGAAATGGGTAAATTTCTTATTGACAATCGAAATAAAATGCATATAATTTTTCATAACAAGAAAAGATGTCTGACCAATTTGGTCGATGAAAAGTAATCTAATGCGAAGCTGTGTTTATTTTTAAACATAAAGGAGGATTGTAACATGAGAAGTGATGCAATGAAAACGGGGTCAACTAAAATTCCCCACAGATCTTTGTTTAAAGCACTTGGGCTTACTGATGAGGAAATCAGACGACCAATGATTGGTGTTGTTTGTGCCAAAAATGATATTATTCCTGGCCATATTCATTTGGATAAAATTGCAGAGGCGGTACAGGCAGGTATCCGCATAGCAGGGGGAACTCCTTTTGTTTTTCCTGCAATTGGTGTTTGTGACGGGATTGCTATGGGGCATAGTGGCATGAAGTACTCTCTCATTAGCAGAGAACATATTGCAGATTCGGTAGAAATTATGGCAATGGCACATCCCTTTGATGCATTGGTTTTTATTCCGAATTGCGATAAAATCGTGCCCGGTATGCTTATGGCAGCACTGAGACTGAATGTGCCCAGTATTTTTGTCAGTGGTGGCCCTATGATGCCCGGCAGAACCATAGATGGCAAGCAGATTACTCTCTCCAATGCCTTTGAAGTGGTTGGTGCCATTGGCAAAGCGGGGGTAACACAGGAAGTTTTGGATGATGTTGAAAACAACGCCTGTCCTGGATGTGGTTCTTGTGCGGGTATGTTTACTGCAAACTCTATGAACTGCATGACAGAAGTGGTTGGCTTAGGGTTACCCGGAAACGGAACCATTCCAGCAATTAGTGCCGCTAGAATTCGCTTAGCAAAGGAAGCCGGCATGAAGATTATGGAACTGTTGGATAGGAACATCTGCCCGAAAGATATTGTTACGGAGAAAACCTTAAGAAATGCTTTGCATGCAGATATGGCTTTGGGTTGTTCAACAAATACCATTCTTCACTTGCCTGCCATTGCCCACGCCGCTGGATTAAAGGTTGACTTTGAAGAAATCAATAAAATAAGCAAGGAAACACCTCATCTTGTAAAATTAAGTCCTGCAGGCACGGATTGTTTGGTGGATTTGGATTATGCAGGGGGCATCAGTGCTGTAATTAAGGAATTGGCAGAGTATGGTTTGTTTGATACGGATGTAATTACCTGTACAGGGAAAACGGTGAAGGAAAATATTGAAAAGGCAAGAGTTCTGGATGCAAATGTAATACGCTCCAAGGAAACGGCTTATTCTCCAGATGGTGGTTTAGCAATTTTATGGGGAAATATTGCTCCTGATGGTGCCGTTGTAAAGAAGGGAGCTGTACTGCCTGAAATGTTGGTGCATGAAGGTCCTGCAAAGGTATTTAACAGCGAAGAGGAATCCATTGAAGCAATCTTAAATGACAAGGTTGTTGCGGGAGATGTTGTTGTTATTCGCTATGAAGGTCCAAAGGGCGGCCCTGGCATGAGAGAAATGCTTGCTCCCACAGCATCCCTGGCTGGAAAAGGCTTGGATAACAGCGTCGCACTGATTACTGATGGCAGATTTTCCGGTGCATCCAAGGGGGCGTCCATTGGTCATGTTTCTCCCGAGGCAGCAGCAGGGGGTGTCATTGGGCTAATTCAAGATGGCGATATGATTAGCATCGATATGCTGAACAACAAGCTGGAGCTTCAGGTTGCTGACGAGGAAATCGAAAGAAGAAGAGGCGAATTTAAGCCGGTTTTGAAAGAAGTGCCCGATGGCTACTTGAGAAGATACAGAGAGCTGGTAACCAGTGCAAATACAGGAGCTATATTTAAATAAATAAACTGAAAAGACCTTTTTACAGGTATATCAGTTAGGGTTTCAGGCTCTTTGCTTTCATATTCTGATTTTTGATGGAGATATAAAAGCAGGGCTTCAGTCAAAATAATTTTTTAGCTAGGAAGGGGAATTTGTATGAAACGTTTTATGTCAATGGTTGCCATGACAACCGCACTTGTTGTATCCTTGACCGCTTGTGGTGGTAATTCTGCTAAACCCGCAACGGAGGGAAGTGATGCTTCATCCACACAGCCTGTTGTGATCAAGCTTGGGACAACAGTAAATGAACAGGATAGCTTTCAGGTTGCAGCTGAGAAGTTTAAAGAGTTGGTTGCAGAAAAAACAAATGGGGCATACACAATTGAAATTTATCCAAATGGTTCTTTGGGCGATGAGAGAACCATGCTGGAAGGTATGCAGATGGGTACTTTGGATATGGGGATTATCACCAGCGGTCCTTTTGTAAACTTTATTCCTGAAATGGGTGTATTGGACATGCCATTCTTATTCCCTGATAATGCGTCAGCTTATAAGGTTTTAGACGGTGAAATAGGTCAGGGTTTGTTAGATAAGTTTGAGGGTGCAAACCTGAAAGGCTTAGCTTATGCAGAAAGAGGTTTCAGAAACTTGACAAACAATGTTAGGCCTGTAAATTCTGCCGCAGACGTAAACGGATTGAAGATTCGTGTCATGGAAAATGAAGTTTACATTTCCACTTTTGGTTCCTTGGGGGTAAATGCTGTACCAATGGCATGGTCAGAGGCTTTGACCGCTTTACAACAGCATACCATTGATGGTCAGGAAAACCCTGTAAACGTTATCCACTCCTTTAAATTATGGGAATCTCAGAAATACTTAACAATGACCCGTCATGCTTATGCATCTGCAATTATTACTATGAGTTTGCAGAAATTTAATGCATTGCCTGAGGATGTGCAGGTTGCATTTAAGGAAGCCGCTCAGGAAGCAGCTGAATATGAGCGCCAGTGGGTGGCAGACAACGAGGCAAGCCAGTTGGAAGATATCAAAGCAAATGGCGTTGAAGTAGTAGAAAATCCCGATATTGAATCCTTTAAAACTGCGGTGAAACCTACTTATGATAAATATGGTGCGAAGTATTCAGAGTTAATTGCGCAGATTCAAGATGTATTGAGCAAATAATAATATTTGCTTTGGTTGAGGGAGGGCTACTTATGTCAGTCATAACATTTTTTAGAAAGCTAAGCGATACCATTAACAAAGTGTGTTTGACAATTTGTGTAGCCCTTCTGGGCGCAATGGTAGTAACAACATCCGTACAAATCATTTGCCGTGTATTTTTTACAGCAATCTCATGGAGCGAAGAGCTTGCCAGATATTTTTTGATTTGGACATCCTTGCTGGGAGCAGGTTGCGTTTATAAATCGGGAAGCAATATTGCGGTGTTGTTTGTTCAGGACTTATTGCCTGAAGGTTTAAAAAAATTTGCAAAAATTCTTGTACATATATTGTGCGGATTCTTTTTTGCCCTTGCAATTTACCATGGCATACGCTATATGGGGATGATGGGCATACAAAAATCAGCGGCTTTACATATCCCTATGAAATTTATGTATTTAGCCATCCCGTTGGGGTGTGGCATTATGGAATTCCACGTAATTGATGCAATAATAGGTGAAATATTTGGGAAGGAGGGAAAAGAATCATGAGCATTGTGCTGTTTGGTGTATTTATTCTATGCTTAATCATAGGTGTGCCCGTTGCATTTTCTATTGGTTTGGCGGCGGTTGCAGTTCTCTTTGCCGGTGGCGTTGACAGGCTGGTGGTTGTACAACGAATGTTTGCGGCTTCCGATTCCTTTTCTTTGATTGCAATTCCCTTTTTTATCTTTGCTGGAGACCTGTTGGCAAGTGGGGCAATCAGCAAGCGTTTGGTTGCTTTTGCTGAATCTCTGGTAGGAGGCATTCGAGGAGGTCTTTCCATTGTTTCTGTTGTTGCAGGTATGTTTTTTGCCGCAATTTCAGGCTCCGGTGCCGCAACCACTGCGGCAGTCGGTGCGACTTTAATTCCGGAATTAAAAGATAGGGGTTATCAAGCAGAATCTTCAGCGGCTTTAATTGCCTCGGCAGGAACAATTGGTGTTGTAATTCCTCCTTCGGTGCCCATGGTTTTATATGCTGTTGTAGCAGAACAAAGTGTAACAAAGTTGTTTCAAAATGGTTTTTTACCCGGTGTTTTAATGGGGCTTGTGCTGATTGTCATTTCATTGTGGCAGGCATATAAGTTTGATTATCAAAAGGGAACTCCTTTTTCTTTTGGAAATGTTTTTGCGACCTTGAAAAGATCTATCTGGGGTCTATTAATGCCTTTGATTATTTTGGGAGGTATCTTTTCAGGATATTTTACGCCTTCGGAGGCTGCAGTGGTTGCCGTAGTGTATTCACTGATTGTTTCCGCATTTGTATATAAGGATTTAACTTTACAGTCCTTATATAAAATCATGGTGGGGAGCGTAAAAACTTCCGCAATTATTATGATCATTATTGGCTGCAGTGGTGTTTTTGGTTGGGTTTTGGCTAACTGGAAGATTCCAGAAGCCATTGCAACGGCAGTATTATCTGTTTCCGGCAATAAATTTATAATTTTGTTTCTAGTTTCATTAATTATTCTGGTAGCAGGGGTATTTATGGAAACATCATCGGCAGTTATCATTTTAACACCTGTATTTTTGCCCCTCATGAAGGCATTGGATGTAAACTTAATTCATTTTGGCATACTATTTACCGTAGGTATTGCCATTGGTATGATTACACCCCCTGTTGCCATCAATCTTTTTGTGGCATCTAGTATAACGGGAATGCCAATAGAGCGAATTGCCAAGGCTGTCCTTCCGTATTTGCTTGGACTGATTGCTATTTTCTTCTTGATTGTGTATATTCCTGTTTTCATACCCGGTGTCATATTCTAGTTTATTCGTCTCAGAAAGTTAAAGCCCTGATTTTGGTTAAATACCAAATCAGGGCTTTGGTTTGTTCATTCATAATGTTTTTTATTAGACTAGTAGTTTTAAGGAATGCAAATATTATTGCAAAGTTTTTTTGTTGTTCTCTAAGCATTCCTCTAAATCAATGAAAATTGGTTGCCAAGAACCTCCTGGAAATTTTCTGTATTGGGCAACCTCTAAATCAGTGCCATTTATTAATCGGAAAAATACAATACAGTATTGATAACCATCGGTTCCGTCAAACTCAATGCGGATGGTATAATCCTTTTGAGATTTTCTGATGTCTCCTTTTATCAATTTACACCAGTCACCATATCTTATTTGAACATTTCCTTCAGCTTCCCACTGCCATCCATGATAGGGTGCACATAAAAAATTTTCTCCAAAATAATGAATGTCACTAATTTTATATTGATTTCCTTCCTTTTCTAAATCAACAAAACCATAATAATAGGCAAAAACACCTGTTTCTTTTGTACTTCCTTCTATAGTTTCAATTTCAACAAAATACCGCACCATGTTTTCTTGTGGAGCTTCCATAGGCACCTGATGATATTTAAGGAGATTAATATGCAAAATATTTTCATAGGTCTTTACATAGTCACTATATGGTAATTTCTTTTGAAATTGAGTAGAAAGAAGTTGATAAGAAATAGGATAAGGTGCCGTTGCATCGCCAATTGTACCACAGCCTGCGGATCTTCCCACCGCTGGGTTGGCTGCATCACGCAAGATACTGAAATAGTTTAAAATTGTATTCTCCGGACTATCTGTCAGGGAATCGGGCAAAGAAACTTCTTCGGGTTTCTTATCATAATTTTCGTTGAGGAATTCTTGAGACAATATTTTGTTGTTTAAAACTGGCAATTTGGAAGGCCGAAAGTAGGTTTCAAAATCCACAGCATTGCTTCCTAAAAACTCTTCGCAATCAATACATTGGGATTCCAATAGACCACCCATGACCATGACTGCAGTTTCATGGTTCTTGTGAAATGATAAAACGCAGGAAAGAACTGCGCAGAGTATAAAGATGAATATGGGAATTCTTTTTTTACGTAGTGCAAGCTTAATGCTTGGAGGTAGCCAATTTTTCAATCTTATTCATTCCTTTTAGCAATTTACCTTAATTATATTCCAACCCTACAACAATATAGTACTATTTAGCTTTTTTGGAGAATAAGTTTGTTTCTATTACATAAGCCAGATACCAAAAATAGAGCATTTGAATGAAAAAGCAATAACCACAAGATTGCGATTATTGCTAAAAAGAGATGTCATTCAGGTATCTAACGAGGATTAGCCAAGTTCAATACGAATTCCATCATAAATTGCCTGAGCAAAATCAAATTGATTGTTGCGCAGTTTTTCTGCATCCTCTGGATTCGTAATATAAGCCAGCTCCACCAAAAGAGAAGGCATAGAGCTTCTTCGTAAAACATAAAGGGAAGGTCTTATAAAGATGCCGTTGTTTTTTGTGCCCACCTCTGCCACAATTTGATTTAATATGGACTGAGCCAGAGGATATGCCTGAGAGAGCTCACTGTAAATATAAACTTCACTGCCATTATAGCTGGGATTGGTTGAAGCGTTGGCGTGAATACTGATGAAGTAATCTGCCCCCCATGCGGTTGCATCTGCAACTCTAGCGGCAAGGCTGGTAGAATTGTTGTAGCCCAAAGATGTGTCAATTGTTGGACGGGAGACTCTAGCCTCGTACCCCGGTGTATTATTTAACAGATCAGCCAGATACATGCCCACTTGCCAAACCACATCTTGCTCATATAAGCCGAATCCTACTGCTCCTTGATTTACGGAACGGCTATGTCCTTGATCTATATATATTTTAATTGCCATAGAGCCACCACCCTAATCAGATTTATATATTACATAATATTGCTCAGTGGAGTGATAGTGAATAAAAAAGGAAAATAGTACAGGTGTAACCAAAAAGTACAAGATTGTTTCATACTTTTGTTTTTTTGCATAATTATTAAGACAGAAATAATTCGGAAGAGTCATTAAAAAAATATACGCAGAAGCTGTTTTGAAATTATGACACTAGAATAAATGAAGGAAATAATCAAGAAACATGAAGTATATATGCTGCTTTATGGAGTTATAAAATGCATTACATAAATGGTTGATTTTTGTAAATAAATAGAATAATATGGTTATATTATTCTTTGTGAAAATGTTGTTTTGATAATGAGTGGGGGATTTTGACTTTATCAAGGCTTTAAAGGAACACAATTTGCCATAACATTTGATTTTATAAAAAAGTAATGGTTTCTTAGGATAAAGGAATTATAGGTTAAGAAATTTCCAGATGATACACGTGTTGAAATCAATATGGGAATGGGGGCATACAAGTGAAACTCAAAGGGAAAAGTTTCATGACGATTTTAATTTCTATCACCCTTTTTATTTGTTATATGGTACCTGTTTCAGGTGAGGAAAGGCAGAAAAAAATTCGGGTTGGGTTTTATGAATCCCCTTATTTTCAAACAATTGAGAAAGATGGAAGCTTATCAGGCTATAGCTATGACTATCTTCAAGCAATTTCTCAATATACGGGGTGGGACTATGAGTTTGTTAAGACAACCACATTCAGTGAGTGCTTGGAATTACTGAAAAATGGTGAAATTGATATTGTGGGTGTAATGCTTAAAACACCGGAGCGAGAGGAAATGTTTGATTTTCCTGATCTTCCCTCGGGAGTTTGCATGTCTATTTTGGTAACAGGGAAACAAAATCGTACCCTTGCTTATGAGGATTATGCGGCTTTTAATGGAATCACTGTAGGCCTTCAGAAAGGATTTGTGAGAAACGAAGGATTGCAGGAGTATTGTAAGAAAAAAAATTTCTCTGTACAAACAATTGTTTATGATAATCAGAAAGAGATGCTTGATGCAATGTCCAGAGGAGAAGTGGATGCTGCGCTGATTCGAAGCAATCAGAACTCTCCAGAGTATCGAGCAATTGCGAAATTTGATACAAATAATGTTTACTATGCCACGACAAAAGGAAATAAAAAGGTTTTAGATGGGTTAAACTACGCCCTTGAAAAAATTAAAATTACATCACCAAACTTTGATAACGATTTAGATAATAAATATTTTGATTTTTCCAACGGACAGATGGCGGTTTTATCAAAAGAGGAATCTGCTTATTTGGCGAAACATCCAACTGTGAAAGTATTGTATGATTCAGCATGGGAACCTTATGAATTTACACAAAGAGACGGTACACCTCATGGAATTGCCATTGACGTGCTTGAGAAAGTATCAGAAGCGGTGAACGTTGATTTTCAATATACCAGTGTAGATAAGCAAATGGTGAAAACAGAATTGTTTAACAGTGGAGGATATGATGTATTGTCTGCCATGACCTATTGCTATCAATGGGCTGATAAAAATGATGTCTATATCACGCAACCTTATCTTAGTGTTGACTATCTTGGAGTTTATAAAGATATCAAAAAAACCATACACCGTGTTGCCCTCCCAAAGGGTTTTTATATTTCGGAAATTGTGCAAAAGATACTTCCTCGAGAAGCAGTGATTGAAACCTATGATACTGTGGAAGATTGTATGGAAGCGGTGAAGGATGGTCTGGCGGATTGCACTTATGTGAATACATATGAAGCGGAATATTATTTAACAATTCCGAAATACAGATTATTGCAATTTCGAACGGTACAGGGTCTTTCTCAGCAGTTAAGTGTGGGCATTTCAAAGAAAACTGACCCACTTTTATATTCTATTATTAGTAAAGGTTTGGCCACCATCTCACAAGAAGAGCTTAGGGAAATCATTCGTACCCACTTAAATCATCCTCAACAAAGTAGTTTTTTTGATATGATGTATACAAATCCTGTTCATTTTGTGAGCATATTATCAATTATTGGGTTTATTCTAACGGCGTATCTTATAGTTTATGTGTTGTATAAGCATAAAAATCGAGAAAACGAGATTTTACAAATGACAAACAAAGCAAAATCAGAGTTTCTTTCTCATGTGAGTCATGATATGCGTACACCAATCAATGCAATTATTGGTCTTTCTTCTTTGGGAATGTCAAGTGAAGAATTGGAAAAATCCAAGGGTTATCATGAAAATATCAATCAGACCAGTGGGTATCTGCTTAGACTGATTAATGATACTTTGGATATGAGTGTACTTGATAATAATAAAATGAGATTGCATCCAAAGCCCTGTTATTTTAGTGATTTTTTAAGGGAGATTGAAATAATCATACATGAAAGAGCAATGGAGAAGGGAATTCAATTCCAAACACAGATGAATACCGATTATAAGCAGGCCGTGTTGTTTGATGAGCTCCGCCTTCAACAGATATTTATTAATCTCATCAATAATGCAATTAAGTTTACACCACCGGGAGGGAATGTCAGTTTTATTATCGAGACTATGGAATTAGAAGATAATAAAATTATGGTGGTGTTTACCATTCGAGATACAGGAATTGGCATGAGTGCAGAGTTCCAAAAAAGAATGTTTGAGCCCTTCGAGCAGGAAGAGGATAGAATTCCTTTTTTAGAATCCGGAACAGGTTTAGGCTTGGCAATTGTGAGACAGCTGGTGGATTTAATGGGAGGAACCATTCAGTGTATTAGCCAGCCAGGAGGGGGTACAGAGTTTATTGTAAAAATAGAAACCCAGAGATGGGAGGATGTCTCTGAGCTTCATTGCCGTGAAAAGGTCTCTCAGCAGGAGTTTTTTTCAAGGGGTAAAAGAATTTTATTGTGTGAGGATCATCCTGTGAATGCCCAGATAGTCATAGCCCTATTGCAAAAACGAGGATTCATTGTGGAGCATGGAGAAAATGGGGAGGTGGGAGTCAATTTGTTTAAAAATTCTCCCATAGGTTATTACCATGCAATTTTAATGGATGTAAGAATGCCTTTGCTAAATGGTCTTGAGGCGGTGGCTATCATTCGTGCATTGGAGCGAGAGGATGCAACAAAAGTTCCTATAATTGCAATGAGTGCAAATGCTTTTCAGGAGGATATCAATCTAAGCCTTGAGGTGGGGATGGATGCACACCTTTCAAAGCCTGTAGATGCCATGGAGCTTTTTGATACCCTTGAAGAAGTGATAAAAATGAAATCAAGTTAAATAAAATGAGCTATTGGTTAAACTATACCAATGGCTTTTTGTTTGCACCTTTATGAAAAATAATATTTAAGAGTTGCACATCATGGAAAACCATTATGGATTCTTTTGTTAAAATATTAAGGTTCTTGTCATTTCAAGATGAGAAATATCTTTATAACAATTACTATGTAAGTAAAATTAAAAATTTTTAATTAAACAAAAATTGTTGATTATCTTTTTTTGTAGTGATATAATACCTTTCAGGAAACACATGGTAGAAAAGGAGATGGTCTTGATAGGCGAAAGGCTATTAGAAAGGATGAACACCATGGAAAATGGAAAGATCGATCGAAGGATTAAAAGAACAAAGACAATGATGCGAGATGCATTAGTGGATTTAATGAGTGAAATGCCTTTTGGTGAGATTACAGCAAAAGATATTACCAGCCGTGCAGATTTAAATAGAGCTACATTTTATCTACATTATAATAATGTGTTTGAGCTGTTGGATGAATTAGAAGATGAAATCGCAACAAGCTTCTCTCAGATGGTAGAAAAAATATCTATTCGGCAGGGTGAGGAATGGGAATATCCTATTGTAGGCCACATTTGCAGCTTTATTGTGGAGAATCAGAAGTTATGCCGTTGTCTTTTGCTAAATCCCAGGAGTGATCATTTTGCAAGAAAACTGACGGAGATTATGAAACGTAAAGGTTTACAGGTAAAGGAGGAGTTGGGGGTAAGGTTTGATCCTGTGCAAGAAGGATATATTCACCAATTTATTGCTTCTGGCGCGATGGGTATGATGAAGCAATGGCTGATAGAGGGAATGCCCATATCAAAAGATGAAATGACCGATTTTGTAATGTTAATCATACGTCCTATTTTTAATATTTTATTACCTGAATAAATGAAATTTTAAACCATATTTTAACGAGCAGAGTGAGAAAAGGAGTTAGAAAATATGCGGAACAAGAATAAAATTTTACTTGCTTTAGTATTAGCTGGATGTTTCTTCACAAGTGGTTGCGAAGCAGTAAAAGCTGATGCAACAACAGTGGAAGAAGTAAAACCCAATATTGTAACTGGAACCGTTGAATGCAAGGAGGTATACATTCGTGCGAAAATCCCTGGTTATTTAACAAATATTCCTGTTGTTGAGGGACAGGAAATTTCAAAAGGGAATTTACTGTTTTCATCGGATCAAAGGGATATTTTAGTAAAGCAAACACAAGCTACCGGAACCTTGAATGCTGCAAAAGCAGTCATGGAGAAGGCACAGGCCAATGTTAGTCTTTTGGAAACGGAATATGCAAAGTATCAGGAGTTGTATGAATTAGAGGCGGTTGCAGAGGATACTATGGATAAGCTGAAAACCCAGCTGGATGCTGCAAAATTGGATGTTCAAGCGGCATCCTCTCAATATCAAGCGGCACAGGGTGTAATCTCAGAGGTAAACTTGAACTTGAGCCAGACTGCACAATATGCGCCCTGCAACGGAACAGTCACTATGGTGTCCTCTTCAGTAGGTGAATTGGTAGGCAGTGGTACAACCATTGTAACCTTAACAGATTATGACGACCGCTGGATTAATGCCAATGTGGATGAATATGAAGTTGGCAAGCTTGCAATCGGGCAGACAGTACCTTTGACCAGTAAAACCTATCCAGATACGATTTTTCACGGCAAAATTGTGAATGTAAGTAAAAACCCCGATTTTGCTATCAAAAAATCTACCAATGAATTGAATGATCAGGATGTTGTTACATATAAAGTGAAAATTGCCCTCTCCGGGGAAGACGATATCATGCTTTACCCTGGTATGTTGGTAAGCGTTAACCTGGATGAGGTGGGTGAGGCAGAATGATAAAGCTGTTTTTCACAGGCTTCTTTAGAGAAATAAAGATGCTTTGGAATGACAAGCGAATGCTATTTATGTTTTTGATTGCCCCGGTGGCTCTAAGCATTGTGGTTTGCGGTGCCTTTAGCAATCAAATTGTAAATAACATTCCCTTAGCAGCAGTGGACGAAAATTCATCCCAAAAAACCAGAGAATTAATCCAGGCATTTGATCAATCTGACCGTTTTAATGTGCCTTATGTGGTAACAAATCAGGAGGATGCCCTTAAGTTAATGGAATCGGGGGAAGTTCTTGGTATTATAGTAATTCCTACGGATTATACTCGATCTTTACAGCTGGGGCAGCAAGCAGAGGTCTTAATTGGTGTGAATAGCGCCAATAATATTATTGGTAACAGTGCTGTGGTTTCTATCATGCAGGTAGTAAAAACCATTTCTTCTCAGATTGCAGTAAAGAGTTTCGTAGCAACGGGAAGCAGCATCGCAGACGGTACAGCAAAGGTTATGCCTGTTGCAACAGTATTACGTCCATGGTTTAATCCCCAGTTTAGCTACTTAACCTATTTGGGATTAGGCTTAACAGGGATGATATTTCATCAGTTGTTTTTAATGACCGTTGCCACAGCCTTTGCTGAAGAAAAAAAAGAAGGTATCCTTTCGGGAAAGATGACTTGGAAGCAAATTGCAATCCATTTTATCAATAAATTTATTTTTTATGGAGTAACGGGATATGGGAATATTCTCATGACCTATTACGCTGTGATAAAAATATTCAATTTCCCTATGAGAGGGAGTACGGAAGACTTCGCCATTCTTTGTGGTTATTTTATTCTTTGTTTGTTAGGGCTTGGAGCTTTGCTGGGCATTCTTAGTAAAAACACAATCCATGCTATTCAATGGCTAATGGCCTTGACATATCCCTTCTTCATTTTGTCTGGATTTTCGTGGCCTCACAGTGAAATGCCGACTGCTTGGGTAACAGCGGCTCAATATTTACCATCTACCCATTTTCTTACCCCTGCAAGGGATATTGTATTAATGGGTGTGGGCTTTGAAACCACCACGGTTGCCCATAGCAGAGAAATGCTCTTGCATTTAGCACTGGGAATTTTCCTTCTTAGTATAATTACCTTTGTAATTCAGGCTTATTTGGGAAAGAGAAGGCAACAGCCAAAACATGGAAAAAAGGAGGTCGTTCAAGCGTGATATCTGCATTTCGTTTGTTTTTTAGAGAGTGGCTTTATTTGCTGAAGAGACCTCGTACTTTAGTTATCATGATAATCATTCCCATTTTTGTCACCTGCCTTTGTGGCAGCTGCTATGGAAAGGGGTACTTTTCAGATTTGAAAATGGGTGTTGTTGATTACAGCTATAGTGCAAAGACCAGAGAAGTCGTGGAAGCTTTCCGTGAGTCTCCCTATTTTGATGTTGTTGGTTATTATGAAAATGAGGAACAGCTGGAATCAGCAATGAAGAATGGTGAAATTGTTGGCTGTCTTATTTTTCCTGAGAATTTTACCATGAATTTGCAGCAGGGCAGGCAGGCACAGGTGCTTCTTGGTTCCAATGCAGTAAATATGAGCTATGGCAGTACCATAAACGCAAGAGGTTCTGAAGTTTTAGGTACTGTTTCAGCACAAATTGCAGTAAAAAGCCTTGTTGCAAAAGGTGCCACTGTGGATGATGCGTTAGCAAAGATGAATCCGGTAGGTTTCTATACCCGCCAGTGGTATAATCCAACGAATAATTTTGGATATTTCTTATCGTTTGGCTTTATTATAGCAACACTACAGCAAGTTTTGATTTATTTTGCAGCAATTTCTTTGATTCGTGAAAAGGAAAGTGGGAATCTGAAGGAGCTAAGAGCCATGAATCCCATTATACAAGTATTTGCAAAAACAGTAGTGTATTATATCATCTCCATGGGCACATGGGCGGCTTGTACTTGGCTTATGATCAATAGATATGGAATTCCCATGAAAGCAAGCTGGGATGTTTGGTTTACATATAGCTCCCTTTTTGTGTTAGCCATTATTACCATGGGACAATTTTTTTCCTCCATATTGCCAAACCCTGTATTTGCAACTTCTCTTCCTTTAGTATTAACATCGCCATCTCTGGTGCTTAGCGGATATACTTGGCCGACGATGGCATTAACCAGTTTTTATCAAAAGTTGGCACAAGTATTTCCTTTAACCCATTTTGCCGTGGGCTATCGAGACATGGCACTGATGGGAACGGGATTTGAAGCTATACATCAAGAAATGATTGTTTTGGGCTGTATCAGTGGTATTTGTTTTATTTTGAGCTGTTTGATATGGTTTATACGAGTAAAATTCATTCTGAAAAAGGAAGAAAAATTAGAAATTGCGATGGAAAAAGATGAATTACCGGCAGTGGCACAGTAATTCTATAAAGGAGAGTGAAGTATGATGAATATCAAATATCAAAAGGGAAGTGCTTTGTTTTTGGCAGGCATTCTGACTTTTAGCATGACAGCGCCGGCTTTTGCGAAAGTTCGGGTTGCAACTGAGGCAGAGGAAACCATAACAGGCCCTATGACTTTAGAGCAAATTCAAAAGGAAGTATTGAAAAACAATCGTATTAAAACCACAATGGAATTGAATTATAAAAAAATTCTTGCGGGGTTGGATGCCATTGATGACGGTTTGAGTGATTTAAAAGATGCGCAAGATAGTGCGGCCCATGCAAGGCGAGCGGCAGGTGACGCGGCGGCGGCAGGAAAAGGTACCATTGGCAGTGTGATTTCCCCAACTTCCCCAGCATCCGATCAGGTTTTAGGTGGTGTAAGCAGTGGCTTGCTTTCAGGTAGTGCAAAGATGGCTAGTGCCATGGAGGATATGACGGATAGCATTGCAGATAGCAAAAGAGACGACTTGGAAGATCAGCAACAGGATTTAAAAAATAAAAAGCAGGACTTAAATAAGACTCAAGAGGATTGGAGCAATCAAGCCTTGTTGGTTTCTCAGCTTTTGGTGGAAAAGACTGTGCAGATAGAAAGCGGCATCCGCCTTCTTGAAGAAAAGCAACAATTATTGGAGCGAGTATATCAAATAACAGAGAAAAAGGCGGCATTAGGCTTAAGCATTGATGTGGATTTAAAGCAAGCTAAGCTTACTGTACAACAAAATAGTAAGGATATTCAAGATGCTAAGGATGGTTTGATACTCATAAAGCGTCAGCTAAACGATTTGATGGGCAGACCCATTGATGATACCTTGGAAGTGGTTGCGCCTGATCGTGCTAGAATAATAGAATATGCACCTGAATACAGCGAGGAATTGCTAAAGGAAGCCATTGACAATAATTATCAGTTGAAAACCTTGCAAAGAGACTATCAGCAGGCAGAGAAGAAGACTAAGGATTATACGCTATATTCGGGACAAATAAAGGCTCATGAGGTAGATATGG
Organism: Anaerotignum propionicum; assembly: GCF_024461735.1. Taxonomy (GTDB): domain Bacteria; phylum Bacillota; class Clostridia; order Lachnospirales; family Anaerotignaceae; genus Chakrabartyella. The sequence goes on from NZ_JANGAD010000001.1 coordinate 426,644, forward strand.
ATATTGCCAAGGTATCCGTGGAAACACAAAAAACCAATATTGCCAATGATTTAAAGAAAAAGCTGGATAGCATCAATAAGGCTGCTACGGCTTATCAACTTCAAAAAGATACCTCTGAAAAAGCCAAAATTCAGTGGGAACAACAGCAGAAATCTGCCAAATTAGGTTTGATTTCTTCAGTAGAGATTCAAGGGCTACAACTTCAATTTGAACAAAATGATCTTGCTCTCATGCAAGCCGCTTATGATTATGATTTGGCTTGGGAGGAATATCGCTTGTTAATGAAAGGAACCTCTTTGGATATCTATAGTAATTATAAAGCAAGAATCAGCGGCTAATTTTATTTAAGAACAATCAAAAAACCTACATTGCTTGCAAAAAATAATATGCATTGCATTGTAGGTTTTATTTTATCTTATTCCCAAAAACTATTTTAATATTTCTTATAGTTACTATTTGAGGGTATTTTTCTCTGTTAGATATCTACATGATACTCGGCTAGAAAATGATACGCAATGTCTGTGTCTTTAGGCTGAATAAAAATCATACGAGACTTCCTTAAAAAAGCAATGGAAAAGGGATATCATTTTTATTGAGTCCCAATTAATTTTCAGCTATACTGAAAAGAGAAAGAGGTGACCAATGTGACTGCTTTGATGAAAATTCAGACCTTTATTCAAGCCTATGCCCAAGCAATTTCGTCTATTTTAGAATGTGATGTAACGGTGGTGGATAACCAATTAATACGAGTGGCAGGAACGGGAAATTATGCCTTCGAAGTGGGAAATACCATTGCCCATGCTAAGTTTTTTCATGAAATTTTGAAATCAGGGAAATGCGGCATTATCACCAATGCGGCGGAGGACCCTAGTTGTATTGGCTGTGAAAAGCGTGCTTACTGTAAGGAATTGGCAGACTTAGCATATCCAATTTTCAAAGATGAGATTGTAGTAGGGGTAATTTCCATTGTTGCCTTTGAAGAAGGACAGCGGGAAAGCCTGCTGAAAAATCGAGGAAAATTAGAGGAGTTTTTAAAATATATGACCATGCTTTTGGAAAGCAAGCTGTATACCGCTGAAGCACGGGATCGCTTAGAGCAGCAGTTACAGGTGGTTCACGATGATAAAAAGGGATGGTCTTTTGTGGGAAAAAGTCAAAAAATGCAAGAAGCCATTGCCATTGGCTGCAAGGTTGCCAAATCCGGTTCCACTGTTTTTTTGCGTGGCGAAAGTGGAACAGGGAAGGAAATTATGGCCAAGATGATTCATGGACTGAGCCAAAGATGTGATAAACTTATGATTTCCATTAACTGCGCAGCAATTCCTGAAAACTTGGTGGAAAGTGAGCTCTTTGGTTACGAAGAAGGTGCTTTTACCGGTGCAAAGAAAAAGGGTGCAATCGGAAAGTTTGAGTTGGCGGATAAAAGCACTATCTTTTTGGATGAAATCGGAGATATGCCCCTACATGTGCAAACAAAGCTTTTGCGTGTTTTACAAGAAAATAAGCTTGAGCGCATTGGTGGACACAAGCAGATTCCCATTGATATTCGGGTGATTTGTGCCACCAATAAAAACATTGAGCAAATGGTGCAAGAAGGAACCTTTCGGGAGGATTTATATTACCGCTTAAATATAATCCCCATTGAGTTACCTCCTTTGCGCACCAGAAAAGAGGATATTCCCCCGTTGGTGGATCACTATATTGAGTATTATAATCAGAAGTTGAGCAAACATATTAAAGGTGTGACAGCAGAAGTAATGCAGACTTTAGTTAACTACAATTGGCCTGGAAATGTTAGAGAATTAAAAAATATTATGGAGTATTTAGCAAACATTGTAGAATCTGAAGAAGTACAGCTTTCTGACTTGCCTGACCATATTGTATTACGATCTACAAAGGGCTATGATGCTTGGTCATTGGATAAAATAATGGAAGAATATGAAAAACGAGTGCTCTCTAATTTAATTAAAGAGGATGACTCTGTAGAGGAGAAAGAAAAGTTGGCAGAGACTCTGCAAATTAGCCGTGCAACCCTCTATCGGAAATTAAAAAAACACAATTTACTGTAATCTCATTTTTGAGAAACTATCTCATGAATGAGAAAGAAATCATATAAAAAATCATATAAAAAAGTGCCCTTTTGCAAAGCACATTCTTGTGGGAAATGCAAGGGCTTTTTTTATTTATGAAACAGTAGAGATAAAATGATATCCCTTGAAATACGTTTCTGTATTTAAATATTTAAGTGAGTAAAAAATATCTAATCCTTAAAATAGCAATCCTTTTTTTGTTTCAGTTTCCCTCTGTAAAAATAAAAAAATGGTTTTCTAATACATTCTCAATGTTGAGAAAAATGCCGGCAAACGGTAGCGGAAAATATGTGATTTCCTTTTGGCATTTATTTTGCTCTATATAACTGTGTAAAGAAGAGACGGTTGTAATGTTCAAGGAGGAAGTGACGATGGATATGAATCTAGTATTGGATAAAATAAAGGCTGAGATGAAGCCAAGTATGGGGTGCACAGAGCCTGTTGCAATTGGATTGGCAGTTTCCAGAACCTGTGAGATGTTGAAAAAACCTGCAACCCATTTAGACATGATTATTAGCTCTAATATTTTCAAAAATGCTTATAGCGTACAAATTCCCAATGCAGGAACCAATGGGATTGAGCTTTCCTGTACATTAGGTTTTGTTCTAAGCAAGCCAGGAAATACCATGGAGATTTTTGCTGAAATTCTTCCTGAGCAGGTTGAGAGAGCAAAAAAATTGGTGAAGGATGGATTTGTTTCTGTAAAAGTTCTTCCCAGCAGTGAGTTTTATATTGAGTGCTTTGCAATCAATGAGGAAGAAAGGGCACATACCATAACCGAAAAGGCTCATGACAATTTAATTTTATCGGAAGTTAATGGCGAAGTGATTATTGATAAACGGACTCTTTCTGCATCAGAGAGCACAATCAATGGTTTTGATATAACCAAGTATTCCTTTGCTGATTTTTATGAATGGGCGAATACCATTGATGCGAGGGATTTGGCTTTTATCAAAGAAGGTATTGATATGAATTTGGCAGTAGCCCAGATTGGGATGCAGAAAAAGTATGCCATCGGCGTTGGGCCTGCATTGAAGAACTTAGTGGGAAAAGGTCTGATTGCCAATGATATGCTGACGGAGATTAAGCAACTTACCGCAGCTGCCAGTGATTTTCGTATGAGTGGCGGTAATGGTTCAGTTATGACGTTTTTGGGTAGTGGTAATCAAGGGATTGAAACCATGGTACCCATGGCGATTTTTGCGAAACATAGAAATGTTCCCGAAGAGACGCTTTTAAGAGCTGAGTTTTTGGGTATGTTGGTAATCATGTATATGAAGTATCATGTTGGCCGTCTATCCCCAATTTGTGGGGCTACCTTGGCGGCATCAGGTGGTGCCGCAGGCATGACATATATGATGGGAGGCAATTTAAATCAGATTTCTGGCGCAGTGCAAAATATGATGGGTGGTGTTGCCGGTATGTTCTGTGATGGCGCAAAGGGCGGTTGCTCCTTAAAGCTATCTGTTTGTGCAGGTGAGGCGGTTTACTCAGCAATGCTAGCTATGGATGACAGCATTATTCAGGCAACTGATGGGTTTATCAGTGAAAAAGTGGAAGATACAGCAAAAAATTTGGCTAGACTTTCCCATGAAGGCTTGGCAGATGTTGATATGAAGGTAATTGAAATTATGATGGCAAAATAAAGAGTAATTGCCATTTCTGATTTAGCTTTTTTAAGAGACCATTAAAAGTATTTAGGAAATCATTGATAAAGAATAAGTGCGTTTAAAATTTTATAAATGGGAGATAATACTTCTTAGGACACCTCTATATTTTAAACGTAAATCTTTTTTATGAAATGCTAATTCAGAATTTTTTGTTTCTTCACACCCCCCGTTTTGCACAATGGCGTGCCAAAAGGGGGAAATAAGGAAATCAATTATTTCAATATAAATTCCCCCGAAAAGACTCCTTATTTTTAAGGAGTTTTTTCATATCTTCAATATTCTTAGACTTTAAGCATATAAAATGCCACAAACAGTGGTTTTACAATAATTTAACGACTTGCATAAGCTTGTGAACATTTATGTATAAGTAATGCACTAGTAACAACGTGCCTTAAAAGCTTGATTTATCAGGTTTTTAAAACATATCTTACAATAGTCTTAAGTTTCTATGAAAGCATTGCGGTCTTTCTTAATGATTGGTAGACTATTACAGGTAAAATAATACAATTAATGTTTCTTGCAAGGGGCGGGTGCTTTTGGGGGGCGTGCGTCATGAGAGTGCAATTAGGGGTAAGAAAGTGATAAAAGGGGGAAATGTATGACGAAGGAAGAAATTCGTGCTGTTTATGGTGTGGAAATAAGCTCCATAGAGCGTTTTCGTAGCAACGGCTTAGTTACGCCAAGAAGGCTGGAAGATGGGTCTCTGGTATATAGTGAGGCAGACGGAGAAATGTTTCAAAGGTTGGTATTGTTAGATATTGTGGGAGTTTCGGAAAATGATTTTGTAGAATTGCGGAGTAAGGAAACAACACTAAAGTTGTTATTACAAAGACAAATGTGGCGGCTGGAGGATGGCTGCTTGGCTAAGGCGATTTGCAAAGATATTCTGGAGGAAGAGGGGGATTTAAAAAGTTTTGATGCCCTAAAATATCTGGAACGATTAAAAGCCTACGAGCATGAACCTGAGAAAATCCTCATATATGGCCCAAATTATCGAAATCAGGTTTTTCGGCCATGGCGTAGGTATTTTGCCAGGGGGTTGGATGCATCCATCTATGCATTAATTTTCAATGCTATCCTTGGTTTTATTTTACATGTGAATTTAATGAATGAAGGATGGTTGGTGCGAATCGTAGAAGCCATAGTTGCAGTGATTATAATGCTTTTGATTGAGCCTTTGTTATTAAATCGTTTTGGTACCACCTTTGGTAAATGGGTATTTGGTTTAAGGGTGGAGAAGACTGATGGTAATCCACTCTCTTATAAAGACGGTTTGCGCCGTACATGGGGGATGATTGGCAAGGGTCAAGGTTATGAGGTTCCAATTTATAACTTAGTGCGCTTATACAAGAGCTATAAATTATGTAAACAAAAAGAGGTTCAGCCTTGGGATGAAGGCGTTTCCTATACCATAAAGGACACGAAAGGGTTCCGAGTGGTTGCTTGTATCCTTTTAAATGTTGTTATAGTATTTATCTCATCTGTAATGTTGCAGGTACAGCAATTACCTCCTAACCGTGGGGATATTACCCTTGAACAGTTTGCTGAAAACTATAATTACTTCTGCAAATATTATGATGTGAATGATTGGTTATACATGGATCAGAATGGTCAGTTGGTAGACAAATATACTGATGGAGTAGTGGACAGAGATAATATGATACATATTAGCACGCTTAGAACAGTTTTTGCATATGATCCAACTGAGGAACTGCCAAATTATAACTATAGAATTGAAAATGCATATTTAAAAGAAGTATCCTTTGTTTATGGTGTGGAAAATAAAGAGCATTGGACAGATAAGGAAAAAATACAGCAATATTTGATTGGCATGGCTTTTGGTGGTACTGATAAAGAAGTTAAAATATTATTTCCTAATACCTCGGAAGTTATTTTATCAAAAATGAGATACGTAGATAATTTTAATTTCACCAGTGGAAACACCAGATACTTCTGCAATGTGGAAAAGATGGGTTACGAAGGTAATGATTTTATTACCCCCTTGGAGAATGGCCAAAGATCTTATTACAAAATGAATTTTTCTGTTACGAAGGAAAAAGAGGAGATTAATTAAACAAAAATATTGAAGTTATAAAGAAATGGAAGCAATAAAAAAAGCGGTAGTTTCCGGATATGGAAATTACCGCTTTAGTTTGTCTAGCAACGCATTGAATAAAATCTACAATGAGCTTTGCCCATCGACAAAAAAGGGCGAATTAAGATTTTTATGCTGATGATTACTTTTCTTCATCTAAGCGCAGCTGCTCTTGCAATCCGTTGGCAGCCTTATCTTTTTCTTGAATGAAATGCCCTGTGGAGGGTACTTTTTTTGTGCGGTAATATTCAATATCTTCGGAAAGAAAGGCTTCCGGTTTGATTACAGCAGTAATCACGCTGTTTTTCTTTAAGGTATAAACCTGAATCCCAGAGGCACTTTTTGAGGCATTGATGGGAATCATATCTGTGTTTAATAAGGTAGCCTTGTCACGATTACGCATTAAAACAAAATCTGTATCTTCCTCCAGCTTCTCCATATAAACCAGTTTCGCACGGGATGAATAGGCATTGACCAGCTTGCGACGGTTCATTTTTGTAGCATATGCGGATAGCTGAACTTTCGCAGCTTTTCCGTTTTCAAAGAAGAATACCACAAAGCCCGAATAATCCCCAGTTGCAGTCATAAAAATAATACGTTCCTCTGACTCCATACCCAAAAGATTTGGCAAATAATCTCCCAAAACACTAGCTTTTGTGTCAGAAATATCACTGGCTTTCATTTTATAAACATTATTTCGGTCAGAGAAAAATAAAATTTCGCTACGGTTGGTAGTTTCCAATTCATAAAGAATTTTATCCTCATCTTTTAGCTTTTGTTCTCCCGCAGAACGTAAAGAAGCAAGAGGGATCTTTTTGAAATAGTTCTCTTCGGTAAGGAACAAACGGATGCCATAATCTTCGATTAAGTCGTCCTTCGTAATGGTTACAACTGCGTCTTCCTGGACGATTTCTGTTTTTCTGGGTTTTCCGAATTTCTTTTGGACATTTTTCAGCTGTTTGCAAATGATAGCTTTGATTTTTCCATCGCTTTTTAAGGTATCTTTTAGATCTTGAATTTCCTCTGCTAAGGTTTTCAATTCTTCAATACGCTTTAATATATATTCTTTATTGATATTTCTCAATTTGATTTCTGCTATATATTCCCCTTGGATCTGGTCAATTTCAAACCCACTCATTAAATTTGGAACAACCATGCTTTCTTGCTCTGTATTACGGATAATGGCAATTGCTTTGTCAATATCCATGAGAATTTTAGAAAGACCCATTAATAAATGATATTTTTCCTCTTTTTTATTAATATCAAAGGCTAGTTGACGTCGAATAGACTCTACACGAAAGTCCACCCAATATTTCAAAATATCTCCCACACCTAAGGTCATTGGTCTGCCTTGAATGAGAATATTGAAATTGCAGCTAAAGCTGTCCGAAAGGGGGGTCAACGTAAAAAGTTTATGCATCAAAAGCTCTGGATTGGTGTTTCTTTTGATGTCTAAAGTGATTTTTAGACCACTCAAGTCCGTTTCATCCCGAATGTCAGTTATATCTCTGATTTTTCCGCTTTTCACTAACGAAAGGATTTTATCAATAATGCTTTCAATGTTAGTGGTATAGGGTATTTCATAAACTTCAATACAGCTGTTATTCTTGTCAAAACGGTATTTTGCCCGAAGCTTAAAGCTGCCACGACCCGTTTGATAAATTTGTTCCAAATCTTTGCGGTTATAAATCAGTTCTCCCCCTGTTGAGAAATCTGGAGCAGGAAGATGGTCGCAAAGGTTAATGGTATTATCCTTGATATATTGTATGGTCGCTTCGCATAGCTCAGATAGATTAAAGCTGCAGATGGAGCTAGCCATACCCACGGCAATTCCTAGGTTTGGGTTAGCCAAAATATTAGGAAAGGTTGTGGGCAAAAGTGTTGGCTCCTTAATGGTACCATCGTAATTATCCACAAAGTCTACGGTATTTTTTTCGATATCTCCAAAAACCTCGGCACAAATTGTACCGAGCTTCACCTCGGTATAACGGGGGGCAGCGTATGCCATATCTTTGGAATATTGTTTACCAAAGTTCCCTTTGGAATCCACAAAAGGCACCAAAAGGGCACCGTTTCCTTCTGTTAAACGTACTAGTGTTTCGTATATTGCTCCATCCCCGTGGGGGTTTAATTTCATGGTCTGACCCACTACATTGGAGGATTTGGTTCTATCCCCCTTCAATAAATTCATGAGATACATGGTATATAAAAGCTTCCGGTGTGAGGGCTTAAATCCATCAATTTCGGGAATTGCACGGGAAACAATGACACTCATGGCATAGGGCATATAGTTTAATTCCAAAGTTTGGGTAATGGGTTGTTCTTGTATAAAGATTTCACTCACTTCAGTGTTTGTTGTTTTCTTTTTTGCCATTTTGGTACACCGCTTTCTTAACTAATGTCTGTCAATTCCAGATATTTGTAGCCTTCTTCGGCAATAAATTCTTTTCTGCCACTTAAATTTTCCCCCAATAAAAGCTCGAACATTTCTTGGGTACGTTTTGCATCATCAGGAGTAACCAATACCAATCGCCTAGTTTCAGGGTTCATAGTAGTTTCCCACATCATCTCAGGCTGATTTTCACCAAGCCCCTTAGAACGACTGATTTTTGTTTTACCTTTTAACTTGCCAAGAATTTCTGATTTTTCATTATCAGAATAGGCAAAATAAGTTTGTTTCCCATTTGTAATCTCATAAAGGGGAGATTCTGCAATGTAAACCTTTTTTTCATGTATTAAAGTTGGCACCAAACGGTAAAGCATGGTCAAAAGCAAAGTACGAATCTGAAAACCATCCACATCCGCATCGGTGCAAAGAATGATTTTGTTCCAACGCAGTTGGCTTAAATCAAAGGAATTTAAGTCAGAAGTATGCTTGGTTTTGATTTCAACACCACAGCCTAAAACCTTTAATAAATCCGTTATAATATCGTTGGCAAAAATTTTGTTGTAATCTGCTTTTAGACAGTTTAAGATTTTTCCACGGATAGGAATGATTGCCTGGAATTCGGCATCTCTGCCCAATTTACAGGCACCTAAGGCGGAATCACCCTCTACGATATATATTTCCCGACGATTGATGTCTTTTGTGCGGCAGTTTACGAATTTTTCCACACGATTATTCATATCTAAGGAGCCTGTCAGTTTTTTTCTGATAGAAATTCTGGTTTTCTCCGCTGTTTCCCGACTACGTTTGTTTGCCAAAACTTGCGCCGCAATTTTTTCTGCTTCCATTTTATTTTCGATAAAATAGATTTCCAGCTGCTCTCTAAAGTAATCCGTCATGGCATCTTGTATAAATTTATTTGTGATGGATTTTTTCGTTTGGTTCTCGTAGCTGGTTACAGTTGAAAAGGAGTTGATGACTAGAATTAAGCTGTCCTCAATATCAGTAAAGGTAATTTTTTTCTCATCCTTTTTGTATAAATTATTGCTTTTTAGGTATTTATCTATGGCGAAAACAAAAGCGTTTTTAACCGCTTTATCAGGGGATCCACCGTACTCCAAAAAGCTGGAATTATGGTAGTATTCAAGAATATTCACTTGATTATTAAAGCAAAAAGCCGCCTCAAATTTCAATTTATATTCTGGCTTATCCTCTCGGTCACGACCCTTTGTTTCTGTTTGCAAATAATGAACATCCGTAAGGTTGTCTGCTCCGGAAAGTTCCAGCAGATAGTCCTTAATGCCGTTTTTATAACAATAAATATATTTTTCTCCACTTTCCTCATCAAACAATTCAAAGGTCAAGCCTGCGTTAACCACAGCCTGTTTTTTTAAAATATCCTGAAAGTAGGTAAGGGGGATATTAATATCTGTAAATACATCCCGATCGGGACGCCATTTTATTTGTGTACCAGAGGGATGTTTTTCAGCCCCTTCTTTTATGAGACCGCCTACATTTTCGCCTTTTTCAAAGTGAAGGCTATGGCAGATTCCATCTCGATAAATCACTGCATCCATATATTCCGAAGCATACTGGGTTGCACAGGTACCAAGACCGTTAAGGCCCAAGCTGAATTCGTAGTTCTCACCGGTGTTATTTTGATATTTACCACCTGCGTAAAGCTCACAGAACACCAATTCCCAGTTGAAGCGATCTTCTTTGGAGTTATAATCAACGGGAATCCCTCGGCCATAATCTTTAACCATAATGGAATGGTCTTTATATCGAACGACTTCAATTTTATTTCCGAAGCCTTCTCTTGCCTCATCGATAGAGTTAGATAGGATTTCAAAAACTGCGTGTTCGCAGCCATCTAAGCCATCGGAACCAAAAATAACACCAGGGCGAAGGCGAACACGATCCGCACCCTTTAATGAGGTGATACTTTCGTTGGTATAATTTGATTTTTGTTGTGATTTCATGAAAACACCTGCTTCTTTTGTTATCTGACTCTATATATAGTTAGGAAGTAAAATTATCCCAATGTATATAGGGTAACATTAGTTTGCCTATAGTGTCAAGGCGGTGGAAAAAGGATATCGCTTTATTGTTGACAAAAAACTTGATTTTTTATGCTGGGGTTGTTATAATAAGTAAGCTTTCCACTGAAATTTGTTATAAATTTACAATGATTTTGAAACAGTATATAAGCTGATATTAAAAGCTTGGAATCAAAATCGTTATTAAAAAAACTGTATATCCTTTTTTATTATGGAAGCGTATCGAAGTGGTCATAACGGCCCTGACTCGAAATCAGGTAGTCCAGCAATGGGCTCGTGGGTTCGAATCCCACCGCTTCCGCCAAATTAAAGTCATGTATGAGAATTTGCTCATATATGACTTTTTTCTTTCTCTATGCTAAAATCAAAGGAAATACACATTATTAATATAAATATGCGAAAGGAGAAAAGTGTGAAAATTACGTATAAATATAGTTCAACAAAATCATTTTCCATAGGATTTGCAGTTTTAATTTGTATAGGTTTTCTGTTGACTCTTGCAAGATGGTACAGTGTTTTTAATAATGATTTTGTAATAATAAACTCTGAAATTCATTCACACATATCAAATTTATCTTTAAGCTTGATTGCTTATTTGGGCATAGGTTACTCCTGGCTTTTATTGGACGTGAAATTTCGTTTCATTGAAATTTTGGGAATGGCTATGATTGCGGGAAACTTTATTTGCGAAACGTTAATGGGGTTTATGAATACGCCCGACATTATAGATGCCATCTACGGTACAATGGGTATAGTAGTAGCATTTTTATTCTTGGCTATTACAAAAAAATACGGGTTAATGCCAACTAATCCAGAGAAACTGTAATGGTGTGAAGGAAGATTCTCATGTATAGTCCTACAAACGAATAAGCATCTCCTGAAGAACCATAGTTATTTTGCTGGTAGATTGTTTGAAGGAGTGATAGTTCGAAAATAAGAGGATATCCAGAATTAACGTGGCTCGCAAATTAAAGTCATGTATGAGGATATGAGCGCATATATGACTTTTTGCTTTCTCTATGCTAAAATCAGGGGTAATACACATTATTTATATTTCAGGAAAGAGGAAGGTTGACTATGAATAATAAAATGATTAAACAAAATCCTTGGCATTTATGGCTTATTGCAATATTTTTTCTTTTTATGTATCTTATGGGAATATATGATTTGTTTATGATGCTCAGCCATAATGAAGGCTACTACTTATCCCATGGATACGGCAGTCAGGTTATAAAGTATTTTACAAACTATCCCTTATTTTTTGGGGGCTTATGGGTAACGAACTTAATCTGTGGGTTTATTGCACCCATACTGCTGTTGATCCGTGTGAAAACTGCAACAATTTTTGCATTTATTTCTGCTGTCTCCGATCTGTTGTTAATCATCCTTACTTCTATATTCAGAAACCGATTACAAGTGCTGGGAGCAAAAGTGGCATACTTTGATGTCTTTATATTGTTGATAACTTTCGGTTTGTATATTTACTGTAATTCTTTTAAATATTACATTGATAAAACGGGCAAATAACCCTTTCCAAGTAACAGAAGAGTTTGAGCATAACCCAAAGCACTATAATTTTGAATTCTTGAGTATATTGTTTACGAAGTGATAGTTCAAATCCATATCCGAAAATAAGAGGATATCCAGATTTGACGTTGCTTGCAAATTAAAGTCATGTATGAGGGTTTGAACCCACTGCGCCTATTATGTGATTTTTGACACAAGGAAAATGAGAACAATGTGAGGTGAAGAAGTATGAAACAATTAGAAATTGTTTTTCCAGCTTTCAAAGAGGGAGATTGGATTCCAGTGGAATATACCGCAAGAGGAATGGACATTTCCCCTGAGATTCATTTGGCAGAAGTGAATGAACGTGCTATTTCTATAGCAATTACGCTAGATGATGTGTCACATCCTTTCTTCAAAAACTATAATCATTGGCTTATTTGGAACTTACCAATCCTAGCGATTATTCCCAAAGCTATACCAAAGGGTGAACCAACTGGAAGCCTTTTTGGTGCAAAGCAAGGCTTAGGGTATGGAAGGCATTGCTACAAAGGACCTAAACCACCATTTAAAATGATACACTACTATACTTTTACAGTTTTTATATTAGATACCAAATTAGTGTTACCTACAAAATCCACACGTGAAGACTTCTTCCGAGCAGGGGAGGGGCACATTTTGCAAAGAGCAGCTTATACAGGGAAGTTTCAAAGCCGTAGAAAACAACCAGAAACCGTGGCAGGTGGACAGTTCAATTTCACTACTAAATAGTGGGGTAGACATCTTAGTACATACAGCGGGCTGGAGTGAGCCTGTTTGCAGCGACGCTGTAGTCGGTTTGCTTTGAGAAATGTCCTTAATCCATCTTTAGATAAGAACTTTTGTATAAGCCGTTGAAACTCTTACAATGTTCTTATATAATTATTGTATCTTTTTATATCTACATATATCTTAGCATGGGGAGCACCCTTACGCTATACATGAAAAGAAATAACATAACATGAGGAAGTGACCGCCATGTTGAATATTGCATTATGTGATGACCAGCCAGCAGAGCTTGTCATCATAAATAACTACATAAAAGAATACCTTGAAACCAATAGAATTGATGCAGATGTTAAGGAATTCACCCATCCGGATAGGCTGTTGAATTCCATTGAATCCGAATGCTTTCATCTTTATCTCTTGGATATTGTCATGCCTATGGTCAGCGGAATTGAGCTTGGAAAAGAAATTCGCCGTCTTGATCGTGAGGCGCAAATAATTTATGCCACTACTGAGCCTCAGTTTGCGTTGCAGGCTTATGCTGTAAGCCCTATCAATTACCTTGTGAAGCCAATCAAAAAGGCACAACTGTTTGATACCTTGAGCCTTGCAATTTCCAAAATAGACCTTGGGCAGGAACAAACTTTTGCTGTTAAAACTGCGGATAGTTTGAGGGTAATAAAACTCTCGGATATTGCCTGCTGTGAATACTGCAATCATGCCGTTATGTTCAGATTAAAGAACGGAGAGAATGTATTGAGCCGCACGATTCGAGAGAATTTTTCGGAATATACTGCACGCATTTTGAAGGATAGACATTTTTTGCAATGCCATACATCCTTTGTGGTTAATCTGCGTTGGGTGGAGCGCTTTACCAAAGATAGTTTTACCCTTTGCGGTGGTAGAACTGTTCCCATCGCGGCAAAACAATACGCTTTGGTACGAGATACCTTTATGGATTACTTAATGGCAAAGGGGGTACAGCGATGAGCGCTCTTTTCCCTGATTTATTGCGGGCGGTGATTTCCACCACTGCTAATGTTTTGTTGATGATCTCCCTTTTGCAGCCTAAGTATTCAAAAAAAGTCACACTATTGACCATGTTTGTCGTTCTTGCTGCAGATTTAGGCACTGCTATTTACTGCTATCTCAGCGGAAACTTAACATTACTCTCAAAGCTGGACATTATCTTATTTGCGGTGTTATGTTTTGCTGTTCGACCTATGTTTAAGGATAACTTTATGCAGTGGTTATTTTCTTATATCACCGTTCAAAATATAAGTGACACTGTGATTATTTTAAGCTTTATTGGCTCAAGGCATTTACCTTATCCTCAATATACAAATTCTTTTTTGCGTCTTTTCCTGTTTTGCGCCTTTCTGGTGATTTTATGGCGCTATGTGCGTCCACTGTATCGGCAGGCAGTGGAGCGTTGGACAGCCTATTTCGCTGTGGCACTGGGGCTTTACATCACATTCAATTACTATGTGATGACTGCCGATGACGTTGTTGAGATGCTGACGCAGCAGGCGGTACCATTGATGTTGGTGATTTTTATTGGACTTGCGTCTTACACCTCCATTTTTCTCTCCCTCAAAAATCTGCAACGGGAGTTTCGAGTGAAAGAAGAAAACCAAAAATTGCAGGCAGAGCAGGAATATCTACAATTAGCTGCAGGAAATATGACACAGCGTCTTATGCTAATGGAGGAAGTGACCGCACAAAACACTCGTGCCGCCCATGACCGTCGTCATTTTAATAATGTACTTTTGGAGCTTTTGGAGCAAGAAAAAGTCGATGAGGCCACTGCTTTATTAAAAAAGCAAAATCAAACCACATATACAATTAGTAAGGTATACTGTGATAATCCTGCTGTCAATGCCGCTATTTGCCACTATGTTGCGCTAGCCAAACAGTCTGGCATTATAACAGAGCTTGAGCTTGATATACCCAGGAATTTGACCGTGGATTCTTTAGAGCTTTCTATGGTGGTTTCAAATTTGATGGAAAATGCGATTCAAGCCTGTGTTACATTACCAAAAAATCATCCTTCATATCTACGGTTTGTCTGTCGTAGTGTTGGACGGTTGCTGTTGGAAATGGAGAATCCTTGTACTTCCGACTCTGTTCTGGATGACCAAGGTCACCCTGTCACATGGGAAGATGGTCATGGCATAGGAAGTAAAAGTGTAATTGCTTTTGCAAAAAAATATGATGGAGAGCTGATGTATCAAATTGAAAATGAGATTTTTCGGGTACGACTTCTATTATAAAACTGATCTTTTAAGTTTTTAAAAGCTAATTAAGTGTAAAAATAAGCTTTTTAAGTGTAAAGGCTCATTTTTTATTCTTTAATTAGCGGCTATGCCATACAATAACAATTTCAACAAATATCCGTATTTGCTAAATTTAATCATACCCGTGAAGATTAACACACAGTAATTTTCATGGGTATTTATAATTCTTAATTAATTCTTCAAGCTATTTGGAGTTGACGTTGATTCATAAGTTTTTAAATATATCTGATAGAAAATCGAGAGAATGCTAGGTCGCAGGTTTATTATCACCGCAACTTAGCATTTTTTTATATGCACTACAACAGATATACTTTCATTCAGAGTTTTAAATGATTATCATCTACATTACTATTGTGAGAGCATTATTGATATATTTGAAAGACACAAAGTTAGACCTCAGTGATCTTAAGATTTCAATTCTGGTTAGTTGGTTTATTGATCTTATTATAAATTGTTCTTTAATGCTTTTGAGAATAACGATATAAACCTTTTTGACTCAGTCTCACTTAGTCCGCTTAAAAGCTGATTAAAGACTGTATATTCAGTCATAATATGTTCACGCTGGGCTTGGCTTCCCAGTTCAGTAAGCTCCAAATAGTATTCCCGTTTATCTTTTTGTGAGACTTTTCGTTTCACCAAGTTCTTTTTTTCCAGACGATTCACGGCACTAGTCAAGGTGCTTTTGGGTATTTTAAGTATTTTGCAAATATCTTTGAAAATAATATCTGAATGCTCCTCAATGGTTTGTAGAATACTTAAATCCACCATTGTTAGGCCATTTATATTATTATAATCAGGTTTATACATTTCTTCTCTTAGCTGATTACCAACGATATGCCATAAATAGTTTAATTCTTTTACTTTATCTAAGCTTGACATGAATACCTCCATATGATACGATTATCGTATTAATATAGTACGTTAATCGTATCATATTGTCAATCTATTTCTAAACAAAATACTATTTTAGATAGAAAAAATAAAAACAACCTTTACAGAATTATGCCCGAATTGTTAAGGCTGTTAAATATAAACCAATAAAATAAATTACAATGAGGGAACGTTATGAATGAAAAATATATCGTATTAAAATTAAGCTACACTTTTAATGAAATAGAGCAACTTGTCTTTCCGGTTGTTCTTTTTGGAATAGAGGATATTGTTTTAGTTGATTGTGGATATGCGGGCTCGTTAAAACAGTTAGAAGATCAGCTGCGTTATCATGATGTTGAACCCAGTACCCTCACCAAAATCGTATTAACCCATCAGGATGATGATCATATTGGTGCTGCTGCTGAATGGAAAGCAAAGTATCCCGCAACACAAATTCTTGCCTCCCATATTGAGGAACCTTATCTTTCAGGGAAAGCAAAAAATCTTCGACTTCAACAGGCAGAAGAAATGCAAAAACTTCTGCCAGAAGAACAGAAGGCGTGGGGAGAACAGTTTTGTGAAAGGTTTAGAAATCTTCAACCTTTAAGCATTAGTAGAAAGCTTTATTCTGGGGAAGTGTTTGATTGGGGTGGGGGTTGTGAAATTATTGAAACACCGGGACATACGCCTGGGCATATTTCAATTCGGTCATTGCATAATGATTTTTTAATTACAGGAGATGCTGCTGTATTAGAGGGAAATGAGTTAGTTATTGCAAATCCTGAATACAGTCTTAACCTTGAAGATGCGAAAAAATCCCTTGTAAAGATTTTGAGCTATAACTGTAAAAAGTATATTTGTTATCATGGTGGGATACTAAAAGGATAAGTTTTTTAATTAGCAAGTTTTTAAATTAATGACTTTTTTAGTATACAGTCCAAATATAAAAGAGTTTGTTCATAATGACAGAAAGATGGGTATATTTTAAGGCCCTTTGCTTAAAAATAAGAAGGTTAATATGATATTGGAGAAACTTTAAGGCTGAAAGCAGAATGCATTACTGCTATTAAAATCTATCGCTGATGTATTAACATGATATAATCACAATTTAATGTTCTCCATATAGGGAAGGGTCTTGTGTGGGTAAGAACAGCAAATTTATCAATTCTAAAAATTAATCATGCAACAGGAAAAAAATAGACATTAGGCGAAAGGAGAATAACGATGAATGATAAAAATTTTGTTGGAATGGGTCATAATCCCAATCCAAACGTTCCTGATTTACCCGAGGGTTTTGCTATGGCTCTTTTACAAGAACCAGATGCCAGAGACCGTTATGAAACATTAAATGATATGCAAAAGGCAAAGGTGATTTGCTACATCCAAAGCAACAATGAGTCAGGTTATGAGGCAAAAGAAAAGATTAATATTGCCATAAACAGTCTTAAAAACAACAATTTAGGTTTCACCAATGGGTTTTAGAATTCCATATGGAGAAAAGGAGAGATGATGGGCAAATTTACGAGTGGTACGGAAATACCGGTAGGTCTCAGTTTGGCTCTTGAAGAATATAATGCAATGGATTATTTTTTTTCCTTATCAACACAGGCGCAACAGCAAATAATAAATCATACCCATATGATACAATCTAAAAAACAAATGTTAGCCTATGTAGAGGCTCTTGTGCATGGAAAATAAAAGAAGTCTGCTTACGTTTCATATGTAAGCAGGCTTTTTTTTTTAGAAAGTATGTTAGATAAGTAGTTCTAAAAAGCCATGGTATGAGGCAAAAAAAGGCTCCCTTCGTTATTTTATTTTTGCAGTTAATTTACGGCTTATTAAAGGGATATCCTGTGACATACAATTAGTTTTTTATCTGAACCCAAAATGAAGAGATAGCTTTTCGCATGATTTTTTAACTTGGGTAAAACATCATCGATCTTTTTTTGAACCATTCGTTCCGATGGCCCGCTGATACTTATGCCCGCACGATTTTACCGCTATAATCATACAACAGGAACAGCAACGCAAATTAAACCAATATAAAATTCTTCATTATCAATGGAATAGCTATTTTGAGCAATTTTAGCAAGTTACGGAATCATTTTTTCTGTGGTGGTAATGGTGTTGTATGGTTAGTAATGTCTGAATGAATGAAATACTCTTTAACCTCTTGTACGGATAAAGATGAAAGAAAGGCATTTCTTTATTAATAAGGAAATGCCTTTTTTTATTGGATAATCTAACCGTATTCTTTTGGTGTTCTAAGAAATACTGATTTTAAACTTGCACCTTTTTCGTTCTTTTGATAGAATGTCTTAATTAGAACTTCTTCTATCATCAAAGGAGGTAATCAAACAAGTGGACTTTGATTTATCAAAATGTATTGGCTTTGTAACTACATCAGCAATTAAAATTGTCACCGAGGATTTCAACAGACGCATGATAAAATACGGATCAACCAGAATACAATGGATTGCTCTGTATTTTTTGCTAAATACAGATAAAGAAATGAGCCAGAAGGAATTGGCTTCACTGATGAATATACAGGATCCTTCTCTGGCAAGACTGATAGATAGAATGGAAAGAGATGGTTTGATTCGAAGGATTGAAAACCAAAAAGACAAACGAATGAAGATTCTGGAGCTTACGGAAGCTGGACGGCTGAAGGCAGAGTCGCTAATGCACTGCGGACAGGAATTTAGTGATCTTTTGCTAGAAGATATCTCCGATGAGGACGTAGAAATTTTCCATAAAGTTTTAGATAAAATGCTTAATAATATAGAGAAAAAACAATAAAATAATATATATAAACGATGACCTTGAAAAAGGTCATTTTTTATTTCTAAAGATGAAGTAATCACCATTGTAAACATACGATAAGGGAAGTTTGTTGGAAGAAAAATCTTTTTACTTTAAGATTGACAAGCAAATAATAAGTTGCTATACTAACGATAAATATACTAATAATAAGTATACTAATTAGTTAAAACAAATTAAAGGAGGAATTGAAATGGCAAGTAATGTGAGAGAAACATTAAATAATTTTGTTGGCGGTCTTGGAAGCCTTGGAGAAACAAACGGCGAAATGGTGAATGCTTTTATGGGGTTGCTTGGCGCTGCTTATGAACCAAAGGCGTTGGATGTGAAAACAAAAGAATTGATGAGTGTAGGAATTGCATGCTATACCAGATGTGAATATTGTATTGTATACCATACCTATAAAGCTTTTGAAGCCGGTGCAACAAAGGAAGAAATCTTAGAATCTGCTATGGTTGCTGTTGCTTTTGGCGGTGGTCCATCCATGGCATACTCCGTTACTTTGTTAAAAGAGAGCATTGCAGAATTTGAAAACGAATTTAAATAAACATAAACAGGGAGCGTTTTTAAATAAATCGCTCCTTTTTTTTCAAGGAGGGTAAGATGATGAAAATCATACTGAATAAATTATCAGGTGAAGATAAAAGTGCAAAAGTGGGTAAAATTTTAATGAAAGCTGGTCAAAAAATACAAGTAGGTGATGGTTTATTCAATACAGAATCCAAGAAAGGTAATTTTTTGGTAAAGTCTGAATATGAAGGAACAATACAAAACATATTGATTGAAGAAGGTCAGCAGGTTAAAATTGGCGAAGCCGTTGCAGAAATTGATGGAGAAAAAGCCAATATAGCACCTGATGCGACAAAGAAAGGCTATAGTTTCGGTCTTGCAAAACCTAGAAAAGAAGAAATCACTTGCGATGTTGCCGTGATTGGCGGTGGTCCTGGTGGTTATGTTGCGGCCATCAGGGCAGCACAATTAGGGGCAAGTGTTGTAGTGATAGAAAAAAATAAAATCGGTGGCACTTGCTTGAACTCCGGTTGTATTCCCACAAAAAGCTTTGTAAAATCAGCACATCTTTATGATGAAATGCATAGAAGTAATGAATTTGGAATAAAAGCTGGAGAGATGACCATTGATATTCAGAGGATTGTCAGCAGAAAGAATGCTGTGGTATCAACCTTATCCACCGGGATTCATTCTCTTTTGGACTACTGGAAAATACGTTTCATTGAAGGAGAGGCTACGGTTACAAAAGATATGATTTCCGTGAAAAACCATAAGATTGAAGCCTCCATCCAAGCAAAGAACACGATTATTGCAACAGGCTCATCTCCTTCAAAATTGAATATTCCCGGAGCAGATTTGCCAATGGTTTTTACAAATGAAGAAATTCTAAATATTAATAAGATTCCTACGTCACTCACCATTGTTGGTGGCGGAGTCATTGGAATGGAGTTTGCGTTTATATTTAATTCCTTTGGCAGTAAGGTGACAGTTATAGAGTTTCTTGATGATATTCTAGCAAATTTTGATGCAGATATCATTGAAGTGATTACAGAAGAATGCAGGCAAAGAGGAATAAAGATATACACAAAAGCTAAAGTTGAGGAAATTTCTGTGGCAGAAGACGGACAAGCAATCACTATGTTCTCACAAGGAGAAAAACATTTTGTTGTTGGGGAAACCGTTCTAATGTCGGTTGGCAGAAGAGCGAATTTATCCTCCATTAATCTTGCAGAGCTTGGGGTTGCATTAAACGCAAAGCAGAATGGTATAGAAGTGAATGAGCATATGCTTACATCTAAGGATGGAATCTATGCAATTGGAGATATTACCAATAAAATACAACTTGCTCACGTTGCCAGCCATCAAGGCATTATTGCTGCTGAAAATTGCATGGGAAAAACGAGTGTTATGGATTATTCTGCTATTCCAAGTGCTGTCTTTTTATCTCCGGAGATTGGTATGGTTGGTCTTTCTGAAAAGGATGCGAACCGTCTGGGAATACCCTATAAAATAAGTAAGTTTCCTTTTGCCGCAAACGGAAAGGCATTAAGCCAAGGAGAACAGAATGGATTTGTAAAAGTTCTTTCTCATGAGGAAGACCACCGGATTTTAGGTGCAGCCATAATTGGGCCTGGAGCAACGGACTTGGTTTCGAATTTTACCTACTATATTCAGAATAAGACGGATTATAGAACCCTCAGTCATCTTGTTTTTGCTCATCCAACTACGGCAGAATCTGTGCATGAGGCCATATTAGGAATCACCGGGGAGGCTATCCATTTTGTATAAGGTTTTTCTTTCACAAAGCCATAATCCATATTTCAATCTTGCTTTTGAGGAATATCTTGTTCGTAATGCTGAAAAAAATGAACAGATTCTCTACTTGTGGCAAAATCAGAATACAGTTGTGATAGGAAGAAACCAGAATCCTTGGAAAGAATGTAATTTACAGGAATTAAGTTTTCAACAGGGAAAACTAGTCAGACGATTGTCAGGCGGTGGAGCTGTCTATCATGATTTGGGTAATTTAAATTTCACTTTTATATCCCCTTTTTCTGAAAAAAAAGTTGAACAAAATATCAGTGTTATAATAAATGCTTTGGCCTCAACTGGAATTGATGCTGTTTTCAGCGGAAAAAATGACATTCTGGTGCAGGGAAACAAGGTATCAGGTAATGCATTTTTTGTAGAAGGCAATATACTTTGTCACCACGGGACTTTGCTGATTGATTCTAATTTAGAAAAGCTAAACAGCTTTCTAACTGTTTCTGAGCAAAAGTTACGATCCAAAGGGATAGATTCTGTGAAAGCCAGAGTGAAAAATCTTAAGGAACTAAACCCAGAAATTAAAGTTGAAAACCTTATACATTCCTTAACTGGTAAATTTGTGCCAGAGGGAGAGGATTCCGTTATAGAGTGGGTCAATGAGGATTTCGTGGAACATGAAAAAAGCAAGGATTTACAGGAGAGAATGAGGGGGTTTGAAAGCTGGGATTGGAATTTTGGTTCCTCACCTGAATTTGATCTTCATGTTTCGAAGCGGTTTTCCTGGGGAGAGGTTGATTTATTTCTCATAGTGAAGGATGGTTATATTGTTGATGCCGAAATTACTACGGATGCTTTGGATATAGCTTTACCTCATAAAATAAAAGCTGCCATAAAAAACAAAAAATATGATTATGATGAAATTGTATCATTGCTTGAATCTGACAGTGTGGTGTCAAATATTTCACTTCATACTGTTAAGTAATTGAGACTGCGAGGTAATATAATTTCTAAGTGTAAAAATGAGTCTTTTAAGTGTAAAGACTCATTTTTTCTGTTCTTCATCGTATCATCTTCACAATACTTGAAGAAAATCCACATATTTTGAGTGCAAAGGAGCATGATGGAATGGAAAAACGCAGGCGTGAGGATATGGCCTTAGAAGTCCCGAATGCTGAGGGCAACGTATGGCCAAAGCAGGTTTGCCCGACTTTTGAGGCAAGAACTGGTGCCCCTGAAGGCTTGAAGCAGTGCTGGTATTGCCGATATGCCGACTTTCATCTGGACAAACCTCGGGCGCTGGATGTAGGTGTTTGCTACTGGCCAAATAAAATATCTAAGTAAAGAATGCTGGTAAGAGGGGATTCACATGAGTATATTGTACTATAAAACAGGTGTATTTCATTTTGACCTGTTTTTAAATACCCACTCAGTTTCTTTAAGTGCTTTATCTTAGAAATACATTCAAAGCAGGGGTGCGCTGATGTTGTATGATTTACATTAGCTTTTTCTCGCTTCTTTAGATAATAAGAGGGCATTTAGCCATAAAAATGGTTAGATGCCCAAACTTGATGGGGAAATAATTGTATAGGATATTCATTTTGTATAATCTGTAATCCCTAAACGATTTCCAAATGCATCATCAAATTCTACAGCTGTACCAGTACCAATTGGAAAGGGTTCTGTTAAGAATGTTACTCCTTTGGATTTCAGTTTTTCATACTCAGATGGCACATTGTCCACCACAAACCATATTGTTGGTTTCACGTCAGGGAACTTTTTTTTGTCTTTTAAGATAATAGCGGGCTCTTCGTTTCCTACATGAAAGGCTACCATGCCTTTATCAGAAAAATTAAATTTTATCTTTAGACCAAGGGTTTCGGAGTAATATTTTATCGCACTTTCTAAATCATCTACTGGAAGAAAAAAATTGTCATAGTTTTTCAAAGTAATAATCTCTCCATTTCATATTTTATTTGAATATAATATAGCATATATAATATGACAGCAGTATGTCAAATTAAACGGACTTTTTCTAAATTGTTTAGTGGAAACTCACCGATTTTTTATTGCATTATTCATGGATAATTTACCTAAAATAATCCCACTCTATTCTATTTTAATCCTTTCCTGTATCTGTATTCAAATTTTGAAATGTTCTTATGGTTCAAAGAAAATACTACACCGTAGAATACGGTGTAGTACGGTTTCTTACGATTGGCATTCCAAAGGTCTGCTTTTTCTTGATTACATCCCGATATATTTCACATAATCTGGTATGGACATGAGCTGCATTTCCAGTTTTGTCTTTGTTTCATCAGAAACATAATTTTGTGTTGCCATTTCAAAACCTGCCTGTTCCACAGCTTGCAAATACACATTCACCGTTTTTTTGATTTCTTTCTTTTGACTCATTAAAAGCTTACCGCAATTTCGATAGATTTCGAGTACAGGATTACAGGCTGCAAACACAGCTTTCATGGTTTCGAAATTATTATTTCCCGGGAAACCGCAGTTTGAAATCACCATAAATTGCTGTGTCTTTGTTTTAGAATCAGCAAGGTCAAAACTATCGTTGGTATTTACAATTAGTGGGCTTTTCAAAGGTGCAAGCCTGTCAACAAAATTTTTCAAGGCTGCTGTCATGTTCCAGGTATAAACAGGAGTTGCAAAACAAACCACATCAGCGGAATTATATTTGTCTAAGAGCTCTGCCATATCATCTTGCATCACACATTTGCCTGGTGTCTGAAACCAACAGGCAAAACATCCCTTGCAGTGCCCAATCTTTTTGTTTATTAAAAATATATTTTCTGTTTCAGCACCGGCTTTTTTCGCACCATTCAAAAAAGCCTCTGAAATAACGTTTGTGTTGCTGTTTGCCCCAGCAGGGCTACCGTTAAATATTATAAATTTCATTGTATTTTGTTCTCCTTTTAAACCTCGCTACATTTGCAGGGGAATAATTAAATTTAAGTGGGGGATACAGGTTGTTAGTCTTAATCATGTATTCTGCAACCTTGGCTTCATTGTAGAGATTGCAAGACGAATTTTCAATAAACGCTCCGTAGAGTCGTAAAACCTTTTTTGTTAAACCTGCATTCTTTCATTTAAGATTCAATAATACAATGAATTAAAAGAAAAGCATTCCAGATATTTTTAATTATAAGGGTTAAAAAAACAATATTCTTTCCATTCCTTCATTATTTAAAATCTCAGTTACTATCAGAGCTCTCTTTCAAATGTGAAAAAAGAAAATAGGAGGGTTTTTTGCTATAAAGCAATGTTAATTTATGCATAGCCCTCGTACAGGCGACATAGAGTAAACCTCTGTCATAATTGCTACAGTAGACATCCTCATTCACATTTGGAATAATTACTTCATCAAATTCCAGCCCTTTTGACATTTGAACAGAAGCAACTGAGATACCATTTCCGAAATGAGTGCTATCCATGGAAATATGCTGAATATCATAATCATGTTTTAAAAGTTCGTATATTTCTTTTGCCGCACTATTTGTTTTTAGAATAATGCCAAGGGAAACGGCCCCACTCTTTAAAAAGCTATCCAATTTTGCTTTAATTTGTTCAAGTTCCTCATTTCTGTTCAAACAGGAAACAATCATGGGTACATCTCCATGCCTCTCAATGGGCTCTAGTTTTTCTACCTGGCCAATACTTTTAGCAAAGGCTATGATTTCATAAGTGGAGCGGTAGCCGTTGCATCATGTCAGATAAGAACAGCTTGATTTGAAATAGAGTAAGTTTTCAAGGATGACTATTTTAGCCAATGTTAATCTTTAGAATTCTAGCGGAAGAACATAAATATCTTTCTCTTTGTCATATTGAAAGCCACAAGATAGCAATACGCCACAAGATGCCTTATTTTCTGATTCAGGCTGTACAACTATGCGCTTTGCATCATTGTGCTGTTTTATTTTTTCAATTAGAAGAAGTACTATTTCCTTACCAATGCCTTTACCAATATAATCGATTTCACCAATCATATAATCTATACTATATGAGCCACCCATTTCTGTATAGCCTCCCCAAGGCTCCTCACTATCTAAACAAGCGTAATACTGACAAAAGCCGATTTGCCTTTCATCCTGCTCAGCAATATAATGATGTATCCAGTTGAAAAAAGCATCTTGCTGTTCTACCTCTGCAATCCAACTAAGAGGGTCTTGATACCATTTTGCCACATGGGGAGTATATAGCCACTGCTGAAAAACAGTTAAATCAGCTGTTTTCATTGGTCTCACAGTTATCATTTTCCTTCACTCCTTTTTTAAGTTAATCAATGGTGGCGGCAGCTGAAACAGTAGCTGGTTCATAACGAATGCAGAATCTCATTTTATTTCCTTTTTCCATAGGAAAGTTTGTAGGGACATGCCATTACCTCAACACAATTTTTACGAAAGCAGGATGGCCTTGTCTTTGCATATTTTAAAGCATTACTCCAAAAGCTGTCGTAGTTTTTTTGTTGTATTTGCATTTCTTACGGTGATGCTATTATATGAAGACTTTCCTACAATTTTTGACAATCTTGTTCTGGAAAAAGTTTTGATTGGTGCAGACCAAAAGATAACTTGTCCATAAAAGCTTACTTTTTCATATTCCGGTTTCTCAATGCCAATTTGCTCCAGAATTTCTATTGCAGTGGCAGGAGGTATCACAAAAATTGCATTATGTTTTGAGAGCGAATCATTATCCCACCAAGAAGGAGCATTTTGCAGAGCAACAGTCAATTCTTGGGCAGATATGATTGTAACAGCAATATTTAATTGAAACGTATTACTTATTGCCAATTCACAGCACTTTTTAATTTTTTCCCCATCATCAATGGTGCTGGAAAAAATGACATTTCCACTATTAATATAGGTAATTACATCCTGAAAGCCAATGTCTTCTAAAGTCTTTTTTAGCTCTGGCATTGAGATTTTGTTTTTACCCCCTACATTGATCCCTCGTAATAGCGCAATATATTTTTGCATTAATAAATCATCTCCATTGCTTATTAGAAATTTCTTTATTTTACCATGGGTTGTCTTATCTATCTTTTGAACTAGTATGCACAGTTCACAAAGTAGCACGGGTTGTTTGTCAGCCCATGCTACTTGAAAAAATTGTTTTCTACTTATTTAATTGCTACAAATTCAATATAGCCTCTTGTACCAATTGGTTCCAGTTGTATGCGTGGGTTATCTTTATCCCAAGCGTAGCCAATTACAGATGGGTCATATTTTTTAATTGCTTCCCAAACCTGTTCAATAGCCTTGCAATAGTCTTCTTCGTGAAAAGGTTCCCCTTGGAACATTAAATATTTTGCAGGGGGAAGGTCAATTACGTCAAATCCTTCCGGAATAACATCTGCATAATCTGTTGAAACCTCAACACCCTGTACATATTCTGAGGTGCCGGGTTTGATATAGCTTGCAGGAAGCCAAAGGGAAACGGGCTCTTTGCTAATGGATTTCATACTTAAAAGCAGCCCCCATACATCACAGCCAACCTCTTCGCAGTAGGCAAAATAATCGGCTGCCTTGATTCCTCGTTTGATAAGAACTTTTCTTGCTGGTTTCTCAATAACTTGAATAAATACATTTTTTACGTTTTCCATTTTATTCTCCTTTCGGATAGCTTTATACTTTACGCCATAAGGGGTGAAAAGATAAAGAGGAATAGGGGAAACGGCATATTCCCGCGGATTGCAGCCAAATTCACGAAAAAAAGCACGTTGATATCCATCCACACTGCCAAAACCAAGTTCTAATGCAACATCAAGAATTTTGCAGGATTCATCACGCAGCTTTAGTGCCGACCTTGATAGTCGAAAACGCCGAATATAATCGGCAGGTGTTAAATTTGTAAACTGGGTGAAAAGACGATGGGAATACCAAGGGGAGAACAAGGATACTCGTGATAAATCCCCAAGGGTAATATTCTCGCATAAATGCTCTGCAATATAGTCTTGCATACGCTGTACAGCTTCTCTGTGCTCCTCCATATTTGCACCTCCTTATAAACAAATTTTAGCATTTGGCATTTGGAAAACTCTCGACCTTTTTTGCCATTATGATTTCATGGTGATTTCAGTTTTAAGAATTTCTTATATCAAACAAGGCCTTTTGTATATCTTTTTCCACAAGGGGGCGCATACTTTCTTTGTATTTTGTCAGGTCTGCTTTATATAATGCGTTTTCAATAAGGTTTTTTAAGTCGGGTTTATATTTTGCAATGGATGGCAATACCTTGATGCTGCCTTGCAGTAATGGGTTTCTCATCGGTGATATGCTTTAAATAGGAGTCAATGATTTCATCAATTTTATTATCATGATCCCATTTTGCATTGGCAGCAATCAGAATCAGTGCTCTTACTCTGATATATGAATTTGTATTGCTGAGCATTTCTTCAAATATATGAAAGAATGGATAGACATGTGGAGAAATAGCACTTTCACTCTCTAATTTTTTCATGCATTGGTAAGCTTTTTTATCGTCGCCATTTTCCAAGTTTTCAAGGTACTCTTGAATATTTGTCATCTTGACCACTCCTTTTTGTTTTCACCAATATATATGTATAGTATAGCATAAAAAAAAGACGAGGCTATTATATGTAGAAATTTTCTGATAGTACATGTGAAGATAATTTCGTTTTTTATTTATATTAAATTGCAATAAAGTTAAACAAATAGAAAAATAATTTGACTTTAATAATATTTTGGTGTAAATTATTGTTTAAACGATAGAGGGGCGTGTGGATTTAATGGATCATCATTTCTTGACAATATATGAGGTTGCAGATGCTCTAGGCTTACACCATAAAACAATTCGTGGCTTTATCAACAGTGGTAAATTGAAAGCCGTAAAAGTAGGTAAGCAATGGCGAATTACTAGAGAGGACTTGGACGTTTTCGTAGGAAGGAATTCATCTTTAGAGAAGAAGCAAGACACAGAGAGTACTAGCATTGATTTTAAAGATAGTGAAATTCTATATACAAATAATCATATTAAAAGTTATGTAAACAATAGAATTAGTATTTCTGCAGTTGTGGATATAAAAGAAGTTTATAAGACGAAATTTGAGCGGATTTCAAATACTTTAATCGCTGTTATGAACAACAAAGATGTAAAGATGGAGGGTGCAACCATTCATATAAAATATGATGATGTTGCTTTGGTTTGTAAAGTTTTTTTGTGGGGAAATACTGAATATATCAATGAGATGTTATCAATTATAACGCTGTTAGATAAGGCGGATTGCTAAAGTAATCAAAAGGGTATTCGAAATGGATTTCAATATAGAAACAGTGAATATTTTTATTTACAGATGATAATGATTAGAAGTTTTTCAATGCCTTGTTCTTCCCATGACACTATAAAGAGAATGGAACAATTGTTACCAACATCTCAGGGGATTTTTTCAAAAAGAGACGAGAATGCACTGGCAAATGTGCGATGTTTTAATTCAAAATGAATTATGAAAGGAGGTTCCAAATGAAAATTGATATTAATCAGAAAAATGGTATAGCATATGTGCAAGAAAAGTCACTAATTATCAGTAATGTGCAATCAGCGTTGGATTTGATGGCTACCATTTGGTATGAATATCATTGTAATGCTATTATTATTCATAAAGAAGCGATCATTGAAGATTTCTTTGATTTGAGTACTCGCCTTGCAGGAGAAATTGTTCAAAAATATGTGAACTATGGAATGAAGATTGCCATCATTGGTGACTTCGCTGCTTATAGCAGTAAGGCGTTAAAAGACTATATTTATGAATGTAATAAAGGTAAAGATATATTTTTTGTGAAAAATGAGGAGGAAGCAATTTCACGAATCGTTCATTCTATTTAAAGAAAAATAGATTTTACAAGCATTTCTTTTTTAAGGCTAGGTGGAGTTATACTTTCTTGCAAAAACAACGGAATCCCTGTATAATAAAAAGTAATATTACAGAAGGGGTTGGTTCAGTCCGGCGCACTTTCATATTGCTAAATCGGCAGTATAAGTGAAACGTGGAAACTAAAATAATCTTGAATTGCATAAATCATTTTCCTGTGAATTCAAGCAGGTTTTGTTTTTATGCCCAGCTGATTATTTATTTTCCACACAGAATAGGAATGCAAATTTTTAGCTGTGGGAAATTTTCTGCAGCTTTTTTTAATTTGCAAAAAGAGAGGATGAATGAATTATGTTAAAAGCTATGAAGCAGTTTGCCCATAGACCTCCGCTGTATGATAGAACTGATGCAAAATTTTGGGATGATCCTCATATATCTCAAGGCATGTTGAAAGCGCATTTAGATTCCCATTTAGAATCTGCAACACGTAAACTGGATTTTGTTCGTAAATCTGCCCACTGGATTTCCAATAAAGTACCACCTGCACAGCATAATAGATTATTAGACTTGGGCTGTGGACCTGGTATCTATGCAGAGATGTTTCTTAATAAAGGCTATCAAGTGACGGGGGTGGATTTGTCACAAAATTCAATTCAATATGCAAAGAAAAATGCGAGAGAAAAAGGCTTAGATATTTTATATTTAAACAGTGACTATATTCAGTCTCCACTTTCAGGTAAATATGATTTAATTACTATGATTTATTGTGATTTTGGAGTACTATCCAGTAGTGAACGTCAGTTATTACTGACTAAAGTTTATGATATACTAACTCATGGCGGTTACTTTATATTTGATGTGTTTACTCCATTTGAGTATGTTGGCAGAGAAGAAATCAAAAAGTGGAGTTATGAGGATAGTGGTTTTTGGAGTGCACATCCATATTTGCTGTTGCAATCCCTTTATCGCTATGATGAATGCAATACATTCCTTAATCAATATATTGTAGCAACAGACAGCCTAACCACTTGCTACAATCTTTGGGAACATACTTTTACCATAGGGGAATTAGAAAAAGTGTTGTTTCAGGCTGGATTCAGGAACTTAAGATATTTCGGAGATGTGGCAGGAGCGGAATTAAGAAATGATAGTAAAACTTTATGTGTTATTGCTGAAAAGTAGCATGTTAAAATGTCTATTTAATCAAGATATTAAACATAACCAAAATTTTTTTGAGACATATTAAGAAAAAAGACCTTTAATATCTTTCTTCTTTTTTCTATATTAATTATAACACAAAATATTTATGAAATATAGACTGTTTGTTTTTAAATGATAGCCATATAATATCATCAAACAATATAAGTGCGTCTTTTTGGCGAATATTTATGTAATAAAATAACTTGAATAGGGAAGGTGTATGAATATGATAGGGCCAGATAAGAAAAAGCTTTATCCCAATAATAATATAAAAACAGTTTGCTATATTAGCAATCTCCCCAAAAGACCCAATGTTGAGATTGGTGAATACACTTATTACAGTGATAACAAAAAGTCTCCGGAGAATTTTTATGACAATATAGAGCACCACTACGAATTTTTGGGAGATAAGCTGATTATAGGCAGGTTCTGTGCAATTGCAGAGGGTGTTAAGTTTATTATGAATGGTGCGAACCATCGGATGGATGGAATCACAACTTATCCTTTTAATATTTTTGGTTGTGGCTGGGAGAAGGTGACACCCACAATAGAACAACTACCGTTTAAGGGTGACACTGTGATTGGCAATGATGTTTGGATAGGCCAAAATGTAACCATTATGCCAGGTATTCAAATTGGAGATGGTGCCATTATTTCCGCCAATTCAACCGTAGTAAAAGATATTGAGCCATATGCAATATACGGTGGGAATCCAGCTAAATTAATCAAAAAAAGATTTGGTGATGAGATGGTGGAATTTTTGCTTAAGCTTCAATGGTGGAACTGGGAAGAAGAGGAGATATTTCGTAATCTTGAAAAGCTTACATCGGAAAGCGGTCTAGTGCAATTCATGAATCAGTTACTGGACGAAGGGCCTTTTTATCATGGAACAAAAGCTGATTTGAAGGTTGGGGACTTGTTGGATCCCGGTTATAACTCAAATTATGGGGAGCGAAAGAAAGCAAACTATGTCTACCTGACAGGGACAATGGATGCGGCAGTTTGGGGAGCTGAATTGGCGACAGGGGATGGACGAGGACGAATTTATATTGTAGAACCCTTAGGTGTCATGGAGAATGACCCCAATTTAACAAATAAAAAATTCCCTGGTAATCCTACCAGATCCTATCGCACTAAGTCATCACTAAGAATAGTAGGGGAAGTTCTGGATTGGAAGGGACATGCCCCGGAAGTGCTTCGCAATATGCTAGATAATCTTGAAGAACTGAAACGGCAAGGTATCGAAGCAATCAATGACTAGTCGAAGGACAGTCGATGATATTGTGCACAGATTGTCGGATGGACAGCTACATCCTTTGATATGATTGATAAGAAAGGAGGTTATTGAATGGATTCTATAATTTATATGAATTATGCAATGGCATATATTGAAGAGCATTTGACTGAGGAAATTGATTATAGTGAGATTTCAAGAATTGCTTACTGTTCAGAATATCATTTTAAGCGTATGTTTTCTTTTTTATCGGGTATCAGCTTGTCAGAATATATTAGAAGAAGAAGATTAACATTTGCTGCTCTTGATTTGAAAGATAGAAATTTGCGCATTATTGATGTTGCGGTAAAGTATGGTTATGGTTCTGCTGATTCATTTACCCGCGCTTTTTATTCTATCCATGGTATTCTACCTTCAGAAGCAAGAAATGAGAATATTCAACTAAAAGCGTATCCAAAAATGACCTTTCAATTATCAATCAAAGGAGGCTGTGAAATGAATTACCGAATTGTTGAGAAAGAAAAATTTAATTTAATTGGATTTAAGAAGAGAGTTCCAATTATTTTTGAAGGCGTAAATCCTGAAATAGCAAAAATGAGTGAATTTTTGACTCCAGATGTTGTGAAACAATTAAAAACAATATCAAATGTAGAACCATTAGGTATTATTAGCGCATCAACTAATTTCTCGGAAGAAAGAATGGAAGAAACAGGAGAGCTGGATCATTACATTGGCGTAGCAACATCGAATAATGAAATTACCAAGTTTGATGTATTAGAAATTGATGCTGGTACTTGGGCAGTATTTGAATCCATTGGACCGTTCCCAGAAACAATTCAAAATGTCTGGGGCAGGATATATTCTGAATGGTTTCCATCCTCGGGATATGAGGCGGCTAAAGGTCCGGAAATTTTGTGGAATGAAAGTCCTGATACAGCAAACCCCCAGTATAAAAGTGAAATATGGATACCAGTGAAGAAAAGAGATAGGGGAATGTAGGAACCATTTTAATGTAGGGCACTTCCTGAAAGGAGGTGCCCATATTGAAACATGCTGCCTCTTGATTTTGAATCTTCGTGAATTAAAAAACAAAGGAACAAAACAGCAATCAAAAGTGAACCTAGAGATTAAAATGATATTATGTTGACGGCTTCTGTACCTATTGATATGATTTATAAAATAGTAATAAATGAATTCAATTAAAAGGCAATTATTGTTATAAGTAATAAAGCCATTGTTACTTCATATAGCTATCATTCTTTATAAAGTGCTATCCATAGGTGAATGAAACAAGAACTTCGCCAACAAGGAGGACAAGTATGCCAAAAGCCAGAAAAATGCTAAGTAATTGGAAAGCACCATATATCAGTCCCTCATGAGATTAATAGAAACGCAAAGTAAGGAAACCCTTTCCCGCTGGGAAATTGATTATTGCCAGCAGGTTATAGTTCCCCTATGGTGCAAGTATTATCCCTATGACCAGCGCCCTCAAAATGCGCTGAATGGCGCCAGAGAATGGCTGACGGGGGCAATTAAACTAACCCAAGCAAAACCGATAATCCTTGAGTGCCATGCTGCCGCTCGTGAAGCAGAAGGAAATCCTGTTGCTCAGGCTTCTGCAAGAGCTATAGGTCATTGTGCATCGACTATTCATTCTGCCCAGCATTGCATTGGGCTCGCCTTTTATGGAGCCATTGCAGTTGCATATGAACAGCTTGGAACGGATGCACCTTTCGCAGAAATCGAACAATTTGCCGCCCAGGAGTGCGGACGTATGGAAGGGGCTTTACGTGCTGTTGCTGTGGAAGGTGAGGAAAGCCCTGCTAAAATCAATTGGAAATGTTGACGATACCTTAAAGGAAATACTTATGGAGGATGTTATGGACTGTTATCCAATGGAAGAGCTCGAAGAAGCCCTACAAATAATTGAATCAACCATTAGCAAATGTGAAAAAATTCATCCGAAATTTATTGAGGGTTCTTCTCAGCATACACTTCTTAAGAATAGGATAAAAGCATTATATATTGCAAAATCTTTCATACTGCATGATGATGTTTTGAATAGATATTCAAAGGAAGAATTAACAGAAGCACTAAAACCCATATCTTCAATTATCAGTAAATGTGAAAAGGCACAGTTGAAATTTAAGGAGGGAACCTTTCATCATACTCGCTTCAAAAAAATAATAGAGGCAATGTGTATTTCCAGATCATTGATTACTGATGAAATTAGTAAGAGGTTAAAATAGAATTTAAAAATAATACCGTGAAAAACAAAGTCCTTCAGATAATAAGGAATCTGACTTTTATCATGATTGATGGCTTAAAATTCATTTAGAGTGGAGGTAGTTATGAAAGTTATTGCTGTTAATGGGAGTCCAAGAAAGAGTGGAAATACCGCCATATTGCTTCAAAGTGCCCTTAAGGGTGCAGAAACAAAGGGGGCTGAAACAGAGCTAATTAATCTTTATGAATTAGATTTCAGAGGTTGTTATAGTTGTTTTGCTTGCAAAAGAAAAGGAAGCCTTTGTAATGGAATTTGTGCCATTCAGGATGGGCTTAGAGAAGTTCTTGAGAAGATTATGAATTGTGATTTGCTTTTGTTAGGTTCTCCCATATATTTCGGAAACGTTACTGGTGAAATGCGCTCTTTCCTTGAGCGTTTGATATTTCCCAGTTTATCTTATAATACAGGAGATAGATCTGTTTTTCAGGGGGAAATTGATTCAGCATTTGTTTATACGATGAATGTTACGCAAGAGCAAATGAAACAGATGAATTATGAAGCAATCTTTAATCAAAATCAGGCAATGCTGGAGCTATTTCATGGACAATCAGAAATATTTATTTGCAATGATACCTACCAGTTTAAGGATTATTCTATGTATGATGCATCTAAATTTGATGAAGTTCGCAAAGCCCGAGTAAAGGCAGAACAGTTTCCCATTGATTGTCAGAAGGCTTTTGATCTGGGATTCCGTTTGGCAAAGACTTAATAATTGCTATATGTAGTTAAGTTATTGCCATCATTGATAACCTAAAGATGGGATTTCAAAATCCACTTTTGTCCATCTGGCATAATCATAAGGGATCCTGGTATTCTATCTAATATTTCTCCTGTATCAATTTTTCGTATGACAATTTCTTCATAGTAATCGGGTTCTTCATACCACATAGAAAAGTATAGTTTATCTTTGTCTCTACAGCAGAAGCTTTCTCTATTATCTATATTAAATTCTGTTTTTTCTGGCCATAAAATTTGAAACTCTTTATTGCTTGATTGTCTGGTAAGCATCAAAGGTGATGTTTTCAACATCAAATTATAGCAATCTTTTATATTTGAAAGAGATAGGGTTGCCAATATTGAAGTTTGCTGTAATAAATCATCAAGCTCCAATATATTTATTTCACCTGCTTGAAAATCGGCAATTAATATCACTATATGATTGTTATAATAAATAGGTTTTCCGAAATATTGGCCTTCTTTGGCAACCACAGGTTGAATGACTCTACCATCTGGGTAATGGATAAATAAGAGTTTGTGCTTCTTTGTAAAGCTTCCTTGCCTAAAGATTTCCTCAGCCTCATAAAGATCGCCATGTGTAAAATTCATTCCCCAATACCATTCAATCGTTCCATCTAATGGCTCAATATAGTCAATTCCTTTTGTTTTTATTGTCTTCATGAAATCCTCCTTAAGCTGTTATTACAGATATCTCCGGTAAATCAAAAAATCATTAGGCTTTGAATAAAACTAATACCATGGAATAATAAAGATGACAGCCTAAAACACCTCGGCTGTCAATTGCTCATTAGGTTTTCGAATTTGAGTATTAGATTATAATTTGAATTTTTCATTTTGACATTAAACAAAAATAACGGAGAACAATTACTTTTACTTAAACTCTTTTATTCACCCCATCTTTTCATTTATTCTAAACTTTACCACAAAAAGGAATCAGTTTCAATTTCAAAAGATTTACAAACATCTTTAGATTTTATTACAAAGAAACTTCATTTGGAAAAATCGATTACGAAGGTGGTAATATGACTTTGTTGTCTTTTTAAATTCAATGTAGCCTTTTGTAATAGACTGTGTTTTTACTATAAAATGGACTTAAGACCTAGCTGTTCTAAGTAGCAATCTCATATAATACAAAATTGTTGTATGTAAATCCTTTGAGGAGATATGGAAGAAATAGTAATAACTAAGACAAAAATTTTGAGTTTTTACAACTCCATAATAAAACGATGCTATTATAATTGAAATTTGGAGGTGATCAATTGGCATTTATATTAATTGTTGAGGATGAAGAGGCAATCAATGAACTTGTAAAAAGGAACTTACAGCTGGTGGGGCATCGATGCCATTCTGTTTTTGATGGCAAAACCGCCCTTTCACAAATGAAACATCAGTCTTATGATTTGATGATTTTGGATATTATGCTGCCTGGCATTGATGGGTTTGAAGTAATAAAGCAAGCAAATGAGATTCCTACCATTTTCCTAACTGCCAAGAATAGTCTGCCTGATCGGGTCAAGGGTTTTTCGTTGGGAGCAGACGATTATTTGACCAAACCTTTCGAGATGTTGGAACTGCTGGCACGTGTAGAAGCGGTTTTAAGGCGAACGATGAAAACGGCAAATTATTTTGAATCAGGAAATGTAAAAATTGATTTTAGTAGTCGTCAGGTATTCCATAGCGGACAGCTTGTAGAGTGTACGCCAAAGGAATATGAATTGCTGGAGGTTCTTGTGAATAACCGCAATATTGCACTTTCAAGAGAAAGACTGCTGGAATTGGTTTGGGGTTACGATTTTGAAGGAGACACCAGAACTGTGGATGTGCATATACAAAAATTGCGGAAAAAACTAGGTTGGGAAGAACGGATAAAAACGGTATATAAGTTAGGTTACCGTTTGGAGGCAGGCCGATGAAGCAGCGTACTTTTTTGACGACTTTAGCACTTTTCCTTTTTTTCTTTAACCTAGGGATTTTTATTGTTTCTGTGGCAATGTTTAAAGATACATTAAATCGTGGGGAAGAGCGAAGTCTCAGCCAACACTATTTTATTGCATCCGCCTTGATAAAGGATATGCAAGCCGTTGAAGGGCGTGGCGGGGACATAGACGGTTCTTTGAATGCACTGCTTCAGCCTTATGGCTACCTATCGGGAGATAATGATGCAGGTCTTGCATTTTACAAAAATAATCAAATGGTCTTTTCCGGTAAAAGCAATGCTGTGATACAGAGTAATTTCATAGAGCCGCCGGATAACGGAAGCCGTTTGGCCACCATTCGGAAGGTTGATGAAAAAACTTATATTATTGTTTCAGGAAAATTACCTGCTCCTTACAATTCTTATACACTGGTCTATTTATATGATACCACGGAGGCCGTGAATTCATGGAGCCGTCTGAAAAATATTTTATTCTTTGCTGGTTTTGTACTCTCAGTTCTATTTGCCTTTGGACTACTTTTTGTTTTGAATCGAATATTCGATCCCCTTAAGCAGATATCACGTACGTCTAAGGATATTGCCAATGGGGCATATGATACAAGACTTCCTGTATCGGGAAACGACGAGTTGACTGAAATGTCCAAGAGTTTCAATCATATGGCGGAAGAAATTCAGCGTCAGATGACGGAACTAAAAAATGCTGCAGATAAAAAGCAACAATTTGTAGATAATTTCGCTCATGAACTTCGTACGCCGCTGACTGCTATTTATGGATATGCTGAATATATGCAAAAGGCTGTATTATCTGAGGATGACAGACTTTCAGCATTGAATTATATCATGGCGGAAAGTCGCCGCCTGCAGACGGTGGCGTTTCAATTGCTGGAAATGGCAAATTTGCAGAATAACCGAATTAACCTTGAAGAGCTGAAGGTATCTAGCTTATTCGAGACGGTTCATCAGACGCTAAACAGCAAGCTTGTGGAAAAAGATATTCTGATAGAATTTAGCAGTGAGATTGAAACAATTTCAGGTGACTTTTGCTTGATGGAAAGCATGCTTATCAATCTGATTGACAACGCAATTAAGGCATGCGATAAAGGTGGACATATTTATGTGAGGGCGTATAAGGATGCCGAAAGTAAATCCATTTGTGTTCAGGACGATGGAAAAGGAATGTCTCCCGAAGTGCTGGCACTAATAACAGAACCTTTCTATCGGGAAGAAAAATCAAGGAATCGGAAAGATGGAGGTGCAGGGTTGGGACTTGCTCTTTGTAAGCAGATAGCCACAAGCCATGATGGAGAATTGAGCTTTAGCAGTTGTCCTAACGAAGGGACGACGGCAAAAATAACTTTTACAACTTAATAATAACTTGATTACGATTCTATAATTCAGACCTCTTATACTGGTTCATGTGATCACAAACCACAAAATAAAAAAATATTAAAGGAGAGACTCACATGAAAAAAAATAGATTAGAAGGTAAGCGTTTCAAAAATTCCGTGATTGCAGCTTTCATGATTATGGGAGCCAGCACAATGATGTTTCAGGGATTTACACAGGTAGCCACAGCGGCAGAATATAATAAAACAAATACGGTACCCACGAGTTATGAAAAACAATTATCTTATACCAATAACAATAGTTTGCCTGAAGGCTATAAAAAGTCAAACTATACCGTAAAAGATATTGACCTTCCGTTTTACCGTAGTCAAACCCCAACAAGTAAGGATATAACCAAGAAAGATGCTGCCGAAATCGGAGCGCAGGCTTTATGGAGCATTTATGGACTAAGTTTAGAGGGGCAGGTAATTGAAATGGGTTATCAGCCCGCAACCGAAAATATCCCACGCTCAACATGGTGCGGAGATGTTCTCATTAACGGTGTAATCAGTTACGGTTTTGAAGTCGATTCAGTAACAGGCGAGATATTCTCTGTAATTCATAGCAGAACGTTAAACAAAAAGGTTTCAGTAGGTTATGATTCATCCCTTGCTGGGAACAACAGTGCATATGCGGAGCTGGCAAAGAAAACTGCTGAGAAGTTTAATGTTGTTCACGGAGCTGTTGCTGCAGTTGATTACAACTGTCAGGGTTTCGCAAACGATGACCCCAATATCACTTTCAATCTCAAGGGCGAAAATGGCGAAGTTGCTTCTATGACTTTTTCAAGATATGATAAAGCCTTACTCTCAATCAGCTATCATGCGGGATTCCAATATACGCTGAAAACCATTGAAAAATTGGATCAGAAAATGCAGGAAATGGATTTACAGATTAAGAAAGCGGCATCTTCTTCCAATGGAAACCAAACGCCTTCGTTAGTAGTATTTGAACAAAAATAAAGATATAAGGATAAGGCTGTCACAATTATAATGTGACAGCCTTAAATTTTTATTGAAAAAGTATTGAAAAATAGATAATTTTAGCTGTGCTGTGTGGAACAAATACTTTTAATCTAAGGATTGACAAAATCCGAAGTCGGATATATAATAAAATCCGAAATCAGATTTATAAAGGAGACTTTTTATGGATAAGGTGAAAGAAATTAGCACAGCACTAGATCGGCTTTACAGAAAACAGGGAGATTTATACCACGAGTACGCTTCTTATTATGGGCTCTCCGATACTGCTTTCTGGATTCTCTATACCCTATGTGGGGAAGACGAAATCTACACGCAAAATCAGATTGCAGATTTATGGCATTTTCCTAGGCAAAGCGTAAACTCTGCTGTCAGCTCCTTAGTAAAAGCAGGGTATGTTTTTTTAGAAAAGCTTTCCATAGCACGCAATAATAAGGCTCTACGTCTGACAGAACAAGGCGTTGAATTTTGCCAAAGAGTAATTGATCCATTTTATGAAATGGAAAATCGCATTTTTTATAAGATGTCAGAGGATGAAAGGAATCAATTTTTTGCCTTGTCTGCAAAACAGTGTCAACTGTTGGAGCAAGAGATTAAGGCGGCTTTGATGGAGAAAAACAATGAAACTAATTCTTAAATTTATAAAGCCATATCGAAAGCTAATGGTCTTTGTTTTACTTGTAATGGTGTTGGATGTGGCTGGTGGCCTGCTGATTCCAACCATTACAGCAGATATTATCAATTATGGTATTGGTGGCGGCAGTCTGGACTATATCCTGCGGCAAGGGCTATTTATGATTGCTGTTTCTCTTTTAACTAGCTTTGGCGCTTTGGCGGGAAGCTATCTAAGTGCCAGCCTTTCCGCGAAGCTTGGGCGGGATATCCGCAATGCTCTCTATGATAAATCCCTGACCTTTTCCTCTTCGGATATGGAGAAGTTTGGAACGGGTTCAATGATTACTCGAACATTAAATGATGTGAATGTTGTTCAACAGTCAGTGATTATGGTGATACAGATGATTTTGCCTGTGCCTGTTGTCTGTGTCATGGGGATTGTAATGGCCTTTCATATTGATTTAATGATGGGATGGATTCTGAGCGGAGTGACCCTTGCAATTCTGATTATGGCATTATGTGTAATTAAAAAGGCTGCACCTCTTTTTCGCCGCCTGCAGCGGTTTCTTGATCGCATGAATATTGTAATTCGAGAAAACATTACCGGCGTTAGAGTCATCCGTGCTTTTAACAAAGAGCCCTTTGAGGAAAAGCGCATGAGCGGTGTTTTTGGAAATTACAGAGAGGTTTCTGTTAAAGTAAATCGCTTGTTTGCGGGATTGGAAAGCACAGCGTTGCTGGTAATCAATCTTATAATTGTCGGAATACTTTATGTGGGAGGTAATCGTACAGGGGCAGGCTTCATGAAAATTGGTGACATTATAGCACTGAGTGAGTATGCCATTCTGATTATGTTTTATCTCATTATGGCACAAATGGTAATGGTTATGTTACCCAGAGCTCTTGTCTGCATTGGCAGAATTCAGGAAGTCCTTGACTTGGAGCCTGAAATCAAGGATGGAGGCGCAACTGTGCCCATGATAGCCGGCGGTACAGATGTTATTCGTTTTGAAAATGTAAGCTTCTGTTTTTCTGATGCTGATGAAAATACGCTGAGTGAACTGAGTTTTATATGTAAACGAGGACAAACCACTGCAATCATAGGCAGTACGGGCAGTGGAAAATCTACCATTGCTAAGTTGATTCTACGCTTTCACGATGTTTCACAGGGTTCTATTAAGCTGAATGACATGGACATTGGGAATATGAAGCAGTCTCAACTGCGCGAGCATATTTCTTATGTACCCCAGAAAGCTTGGCTTTTCTCCGGTACCATTGCACATAATCTTGAGTTTGGGAACAAGGATGCTTCTGGGGAAGAAATGCAGCATATTCTTTCAGTAGCACAGTCTGAATTTGTAACTGAGTTGCCAGATGGACTAACGGCTCATGTAGCCCAAGGAGGTACCAATTTTTCCGGTGGACAAAAACAAAGGCTTTCCATTGCCCGTGCCCTAATGAAAAAAGCAGATTTGTATGTCTTCGACGATAGCTTTTCTGCACTTGACTTCAAGACGGATGCAGCACTTCGAAAGGCATTAAAAAAGCAGACAAGGGATTCTGCAGTTTTAATCATTGCACAACGCATTAGCACAATTATGAATGCAGATCAAATTATAGTATTAGAGAATGGAAGAATCGCGGGAATGGGCACACATCAATCTTTAATGAAGCAATGCCCGGTGTATCAAGACATTGCGAAATCTCAAATGAAAGGAGAGGAAGTCCGTGGCTGATTTTGAAATGAAAGAGGGCGCACAAAACGATATAGATAATGAATTCTTTGGTGTAGCCGCCCCTGATGATGCAAAAAACACAATAAAACGGCTGTGGAAGTCTGTTAATGATCAGCATAAGCGGTTGGGAATCGTTTTGGTTTCTGTTGTATTTTATACCTTCCTTTCCGTTGTTGCACCCTTATACAGCGCTTATATTGTAGATTTGATGTGGGGCAAAATCAAGGAGGCCTTTGCCAATGACATGCTTTTTTCTATTACGTGGGTAGATGGAGGCAGTGATATTTTCTTTTTATTACTTATTTATCTGTTAACAGGTTTTTTTTACTTCCTTCAGTCTTTTCTCATGGCAAGCTTTGCGGAAAATTTGAGTTTTCGCTTGCGTAATGAAATCAGTAGTAAGCTTAACAGGCTGCCGCTATCTTACTTTGACAGGAATAAGCCGGGAGCAATTTTAAGCCGAATGACAAACGATTTGGATAAAATGTCTGAAGCTTTCCAGACGGGTATACTAAAGCTCTTTACTACTTTAGGAATGATTATCGGTTCTCTGGTTATGATGTTTCGATTTAATATTTTGCTGACAGTGGTTTTTTTGCTTTTTATGGCTATCTCTTTGCTGGTGACAAGGGCTGTTTCTGCCAAAACGTTGAAATCCGCATTAAAGCGGCAAGAATGTGTCAGTGAGGTAACCGCAATGGTAGAAGAAAACTTCAGTGGTCGCATGATTATAAAAGCCTTCAATCAGGAAGAGAATAGTTCTCGTCGTATGCATAAAGCAACGGAGGATTTGGCAGAGGCTTCTCAAAAAGCGGATTTTATGATTAACGCCATTAATCCAGGCATTCGCTTTATCAACCGCTTAGGGCAAATTGCCATTGCAGTCCTTGGTGGTAATATGCTTTTGAATGGGACCATGAGCATTGGTGTATTTCAGGCGTTTTTCCAATACGTTAATCAATCAGCGGAGCCTCTAACGGAACTTGCTTTTATGGTGAACTCCATGCAGTCCTCATTGGCATCCTTGGAGCGGGTTTATTCTCTTCTTGATGAGGAAGAGATTTCATCCGGGCCAGTTTCGCCCGAAACAATTGAACGAGCTGAAGGATATGTGGATTTTAGCCATGTGCGTTTTGGTTATACACCTGAAAAAACATTGATGCAGGATGTAAGCTTCTCTGCAAAGCCCGGTGAGAAGATTGCCATTGTGGGCAGTACGGGGGCAGGAAAGACAACCCTTATTAATCTTTTAATGCGGTTTTATGAATTAAATAGTGGACAGATTTTGTTGGATGGAAAAGACATTCAAACGCTGACCCATGCAAATCTGCGGAAGAATTTTGGTATGGTGTTGCAGGATACTTGGCTGTTTGAGGGAACCATCGCCGAGAATATTGCCTATGGTAAACCAGATGCTACTAGAGAAGAAATTGTGGCAGCGGCAAAAGCGGCACGGGTTGATTTCTTTGTCCACACCATGCCCCATGGATATGATACGGTTCTTAGCAACGATGGGGAGAATTTATCCATTGGACAGCGTCAGCTTTTAACAATAGCCAGAGTTTTTCTCTGTAACCCGGCGGTGTTGATTCTTGATGAAGCCACTTCCAGTGTTGATACTCGCACCGAAATTGAGATTGGTAAGGCCATGGGGAAACTGATGAAAAAGCGCACAAGTTTTGTAATCGCCCATCGTCTTTCTACAATTGTAGATGCCGATTTGATTTTGCTTATGCAAAACGGTAATATCATTGAACAAGGCAGTCATAGCACATTATTACAAGCAGGCGGAGCTTATGCTGAACTTTACAATAGCCAGTTTGCCTGATGACTAACTGACTATTGCATTTTTCTGTATCAATGTAATGTTAGCTTACGCATCTGCTGTTTTTAGTCTGAAATTTTGAAAAAAGTTTAAAAATTAAACAATATCTAAAAGCTCAGCAATGTCGTTAATGGTATATGTAGCATTGGTACAAGTAATATCTTTGTTATGGTGATAGAAACAAGAATCAATTCCTGCGTTTACTGCTCCCATTATATCGGAAGTGGGACTATCACCTACCATGAGTAAGGAGCTATTGGGAGCCATCTCTATGTTTTTGATACAGAATTCGAAAAAACATGGAGATGGTTTTTCATATTTTATTCTGTCAGAAATAAAATGTCCATCAAATAGGTTAATAATGTCAGCATTTTTTAAACGTTTGATTTGTGTGGTATAAACCCCATTGGAAGCCGAGCATACTTTCTTTCCTCTTTTTTTAAGCTCTTTTAAAGTATAATGTGCATGGGGAATTAGTCCGCTGGAGTTATTTAGGTGAAATCTGTATTCCTCTTCATATACTTTTCCATTAACTGCAATCCCATAAAGTTGAAAAAACTCATGAAAACGTGTATTTAAAACATCCTCTTTAGAGATTTTACCCTGTTCAAGGTTACGCCATAAAATATTATTAATTTGTTTGTATTTTTCCAGTAGATCGTCAGAATAGACTAATCCTGATTTTTCGATTATCTTTATGAAACTACTTCTTTCTGCAGCGTCAAAATCTAAGATAGTATTATCTAAATCCATTAATATAATATTATACATTAGTTACACTCCTTTAAAATCATTTTTACAGAATTCATATGACAAGCCCATTAATTTGGAAAGCAGAAAAAAACTGATTATGGTACCTTCTCTTATATAAAGGGTTTGATTATTTATTATGGTGACGGTTAGGGTACTGATGAAAAAGAAAAAATCAAAGCACATACGAACCCTAGTTAGACTACATTTTAACTTCTCACTTAATAGGATACAAAGATTTTCTAGGGGGAATCTGATCATACCCATGGCTAGAATTGCACCAAGGCTAATGGAGGCTAAAAGAAGTCCCAACAAAAAGATAAATACTTTTAAATAATAATATTGAATTGTGATATGGTTAAAAATAGTATAAGTAAATAAATTGATTACATAGCCATTAACCATTGTTGCTATGATTTGTATAAAATCTTGCAAACGCAAAGGGGATGACTTGATAATGACATAAATTATGAAAAATAGTAAATTTAAAAAATTTATCATTGTTCCAATCTCAATATGAATGAGATTGGATAAGAGCATAGAGAATGCATTAAACATACTCTGACCAATACCTGCTTTAATTTGCAGTGAAATGCCGAGGCCAAGTAATAAGAAAGCAAATGCAGAATTTAGTATTTTTTTATATTGTGGAAACATTTTTTCACCTCGAATATTTTATTTTTGTACGTACAATGATAAAATAAAAGAAAAAAAGAAGATATGAGAAATCTCATATGAGTAAGATAATTTTAAGGAGAAACCGAATGGTTCTAAAAAATGAAATACCTTCGATGATATTTGAAAATGGAGTAGAAAAGTGTTTTTCAAAAGAGGAAAACATTTATAAAATGAATAGTCGAGTAACATACTGCTATTTTATTTTATCAGGGGTTGCTAAAATTTATATTGATCATAGCAATGGGAGGCGTTCTATTCTGGATTTTGCTGGGCAAAATGATTGGCTAGGGGAGCTCTCCTTGTTTTCTGATGAGGCGAATATAAAAGAAAATAAAGTCCTTCAAGAAATCAAATGTCTGGAATTTGACTTGAATGTATTGCAGAAATTATGCAAAGAAGATGCCAGTGTTTCATTTTATTTTGCTTCGTATATTTCTAATAAACTTTTATCAAGGAGTTATCGAATGAGTGAAAGCTTAAACTATTCTTTGAATAAGAGGCTTGCGACGTTTATCCTTCAATATCAACACAATGGCAGATATGAGATTCCGCATACTGATGTTTCTGAGTATCTAAATGTTAGTTATCGTCATGTGTTATATGTTATGAAGCAATTTCGAGAGTGGGGAATCATAGAAAAAGATAGAGGAAAAGGCTATGTCACTGTGAATATTGAAAAGTTGAAGGAATTACAGGATAAGTGAAAGAACGAAAAGGAAGGGGACTTGGTATAGATTAAAAA
Source organism: Anaerotignum propionicum (assembly GCF_024461735.1). Classification (GTDB taxonomy): domain Bacteria; phylum Bacillota; class Clostridia; order Lachnospirales; family Anaerotignaceae; genus Chakrabartyella. Next base: position 471,436 of record NZ_JANGAD010000001.1, read on the forward strand.
ATATCTCCTTGTTGATTAGAGGCTTTGTTCCGCTAATTAACTGTTATAGCGCAAGTTTACGGTTATTTACAATATTTGAAGTATATGCGTTTTTTTTGCCAAGGTGGAAAATTTTCGCAAAACCGTTTGAAAAAGCAGTGTTATGCTTTGCATAGATTCATAAGTAAAATAAATGACTAATAAATATTAGTTGGAATCCTTAAAACAATTTGTAAAGCTGAAAAAGTTAAATTTTGAATTAGAGTATTCTTTTGTTTTCATGGGATACTAAAGATGATAAAATAGAAAAAGAAATTGCAGATGCTCTGTTGTCTTTGTCTTTACTTTTAATCAGGGCGAAATCCCTCTTAAATTAATTTTAAAGACAATCTCTTAACATCTGATTGGCGTAAAAGCAAATAAGCAAAGAATGAGCTGGCAGAGAAAAATAAGTCTGTCTGTTCATTCATAAACAAGGAGGAATCATTTTATGTTACCAACTCTCATTACAATAATCGTAATTATCGGGGTACTTATTTTATGGATTATCTCAGCCCAGCGCAAACTGGTAATACTTGATGAGAATATCAACAATGCTATGAGTCAGATTGGAGTTCAGCTTTCAAGCCGCTTTGATGCGCTGACGGCTCTTTTGGATTTGACAAAGGGCTATGCCAAGCACGAAAGTGAAACAATTATTGAAACCATTCAATTAAGAAGAAGTGTGATTACAGCAAAATCCACACCCGATGATGTGCAACAACAAGAAGGTATTATTTCTGAAGCATTAGGTAGGATTAATATGGTAGCAGAGCGTTATCCAGAATTAAAAGCAAATGAAACTTATATCAAAACTATGGATGCCGTGCAAACCTTTGAAAATATGGTTCGTACCAGCCGATTGATATATAACGATAGTGTGACAAAGTTAAATCGTCAAATCCGAATGTTCCCGGCTTCTCTCATTGCCTCAATGCTGGGCTTTCGCCAGAGAGAATACCTTGTGGAGCAAGCAGATAAGGCGAATATGCCAAGCATGAAATGAGGTGCACTATGGGAAAAAAACTCAGCAGTATAATTTTATGTGTGGCTCTGTTATTTGTACCTCAGTTTCTCGTTTTCGGTGCAAATCAAGTCAATACCATAGATATTCAAGCTGTCATTCAAGAAGATGGTTCTATGAATATTACACAGAATTGGGAAGGGCGCTTTGATGAGGGAACGGAAATTTATATTCCCATGAAAGCCCCTGATTATCTGACCATTCATAATCTTGTAGTTTCAGATGAAAACGGCAGCTATGAGACTGTGGATGATTGGAACATCAATTGGAGCTTTGAAGAAAAAGCTAGAAAGTGCGGCATCCATCCTACCGATAGTGGTTATGAAATCTGCTTTGGCATCAGTGAATATGGACAAAACAGCTATGCCATTGAATATACACTGGACAATGTTGTGGGTGGATATTCCGATAAGGACGGCGTAAATTTCCGCTTCGTAAACGATGAAATGAATACTACACCTACAGATGTGAAGGTTGAGATACGCCTTGCAGACGGTACCCCTATATCCGATGAAAATGCCGATGTGTGGGGATTTGGATTCTCAGGACAGGTGGGTTTCGAGAATGGAAGTATCCTTGCCTATACAAACAACCCTATCTCTAAAGAAAACCATGTGACAGTCCTGTTTGCTTTAGATAAAGGTATTCTGACACCCTCTCGACAAGAAGATGGTACCTTTGAAGAGGTAAAGAAAACTGCATTTGAAGGCAGTGATTATGATAATATTGGCTCAGAAGGCAATGATGTATCAATTATTACGGCAATGGTAACAATGCTACTCTCTTTAGTTGTCCCTCTAGGGGTGATTTTCTGGATTCTCAGGATAAAAAAGAAAAGAGCGGAGCAAAGACTGAAAAAATTTTCAGAAGAGTTTGGTTATTTTAGAGATATTCCCAATGATGGCAATCTAAATGCCACTTATACCTTGGGAAAAATGTTTAACATGTGTGAGGATGGGGCAATTTTAGCGTCAGGCATGCTTCGATTGATTCAGTTGGGGTGCCTATCTCCGGAGGAAACACAGGAAGTCGGCTTTATGGGCAAAACAAAAGAGATGGTTAACTTACGGCTTATGGGAAAGCAACCAGATAAGATGAACGAGTATGATGAGTATCTGTATACGATACTAGAAGGTGCAGCAGGCTCCGATGGTGTCTTACAAGAAAGAGAGCTGGAGCGCTACGCAAGGCAGAATGACAAGTTCCTACGTAGCTTTTTAAAAAAATGCGATAATGCAGGTACAACATATTTGAGCGAAAAGCACTGCTTGAAACGATGGCATATACCTGCAAAGCTCACCGACTTAACGCCGTCAGGTGAACAAGAATTGGGTGAAATGATGGGACTTAAACGGTATCTGCAAGACTTTTCATTGATTGCAGAACGTGGAGTTAAGGAAATACCCATTTGGCGAGAGCTTCTCACCTATGCTATGTTGTTTGGTATTGCTGATCAGGTAGCAGAGCAAATGAGAGAGTTGTATCCTGAGCTTTCTCCTCAGCTGAATGATTACACCCAGAGCATGTCTACGGCATATGCCTATCACTATTTGCTTTATCGGAATATGATACATGCCGAACAACAGCGGGAACAAGAGAAACGTAGTGGAGGCGGAGGTGGATTTGCTTCTTTAGGTGGAGGCGGAGGCTTCATTGGCGGAGGATCTGGAGGCGGAACAAGATAATAGAATTCAGATAATGTATGGATTCAATTTCAAAATATTATTAGTGAAACTGGCTATTCTGCATTAAAATGTTTTATTTTCACCGTAAGGATGGCGGTTTAAGCTTAAACCATAAGGAATGGATTATTGCGCTTTATTTTATAATCTTCTTGCTGCAAACAACTGCAAAGAGCCTGCTCTCCAATTTTGAGGGCGGGTTCTTTCTGGCTATAACTGAAATGAACAGTATTTTTGTCGTAAGCTGTCAGGTATTTCTTTCAACTTTCTTAGAATCATAACCCAAATATAGTTTTCGTGTTGAAATAAATTTTTATATGATATAAAATCGTTTATGAAGAATATGTAAAAAATAGTTTTAGTATGCAAAGTGCTAAAGGACAGGTTGGTATTAAAATGAAATATAAAATATTAGTCGTTGAAGACGATTCCATCATTTCTGCAGAAATACAAAAGCATTTCATTGCATGGGGGTTTGAAGTTCAAACTGTCTGTAATTTTGAAGCTGTATTTTCACAATTTGCTATGTTTGAACCGCATTTGGTGATATTAGATATTTCATTGCCGTTTTATAATGGATATTATTGGTGCACTGAAATCCGAAAGGTTTCTAAAATTCCAATTATCTTTTTATCCTCCACCAGCGATAACATGAATATTATTATGGCGATGAATATGGGTGGCGACGATTTTGTTGCAAAACCATTTGATTTAGCTGTTTTATCAGCCAAGGTTCAGGCAATGATTCGCCGAGCATATTCTTTTCAAGGAAATTCCCATATTCTTGAGTATAAAGGGGTTATACTAAACTTATCAAATGCATCACTGGAGGTAAGCGGAAAGAAAGTAGAACTCACAAAGAATGAACTTAGAATACTACAAATATTATTTGAACATAAGGGAGAGACGGTAACCAGAGAAGCAATTATGAAACACCTATGGGATGGAGATTGCTTTATTGACGATAATACTCTGGCAGTTAATCTTACAAGACTTAGAAAGAAGCTCGAAGGCATTTCGCTCAATGATTTCATTACTACAAAAAAGGGTATGGGGTATTTGTTGGAGGATTAACTTTCATGGAACATTTATCAACTGGAAAACTGTTTGGAAAGTGGTTTATGGACCGTCTAATTTTTATGGGCCTTTTTCTTGTTTTTGCAGCTGTTTTTATCATTGTAGCATTGGAATATAAAATTGACTTAGAACCCATTTTGTATAGTCTGTTAATCTGCACATTTTTAGGTAGTTGCTTTTTGATTCAGAATTTTATTCAATATAAAAAAAAGTATCATGGGTTATATGAAGCTCATTTAAATATGGAAACAACAATAAGTACTATTCCGAAACCAAGCAATTATATAGAAGGACTATATGGAGCATTATTGGCAGATTTATTTGAAAGCCGGAGTGACTTATACTCAAAAATGAAGAAGCAGGAAGTGGAAAGCAAAGATTATTATACTATTTGGATTCATCAAATAAAAACACCCATTGCTGCTTTATATCTTTTGCTACAGGCAGAAGATATTCAGAAAAATAGTATGCTGATGAAACAAGAATTGTTTAAGGTTGAGCAATATGCGGAGATGGCGCTTTACTATCTTCGATTACAGCATATGTCCTATGACATTTTGCTAAAAGAATGCAATCTATATGAAATTGTAAAACAGTCAGTAAAAAAATACTCCATCAGTTTTATCGAAAAAAAGATCTCTTTGCACTTGGAAGCCTTTGATGGCGTTGTCGTTAGTGATGAAAAATGGTTGGGGTTTGTAATTGAGCAAATTCTATCTAACTGTATCAAATATACTGCAAAAGGCAGCATTTCCATTGAATATATGGATTCAACCCATACTACTCAGTTCAATGATAAGTTGAAACATGCATATGAAGTTACCTCAGCAGATTCGGTATTATGTATCTCAGATACCGGAATTGGTATAAAAGAAGAGGATTTACCCCGTATTTTTGAAAAAGGGTTTACAGGATACAATGGAAGAATGGACAAAAAATCAACGGGAATTGGTTTGTATTTATGCAAGCAAGTTTTAAATAAATTAGGTTTTGACATTAGTGTATCCTCAGAGGTTGGAAAGGGCACTATGTTTCAAATTTATTTTGGTAAGCAAAAAGGCAAAGGAAAGTGGCAAGAGTTTGATTAAGGCAATCAACCTTACAATATTGAAAGATACGAATAAGAAATGTAAGCCAGAATAAAGGCAGATCATTTCTTTTTTTGTTAAAATGTATATGTAAAGATAAGTTATAAAAATTTAAAAGAGAAGAGATGATTTATTTCATGGCATTTTTAGAAGTTAAAAATCTTAAAAAAGTATATACCACAAGATTTGGTGGAAATCAAGTGAAAGCATTAGAGAACGTTAGTTTTTCCGTGGAAAAAGGAGAATACGTTGCAATCATGGGGGAATCTGGATCCGGTAAGACAACTTTGCTTAATTTATTGGCATCTCTGGATAAGCCTACAGAGGGTGAGATATTACTGGATAAGAAATCTTTCTCCAAAATTAAAAACAAAGAGCTATGTGCATTTCGAAGAGATAACCTTGGTTTTGTATTTCAAGATTTTAACCTATTAGATACTTTTTCTTTGCAGGATAATATATTTTTACCTTTGGTACTACAAGGAAAATCATTTGGTGAAATGGAGGAACGTCTAAGTCCCTTGGCAAAGCAATTGGAAATTACTGCATTATTACAAAAATATCCTTATGAAGTTTCAGGGGGGCAGAAGCAAAGAGCAGCAGTTGCCAGAGCATTAATCACACAGCCGAAGCTTATACTTGCTGATGAGCCCACGGGGGCCTTGGATTCCAAATCAGCAACCAGCCTTTTAAATATGTTTTCAGATATTAATAAGCTTGGGCAGACAATTGTAATGGTTACCCATAGCATGCAAGCGGCCAAATGCGCTGGAAGAGTGATTTTTATAAAAGACGGAAATTTGTTTCATCAAGTCTATCGAGGGAATTCCTCGGATGATGAAATGTATCATAAGATTTCTGACACTTTAACAGTACTTCAGACTGAAGGAGTTGAAGAGCATGAATAAAGGGATTATCTTGCCGAAGATGGCATTTACAGGAATAAGAAAAAATGGTATTGTCTACTTTCCTTATATATTAACATCAGCTTTTTCCGTTTGTATTTTCTTTATCTTTAACTGCATAATTAATAATGAGTTTCTTAAAAATGTACCCCACGCAGAATATGTTTGGCTGCTTTTACAAATAGGCAATGTGTTATTGGGTTTCATTTTAATTCCATTTTTATTCTATACAAACAGTTTTTTAATTAAGAGACGTAAAAAGGAAATTGGGCTTTATAGCATTTTAGGGTTGGAAAAAAAGCATATTGCCATTATGATGTTTTTAGAAACTTTTTTTATCTATATGATTTCTATGATAATTGGGTTAATAACGGCAGTGGTGTTCGCAAAGCTATCGTTTTTAATATTGCTTAATGCCAGTGGGCTGCCCATAGATATTACATTTACTATGCCAGTTGAAAGTTTTCTATTAACCTTTGCTTTTTTTGGAGTGGTGTCATTTCTTAATTTGGGAACGAATTTATTTCAAGTGACACGGGCGAATCCTAGTGATTTGCTTAGGGATCCCCAAAAAGGTGAGAAAGAACCCAAGCATATCTGGATTCTTGCTTTACTTGGAATAGTATTCTTAGGCAGCGGATATTATATTGCGGTTGTTTCTGAGATCAACAGCATGATTTTTGTTAACTTTTTCTTAGCAGTTTTGTTGGTTGTCATTGGCACCTATTTTTTGTTTACATCAGGAAGTATTGTGCTGTTAAGAACCCTTAGAAAGAATAAAAAATTCTACTATAAAAAAAGTAATTATATTACGGTTTCGGGCATGATTTATCGAATGAAAAAAAGTGCCGCAAGTCTAGTAAATATTTGTATTTTCAGTACCATGGTGATTATTACTTTGCTGTGTACAGTTTCATTGACCCTAGGTGAAAAATCTGCTATTCGATTTAATTACCCTCTTGATGCCAATTATATTTTTGAATATGATAAAATGGCTGATGAAAACCATTTTAATTCAGAATTATCAAGGCTTGCAGAGGAGAATCAGGTTAAAATAGCAGATAAAATTGAGTTTCCCTATTTTGTTGTTACACTAGATGAAAGAGAAAATATATTTTCGATTTTAAGAGAAGACACAGGAGATAATGAAAGCTCCATTAGATTATTGTCGCTATCAGATTTTAATAGTATTGAATCTCAAAATATGACATTAGAGGATAATGAAATACTAGTCTATTCAAATACAGATGATTTTAAATATGATTCAGCCATTGTGAATGGTAAGGAATATCGTGTGAAAAAAGAATTGAATTCCCTCCGCTTTGATACAAAAGAGAGAAACAATTATTCTTCTGGTAAAGTGTATTTTGTATTAAAGGATTATAAGAGCATGGAGGAAATGGCAAAAACCTTTCATGGAGATACCGCAAATCCATATTATTCTGTATGGTTTAACATGGATGGGGAAATAAGTAACAAAGAAGCACTTTTGGATGATTTAGATAAAGCTTGTGCGCAGATGCCAGGATTTTATACCAGTAAGAATATCATTGATTGGGGCTATGATGTAAAGTCTATGGATGGAGGCTTATTATTTATTGGTGTGTTTTTTGGGCTGATTTTTACCATTTGTTTATTATTGATTATGTATTATAAACAAATTTCAGAAGGAATAGAAGATAAGCAGAATTTTATCATTATGCAGCAAGTAGGTTTGAGTGATGATGATGTAAAGTCTACAATTCACAGACAGATTATGCTGGTTTTTGGCTTACCTTTGGTTGTTGCAATACTTCATACGATGATGGGGTTGAAAATCACCATTCGGTTGCTTTATGCATTAAACCTTTATAATACGAATTTGATTTTGTTATGTGCCCTTGGTATCATTGCTGTTTTTACAGTGTTTTATATCCTAAGTTACTTTGTAACAGCAAGTACGTATTATAAAATTGTGAAAGGGAAAAGTTGATTTTCTCGAAAAAGATTTCAGCAGAATAAGCAGTCCGCACCTTTATTTCTTGGAACAAGTGATTATAGGTTCGGACTGCATTCATCTACCGGCTGAAAAGTAACTACATAAATTGACGAAACATAACTATGGTTTTAAAATATGATGCAGGCAGCGTCTAGTTATGAAGGGGGTATAAAAACTTATATGAAAGAAACAATTTTAATTGTAGATGATGAAAAGGAAATAGCTGACTTGCTTGAGGTTTATCTTAAAAATGATGGTTATACCGTATATAAATATTATAATGGGCTAGAAGCTCTGAAGTGTATTGAGGCTACAAAACTTGACTTAGCTGTTTTGGATGTTATGCTTCCTGATATAGATGGATTTCGTATATGCCAGAAAATAAGACAAAAATATTTTTATCCAATTATTATGCTGACAGCAAAGGTTGAAGATACTGATAAAATTATGGGGCTTACCATAGGGGCGGATGATTATATCACAAAGCCATTTAATCCGTTGGAGGTTGTAGCAAGGGTAAAAACACAGTTACGCCGTTACGTCAAATATAATGGTAACACCAAAGGGAATTCGGATATAGTAAATGATGAGTTTGATTTTAACGGATTGATGATTAATAAAAGTACCCATAGGTGTAGGTTGTTTAATAAAGAAGTTTCTTTAACTCCAATTGAGTTTTCTATTCTTTGGTATCTATGTGAAAATCGAGGCAAGGTGATCTCTTCTGAGGAACTTTTTGAAGCAGTCTGGGGAGAAAAATATCTGGATAATAACAATACGGTCATGGCGCATATTGGAAGACTAAGAGAAAAATTAAAAGAACCTGCTAAAAATCCAAAATTCATTAAAACTGTATGGGGGGTTGGCTACACCATTGAATAATACGCCAAGTTCACAATCAAATTATAAAAGCCAACTTAGTAGAAAAATTGCATTCCAATGTTTTGTATCATTTGCCGCAATTGTGATCGGTTTTCTTTTTGTTGCATTTATCGCTTATGATCTGCTTAAAGGCTTTCTATGGGTTCAAGATGACCCTCTTTATATTTTTTTAAAATTCATAGAAAGCTACCGCTATATTTTTTTGGGAATACCCATTATTGCAAGCTGGGTTTTTATCACCTATCACTTTGTGAAAAAACCACTTTACTATCTGGATCATATGATTGCAGCATCCGAAAAACTAGCTTCACCCACCGACCAGCAAATAATTCTACCCAATGACTTAAAAAGTGTTCAAGATGAGCTGAATCAGGTGAGAGAAATGGCACTGCGTAATGCACAGCTTGCAAAAGAAGCAGAGCAAAGAAAAAATGACTTGATTGTTTATTTAGCCCATGATTTGAAAACACCCCTTACCTCAGTCATTGGTTACCTTACACTGCTTCTTGATGAAAATCAAATTTCTGATAAGCTTAGAGAAAAATATCTGTCAATTTCTTTGAATAAAGCAGAGCGCTTGGAGGAATTAATCAATGAATTTTTTGAAATCACAAGATTTAACCTTTCCAATATTGAACTACAATATAGCAATGTGAATTTGACTCGATTGCTAGAGCAACTTGTATTTGAATTTAAGCCAATGCTTTCGGATAAGAATTTGGAATGCAAATTAAACGTCTCTACAACTGTTCATACAAAATGTGATGCAAACAAACTACAACGAGTATTTGATAATTTGCTTAGAAATGCTGTGTTTTATAGTTTTGCCAATACTACAATTGAAATTACTGTAACTCAGAACAGCACCGAAACAATGATTGCGTTTTTGAATCATGGAAATACCATTGAAAAAGAAAAGCTTGATAGGGTTTTTGAACAGTTTTATCGGCTTGATACAGCCAGAGGCACCAATAATGGAGGTGCAGGTTTGGGACTGGCTATTGCAAAAGAAATTATTTCCCTACATCGAGGATCAATTACTGCATATAGTAAAGATGAATTAGTGGAATTTGTAGTTACACTGCCTCTTTCGTAGGTAATTTGTAAGGATTTACGTATATAAAAATCAGAAATTCTTTTGATAGAACAAAAAATCAGCACCCTTGTTTAAGATACAATTTTTGTGTTAAACAGGAGTGCTTTATTTTGTAATAAATCAAGGAGGGATTTCTGTGAAAAGAAAATCAAGACGAAATCAAAAGAGAAAGAATAGGCTAAGGCTCATTTTTATGCTCTTATTTTTTATTTATATTGGCCTAATCGGCCACACGGAATTCAACAGACGAAATGTAGTAAATACCTACCATAGGCTATTTCAAGTTGAAGCGGTAAACAGAACTGAGGAAGCTTGGAGCTTGGTTTTGGTTAACAAATGGAATCCTATTCTCAAGCAACCGAAGATGGAACTTACTGAAGTTGGAAAGGGACAGTTTGTAGATGAACGCATATATCCATATTTGCAAGCAATGTTTGATGATGCAAGAAAAAAAGGAATATATCCCATTGTTGCATCGGGATATCGAACCCAAGAGGCGCAACAAAGTATCTATAATGAAAAAATTTCAGTCTTTAAGGCACAGGGGCTATCCTCCAAAGAAGCCAAAAAAGAAGCAGAGCTTTGGGTGGCCATACCCGGTACCAGTGAGCATGAATTGGGAATTGCAGTGGATATTAATGCAGATGGTATTTATTCAAAGGGCAGTGATGTTTATGATTGGCTTGCCAAGAATGCCCATCGTTACGGATTTATTCAGCGTTATCCTGCAAAGAAAACTGATATAACAGGAGTATCCCAAGAACCATGGCACTATCGCTATGTGGGTGAAAAGGTGGCAACTGAAATATATAATCAAAACATCTGTCTTGAAGAATACATTAGTTATATGAATAAAGATAATGGTTAAATAACAAAAATTAATTATGAATAGAAAAAAGACGATGCCTTTATTTAAAGATTCTCATTACTATTTTTGGGGAAATATTTTGAGAATTCCGGGGATTGCAACTAGAAGGGAAACATTCCAATTCAGTCTGCATAAATTGTCAATAATGGCAGAGATATAAGATGCCGCTGTCTTGACAGGAAATAGGGCAATTGATATACTTATATTAGATAATAACAATAGATATTATGAAAGGGGCATTGTCTTATCAGAGGAGCATTGGAGTCGGCATTGTGCGTAGCGAGGGCTGTCGCATAATTCAAATATGGATAGTCCTTGCCAAATCCTATGAAACGATTTAGGAGGGTGCATAAATGGGCTATAAAAATGCAAGTTGCGTATTACCGGAAAATTTAATTGCGGCAATTCAGCAACATATAGATGGTGAATACCTTTATATTCCAAGGAAAGACGAGAATAAAAAGGCGTGGGGAGAGCTAAAACATAGCAAACAACAATATATTCAGCGAAACGCTGATATTTTTAAAGAATATAAATGTGGCATGACGGTTAAAACGATAGCCAATAAATATTTTTTATCCCCAAAAACCGTCTATAAAATATTGTCTATTATGAAAAATAATATTTAGTTTGCAAAAGTGACATGGTATAAATGGACCATGTCGCTTTTTTATTTCTGAACTGTTTTGTAGGGAGCTTTTATAAAAATAGGGATATATAATGAAAGTATATTATATTATAAGAAATGTAGAGAAGGAGAGATAACGATGGGATATCCAAAGAGCCAAAATTATAACACCCCACAATTACTGGCTAAAATCATGGGACCTAACCCATTTAAGCTCCAAGAAGAAATGCTGGAAGACCATAAAATTCCTGCTGGCAGTGTAGTTTGTGACTTGGGCAGCGGGCAAGGACTTACAAGCGTTATGTTAGCAAAGGATTATGGGTTCAAGGTTTACGCTGCTGATTTGTGGAGTGAACCTCATGAAAACTGTAAATTTTTTTATGAAATGGGGGTAACCCCTGAACAAATCACCCCTGTTAAGGCTGATGCAACTGCCTTGCCTTTTGAGAAGGAATTTTTCGATGCAGTGGTAAGTACAGATTCCTACAATTTCTGGGGGCGTGACCAGGAATATTTAGATGCAAAGCTGCTACCATTTGTTAAAAGCGGTGGTTATCTTTACGTATGTGTTCCCGGCATGAAAAAGGATTGTCATGATAATCTACCAAAGGAATTGCTCCTTTCATGGACACCGGAGCAGCTTGCGTACCTGCACGATATTACTTATTGGAGGGAAATATTGAGCCATAGTCAGGATGCAGATGTTGTTTCAATTTATGAAATGAAGGGTGATAACGATGAGCTTTGGGGAGATTGGCTGAATCAAGAAAATGCGATTGCAGTGAATGACCGTAAGACGATGGAAGCTGGCGGTGGTAAATATCTGAATTTTATTGCTTTTGTGTTGCAGAAAAAATGATGTAATTGCTACTTTTTCATTTAAAGTTCAGGTAATTCAAATAATTTAAATGTATTAATAAAAAGTCATATACTTTTTAGAAAAAGTATTGCATTATATTGAAATAAATGGTATTATATAGAAAATTTAATAAAAAATGGATGATGAATTCAAGAGAGACTGTTATGCAGCACCGAAGGGGAAAAACTCTCAGGTAAAAGGATTGAATTTTGACGATACTCTGGAGAACAACAATTGAGTTGTACCGAAGAAGTAATTACCGAAGATTGTGAAAGCGTTTTCGGTACTAATCTTTCAGGTTAAAAAGGACAGAGACTAATGTAAGTATTCAAAAGGAATATTTGCAATAGTCTCTTTTTTTTTTACAAAAAGAAAAAAAGAAAAATGTAGAAGTAAAAAATAATTTGTAAAGGAGAATCGCAAATGGGAAAAAAAACACCTCTATATCATGCACATATGAATGCAAAGGGCAAAATGGTTGATTTTGCGAACTTTACCCTACCTGTTCAGTATTGCGGTGTCATTGCGGAACACATGGCAGTTCGTACAAAGGCGGGTCTTTTCGATGTCTCCCACATGGGAGAAATACTGTGTACTGGCAAGGATGCCCTTGCCAATCTTCAGTATATGCTTACAAATGATTTTTCTAATATGACTGATGGTCAGGCAAGATACAGCCCAATGTGCAACGAAAACGGCGGGACGGTGGATGATTTAATCGTCTATAAGAGAGGCGAAAACGATTATTTTATCGTGGTGAATGCCGCAAATAAGGATAAGGATTATGAATGGATGCTTGCACATCAATTTGGAGATGTTGCTTTTACTGACATTTCGGATAAAGTGGCGCAGATCGCTCTTCAAGGCCCCAAATCTATTGATATTTTAAGGAGGGTGGCAGACAGCAAAAGTATTCCTGAGAAATATTATACTGCTGTGTTTGATGGAAATATCTCTGGTATTAATTGTGTTATTTCAAGAACAGGATATACAGGGGAAGATGGTGTAGAAGTTTATCTTGATGGGGATGATGCAGAAAAACTGTGGAATTTGTTATTGGAAACGGGAAAGGAGGATGGGTTGATTCCTTGTGGACTGGGTGCGAGAGATACACTGCGTCTTGAGGCTGCAATGCCACTGTATGGGCATGAACTGAACAGCGAAACTTCGCCATTAGAATGTGGTCTCCGTTTTGCCGTTAAGATGGCGAAAGAGGACTTTATCGGAAAAACTGCTATGCTACATAATGAAGAAAACAGTAGGGTTCGGGTAGGTCTTAAGGCTATTAGCAGAGGTATTATTCGTGAAAATGCTTCTGTTTATTTGGATGATACGGAGATTGGGCAGACAACATCAGGAACTCATTTTCCTTTTTTGGGTTATTCCGGTGCTATAGCACTATTGAATCAAAAGTGCGCCATTGGAACGGTTGTGGAGGTCATGACAAGAAATGGAAAAATAAAAGCGGAGGTTGTTGCCCTGCCATTTTATAAGCGAACCACTGAAGCATAATAAGGAGGAGAGAGAATGAAAATATTAAACGATTTATTTTATTCAAAATTTCATGAATGGATTAAATTTGATGGGGAAAGTGCGGTAGTGGGGCTAACAGACTACGCCCAGTCAGCGTTAGGGGATATTGTTTTTGTCAATCTGCCCGAGATTGGTGATGAGGTGGGGGTTGACGGCTCTTTCGCAGATGTAGAATCTGTCAAGGCAGTCTCCGACATTTATACCCCTGTGGGTGGCAGGGTAAGTGCAATCAATGAAGAACTTTTAGATGCACCGGAGAAAATAAACCAAGATGCTTATGATGCGTGGTTGGTAAAATTTGACAAAATTACGGAAAAAGGTGAGCTTTTGAGTGCCGAAGAATATAAGGCATTTGTGGAAAGCATTCAAGAAGAAGCGTAGAATGGAGGTGCAACAATGGGAAGCTATGTTCCTTCAACAGATTTGGAAAGGCGAGAAATGCTGTCGACGTTTGGCTTGCATTCTGTAAAAGAGCTTTTTGAAGATATACCCCAGCAGGTAAGGCTGAAAGAGGAACTTTGTTTACCCAAGGGTATGTCGGAACTGGAAGTACGCAGAAACATGATGGGCCTTGCAAATAAAAATAAAGTTTTTACCTCTATTTTCAGAGGGGCAGGGTCATATAGACATTTTATTCCTGCAATTGTAAAAAGCGTTATTTCTAAAGAGAGCCTTTTAACGGCATATACCCCCTATCAGCCTGAGCTCAGCCAGGGAATTTTGCAGTCCATCTTTGAATATCAAACAATGATTTGCGATTTGACGGGGATGGATGCTTCCAATGCATCGGTGTATGATGGAGCTACAGCGGCCGCCGAGAGCATCATGATGTGCCAGGAAAGAAAACGGTCAAAGGTCTTTATTTCAAAAACCGTAAATCCATTTGTATTGGAAACCGTTCATACCTATTGCTACGGTAAAAAAATAGAGCTAATCATTGTTCCTGAAAAAAATGGCGTGACAGATATATCATTTATAGAAAAGAAAATTGACTCATCTACCGCATGTGTGTATATTCAACAGCCCAATTTTTATGGAAGCTTTGAAGATGGAGAAAAAATAGGTGAACTGGCTCATAATGCGGGAGCAAAATACATAATGGGTGTAAATCCCATTTCCCTTGGAATTGCAAAAACACCCAGAGAATACGGCGCAGATATTGCTGTAGGAGAAGGTCAGCCTTTGGGGATACCCCTGAGCTTCGGAGGCCCATATCTCGGGTTTATGGCAACAGTGGATTCTATGAAGAGAAAGCTTCCCGGTAGGATTGTTGGGCAGACAAAAGATTCTAATGGAAAAATAGGATATGTGCTCACATTGCAGGCAAGGGAACAGCACATCAGAAGGGAAAAGTCATCCAGCAATATTTGTTCTAATGAGGCATTATGTGCTCTTGCTGCTGGAGCATATCTTTCTGCCATGGGCAAGAAAGGCCTTCGAGAGGTGGCAGTTCAGAGTATGTCAAAGGCGGATTATCTGGCAGAAAGACTCAGTGAATTAGGATATAAATTAGTCAATAAAGAGGAGTTTTTCAATGAGTTTGTGACGGAATCCCCAAAACCTGTCAGTGAGGTAATGCTGCTTCTGGAATCCAAAGGAATATTAGGAGGATATCCATTGAGGGGAGAAAATGAAGGAAACATTCTATGGTGCTGTACGGAAATGAACAGCAAAAAAGATATTGACGAATTAATTGCTATATTGCAGGAGGTGTGAGAGATGTTGGTTTTTGAAAAAAGCAGAGAAGGACGAGGAACAAGTTTTTTGCCTATATGCGACGTGCCTGAAGTATTACCCTCACCACAATTTCAAAGAAAACTTCCGCTGCAGCTACCTGAAATAGCAGAGACTGATTTAAATAGGCATTATAGTGAGCTTGGGGAGAAAGCATATGGCGTAAATCATGGAGCTTATCCATTGGGCTCGTGTACCATGAAGTATAACCCCAAAATAAATGAGGAAATGGCAGGTCTCAGTGGATTTAGTGAAATTCATCCGTTACAGACAGAAGAAACGGTGCAGGGCTGTCTCGAAGTGATGAATTTGCTGGAGAAATATCTCTGCGAAATAACCGGGATGACTCACTTTACCATGCAGCCTGGGGCCGGTGCCCATGGAGAGCTAACGGGACTTTTGATGATGAAGGCGTATCACCAAAAACATGGGGATACAAAAAGAACCAAGATTATTGTTCCCGATTCTGCCCATGGAACAAATCCGGCAAGTGCAACAATGGCAGGCTTTGAGACGATAACCGTTCCATCCAATAAAGACGGCGGTGTTGATGTCGAGAAACTGAAAGAGGCAGTGGGAAGCGATACTGCAGGGCTTATGCTGACAAATCCCAATACATTGGGCTTGTTCGATAAGAATATCTTAGAGATAACTGAAATCATACATAATTGCGGAGGAATCAATTATTATGATGGTGCAAACCTAAATGCAATTATGGGAATTGCAAGACCCGGTGATATGGGGTTTGATGTAATTCATGTAAATTTACATAAGACTTTTTCCACTCCCCATGGTGGCGGTGGTCCGGGAAGTGGCCCCGTTGGCTGCAAAAAATTTCTTTCGGAATTTTTGCCATCAGTGCGCAGCGAAGAAAAGGACGGAAGATTCCGCTTGGTAAAAGCAGCAAGCTCCATCGGAGAAATGAAAAGCTTTTATGGAAATTTTTTGATAGTGGTGAGAGCCCTTACTTATCTTATGACCATGGGAAAAGAAGGTGTTTTGCAAGCCAGTGAAAATGCAGTGCTAAATGCCAATTATATGCTTCAAAAGCTCAAGGATTTGTACACACCTGCCTACAATAAAACCTGTATGCATGAATTTGTTTTAAGCTTAGAAAAGCTAAAAAAAGAAACAGGCGTGTCTGCGTTGGATATTGCAAAGGGGATGATTGACAAAGGGATTCATCCGCCCACTATGTATTTCCCTCTTATTGTTCATGAAGCCTTGATGTTTGAACCCACGGAAACGGAATCAAAGGAAACTATGGATGATATGATTGAAATTCTGAGGGATTTATACGAGGAAGCCCATACAACTCCAGAACAATTTCATTCCGCACCGATTTCAACTCCTGTTGCAAGGCTGAATGAGGTTGAAGCGGCGAGAAATCCAATTCTTAAGTATGATTGGCCTAATGAGAAAGGCGATATTTAATCCTGTAATTGATTGATAATAATAAGCTGATATCCTTTTGATGAATGCTAAAAATAAGGTGGTGAATGCATATGGAAAAAACATTTGATTTAATTGTAATTGGTGCGGGCCCCGGCGGTTATGTTGCTGCAATCCAAGGGGCAAAGCTTGGTCTTCGTACCGCCATAGTTGAATGTAAGGAGGTGGGTGGAACCTGTTTAAACCGAGGCTGTATTCCTACAAAGGCGATGCTTCATGGGGCTAATCTATACAAAGAAATCAAAGAGGCAGAAAGATTTGGAATTTTTGCTGAGAATGTATCTTTTGATTATTCCAAAATCATGGAATACAAAGAGGAGACTTGTTTCAAACTTCGGGAAGGAATTACAAGTCTTTTGAAAGCTAACGGTGTGACGATGATAACGGGGAAAGCTACGCTTGAAAAAGATAAAGCTGTCACCGTTACTCAAGATGATATGGTTGAAACATATCAAGCCAAAAGCATCATATTAGCCACTGGGGCTGTTCCATCTAAAATTCCAGTAAAAGGAAGTCAAATTGACGGACTATTAAACAGCGAGGATTTGTTTCTTCTTACGGATGTTCCCCAAAGCCTTGTCATTGTGGGCGGTGGTGTCATTGGTGTGGAGATGGCTAAGGTATTTAGTTCTTTTCATACAAAGATAACTTTGATTGAAGCGGCACCAAGACTGATTTCCAAATTTGATAAGGAAATAGCTCAGAGTTTAAAAATGACACTGAAAAAGCAGGGTGTTGAAGTTTTTACATCCTCTCTTTTACAAAGTATTGAAAAAGAGAAAGAGGGGTTAAAATGCTTTTTTGAGGAAAATGGTGAAAATAAGGAAGTTTCAGCTCAGTATGTACTTTTTGCCGTGGGACGTGAACCAAATACCCGTGGTTTATTTGGTGAGGGTGTTTCGATTGAAATGGCAGGAAAAAAGATTGCTGTTGATGATGGTTTTGAAACAAGCATAAAAGGTGTATATGCAATTGGAGATTTATCTAGTGATATACAACTGGCACACAATGCAATTGCCCAGGGCGTTCGGATTGCCAATAGGCTGGGTGGTGGCAATTCAACGGAAGATTTAAGTGTTATTCCCAGTTGTATTTATACAAACCCTGAAATAGCCTCAGTAGGAATTACGGAGGAGGAGGCAAAGAATGGGGAAATCCCGGTAAAAGTGGGCAAATTTATTATGAGCGGAAATGGCAAAACCCTTATTTCTAAAGATGAGAGAGGCTTTATAAAAGTCATCAGCCATGGAGAAAGTGGTGTCATTTTGGGTGCACAGCTTATGTGTGCAAGAGCAACGGATATGGTGGGGGAGTTTACAATAGCGATTACCAATAAGCTAACAGTGAATGATATGCTTAAGACAGTGAGACCCCATCCAACATATAATGAGGCCATAACGGAAGCATTGGAGGAGGTAGAGGGTCAAGGAATTCATGTATTGCCAAAAAGAAAACGATTATAACGAAACAAAAAGAATCATAAAAAGAGTGACAAGAATTTAGCTTCACAAATTTTCTTGCCACTCTTTTTTATTATGTAGAATAGGTACGGGAATCATCTAATCTAGCATTACTGAAAGGATATATTTTTATTAAAATAATGCATTACAAAATCAATAAATTTCCTTGTAGCTGGAGAAGCATCCTTATACGATTTAATTCCAATTCCTAGAATTCTTTGATAGGAAGGATATAAGGGAAGTATTTGTAGATGCTCTTTTCTTTGTTCCACAATTAGGCGTGGTAGGATGCTCAAACCTAAATGATGTTCAACCATAGACATAATGGTAAAGTCTTCTCTGGAGGAGCAAAGGATGCATGGGGATACGTTTTGTTCCACCAATAGTTTTTGTATGTTTTGCTCAATACTTGGGTCAAACAAAATAAACGGTTTTCCATTGAAGTTGTCTATAGGGTAAGACTCAAGATTTTTGTCTAAGGGATAATCTTTTGGAAAAATCGCTACATAATCATCTTTTTGAATTGGTATAAAATCAATAGTATGGCTTGGTGAATAATTATAAAAAGAGAAATCTACATCTCGGTTCGTCACCCAAGAGTACAGCTCTTCGATACCCCCTTCTTTTATGAGAATTTGTATTTGTGGGTGTTCATTATGGTAAGCCTCTAATATTTTAGGCAACCAGTGGATGGCAATGCTTGAAAAGGTTCCAATGTTTATGGTACCGAATTCTATTCCTTTAATATCATTTATTATTTGCTCTAGCTGTGCATGGGTGGCTAGCAGTTCTCTGACCTTAGGAATCAGCTCATGTCCAACTGCTGTCAAATGAACACCGTATCTATCTCTTGTAAACAGCTTTAATCCCAATTCTTCTTCTAATCTTTTCATGGTATGGCTTACACTAGACTGTGTATATTTTGTTAAATTAGCAGCGTAAGAAATATTTTCGTGCTCGGCTACGATATTGAATAATTTATAAGTATTGAGATCCATGAATACACACCTTTCTAAAAGAGGTTGGCCTAATCAGATAAAATCATAACACTAGGATATAAATTTAGAATGAGGCTTTGCATAATTGAATCTATTAAACCAACGCAAAGATTTCCCCCAGCTGGTTCGAAACATGAGCAAAGGAATCGGCAATATCATATGGACATTTATATGACTCATGTTTTGTATAAATTTTGTAGCGTACCAGAATTCCCGTTATCTTGTGTCTCCAAGAAGGGAGGAATCTTGATTATTACCAATGTAATATTTCAATTTCATAGTCAGGGTACTGCATTTTTTGATTTCATTATTCAGAAAATGCGGTACCCTTTTTAAGTTATTTACATTTCTTTTTTTGAGGATTTAGAGATGAAAGAATATAGACTTTAAATCTAAGAATTTACAGATAAGTCCTTTTCAGTGTTTCACTTTGCTTTGATTTTAAAGAGTTTGAGAGTTGTTTTAAAATCATGGTATTTTCTTTTCCTGAATTGTCAGTGGTATTTTATCCTAGGTGTTATACATCGTGTATGTTTTTTTATCCATTCCTCTTCCGGATAGAGGCGGAGAACTTTTTCTTTTCGTTAGGCGCTTAGGGATCGTCCCTTTATAAGTAGGAATATCCGTAATCGCTAGTTATATTTTACCAAAAAGTAGTGGGATGTTTCAATCCGGTCAAGTATGAAAGTTTGTACTAACTGAATGAAAGAACAATCGTTATACAAAAATTTATTTTATAAATATACTCTAAATATACGTGAATAGCTTTTCAGACGCAAAGGGAAAAGCATATCATATTTCGACTTAAAAATGCAAAAAGCGGGGGAGCGATGAGGATGGAAGGGGTATACACATATCCACTGAAACAACATATTGGTGGTCCTTCAAAACCGATTGTACAAAAGGGAGACAAAGTTTTGCGGGGGCAGCTGATTGCAGAGGCAGCAGAAAACCAACTTGGGGCAAATGTTTTTACCAGTGTGTCAGGAGTAGTGAGAGAAGTTACTGAACAGCTTATCTGTATTATAGCCGATGAAACACAATCGAAGGAGTATGTAAAGCTTACGTCAAAAGCTCCTTTGGATTTGATTCGGGAATCAGGTTTGGTGGGACTTGGTGGAGCAGGATTTCCTACATATGCAAAGCTTCAAAAACCATTTGACAATGGCGGAACGATTATTGTAAATGCGGCTGAGTGTGAGCCGATTTTGGACCATAACATGCGTCGCATCGCAACAGAAGCAGATAACTTAATTAAAGGGCTCAAAATTGTAATGGAAATAGTTAATGCAAACAAAGGAATCATCGCAATAAAAGACATTCACACAGAAGAAATTGAGGATTTAAAGATGTCAATCAACGAATCAAATATTGCTGTTGCAACCCTTCCCAATATGTATCCCATGGGGGAAGAAAGAGCAATCGTGAGGGAGGTACTAGGAATACTTTTGGAGGTAGATCAGCTTCCTATGGCAGGGAAAGCAATTGTTATAAATGCGGAAACAGTATTGCGTATTCGAGAGGCAGTAGAGGATAAGAAACCACTGATAGACAAAGACATGACCGTTGGGGGGAAGTTGAAGGGAGCACTAACCCAGGTCATGCTGGATATACCCCTTGGTATGTCCGTAGGAGATGTATTCAAAAAAGCTGGTGGAATTGGTTTGGAATACGGAGAAATTATCATGGGCGGCCCATTTACAGGAAAGAGAGTAAACCTCACAGACCCCATAATCAAAACCACAGGTGGTTTGATTGCAACAGAGGAATTTTGGAAGGGGCCTGAGAAAATAGGACTCTTGGTTTGTGCATGCGGCGGGAATAAAGAACGGTTAGAAGAAATTGCAGCAAGCATGGGTTCAAAGGTTGTAGGTGTTGCGTATTGCAAACAAGCAATAGAAATCAAAAACGGGACAAGAAAGTGCGAAAATCCCGGAAAATGTCCAGGTCAGGTTGAAAAAGTATTGAAATTAAAAAAAGATGGAGCGCAAGCTTTGCTGATTAGTAATTGTACAGATTGTTCTAATACGGTTATGTCCTGTGCACCACAGTTAAAACTACCCGTTTATCATTGTACCGATGGTGCCTTGCGGGCGGTGAACATGAAGTTGGTTCGAAAAATAAAAGTATAAGCTGTAATTGGTAGGCGTTTGATTGGAAGTATAAAGGACGATACTTTACAACTCTATGAATGAGTTGAGAGGATAAAAAAATAAAAAAGGGGTGTGATAACAAATGTCAATTACTCAGGAAACATTAAAACATCATTTAAAAGATCCGGCAATCTTTTGTTGTCGTAGGGAGAAGGGAACGGTTATCGGAGCGGCGGATTTGGAGGATCCGGGACTATTCGAGGATATGATTGATGCAGGGTTGCTCACGTTAAGTGAAAATGCACTTACCATTGAGCAGGTTTTAGGAAGCACATTATTAACAGATGTAGAGGCGCTGACACCCATCACCAAGGTTGTGTTGGATAAGGTAAATCAGGTTGAAACAGTGCCTGTGCCTACAGCAACAGTGAAAGAGGAAAAGGAACGGACAATGACTTCAAGTACATATGTAGGAGGAACGGATATGATTCATGTAAGTATTGATAAGTTAGAAGGTTTGTCTCTGGATATTCCTGTGGGTGTAGCACTTGCAGGTGGGGTGCAGGTACCGCCAACTGTGGCAGTTCAAGAGAACAAGGGCGAAAAGCATGTAATCAGAAAACTTATTAAAAAGCATATTAAAATTGTTGATGCAGAAATAGGGAATACAACATCGATAAAAGATGGGAAGATCACAATTGACGAAAATATCGTGAAAAAAGCAGCAGAAGAAGATCCATTATGCGTCAGCCTGAAATTGGATGTAATTAGACCAGAGGAACGTCACATTTATACAGAAACAATTATGGATGTGTGCCCTATTGCAACAAAGATTGAGGGAGAGCTGGGGGAAGGCATTACAAAAGTGGCAGATGGCGTGGTATTTATGCTTACAGGGGTTGATGAGGATGGCGTTCAAGTGCATGAATTCGGCTCTTCTGAAGGATTTCTTGATGAGAAGATGTACTTTGGACATCCGGGTTGTGCGGATGAGAATGATATTATCATTCGTTGTCATGCAGTAATCAAGAGACTTTCAGGTATGACCAGACCGGGTCCGTTTGCCGCTCATAAATGCCAGGATTATATCATTCAGGCCATTCGAGATGAATTAAAGAAATATGATGGTGAGGTTTTAAGAGAAGAAGTTTGCGAAGATGTAAGAAGAAAAGGGAATCCTCGTGTGGTACTTGTGAAAGAAATTATGGGTCAAGGGGCTATGCATGATAACGTACTGTGCCCTATGGAACCATGTGGTGTTCAAGGCGGGCAGAAAAATGTTGACTGTGGGAATGTTCCTATCATCTTAACACCAAACCAAGTAAGAGATGGATCTATTCATGCACTTACTTGCATCGGGCCTGCAACAAAAGAAATGACACGTCATTACATCCGTGAACCTTTGGTAGAAGGCTTGGCAATGGATGAAGAATTAGATTTGATTGGTGTTGTTTGCATTGGTTCCCCTCAGGTTAATGATGAAAAGTTATGGGTATCTGAGAGGCTCGGCTCTTTATTGGAAGGCCTAGATATTGATGGATGCATTATCACCACTGAAGGCTTCGGCAATAACCATATTGACTTTATTCAGCATATTGGTCAGGCGGGTAAGCGTGGAATTCCAGTGGTAGGCGTATCCTTCTGTGCGTATCAAGGGCAGTTAGTGGTTGGTAATGAGTATGCAACAGCTATGGTTGAAGAAAATATGGACATGGGCGGATTTGAGAACAACGTTGCTGGTTGCTCTTGTGTAACAAAAGAGGTGGCAGTACGGGCGATTCAGATGCTCAAAAATAAAATGGCAGGGGTCGAGGTTCTTCCTGCTCCAAAGAAATGGAGCAACGATGTCATTAACAGTAATAACAAGTTAATGGGGCTTCCTGAAACAGAATTACTCGATAATGGGACTTTACACTAATGGGCAGCGCTACATATCAAATCAATCCTGTATTAATGGGTGGATTGGTAAAAGAGGTAACTAATAATTTGGTCAAAATTCATTTGCACGGACGGCTTGGTGTATTGGAAGTCCCCCAAAGCATGATTGTAGGAGAAACAGAAATAGAGGCTGGTCTTGAACTACAATTCTATTTTAGCTATATCAAAGTCGTTGAGGATGTATTTGAGTATGACCATTCTGATTTAAATACAAATCACTGTATTAGACCATGTTTTATAAATGGAAAACTGATCGAAGTAAATGACACCGCAGGAAAAGTTGAGATGACAAATGGATTTGGCACAGTAGCCGTTCCACGTCGTTGGTTTTTTACACCCCTTTTTCTGCAAGTGGGGCAGGATGTTGAGTTTTATCTCAGCTGTATGGACGTAATTGGGAAAAGAGAACTTCCTGTATCGTTTATATAGCAAAGTGGCTGATAACAAACACAATATTTTAAGTTATAACAGGAGGAGAATTTCATGAAATTAACAACACTTGAAGGAATGCAATCCGAAATCTTTGTTCCGGTGACACCAAAACCCGTTTTTACTGAATTGAAGAAACCAATTAATGAGTGCAAAGTGGCATTTATCACTGCAGGAGGAATTCATAAAAAAAGTCAGACTCCATTTAATACCTCTGGAGATTTCTCCTATCGTACCATTGAATTTGATACACCATCCTCAGAATTAATGGTAACCCATGGTGGGTTTGACAATTCAGATATTAACAAGGATATAAATGCCATGTTTCCTATTGATCGTCTTCATGAATTGTTAGAAGAAGGCTTCATCGGCTCACTTCCCAAAGAGACATACACCTTCATGGGCGGTGGTGGAAATGTTGAAAAATTCAGTAATGAAACCGGGCCCGAAATTGCGAAAAAATTAGCGGCGCAAGGTGTTGATATTGTGGTATGCACAGGTGGCTGCGGAACTTGCCATCGTTCCGCTACCATTATTACCCGTTGTTGTGAAGCAGAGGGAATGAGTTGTGTGGTAATTGCCGCACTGCCTCCTATCGCACGTCAGCAAGGTGCACCAAGGATTACGGCGCCTCATGTTCCCATTGGTTCCAATGCAGGTGCACCTAACAACATTCCAATGCAGACAGCCATTTTGAAGGAATCCTTGGAGTGGGTAAGGGATTGCCCTAGCTACAACGGTTTAAAAGTGCTCCCTTATGAGTATAGACATAACGTATAACGATTTGCGTTTGTAATGAATGAATAGAGTACGGATGGAAATTTGTACTCTATTCATAATCAATGCAAGTACAAGGGGATGTGTTATGGGATTAGGGCCAAGTACAAAAATGACCACGCTGCATCACTTTAACTGCCCAATAACGAAACAGTTGCGAGGGGATAAGCAACTGGATTTTTGTGGAATCATTGTCAATGGTGTATCTGAAGGATATGACGATAAAGTGTTCACCGCACAGAGAACCGCAGATATTGCCAGTTGTATGAAGGTTGATGGGGCAATTGTAGCAATAGATGGATGGGGGAATCACCTTATTGATTTTGTAAATGTGATTGAACAGTTAGGAATCAGAGGGATACCCTCAGTTGGTATGAGTTACATAGGGCAACAGGGACGTCTGGTGTGTACCAACCAATTTGTTGAAACCATTATTGATTTTAACAAAAATGCTTCTGGATATGAATCCTGCATTATAGGGGACAACAATTTAAATGAGTATGATGCTATGAAGGCAGTGGCTTTACTTAAGCGCAAGTTGGAAAAAATGGGCAAGCTCCGTAAGGATATAGAAATAGAAGAGAAAAGGGTAGGGCGGTTAATACGTAAGAATTACCCCATCCAAGACATTCAATTTGGCAGAAAAACAGAAATCTCACGGGGCGTTTTGACAATTAGAAAAGACATTGCAGAAAACTTCATACACTATGAATCTCCAATAAAAGAGATGGATATCCGAATAATTAAACCTAATGAGCATCATCAGTTTATTCATTCGAATTTGGATTTCATGCCTATAGCTTGTAAGAAAAGCGGAAATTTAGGGGATGGTGAAACTCGTCTTTTAACGGGCGTAACGGCTATGCTGACTGGAATTGAGGAAGTAAGCGGTTTTCAACCATCGAATATTGGATCATCAGAAGGCTATATGGATCATTGTATTCGATATAATCAGGCGGGGACGCCAGAAGAAAATCATATTATCCTCCACATAGATTTTTTGTTTCGGAATGGAGAGGGGCGTACCACAACGGGAATTCGAGCGGCTCATCAAATGGCGGATAGAGTTTTGGAAGAGATAAGGATGGGAATGAACAATATTGAAGATAAGCCCTATGCAACCGATGTATTCTATGATGTGATTAGGCCAAATGCCAGCAGAGTGCTCCTAGTAAAGATTGTTTCCGGTCTTGGCAATATGTATGAAACTGCAGTGTTTCCCAATCAGCCCTGTGGATATATAGGTGCCAGAAATTTGATTGATATGAGAAACATTCCTGTAGTAATAACACCAAATCAATGTTTGGACGGAGGGATTCATTCTCTGATTTAGGGTAGAGCAAAGCTATGAATGTATAAAATGGGAATTTGCCAAGAATGGTAGACAGAACTAATCCAAATAAATCCAAATAAATCAATGGGCATCTATTGTCCCACTGGTCGTAAATGAAGATGAGGCCAAACCAATTGAAGATTCCAATAAAACAAATGGTAAAAAGATTGCAGTTTTTCCAGACTTAGAATAAGAGAGGAAGAAGAGGGATTATGAAAGCCATTAGAGCAATTCATGCAATTGATTCTCATACTATGGGCGAACCTACAAGAATTGTAATAGGTGGAGTTCCGGTGATACCGGGAAAAACAATGTCGGAGAAAAAGGCATATTTAGACGAAAACTTAGATTATTTACGCACAAGTATTATGCATGAACCAAGGGGACACAAAGATATGTTTGGCTCAATCATTACCCAGCCCATATCGGCAGATGCAGATTTAGGCATTATCTTTATGGATGCAGGTGGATACCTAAATATGTGCGGTCATGGCTCAATTGGTGCGGCAACAGTTGCTGTTGAAACGGGCATGGTTCCTATTGAAGAACCTTATACCTACGTAACCCTTGAAGCTCCCGCCGGTTTAATTAAGGCGAAGGTAAGAGTGGAGGATGGGAGGGCCCAAGAAACAACAATTACAAATGTTCCATCGTTTTTATATAAAGAGAATGTAGAAATTGATGTTCCTCAGATTGGAAAAGTTGCCATTGATATTGCTTTTGGGGGGAGCTTCTTCATTCTTGTGAAAGCAGAGGATGTGAATATTGAAATCAGTCCATCCAATGCTCAGAAAATCTGCGCCTTGGGAATGTTGATTAGAGATATTGTAAATAAAACCATAGAAATTAAACACCCAACACTGACGCATATTCATTCCGCAGACTTAGTTGAATTTTATGGACCTGCAAAAAGTGAGGGCGCTTCCGCACAAAATGTTGTTGTTTTTGGGGATGGACAGTTTGACCGATCACCATGTGGAACAGGAACCAGTGCAAAAATTGCAACACTATATAGCAAAGGACGCATTGGTGTCAATGAAGAATTTGTTTATGAAAGCATCACTGGAACGATGTTTCAAGCAAGAATTATAGGGGAAACACAAGTAGGGGAATTTAAAGCGGTGATTCCCGAAATTAGTGGTAAAGCCTTTATAACGGGTATTAACGAGTTTCTGATTGACCCCGATGACCCATTAAAATATGGCTTTGTGGTGGATTGATTTAATCGTTTTGTTGTGATTACTGGAGGGGAAGCGCTATTTTCATTACTAAAAATGAGGGAGGAATAAAACGTGCTGCAAATCGTTCTAGGACTGCTCTTTGCGATTACATTGTATTTTACAATAGTCTTTATGAAAGATTTTTTGAAAGTAAAAAAAGCGGGGGAACTTGAAAAAACGAATTTTTTTGCCCTCGGAGCCGTTGGGTTTGTTACGAATTTTTTTGACACATTAGGGATAGGAAGCTTTGCACCAACAACAGCATTATTTAAGTTTTTTCATTTATCAAAGGATAAGAATTTACCGGGAACTTTAAATGTATCCATGACAATTCCTGTTGTGCTTGAAGCTTTTATTTTTCTTACGGTGATCCAAGTGGAGGCGGTTACCTTATTTAGTATGCTTGGTGCAGCGGCAATTGGAGCTGTTCTTGGGGCAGGGGTTGTATCAAAACTTGATGAGAAAAAGGTTCAGATGGGTATGGGAGTCGCACTGTTGATTGTTGCGGTGATTATGTTGTTTAGCCAAGCGGGTATTTTTCCTGTGGGTGGAGAGGCTATTGGCCTTACAGGGGCAAAATTAATCATCGGCATTGTTGCAAATTTCATTTTAGGTGCACTTATGACTTTGGGTATTGGATTATATGCACCTTGTATGGCACTTGTGTATGCGTTAGGACTTAGCCCTAAAGTTGCTTTTCCCATTATGATGGGGTCTTGTGCGTTCCTTATGCCGGCAGCTGCTGTGAAATTTGTAAAAGAAGGAGCTTATGATAAAAAAGCATCCATAGCTATAACGGTTTTTGGTGCAGTTGGTGTGTTAGTAGCGGCATATATTGTGAAGTCAATGCCATTAAACACACTAAAATGGCTGGTAATCGGGGTAATTCTATACACATCATTTGTTATGTTTAAATCTGCCGTGAAGAAAACGGAAATTCCAGAGGATATCACAACGAATGAAGAGTTATAGGATGTTACATATTAAGACATGGTAACAAGCAACGAAAAAATAAAGTTTATATCTTCTTGTAAACTCAAAATATAACTTAAAAAATATAGTTATTTTGGGCAAGACCCTATTTGGTTCTTGCTCATGTTTGCATTCTAAAACCTAATTAGAGAGTTTCCTCATAAGCTATTTAAGTTTTCTATAAAAAGTTGTCGGTAGGTCTTCTGTGATAAGATATATAATCATAGGGGCTTTTTTTATTGTGCAGTAAGCGAATGAATCTTTAATTATGAACTTTATAACTTGGATGAGTTTTGAACACTTACCATGTTATGATTAAAAAGGCAATAACTGTTTTGATTTTGCAATGGTGTTTTATAAAGATAAAAATACAGGAAAGGACAGAAGCAATAAAATCAGCTCTGCCCTACCCCTATATTTTAAGTTTAAATAATAAATCACAATTTACAAGTGGTTGCTCTCTGCCTGCAATGGTTTCCAATAACGAGAACCACTTGGTTCGCGGCATAATAATCCGTTATCAACAAGCTCTCGCCTGAGAATGAAATAATCAGAAAAAGTGTGCCATTCATCGCAAAGGCTATTTACCTCTTTCTCGGTATAATTGCGATTGGATTCAAATTTTTCCGCCAAATAGCCTAAAACTTCAATTCTATAGGTATTCTTCTCCGGCAATTGTTTGATTTTTCCCGTTTCATCTAGAAACCTATTTATAATATTTTTTTGTTCCAAAATTATTGTCCTCCTTCCGATAATTTATCAATCCATATTTCTAACAGAGTGTTGATATCCTCTGTAAATTCACTTTCTGTTTGCAGTTCTTTTTTTTCAAGTTCCTCTAAAATTTCATAGGAAAAAGAGGATTTTCCAAATTGATTCCATGCTTCAGCCATACATGGTTCTGGGCTGGAATCCATGGATAAAGAAAATTGAAATCGGTTTTTCGAGCCTTGTAAATCTGTTGCTGCTCGAACCCAAAATGCCCCATTTCCACTACACAAAATGCGGAAGACGCCTCCCACGAGTATTCGATTTTTATATTGCTCCTTTAAAGCTTTTTTCGAAAGCTTATCCATTTGTTTCACCATCCTTATCATTTATCTGTTTGTCTATATTGCAAAGAAAAGAGTTATCATGGTTTTTCATATAGCTTTAACAAATCTCGAACATCAATTTCTAAGATATTTGAAAGCTTTAGAATGAGGCGGATATCTGGCTTACCCAATCCGCATTCCCATTTTGAGATTGCTTTATCGCTGATGTCTATTTTGTCAGCAAGTTGTTTTTGGGTCATTTTCTGTTCCAAGCGTGCTTTACGAATGATAGAGCCGATTTGTTTATTTTGCATGATTTCCCCTCCATAAACCAATTGTAACGCATAACATAAAATTTTAAAATAAACGCTCCGTAGAGTCCAATGGTTTAATGTCTATTTATAAAGATTTCCTTAATTGAATGGAAAAAATTATAAAAAGTGTTAAAATACTTAGATAAGAATAAAAAAGAGAAAAGTAAAGGAGGAATTTGTTTTGAAACAAACACTAATTGGTATGTGCTGTTTGATTCTAAGTTTAGTTCTTGTGGCTTGTGGAAGTGACTTTGCTAATAGCTCAACCAGCTTCTATAGTAATTATACAGCCATGGAAAAAAACGATAATTACGAAATATCGGGAAAATGTCTGGTTGTGAATACTTTGAATATTGTATATATTTCTTCTTTTGAGGATAATACTGTGGATTTGTCTGGTGAATTAAAGGGAATATCCGATGATGTTAAGATAGTTTATATCAATTCGGATAATAAGGAGACGGTTATATCTGACAGCAATAAAAATGGGAAAAAGGGCAAATTGCAACTGAATACGACTATTAGCTTGGAGAAAGGGGATAGCCGCATTGAATTTAGAGGGAAGAAATCCACTTTTAAATTTAACCTGTCGTTTTTCAACATAGATAAGGATAAAATTGAGTATTTCAGTGCTGAAAAAGAAGAAGATGAGTTAGAAGAAGAAAATTTTATTGATGATGAAATGGAGAGTCTTGATTTTGAAGATAAAGATAACAATAAAAAGGACAGTGATAAATTGCTAGATGAGATTACAGTATCTTTCACAGATAAAGATGACAGTTCTACTATATTAAATACTTCTCTTGATAAAGATACAAAAATCAAAGTTTTAGTTGATGCTGGTGTCAATAATATAGATAATAAAGATAATTTATCCTTTAGTGGTTTTAGTTTAAAATATAAAACAGAAGAGGATAATACAATCGATGTTTTGAAATATAAGACAAATGAATTTGCCATGGGTGGCTATCGATGGAAGAATAGTTTTACTCAAGAAATTGATTTACCAAAGGGTACAAGTGAATTGATTTTTGATAGCTATGGCGGCAAAAATTACGAGATAAACTTAAATATTCAAGTCTTTGCAGTTGACTGATATTATATTAGCGATTGCGCTGGGAAAACTCTTGAAGCAATACATAATCAAAGGCAAACCCCTGATAATAAAAGTAAGGAGATACGTAGTCAGCATAATACAACGTATCTCCTTTTTATAAGAAATAAACAGTTGTTATAGCGGATTTTATTAATTATAATAACTCTTTATAGCTTTTTATGTATTTATCAGCATAAGAGCATATTTCACTGCTGTCCGCTTCTGTAACGGGGTCAGCAATGGCATAAACGGTAAATCCACCTTTTTTTGCACCCTGCACAGCATAAAGGGCATCCTCAAAAACAATGGTATTTTCCAAAGAGCCACCCAGTTTTTCCATGGCAATGCGAAAGACATCAGGCTCGCTTTTAAAGTGCCCGGTTTCACTGCATGTTAAAATAAATTGAAAATATTTTAAGAGATCAAGGCGCTCTAAAGCTGGACGAATATAACTTGCCTCTGATGCAGTTAAAACGCACATTTTAGTGCCATTGGCCAATTCTCTATCTAAAAAATCTCTGGCATATGGCTTAAGAGGAATTGTATTCTTATATGCATCTTCTACATAATAAATAATCTCCTGAATGATTTCTTCCTGACTATGGGTTACGCCTAAATGAGAACGAAAATATTCAGCTGTTTGGCCAATTGTTTGCGCTTTTACAACACTATGTAAATTTTCGGGGACAGCAAAACCATGCTTTAATAAGAAATTACGCCCTGTGTCTTTCCATATTGGCATAGAATCAATTAAAGTTCCGTCAAGGTCAAAAATAATACGCTTCATAAGTACTCCTTTGTTATTTAAATTTATCTGTTTTTTCAGCGATAGTTAAAACGCCACTGGGATTATGAAAAATTTTCACATAGGACTTGGTGGATGGTGCGCCTAGCTCCACAGGGATTTCCTGACAACGCTTTATAATAGACATTAAGGTCTCAAAATCACCTTCTATAGTGGTTTCAAATGGGCCGACCATATAATTGCAGCCTGTGGAGTCGATGTATTCAATCACATGATCCACAATGGCACAGATTTTATCGATTTCTGTAATATCGGGCAATACTTGAATAGCAATGCTTGTTGTATACATTTTCATTCCCCCTTTTTGAGCAGTGTACCATTTTTTATATAAAAACTCAAGAATTGTTCCGGATTTTTTCTCATGAAGCGATATATTTTTAGGTAAATTTTTGCTATAATCTATGCTAGAACAATCTAAGTAAATTTAAGCATATAAGGAGATTTGTCATGGAATATCGTATTGAAAGAGACTCTATGGGTGAAGTTAAGGTTCCGGTTGGCGTGTACTGGGGAGCCCAAACCCAAAGAAGCTTTGAAAATTTTAAAATCAGCACCGAAAAAATCCCTATGGAGATAATCTATGCTTTTGCAATTCTGAAAAAAGCAGTTGCCAAAGCAAATAACCGTTTGGGTAAGTTGGATGATAAAAGATGTGCATTGATTGGTCAGGTTTGTGATGAAATTCTGGAAAAGAAGCTTGATGATCAGTTTCCATTGGCTGTGTGGCAAACAGGCAGTGGTACACAGTCCAATATGAACGTTAATGAGGTGATTGCCAATCGTGGAAATGAAATTGCAGGGGAAAAACTTTTGCATCCCAATGATCATGTGAATATGTCTCAAAGTTCAAATGATACCTTTCCCACGGCAATGCATATTGCGGCAGTTTTGGAAACGAAAAAACAGCTTCTTCCTGCCGTTGAGAGGATGATTTCTGAGCTGGAACGCTTGGAAAGAGATAATTTGGGAATTGTGAAAACAGGCAGAACCCATTTGCAGGATGCAACACCAATTACCTTTTCTCAAGAAATCAGCGGTTGGCGGAATATGCTGGAAAAAACAAAGGCAATGATTGAAACTAGCCTTTCAGGGGTGCAGGAGCTGGCATTAGGTGGCACGGCGGTAGGAACAGGATTGAATGCGCCAAAAGGTTTTGCAGAGGCTGCAGCAGAAGAAGTATCCAATTTAACAGGTACACATTTTATTACTGCGGAAAATAAGTTTCACGCTTTAACTGCAAAGGATGAGTTAGTTTTTGCCCATGGGGCATTGAAAGCATTGGCAGCGAATTTAATGAAAATTGCCAATGACGTGCGCTGGCTTTCTAGCGGACCCCGATGCGGTTTAGGTGAAATATTAATACCTGAAAATGAACCGGGAAGTTCTATTATGCCTGGAAAGGTAAATCCAACCCAATGTGAGGCCATTACAATGGTGGCTGTTCAGGTTATGGCTAATGATACTGCCGTTGGTATTTGTGCATCTCAAGGAAATTTTGAGCTGAATGTTTACATGCCTGTCTGTATTTATAATTTTTTGCAGTCTGTTCGGCTTTTGGCAGATGGTTTGGAATCCTTCCGCATCAATTGTGTTTCAGGCATTCAGGCGGATAAGGAAAAGATGCATGAAAATCTGCACCGCTCCCTGATGTTGGTTACTTGTTTAAATCCTTATATCGGATATGAAAATGCAGCAAAGACAGCGAAGAAAGCTTACGGTGAAAATATCTCTTTACGAGAAGCTTGTGTAGCCTTAGGGTTTTTAACAGAAGAAAAATTTGATGAGGTGTTCCGCCCTGAAAGTATGGTTTAATCATTGAATATTTGAATTGCCATAGCTCCAAAGTGCTCTTTTTGCTGGTTGAGAATAAAATTTAAGAAAAAGTTCCTTTAATTTAAGTAATTTTTAAAATATAATCCTTCAAACTGATGTAAGATTATTTTACTGGGTCTGAAGGATTTTTTAACAAATGTAAAATCTAGGGAAATTTCAGTAGTCTGCTTTATTGTTAAAACTACAAAACTGATTTTCCCTCAAAAATTACAATTAAATTCCTTTTTCTCTTAATTAAAATAGTTATAAAACGAGATAGAAAAATGTAACCAATGAATGTAACTTACAATAATTGTTATTTTTTCTTTTGGGATTATTGTGTAAAAGCCACAATTTTGATTAAAAACTGTGTATACAAAAACAAATGTATAGTGAAAGATGTATATTAAAACTGTCAATTTCTATACAATATTTTCCAATTGAATCCATGTAATAATTAACGAACAATGCTATAATGATATCATGGGTATGTTATTAAGAGTTGAAATGCCCTATGAAATGAAAGGAATCGGGGGTGTGATTAAGAAAATCTGAAACGTTTGATTCATACATTTTAGAGTAACGTAATGAAAAGGGGGAATACATAACGTGAAACATTTAGTACAAAACAAAAAGGCTTTATCTATGGCGTTAGCTGCGGCTTTGGCGATTGCGCCTGTAAACGCCTTCGCTGCTTCAAATGACGTTCGTGGTCATTGGGCTGAGAGAACAATTACACAATGGAAAGATAAAGGGTTAATCGGTGGCTACCAAGATGGTACCTTTAAGCCGGATAAGCCTGCGACAAGAGCTGAGTTTGCTCGTATTATGAACCAAGCATTGGGCTTGAATCATAAAGGAAATGTATCTTTTTCCGATGTTTCCAGCAGTGATTGGTACTATAATGATGTAGCCATTGCAATGGGAGAGCAGTATACAGCGGGTTATCCCGACGGTACCTTTAAACCCAATGAAATTATAACCAGAGCACAGGCAGCAGTTTTCATTGCAAAGGCGCTTGGAGCATCTGGAGGTTCCTTGGCATCCTTTAATGACGCATCCAGTATCCCAGCGTGGGCACAGGGTGCAGTTGGCGGAATTGTTGAAAAAGGTTATATGAGCGGCTATCCTGATGGAACATTCAGACCAAATGCTGTTTTAACCAGAGCAGAGGCTGTTTCTACCTTAAATAGAATTATGGGTGTAAAACCTGTAGAGGAAGAAACAAAGAAAGTAGAGAAAGACGTTGTAATTGATCAGAGCGGTACAAAGCTGAAAGACCAGACTATTGAAGGAAACTTAACCATTTCTGATAAAGTTGGTAATGGTAAAGTTACTTTAAGCAATGTCGAAATTAAGGGTGATTTGATTATCCAAGGTGGCGGAGAAAACTCCGTTTACTTAGACAACACAACTGTTGAAGGTAAGACAGTTATGGATAAAAAGAATGTTCGTCTTGAGCTTTCCGGAAAAACAAAGCTTCCTAATGTAGAAATTAAAAAAGCATGTAACCTAACTGCTAGCAATTTCTCCGGAGAAGTAAAAAGAATTAGCATTACATCTTCCATTTCTGATAAAACAACAATTGGTGTGGCAGCAGAGAAGCTGTACGTTGAAAGCAAAGCAGATCTCTATATTACAAAAGACATTGACCAAGTAGTTGTTGAAAAAGATGCTGCCGGAACAAAAATTGAGGTTGGCAGCAACAGTAAAGTATCAACCCTTGCGGCAGATGGAAAAATTTCATTGAACGGTAAAGGTAAGGTTTCCACATTGGAGGCTAATGTTGATGGTATTACATATGCTTCAGACATTACAATTACCAAAACAGAAACAGCCAAGGGTGTTGATAAACCTGAAAAAACAAACAAAAACGGAACTGGTGGTGGGTCATCTTCTGATTCTTCCTCTTCTAGCAAAAAGAGTGTAAGTGCAATTGTGGTTACTGGTACTGCGGTAGTTGGCGCAAAACTAACTGCAACAACAACACCAACAGCAGCTACTGGCACATATCAGTGGCAAAGATGTGATACAGTAAACGGAACATACACAAATATTACTGGTGCCACAGCAAGCACATACACAATTGCAAGTGGCGATGGAGGTAAGTATTTAAGAGTTGTTTTCTCTGCTTCAGGTAAATATAAGGGAACACAAATCAGTACAGCAACAGCTAAGATTGTAGTTGACACAACAGCACCTGTAGTAACCCTAGGTGTTGCGAACAGAACAAGTGACACAGCAGCAACAGTGAAGTTTACATCAAACGAAGCTGGTAAGTATTACACAGCAGTAGTGGATAAAGATGCAACAGCACCTACGATTAATACAACAGGAGTTGGAACAGCCTGCACTACAGCAGAAACAACAGTAAGTGTGACTTTGACAGCAGGAGATAAAGACGTATACGTAGTTGTTAAGGATGCGGCAGGCAATGTAAGCACTCCAGTGAAAATTGCAGTTGCAGCATATGTAGCACCAAAAGAAATCACAGGATTTACAGCATTAACAAAAGTAACACTTGATGCAGATGAGCATTTGGTTAACTTGGCAGTATTAAAAGCAAGCGGGAAGCTTCCAACAAAAGTAACTGTAACAGATGGGACAACACCGGTTGATGCAACAATTACAGACTGGACAGGAACATTTGATGGAACAGCAACAGGACCAAAGACATTAACAGCAGTGTGGACAATGCCAGCAGGATATGTAGATGCAGTAGCACCAATTAGCGTAACTATCGCAGTTGATGTTGATGTAGTTCAGACAGCAGCACCTGATACCACAGCACCTGTAGTAACTCCAGGTGTTGCGAACAGAACAAGTGACACAGCAGCAACAGTGAAGTTTACATCAA
>NZ_JANGAD010000010.1 GCF_024461735.1 Anaerotignum propionicum
GTAGATGGTTGCCAGATTTCAATTTTGAAAGAACTGCTGTGGCAGTTCTTTTTTTATGTTGAAAATACGAATTATTATGGAGACAAAAACAGTTCAAAATCTAATAAAAAGGTTGTAAATAATTTAACATGAAGAGCAAATCTCTATTTATAAATGCCAAAAAAACAAATTGTATTTCGAGCAATAGATTTGGAAAATTAGTATTGCCATAAGGCAATTATCGGTTTTTTCAATTAGCATACGTTATTAATTTTATATTTTGAAAGTTGTACTTACAATCAAATTAAAGTATAATGAATTGATTATGATATAAATAAAAAGTATAGAATAATCTAAAAATATATCATTAAATAGATATTTCATGATATACATTTGGAGGTGCGCAGTGCTTGAGAATATGAGAAAAGAATTAAAAGAACTTTCGGGTAAAATAGAGCGGAAAAATAAAATTGAGTCCACGTTGCTCAGCTTAAAAAATGAAGAGATTGAACTTATAGAAAAGGAATATGAACTACGTTCCATTCTTGCCAAGGAGAACAATGATGTAGAACGGCTGAAAAATACATCAGTTACATCGATTTTTTATTCTATGTTAGGAAAGAAAGAACAGCAGTTAGAAAAAGAGTTGCAGGAAGCTTTTGCAGCAAAACTAAAATATGATGCAGCTCTTCGTCAGAAAGAACATTGCTCCAGTCGCAAGGAGATACTCATAAAAGAACAACAAGAGTTGAATGACTGTGAAGATAGATTCCAACAGGTATTTAGTGAGATCCAAATTTTATTGCATAACAATCCAGAATATGCAGAGAAGCTATGTAAATTGGAACGTCAGCTTGGTGAAGTAACAAATCAAATTGGAGAGGTAGACGAAGCTATTGCAGTAGGTAATGCCTGTATATTAGAAATTAAAAGTATTGAAGATAGCCTTAGTAGTGCGGAAGGTTGGGGGACCTGGGATTTAATGGGTGGTGGAATGATTTCTGCCATGGCTAAACATTCTGACCTAGACAAGGCCCAAAACACCGCAGAACATTTACAAGTATTGCTTAGCTCTTTTCGTACGGAACTAGCGGACGTTAAAATATATCCAGATATGGGTCAAGTAAATATTGATGGTTTCTTGCGTTTTGCTGATTATTTTTTTGACGGATTGATTGCAGATTGGAGTGTACTTTCTCGCATTCATGATAGTCAAAAAAGTGTTTCTCAAGTAGCGAATCAGGTTTCATTGGTTTTAGCACAATTGGAAAAAATTCATAAAAAAGATGAAGTGGAAAAGGCTTCATTGGAAGATGAGATTGCACGATTAGTATTTCAGGCATGATAAAAGAAAAGACATACTTAAGGAAGTAACCTCACTCACATAGTACAACAGCTTGCGTTCTGGCATAATAAGCTGGTGGGAATTAAGACGATAAAAAACAGGCTGAATATATCCACTCAGCCTGTTTTATTCTATTAAATATCTTTATTTTCCTTTTGTATTCGCCTTTGTAGTTCTCTCATTTTTTTATGCGAATAGAGAGCGAGAGAGGCAATTGCAATAAGGATGCCGCCCATTAAGATTCGATAGATATTAGAACCTGTGGTAAAGTCTACAACATAAGTATATCCAAAATAAAGCCCACAAAGAATGAGGATAGTACGATGAAATTTGAATTTATTATACTGTGAGGTTAGCTCTTCCATTATATCGTTTGTATAATCCATTTTGGCTCCTTTTTATTATGGGTTAGGGTACCTGTGTTTCAGCTAAAAACATTTTAACCCCTTGAGGAGTACGCTTTTTATTTGCCGCAAAAAACACAAGGGCATCTAATATAACACTGGTGTAGATATGTGATTCCGCACCAAATACTGATGTTGAGGAGGATTCAATGGTACTAGCCAAAGCATAATCTGCATGTTTTTTTAGAGGACTTGTTGTGATATCAGTAACAGCAACGGTGGCAACCCCTTTTTTTCGAGCCAATTCAAAGGCACGTACCACATTTTTTGATCCGCCGCTATGGGAAACGCCAATGACAATATCGCCATATCGCGCTAAATTAATATTTGCAAGCTCCAGCTCATCAGAAATAGAGGTGGTGGTGGCAATCCCTATACGTCCCAAACGAAATGAAAATTCCAGAATGGAGGGAATGGTATTGCCTGAGGCAATGACATGAACTGTATTTGCAGAAGCAATTAGGTCCACACAGCTCCAAAAGGTTTTCTGATCTAGCACATTTCCAATATGCAGCATATTTTGGGCTGTAGCCTGAAAAAATTCATTTAAATTACTGAGGGGTCCATTGCTGGAATGCTGTTGCTCTTGATCTAAGCTATGAATGAGCATAACTTTAAGCTGATAAAAACCTTTATAGCCTAATTTTTTACTCATACGAACCACTGTGGCTTCGCTGGTACAGCTTTCCTTTGCAATTCCTACCACATTTAGGGACTGTATTCTATCAATATTATCCAATAAAAAAGCAGCAACTTTTTTTTCTGTGGAAGAAAGACTGTCCATATTGAGTTTAATATTTTCATATGCTGAGTCCACTAAATGCATTTTCTAATCTCCTATATATCTGCTTATAATAATTTTGTGAAAGGGTTTTCTATATCTATTGCCTCTATCGCGGGATTTTCGGAAATCAAATGGTCTATTTCTTCTTTTCTGCAATTACCTTCCATAGGGCCTTTTTTAGAAACGGCCAAAGCGCCTGCGGCATTTCCATATTTTGTTGCCGTTTTAATATCAATACCGTTACAATACAAGGCTAAAAAAGTTCCGTCAAAGCAGTCGCCTGCACCAGTAGGATCCACTTCAATTGTGGGGAATGTGCCTACTTGGAAAGCTTCACTTCTAGTGTACACATCTGTACCTCTGGAACCATCTTTTATTACTATAATTCTATCCTTTTTCTTTAATAATTCCAATAGGTTTTTTTCATATGCTCCAAATAATTTTACAAGCTCGCTTTTTCCCGTTAATAGGAAATCACAAGATTCTAGAATTTCGTTGAAAAAATTTGAGGTTTCTCCAGTTAAAAGTTCAGGACGAATATTAGGATCAAAGCTAATTTTTACATTATTTTTTTTTGCAGTGCGAATGGCTTTCATGATAGCTGCACTCATAGATGGACTTCCTGTTACTGAACAGCCCATAATATGCAGTATTTTAGAATTCTTAATCAATGAATCATCAATATCATCTGGACCAAGTTCGCCACAAGCAGCGTGTTTAAAATGGAAGATAAATCTTCTGCTGCCATCCGATGCATATGTTACAAAAGCATTGCCCGTAGTATTATCTGATGTTTCAATGATGTTGGAGATGTCAACTCCGGAGGATTCCAGTCTATTTTTATTGAGTAAACCAAAGTCATCTTTTCCCACTTTTGCCACAATCGTCGTTTTCGCACCCATTTTTGCTGCCTGGTCAATTGCAATGGCTGGTGCTCCACTGGGGAAGGGGCCTAAAAGAGTGCCACCCAGTTCAAAAAAATTCTGATTCTTTTTTTCTGCAAGTATTTCCGCCAGAATTTCACCAATTGTAATAATATCGTACATATACATACCTCCAAAAACAAAATAAATATGCATAAAAATGAATAGATATAAATAAAAAATTCAACCTCTGTGCATTGTTTAGATTTAGTATAATATATAAAAATTTGCAGGTCAATAAGATAATTTTTAATATTTTTTTTGGATCGGGGAAGAATAGCTTCTGAGACTTGAAAAATAAAAGCAATCTTATATCTGAAAAAATTTTCGGTTTTTTCATCAAAATTAATCTAAAATCCCTATAGTTTTTTAAAAACAAAAAAAATCTAGCACAAGATGAAAAAAATTTCACAAAATCAAGTTATTGTGCTAAATTACTTAAAACCAAAACAGGAAATTGTAGGAGTATACAAAATTGGTCAATGTGCTGTAAAATCATTGACTTCCTTTTCATAAATTGCTATTATTTTCGTATGTCCAAGGTGCATAATTACAAAGGGAAATTTTGCATAAAATCAGGGCAAATATTCAATACAAAAAGGAGAGAGGTTTATGAAGAAATTTTTAAGTGTATTACTTAGTGCAACATTGGTACTTGGATTGACTGCTTGCGGTTCCAAGCCTGCCGCAGAAAAACCTGCAGAAGGAGATACTGCGAAAAAGGAATTAACATTGGGCTTCATTGTTGGTTCTAGAGAACACGTTTTCTACAATTTGATTGAAGAAGGCATTATGACTGCATCTAAAGATTTGGGCTTTAAAGCAATTGTACTTGATGGTGAATTGGACAGTAACGTAACATCTGACCATATTAACAATTTAGTGGCACAGGGTGTAGATGCAATTGCCCTTTCTTGCAACGATCCCGGCGGCACAACACCTGCAATGGAGGCTGCTGACAAAGAAGGCATTCCTGTATTTACATTTGACTGCACCAGTGATGTTACTGATGTTGTAAAATGCTTTGTTGGTACTGACAACGTTGAAGGTGGTAGACTTGGCGGTCAAGAAACAGTAAGACTTGCAGAAGCTGGCAAAACAGTTGGTATCATTAACTTTGATGAACCTCAATCTTGTATCGATCGTCGTACAGGCTGGGAAGAAGTTGTAAAGGCTTCTGATAAAAAATTAAACATTATTGACATCGGTAACTACGAAGGCGACGCTGCAAAGGCTGAACAGTTAATGTCTGATGCTTTGTCTGCAAACAAGAATGACATCGCAGTTGTTTTCGCAGTTGGTGATCCTGCTGCAACAGGCGCTTTGGCAGCAATCAAAGCTGCTGGTGCAGATACAAAGATTATCGGTTTCGATGGTAACCCTGAAGCTAAAGCAGCTATTTTGGATGCTGAAAATGGAAAATATTGGGTATCTGAAATTTCTCAGAATCCTATCGAAATTGGAAAGCAGATTTCCAAGAATATGGTTGATTATTTGAACAATGGCTCCGTTACAGAAGCTAAAATTATGATCGCTCCTTATATCATTACAGCAGAAAACGCAGCAAAATAATAGATTTAATTGAATGGATGGCTTTAAGATGAGTTGTTTCAACTCATCTTAAAGTTTTATTATAAGCAAATTCTTAGTAAGGAAGGTTGATACGATGAATCCGTGTTTGCAAGTGAAAAATATTTCAAAAAGATTTCTAGGTGTCAAGGCCCTTACAGACGTGTCTATTGATTTTTATTCAGGAGAAATGCATTGTCTTTTGGGAGAGAATGGTGCGGGAAAATCCACATTGATTAAAATCATTTCCGGTGTTTATGATGCTACAGAAGGAGAAGTTATTTTTAATGGACAAAAGGTAAACTTTCATAACCCTCGTCAAGCATTGGATGCAGGCATTTCTGTAATCCATCAGGAGTTAAGTATTGCAAACGATTTAACAGTAGCGGAAAATATCTTCTTAGGTGCAGAACAAAGACAAGGCTTTAAAATGCTTTTAGATAGAAAACGAATGAATAAGGAAGCCCAAGAAATTTTGGACTTTATGAAGGTAGATATTCAAGCGACTCAAATTGCCAGAGAACTAACAGCGGCTCAACAGCAAATGGTGGAAATCGCCAAGGTAATGACAAAGAAGGCAAAAGTTGTGATTATGGATGAACCTACTTCTTCCTTATCCGGGCATGAAATTAATGCGTTGTTTGAGCAGATAAAAATACTAAAGGAACAGAATGTAGCCATAATTTATATCACCCATCGGTTGAAAGAAATGTTTGAGATGGGAGAGAGGGTTACTGTTTTAAGAGATGGGTGCAAGGTAGACACGTTTAACATTGCTGATGTAACGGAAAAAGAATTGGTTGCCAGCATGGTTGGGCGAGAAATTCAAGATTATTACAACAGACAAGAGCATACTGCAAAAGAAGAATTACTTAGAGTAGAGGGACTTACAGGAAAAAAAGGTGAATTCAAAAATGTTAGTTTTAGGGCATGTGCTGGAGAAATTATTGGTTTTGCTGGACTAGTGGGAGCAGGCAGAACAGAAGTAATGGAGGCAATCTTTGGGGCAAGAGAATATTCCTCCGGAAAAATTTTCGTTTCCGGTAAGGAAGTGGTTTTTAAAAATCCCATTGAAGCAATTAATGCACATATTGGACTTGTTACCGAGGATAGACGGCGCACAGGTTTAATGCTAAATGCAATGATAAAAAACAATATTGTTTTGCCAAGTCTTACGAAAAATAGTAAAAAGTTTGGCTTTTTAGATTTAAAGTGGGAAAAAGAAGTAAGCGAAGATTACGTGGATAAACTGAAGGTTAGAACACCTGGAATTAATACGGTGATTGCCAATCTTTCAGGAGGAAATCAACAAAAGGTTATTTTGGCAAAGTGGTTGTTGGCCAATTCAAAAATTTTAATATTGGACGAGCCAACGAGAGGCATTGATGTGAATGCAAAGTCAGAGTTTTATGCACTGATGAATGCCTTTGTAGCCAATGGTGGATGCATCATTATGGTGTCTTCGGAATTGCCGGAAGTTTTAGGCAACAGTGATAGAATTATTGTTATGAGAGAAGGCGAAATCGCAGGTGAATTGCATTATAAAGATGCTACCGAGCAAAATGTAATTGAACTTGCAAGTTTAAATAGTAAAAATACTTAAGAATAGTTATTGAGAGGTATAATGATATGGAAAAATTAAAAGCATGGCTAAAGAAAAACATGGTTATTGTGTTTTTGATCGGTTTGTGCATTGGGTTTGGCGTAACGACAGACACTTTTTTCACAACAAAAAATGTTATGAACCTAACCTCACAGATGGCTATTAATGCCCTTTTGGCAACCGGTCTTACTTATGTAATTATCCTTGGGGGAATCGATATTTCTGTTGGTTCCGTAGCGGCGCTTGCGGGGGTATTTTCCGCAATGGTTGGTTTGATGTTCCCGAATATGTCTGTATTCATGTCCATCATAATTTTGATTGTATCTTCTTTGATTATCGGTGGCATCTGCGGCTTCTTCAATGGCATCATGATTACAAAATTTAAAGTAGTGCCTATGATTACCACATTGGCTACGATGACGATTGCCAGAGGCGTAACCTATATTGTTACA
Source organism: Anaerotignum propionicum (assembly GCF_024461735.1). Lineage (GTDB taxonomy): Bacteria > Bacillota > Clostridia > Lachnospirales > Anaerotignaceae > Chakrabartyella. The sequence goes on from NZ_JANGAD010000010.1 coordinate 7,060, forward strand.
GGCGGAACGGCTGTCTTTGGTTTGCCTACCCAATTTTCTTGGTTGGGTGCAGGTCGATTGCTGGTGACGGATTCTCATCCCAATGGTATCATTCCAATTATTACATTATTTACTATTATCGTTGTGGCACTGATGCATATTTTGCTTTCCAAAACAGTGTTTGGCAGACATGTATATGCAACCGGTTCTAATTTGCAGGTGGCACACCTAAGCGGTATTAATACAAACAGAGTTATTTTAAAATCTCATATATTGTGTTCCATTATGGCGGCTTTGGGTGGTGTATTGGTTGCTTCTAAGCTGCAAAATGGACAACCCGGTGCATGTGAAGGCTACGAAATGTATGCCATCGCTTCAACGGTTCTGGGAGGTACAAGTCTTGCCGGCGGTAGCGGTTCTGTTGCCCGTGCAATGTTTGGTGTTGCTATCATCGCGGTTATCAACAATGGTATGAATTTATTATCTATCTCGTCCTATTGGCAGAAGGTAGTAATTGGTAGTATTATCTTATTGGCTGTTATTTTTGATATGTCACAAAAGAAAAAGGCATAAGGCTTGGAAAAAGGTGTATGATGAGATATTATTTGATTTTAGACATAGGTGGAACAAAAACATCAGGAGCATTGTTTACGGAAGATGGTAAAATCGTAGATGATTATGTACATGTGGCGCCCTCAAAAACTTTCTTAGGGGAAGAGGCGGTTTATCAAAATACCAAAGATGTATTGTTGCATATTATAAATCATTTTTCTCTAAAGAAAGAAGAAATTATAGGGATAGGCGTGGGAAGTCCGGGACCTTTGGATGCGGAAAAGGGCGTTATTATTCATGCTCCATTGATGGGATGGCACAATTTCCCTATTGTAGAACGTTTGGAAACAGATTTTGGAACGAAGGTTATGTTAGACAATGACGGCAATCTGGGTGCACTTGCCGAGGTGCGAATGGGTGTCGCAATGGGATTGAAAAACGTAATCTATATGACTGTAAGCACTGGATGTGGCGGTGGTATCGTTGTGAATGGTGAAGTGTATCGCGGCAGTTCCAGTGGTGCAGGAGAAGTCGGGCATATGTCTATTATGCCGGAAGGTTTAAAATGTCCTTGTGGCAGCGTGGGTTGTTTTGAGTTATACGCCTCGGGTACTGCTATTAATCATCGCTTGAAGGAGGATATGGAAAAGGGTATCCAAAGTAAGGCTTTTGAATTGGCAGAATTTAAGGTGGAAAACTTAAATGGAAAGGTGTTAAATGAAGCGGCAGAGCTTGGAGATGCATATGCCCTTGAAGTTTATCGCAAAGAGGGTTATTATTTAGGAATAGGAATTGCAAATCAATTTAACTTCTTTAACCCCGATACCATCGTTTTAGGTGGTGGTGTTACAAAGGCAAAGAGATTTTTCCATAAAGCTTTGATGGAAACCTTAGAAGAACGCTGTATTCAACCAATCAGTGATAGCTCAGTCAGATATTCTGTGATGAACGACAGAGTTGTGCTTTACGGAGCATATTGCTTGATTAAAGAATACACAGATAAAAAACAATGAGATAGGAGTGTTTATTATGGGAGATGTGAAAATGAGAGGTTTAGTGACTTTAAAAGAAATTTTAGAGAATACAAGAAAAGAAGGCTATGCAGTTGGCAGTTTCAATTTCAATGGTTATGAAGATGCACAGGGAATTATTAATGGCGCGGCAGAAAAAAATTCACCGGTGATTTTAATGGCATCAATGGGTGCTTGCAAATATATTGGTCTGCATCAAACAGTTGGGATGGTTAAAGGTATGGCGGCTTCTGTAGATATTCCCGTTTGCCTGCATTTAGACCATGCAACAGATATGGATTATATCAAAGAAGCAATCAAGGCAGGTTTTTCCTCTGTTATGATTGATGCTTCCGCAGAGGATTATGAAATTAACATTCAAAAATCAAAAGAAATTGTAGAGTTTGCTAAGGATTATCATTGCTCCGTTGAAGCTGAATTGGGCAAAGTTGGCGGTAAAGAAGAAAACATCGTAGTTTCCGATGAAAAAGCAACCTTTACCCAGCCCTCCGATGTTCCTCGTTTCGTTGAAGAAACAGGCATTGACGCTTTGGCAATTGCATTTGGTTCTGTTCATGGTTTCTACAAAAGCGAGCCTAAGCTGGATTTTGAGCGATTGGCTGAGATTGCAAAAATTACAGATTGCCCCTTGGTTCTCCACGGTGGTACCGGCATCCCTGTAGAAGATTTCAAAAAATGTGTTGTATCAGGCATTAGCAAAATCAACGTTGGAACAGAATTCAAAAAGACTTTCACGGATACAATCAGAAAAATGTGTAATGACCTTCCTGAAAAAGAGGTTGACCCTAGAAAGTATATGGGACCTGTGAAGGATGCTTGCGCAGAGGTTGTAAAGGGAAAAATTGACGTGTTCGGCAGTGCAAATAAAGCCTGATAAAGAGGGAATACCAATGAATATTGCTGTGATTACCAGCGGCGGGGATTCATCGGGAATGAATCCGTGTCTTGCTCAAATAGTAAAATATGCAACACAACAGGGGCATGTGGTTTACGGATACAAACGTGGATTTTTAGGTATCCGTGATAATGATTATACGGTGCTTCGCCCCTGCGATGTACAGGATTGGCATAAAAAAGGTGGTACAGAGCTTCGCACCGGAAGATTTCCTGAGCTGAAAGAACAGGAAAATCAAGAGCTTTTAATTTCTCAGCTAACCAAAAACAATATTGATGCACTGATTGTTTTAGGCGGGGACGGAAGCTTTAAGGGAGCCAGAGCCTTAAGCAGCTTAAACCCAAAAATGAATATAGTTGGGGTACCTTGTACCATTGATAATAACATTTATGGCAGTGAATATACGTTAGGATATGACACGGCATTGAATAAACAGGTGGATTATCTGGATGGCATCAGCGACACCGGAATGGCTTTGCCGGGAAGAGTCTTTTTTGTAGAGACCTTGGGTGCGTGGGACGGCTACTTGACTCACAGCTCTGTATTGATGGGAATGGCAGACTTTAGTGTTCTGGTGGAAAAACCCATGACCAATGAAGAAATTGCCCGGGAAATCGTAAAAATACGAGAGAGCGGGGATAAGGATTATATCGTGGTTATGTTTGCCGAGGGAGATAGCCAGAATACAATCACCAGAATGGTGGATGCCGCAAATTATGTGAAAAGCACATTGGGGTTAAACGTAAAATGTAATCTTGTTGGATTTCAGCAACGTGGAGGCGTACCCACTGCTACAGACCGATTGAGAGCCGCTGGCTTTGCAAAATATGCAGTCGATGCGGTGATAAAAGGTATTCAAAATGTGTATGTGGTTTACGCAGACGGAAAATATCAATATATGGATGTTGAACAAGCCTTTCAAAGAAAGGTGTTTGATGAATTCGAGATTAAATAATAAAGGTTTGGTGTGCCATGGAAAATATACTGAAGCAAAAGATAAAAGGAGAGGGCAGTACCCAAGGAATTGCATCTTACTGCACTGCCAATGCACTGGTAATTGAAGCGTTGCTGTTTCATGCCAAGGAAACACAACAGCCTGTTTTGATAGAAGCAACAGCCAATCAAGTAAATCAGTACGGTGGATATACAGGAATGACCCCTCAAAATTTTGCTGACTTTGTGTTTCATATTGCAGACCAAATGGGTTGTAGCAGAAATCTAATCTATCTAGGAGGGGACCATTTGGGTCCCCTTACTTTTCGTAATCTTCCCGAGGAAGAAGCCATGGAAAAGGCAAGGGTATTGGTTAGAGAGTATGTGGAGGCTGGTTTTACAAAAATCCATTTGGATACCAGTATGAAGCTGGGAAGTGATGCAAAGGATCAACCCCTTAGCACAGAAATTGTTGCCAAACGTGGTGCTGCGTTGTATCAGGTTTGTATGGAGACTCTTGGACAAATTGATAGCGATGTAGAGCCTGTTTTTATCATAGGCAGTGAGGTTCCCATACCAGGGGGGGCAACGGAGGCAGAAGAAGGAATATCTGTAACAAGGGTTACGGATTTTATTGATACGGTAGAGACGTATCGAAGGGTATTTGATGGGTATGGTCTATTAGATACATGGGCTAACATTGTGGCTGTGGTAGTTCAGCCTGGTGTGGAGTTTGGCGATTCTCAGGTTTTTCCATATCAACGGGAAGAAGCAAAGGATTTGTGTAACAGTTTAAAGGCTTATCCTTCTTTGGTTTTTGAGGGACACTCTACAGACTATCAGACGAAAGAAAAATTAAGAGAAATGGTTGAAGATGGGATTGCAATATTAAAAGTAGGCCCTGCTTTGACATTCAGATTAAGAGAAGCATTGTTTTCTCTCAGTTTTATGGAAAAAGAATTAATTCCGATAGAAAAACATGCTTGTTTTATAGAAGTGCTGGAAGAGATTATGCTGGCCGAGCCGGAAAATTGGATTCATCATTATCACGGAACGGATGAAGAGATAGCTTTGGCAAGAAAATACAGCTATTCTGACCGTTGTAGATATTATTTATCCAATGATAAAGTGCAAAAGGCAATAGATGAGCTGTTCCATAACTTTGATGAGATTGCTATACCACTAAACTTAATGCATCAATATATGCCCAATCAATATGAAAAGGTTGTACGTGGTGAATTGAAAAATGAAGCTCGATTGCTGGTTTATGATGCTGTATTGGAGGTAGTGGACACTTACGAATATGCTATAAATAGATAATAAATATAAAGATCAAGATTCCTCAATGAGTATATTATTTGTTGGGGAATTTTTTATTTTCGTATTGTAATTAGGCATTACCAACGATTTTTTATGAACTAAGAAGTTAACTTGACAATTCTTTATCATGAATTTAAGGTAGGTCTAAAATAAATACCAATTAACCTATTGACAAAATAGGTTAATGCGAGTAAGATACCACTATGGATTTTATAAAATATTTTAAGAGGTGGAAACAATGATTACTTACAAAAATAATTCTAACATGAATATCTTTTGTTGCTGTTACAGGATTTTCCAGCGGGCATGATATTATGGCTAGGTGCCTAGACAAAATTGTTTGCACCTATGAGCATCCTATGACAGTTAGGATTGAAACGCCATTTGCCCGGGAGCTATGGATGCCCCGGTTTTTTTACGCCTGTCATAGTAAAAGAATTTTTAAATTAGCATTGGTACTTAGGTTTTTCTTAGATAGAAATAATCTTAAGATTGAATAAGAAGAAAGGGGCGGTCATCCTGAACTGGGAATTTATATGGGAATATCTACCGCTGTATCAGAAGGCGGCGTGGCTCACGCTAAAAATTGGACTGATTGGAATTTTCTTTGCCATTCTGTTGGGATTTATATGTGCCGTAATTCAATATTACAAAATACCATTTTTCAAAAGAGTAGTTGGAGTTTACATAGAGTTGAGTCGAAACACACCCCTGCTGGTGCAGCTATTTTTTCTTTATTATGGATTACCCAAAATTGGTATTCAAACAAATGCCACAACCTGCGGTATTATTGGGTTGGCGTTTTTGGGCGGTAGTTATATGGCAGAAGCGTTTCGAAGTGGTTTGGAAGCGGTGGAAATCATTCAGACAGAAAGTGCGCTGAGTCTTGGAATGAATCAATATCAGATAATGAGATATGTGGTACTACCTCAGGCAATCTCTGTAAGCGTTCCCGCTTTTATGGCAAACATCATTTTTTTGATGAAAGAAACCAGTGTTTTTAGTGCAATCAGCTTGATGGATTTAATGTTTACAGCAAAAGACCTCATTGGACTTTATTACAAAACAACGGAAAGCTTGTTTTTACTGGTGATTTTTTATCTCATTATATTATTGCCGATTTCGATTTTGGGCAGCTTGCTGGAAAGGAGGCTGCGCTATGCCGGATTTGGGTCTTGAAATTTTACTAAAAGGAAGTAATATGATTCGCCTTCTGGGGGGATTATGGGTAGCGTTAAAGATCAGCTTAATTTCAGTTGCAATCAGCATTCCTATCGGAATTTTGTTGGGTGCACTGATGACATGGAAGAATCCAATCACAAAAATAGTTTTGAGGCTTTATTTGGAATTTATTCGAATTATGCCCCAGCTGGTGCTTTTATTTCTAGTTTATTTTGGCACAACAAAAGCTTTTGGTTGGGATTTATCAGGTGAGACAGCGGCAATACTTGTTTTCACCCTTTGGGGGACGGCGGAGATGAGTGACTTGGTTCGAGGAGCATTGATTTCCATTCCCAAGCATCAGTATGAAAGCAGTGAAGCTTTGGGGCTTAGCAAGGTGCAAACATATTTGTATATTATTATTCCACAGGCCGTTAGGCGATTGATTCCATTATCCATTAATCTCATTACAAGAATGATTAAAACCACCAGCTTAATTTTGATGATTGGTGTGGTAGAGGTGCTTAAAGTTGCCCAGCAGATGATCGAGGCAAACCGTATGTCCAGTCCCAACGGGGCATTCGGCATTTATTTAGCAGTTTTTATTCTGTATTTTATTGCTTGCTGGCCCATTAGTATGCTGGCAAAACATTTGGAAATGAAGTGGAGGTGATTTTTTGGCAGAACCAATATTAACACTGGAACAGGTAACAAAAAAATTTGGTGAAAACACCGTTTTGGATGACATTAATCTGACAGTGCATCAGGGTGAGGTTATCGTCATTGTTGGTCCTAGCGGATGCGGGAAAAGCACCCTTCTTCGATGCATTAATGCATTGGAACCGATTCAAGGAGGGCAAATCAGCTTAGATGGTGAAAAGATTGATCAGAAGAGTAAAAGCCTAGTGGCACTTCGTCAGAAAATAGGGATGGTTTTTCAAAGCTATGAACTGTTTCCCCATTTAACGGTATTGGAGAATATTTTGTTGGCACCTACTAAGGTGCAAAATCGCAAAAAAGAAGAGGTTCGAGAAGAAGCGCTGGCTCTTTTGGGGCGTGTTGGCCTTATAGGTAAGGAAAACAGCTATCCAAGACAGCTTTCAGGGGGACAAAAACAGCGGGTTGCCATTGTGAGAGCACTCTGTATGCATCCCGAAATTCTTCTTTTTGATGAAGTGACTGCCGCCCTTGATCCGGAAATGGTGAGGGAAGTTTTGGATGTTATGTTGAATTTGGCGTCACAAGGAAGAACCATGATGATTGTGACCCATGAGATGCAATTTGCGCGGGCAGTGGCAGACCGAATTATCTTTCTGGATAGCGGAAAGGTTCTGGAGGATACTCAGCCGGAATTGTTTTTTGAAAAGCCAAAAACAGAGAGAGCAAAACAATTTTTAAATATGTTTGAATTTCATGCAGTCAAATCTCCACAAGCAGAAGAACCTGTGAAACAGAATGCATAAGGAGAGTTGGACATATACAATTAAATTAAAGTAGAAAAGGGGAAGATTTATGAAGAATTTTAAAAAAATGGTACCATTGGCACTGGCGATGACATTGGCTTTTGCAGTTACCGCATGCGGAAAAAAGGCGGATTCTAAGGAAGCTGGGGAAGGAACGAATGCAGGCGGGGAAAAGGCTGTTGTTTACCGTACACTAGATGAAATCAAAGAAAGTGGTACAATCAACATTGGTGTTTTTTCAGACAAAAATCCTTTTGGATATATAGATGAAAATGGTGATTATCAGGGATATGATGTTTATTTTGCCAACCGTATTGGTGAAGATTTGGGTGTGAAAATTAATTTTGTGTCTACAGAGGCAGCAAACCGCATTGAATATTTAGAGACAGGAAAGGTTGACGTTATCCTTGCCAACTTTACTGTTACAAAAGAACGTGCAGAGAAGGTTGACTTTGCACTGCCTTACATGAATGTTGCCCTTGGCGTTGTTTCTCCTGAAAGCAAGGTAATCGAAAGCTTGGATAATTGGAATCCTAAGGATGAAATGATTGTTATTTCAGGCACAACGGCTGAGCCATTTTTGATTGAGAATTACCCCAATATTCCTTTGCAGAAGTATGATTCTTATGCCACAGCGAAAAACGCTATGGAAAATGGGAATGGCGTTGCATGGGCAAATGATAATACAGAAGTTATTGCTTTCGCTTTGCAAAACAAGGGCTATACTGTTGGGATTCCCTCTTTGGGCAGTCAGGATACCATTGCACCTGCTGTGTCCAAAGGAAATGAGACACTTTTGAATTGGATTAACGAAGAAATTAAGAGCTTGGGCAATGAGAAGTTCTTCCATGCAAATTATGAAGCCACTTTGGTAGATACCTATGGGCTGGAATTTGAAGATAGTCTGGTAGTTGAAGGCGGTCAGGTTCAATAAATTTCATAAACAACAGATGCGGAGGTCGTTTTTGGCCTCCGCTTTTTTATACTTCTTTTGTTGTAGAAGGATGAAATTGAAATATGAATCCCGTGAGAAAAAATGGTTTTGAGTGTTAGCATTTGTATGATTTTATTATATTGTATCGTGAACTTTGTATTTTTTTAGGAACGAAATTAGTAATTATTTTCTAAAATTCTGTTGACAGCAAAAAATGGCTATGTTAAAATAAAACCTATAAATATGATAGGTAAATAGGAATAATAAAATTACCTAAGGAAGAGGGAGATTTATGAGTATTAGAGTATTGAAACGATGTTGTCGCTGATGAGATTCAAATTTGTGTAGGCATTGGTATTGAATTGAAGGAGAAGAAGCTGATATGAGAACATTTGACAAAATTACGGATCTAATCGGAGGAACCCCCCTCTTAAAACTAAATAGCTATCAAGCCCAAAAGGAGCTGAGTGCTACAATCTTTGCAAAGCTGGAATATTTTAATCCTGCCGGTAGCGTAAAGGATAGAATTGCAAAGGCGATGTTGGAGGATGCTGAGGAAAAAGGACTGCTTCAGCCTGATACCATTATTATTGAACCAACCAGTGGTAATACGGGCATTGGCCTCGCGGCTGTAGCTGCGGCGAAAGGATACAAGATTATTTTGACCATGCCGGAAACCATGAGCATAGAACGACGCAATTTATTGAAGGCTTATGGTGCTCAGCTTGTATTAACCGAGGGTGCCAAAGGCATGAAAGGTGCGATTGAGCGGGCAGATGAGCTGGCAGAGGAGAATCCAAATAGTTTTATTCCCAGCCAGTTCACCAATGAGGCAAATCCTGTGGTACACTTTAAAACCACTGGCCCAGAAATTTGGACGGATACCGATGGTAAGGTTGATATTATTGTTGCAGGTGTAGGCACCGGCGGAACAATTTCAGGGGCTGGGGCATATTTAAAAGCTCAAAACCCCAATATAAAGGTGATTGCCGTTGAGCCTGTTGGTTCGCCTGTTCTGTCAAAAGGAATTGCAGGACCTCATAAGATCCAAGGGATTGGAGCAGGCTTTGTTCCTGAAATTTTAAACACGGAGATTTATGATGAAGTGTTTGCCGTGGAAAATGAGGATGCCTTTGAGACGGGAAGACTCTTGGCACAAAAAGAAGGATTGCTTGTTGGTATTTCCTCTGGAGCAGCTGCATTCGCTGCAGCAGAAATAGCAAAAAGACCTGAAAACAAAGATAAAACGATTGTAGTGATTTTACCGGATACTGGAGAGCGTTATCTTACAACGCCTATGTTTTCCGAATAATATGAAGCCAAAAGAGAGGAGCGAGTAAGATGAAATGGAATAGAAATGTAGATGGAAATTTGAATGAAACAACAGTAAAAAAGTCTTACGATATAGCTACTCTTTCTGTGCTGGAAGCGTCTTATTGTAATGCATGCTGTTGTAAGCAGAAGGGAAATTTACCTTTAGTTTAAAACAGTGATATTATGATTCAACAATAATATTTCTAGTTTCTATAAAAACATTGGTAAACTCCTCTTGTCTTTTTAATCAGCATTTTATGTGGTAAAAGGCAAGAGGAGTTTTTATTAAATATTGAGGTGATTCTTATGATAGATATGAGAGAAAGTATGACTGCCAAAATGTGCTCCTTTGCACGTGCATATCATTCAAACCATGCCAGACAAAAAATATATGATGACTATCTTGCTTATGACATGATGGGGAAGGAAGAATACGAAGAGGTGGGTATGATTTTGCAAAATACATTTGGCATTTCCCAACCCTTGCAACAGAAAGATTTTTCAGGAAAACTGACCTATCCCCTGATTGACCATTACTTGACGCCGATTTTGCTTTCACGTATTGCCTATGCAGAAACTGAACTGATGAATTTTGCGAAAAAACATGGTAAATGCCAATATGTTATTTGCGGGGCGGGTATGGATACCTTTGCTTTTCGTAATCCAAATACGGATATTCGCATTTTTGAATTGGATCATCCCGATACCCAGCGTTATAAAATGGAAAAAATTCAGAAGCTTGAATGGATTATCCCCCAGAATGTGCAGTATGTACCTATTGATTTTTCAAAGCATGATTTAGTAGATATATTAAAAAATGCAGGGTTTGACCCATTAATACCTACTTATTTTGCAATTTTAGGTGTGACCTATTATTTGACCTTGCCTGTGTTTGAGGAGACCATTCAAAAAATTTCCACTTTATCAATCCCGGGAAATAAAATTGTGTTTGATTATCCTGATGAAACCACTTTTGGAGAAAATCCTGTGGAGCGGGTTTATCGTTTGACACAAGCGACGGAAAGCTTGGGGGAGCAAATGAAGCAAGGGCTTTATTTTGAGGATGTGAAAGAGGCTTTAGGTCGACATCAGTTTTCTGTGGAAACCCACTTAAACCCTGAGCGGATTCAAGCTGTTTATTTTGCCAACAGAACGGATGGACAGAAAGCATTTGAAAATATCCATCTGATATTAGCCAATAAGGAGGAATAAGGATGAAAAGAATCGCAAGCTTTGAGGTGAATCATGATATTTTGCAAGAAGGAATGTACATTTCTAGAATTGATGGTGATATTGTTACCTACGACATCCGTATGAAAAAACCAAATGGCGGTGATTATTTGGCTAATGGAGCCATTCACACCTTTGAGCATTTATTTGCCACCTTTGCCAGAAATGGTGAATTTTCGGAAAATGTGATTTATGTAGGCCCCATGGGATGCCGAACAGGATTCTATCTTCTTCTTCGAGATAAGGTTGGCCATGAAGATGCTCTTGCTTTGGTGAAAGATGCATTTCGGTTTATTGTAAATTTCCAGGGAGAGATACCGGGAAGTCAGCCTTATGAATGTGGAAATTATAAAGAACATGATTTGCAATCTGCGAAAGACGATGCGAGAGAAATACTTTCTGTCTTAGAGAGCTGGTCAAAGGAGAAAATGGTGTATAGAACAGAATGATCTTATTGGTTACTTCACAATAAGGTAAACAAAGGAGTTATAAATCATTTTGAAAATTAAGGAGGCTACAAATATGGCGTATTATGAAAAATTTGAATCAGCCCTTATCCATGGTGGCGTTTACGGTGATAAATTTACAGGGGCAGTGAACGTCCCCATCTATCAAACATCCACCTTTGAGCAGGAGGGATTAGGCCAGCATAAAGGTTGGGAATATGCCCGCACAGGCAATCCCACTCGACACGCAGTGGAAACGTTGATTGCTGAGCTTGAAGGGGGAAAAGGGGGTTTTGCCTTTTCTTCGGGTATGGCGGCAATTACAGCGGTTTTAAGTTTGTTTCAGACAGGTGACCGTATCATTATTTCAAAAAATGTGTATGGAGGAACTTTTCGTGTTTTAGATAAAATATTTCGTAATTTTGGCATATCGTATGCCTTTGAAGATACCATCGATTTAAATAGCTTGAAAGAAAGACTGACTGAAAATGTAAAGGCGATACTTGTGGAAAGCCCTGCAAATCCCCTTTTAACGGTGACGGACATTGCAGGAATTGCGACGATTGCCAAAGAAAAAGGGATATTAACCATTGTGGATAATACGTTTATGACACCTTATCTTCAAAGACCCCTAGAGCTTGGAGCGGACATTGTTGTACATAGCGCTACAAAATATCTGGGTGGACATAGTGACCTTATTGCAGGGCTGGTTGTTGTAAAAACAGAAGAGCTGGCGGAACGCCTTGGGTTTATACAAAATGCCACAGGGGGTGTTCTGGCACCATTTGATTCCTTTTTGCTGGTTCGAGGAATAAAGACACTGGGTGTTCGTATGGATCGTCATGTGGAAAACGCATCAAACGTAGCAAAATATTTGCAAGAGCATGAGGCGGTAAAGAAGGTATTTTACCCTGGCCTTGGAGATGCCCAAGGGTATGAAATCAATCAAAAGCAAGCGAAAAACGGCGGAGCAATGATTTCCTTTGAACTAAAGGAAAAATATAATATCAATAAATTTTTCTCTTCTTTAAGACTGATTGCCCTTGCAGAAAGCCTTGGAGGTGTGGAAAGCCTTGTGTGCCACCCTGCTACCATGACCCATGCCTCCATTCCTGAGGAAAAAAGAAGAGAAATCGGTATCAGTGATGCCTTAATCCGATTATCTATCGGTATAGAAGGGATTGAAGACCTTCTCTTTGATTTAGAACAGGCAATTGCAGAAAGTGAGGAATAATTATGGCTTATTATGAATCTATGCAAGATTTAATTGGGAACACCCCCCTTGTGAAGCTGAATCATTTGGAGTTACCCCAAGGGGTACAGCTTTTTGCCAAACTGGAGCTGTATAACCCCTCAGGCAGTGTGAAGGATAGAACCGGGAAATATATGTTGGCAGATGCCCAGGAACGAGGTATTTTAAAAGAAGGGGGTACTATTGTTGAGGCAACGGCGGGGAATACAGGTTTGGGAATTGCTTTTGCGGCATTAAACAGTGGCTATAAAGTGATATTTGTTGTGCCCACCAAGTTTTCTGCTGAGAAGCAGACCCTTATGCGTGCCCTTGGGGCAGAAATCGTCAGTACACCAAGGGAAGAAGGAATGCTGGGTGCGGCGAAAAAGGCTGAGGAAATTCGTGCCTCCATTCCCAATGCCATTTCCTTAGAACAATTTAAAAACCAAAGCAACCCCCTGGCTCACTATAAAACCACAGGACCTGAAATCTATCGAGATTTAAATGGAGAGGTGAATTATCTTGTTGCAGGTGCAGGAAGCGGTGGAACGTATACAGGTGCCCTTCGGTATTTGAAAGAAATGGATGAGGAGGTAATCGGCGTTCTTGCTGACCCTGTGGGTTCAACCATGGGTGGTGGTGAACATGGGGATTATGATATAGAAGGCATTGGAAATGACTTTATTGCGGAAACCATGGATATGACATTAGTGAATCAGGTAATTAAGATAGACGATGAAGAGGCTTTCACGGGAGCAAGGCTTTTAGCGGTGAAGGAAGGGATTTTTGCAGGTTCCTCCTCAGGTGCCGCCCTTAGCGCCGCGTTAAAATTGATTGCAACGGGAGTACAGGGCAATATTGTCGTTATTTTGCCTGACAGAGGAGACCGTTATTTCAGCAAAAATCTTTATTTGTAATTATAATACATGCAGAGGGGTAACATTTGAATAGGTTTTTCCTCTGCATTTTTTATTCTTCGGAAAGAAAATAGGTAATCAAGGTTCAAATATTTATTGAAAAAAGAAAAGATAGGCATTAGAATATAAAAAATCTAATCTTCATATGAAAAGGAGGAATTTTATGACACTGCAACAACTGCATTATGCCATAACCATATCGGAAACTGGTTCGCTGAACAAAGCGGCGGAGCTATTATATATAGCCCAGCCCTCATTGACAAATGCCCTAAAAGAATTGGAAAAGGAATTGGGAATCGTAATATTTCATCGTAGCGGGAGAGGTGTATCGCTGACCAATGATGGCGTGGAGTTTCTTTTGTATGCACGGCAGGTCTATAATCAGTATGAAACCCTATTGGAGAAGTACGGGAAAACAGGAAATTTAAAAAAGAAATTCGGAATCTCAACCCAGCATTATTCCTTTGTCGTGCAAGCCTTTATTGAGATGGTGAAATGCTTTAATACGGCAGAATACGAATTTGCCATTCGTGAAACAAGAACCATGGAAGTCATTGAGGATGTGGATACCTTAAAAAGTGAAATTGGTATTCTTTATCTGTGCGATTTTAACCGTAAAATTATGTTAAAGCTGTTGAAGGCTCATAATTTAGAATTTCATAAGCTAATTGAATGTAGTGCCTTTGTTTATTTATGGAGGGGACACCCCTTGGCAAACAGCAAATCTATACAGCTTTCTCAGCTTGATAATTACCCATGTCTTTCTTTTGAACAGGGGGATAATAGCTCCTTTTTCTTTGCGGAGGAGCTGCTTAGTACCAATGAATATGCCCGAACCATTAAGGCAAATGACCGTGCCACCATGTTAAATTTGATGATTGGACTCAATGGATACACCTTGTGTTCCGGTATTATTAGCGATGAATTGAACGGAGCGGATTTTGTTGCAGTTCCTTTTGAGGCAGATTCTGACAATCCCAATAGTGTTATGGAAATCGGTTATATTGTGAAAAAAAATATGCTTCTCAGTGAAATGGGTAAGCTTTATTTACAGATTATCCAGAATGAATTAAAGCAGTATGAAGTCTGAACGAAACACAAAGAGAAGAGTACACTAAATTTAGATCAAGTATTTTATAATTGGCTCCATATAGGTTCAGCCTATAACCTATTATACCTATAGGATATTAGACAAATGGGTATGCCCATGGTATTGTATTAAAAAACATTGAGGGGAGAGGTAATCATGAAAACAAATTTTACAAGATTGGAAAAAATGCATATGTGTATGCGAATGTTGCGGACCAAGGATTGTTGTGTCAGCCGATGTTGTATGCAAAAAGCGTAGATTTGTACGCAGTTTGTGAAAATATCCCTCGCAATGAATTCTTGGAAGCCGAAAAATAGAGGCTTCTTTTTTATTTCAAAAATTAGGAATTTATACTTAGAAAGGATGTTCATTTATGACAAAAAAAATTATTTCAGTATTCTTATCCATTTTGTTGGTTTTATCTATCAGCGGTTGTGCAAAGCAAAAAGAGGATGCACCCGCTAGAGCTGACAATGGCGCTCCTACAACACTTAAAGTGGGTTTTTGCCCTGGCCCTTACGGAGATATGTGGAAAACAGCAATTGCCCCTCAATTGGAGGAAAAGGGTTATAAATTCCAGTACATAGAGTTCAGTGATTATGTTCAGCCAAACAATGCCTTAGCAAACAAAGAAATTGATGTGAATTTGTTTCAGCATTCCATCTATCTGAAAAACTTTTCCACAGAGCATAAGCTGGATTTAAGCCCTGTAACGGAAGTTCCTACAGCGGGCATGGGTATTTGGTCAAATACCACCAAGAGCTTAAAAGAGGTGGCTGACGGTGCAACGGTAACCATACCCAATGATGAAACAAATCAGGCTCGTGGCCTTCGTGTTTTGGAGGCGGCAGGCTTGATAACATTAAAGGCAGATACTGACAAAGCAAAGGCAATCCCTGAGGATATTGACAAAAATCCTTATAACTTAAAAATTGTGCCTACGGAAGCGGCTCAGCTCCCCCGTACCCTTGATAGCGCAGACCTTGCTGTTATCAACGGAAACTTTGCCATCAGCGCAGGCCTTGATTTTTCTGCTGCACTATTCAACGAAACGTTAGCAGAAGGCTATGTCAATGTGATTGCTGTGAGAACAGAGGATATTAGCTCTCAATTTGTTGCCGATATCAAAGATGCGGCTACCAATGACACTTTTAAATCTATCATTGAGGATCCCAATGGAATTTTCTATACCTTCCAAAAACCTGTAGGTTGGTAAAAATGGATTGGAAACTGAGATATGTTGGGTGTCGATTTAGTCGACACCCACGATTGAGGAAAAAATAAAAATTATGAGTGATTTCAAAAACAATCTTAGAAATTATTTATCAATGCCCATTTGTTAAGGGTATTCCATATATCACATCTTTGTTTTTTCAAAAATGATTTGGCGAATGCAAATGATTTTAGTTTGTTTTAATAGCTGCATAGGATTTATGACTTTTGCTTGAGGATTGTTCAAGGAAGATTAACGGACACGTCGCCAAGTTTCTTAAGTATAGCTGAGTATTTTGGAATGAAAAATGTTTATTAATGAGAACCAAAAT
The DNA here is from genome assembly GCF_024461735.1 of Anaerotignum propionicum. Taxonomy (GTDB): domain Bacteria; phylum Bacillota; class Clostridia; order Lachnospirales; family Anaerotignaceae; genus Chakrabartyella. Next base: position 23,100 of record NZ_JANGAD010000010.1, read on the forward strand.
TGAAAAAGATTGGGGGATGGCTATGATTCAATTTAAAAATGTGAGTGTAAGCTTTCCGCAAAAAAACGGAGAATTGCATGCAGTAAAGGATGTTACCCTTCATATTCGGAAAGGGAAAATATATGGTTTGGTGGGAGCAAGCGGTGCGGGAAAAAGCACATTGCTTCGCACAATCAATTTGCTAGAACAACCTACCTCGGGAGAGGTGATTGTAAATGGAGAAGTGATTAATCATCTCCGAGGGGAATCCCTCAGGCGTTATCGTCAGAATATTGGTATTATTTTTCAGCATTTTAATTTGGCATCCAACAAAACTGTTCGTAAAAATATAGAGTTCCCCCTAAGGGCGGCAAATGTACCAAAGGAGGAAATAAAAGAGCGCGTTGATGAACTGTTGGAGATGGTAGGGCTTAGGGATAAAAGTGAAGAATACCCAGCAAAGCTTAGCGGCGGTCAAAAACAGCGTGTGGGGATTGCCCGTGCATTAGCAAACAATGCAAATATATTGCTTTGCGATGAGGCCACCAGCGCTCTTGATCCTGAAACCACAGTTTCCATTTTAAAGCTTTTAGAAAGTATCAATCAGAAATATGGCATTACCATTATCATGATTACCCATGAAATTGATGTGGTCAAAATGATTTGCAATGAAATGGCAGTGATGAAGGATGGCAGTGTGGTAGAAAGTGGAAAGGTCATTGACATTATTTCAAAACCGCAAAATGAGTTTACTAAAAAACTAATTTCTAACTCGGAAAATTATGAACTGCCTTCTGAAATCATTACTCAGTTTGGTGAGAAAAATATTATCAAGATTACATATTTGGGCAATGAGGCAACAGAGCCAATCCTTTCAAATGCAATTAAAACCAACAATGTGGATATCAGCATTTTGCATGGAAAAATCGATTATATCAGTCATGTTCCTGTGGGCACTTTAATTGTAAGCGTTCAGGGTGCTGAAAAGGATGTGGAAAATGCCATCGAATATATCAGGAGCAAAACCCTAAGAGTGGAGGTGGGTGCAAATGAATTTTAATCTACAAGGTGCCCTTTCTACGGCACTAAAGGAAAGCTTGTTTATGGTGGGAAATTCTTTGATTGTATCCATACTTCTCGGTGGAGTGATTGGACTGCTTCTATATGTAACTACCTCGAAATTATTCTTTCGAAATAAAGTAATTAACGAAATTTGCGGAATCATTGTTAATATTCTTCGATCTATTCCTTTTATTATTTTGTTGGTTACATTAATGCCCATCACAAAGATGATTGTAGGTACAAACATCGGCCCTAAAGCAGTGGTAGTACCGTTAACGGTTACCGCAATTGCCTTTTATGCAAGGCTGTCACAAGCCGCTTTTGCGGAGGTGGATAATGGTGTTTTGGAGGCCGCCAGTGCCTGCGGTGCTCATCCTATAAAAATCATTTTTGGTATTCTTCTTCCGGAAGCTCGAGTGGGTTTGATTAATGGCATTACGGTAACAACAATATCTCTTATTGGGTATTCTGCAATGGCAGGAACCGTTGGAGGTGGTGGCATAGGCGACTTGGCAGTTCGGTATGGTTATCAAAGATATGAAACGGATGTCATGCTCCTTTGTGTGCTGATTTTGGTCATCATTGTGCAGGGCATTCAGCTTTTTGGAGATAGCATTGCAAAGAAAGCAAATAAAAGAAGTGGTGGCTAAAAAAAGAAAATGGAGGTATTAATGATGGTGAATATTCGATGGCATGGAAGGGGAGGTCAGGGTGCGTTTACTGCTGCAAGGCTTTTGGGTGCGGCATACTCCTCCCATGAAAATCAATACGCCCTTGCATTTCCTTCTTTTGGACCTGAAAGAAGAGGTGCACCCATTCAGGCTTTTACAAAATTAGATACAAAGCCTGTGGTGAACAGAAGTGAAGTGAATCAGGCAGACTATATTATTTTTCTGGATGACACCCTTTTTACAGAGGGCATTCTAAGGGAGCTTAAGGCGGATGGAAAAGTATTGCTGAATACAAAGCAAAGTTTTGATAATTCAAGAATTCTGACAATAGATGCAGACAGTATTGCCGCTGAAACATTGAAACAGCCTATCACCAATACCATTATGCTGGGTGCCTTTGCTGAAGTGTTTCAGGGCATAGGTATTCAGGACATTCAAGAGGCAATTCAGCTGCATATGCCTGCAAAGCTTCATGACAGAAATATTTTGGCAGTGCAACAGGCGGCGGCGGAAATACATAGGGAGGTAGTTCTATGAAACCCTATTTGAGAGATAAAGTGCCCACCACACTTTCAGACATCCCCGATAACACTGCATACGAAGCGGGATTTCTGGTTACAAAAAATGCGGGCTGGCGAAACATCCGACCTGTGGTTGATTTGGAGAAATGTGTTGGGTGCTTACAATGCTATTTGTACTGTCCCGACGGTGTGATTTCTAGAGAAGGAAATAAAGTTACGTTAGATTATGATTTTTGCAAAGGTTGTGGCATTTGCAAAAAGATGTGCCGTTTTGAGGCAATCGATATGGAGGTGGAAAAATAATGGCGAAGCATTTTTTATCGGGTAATGAGGCATTTGCCTATGGCATTCGTCTGGCTCGGCCACAGGTTATTTCCGCATATCCCATTACACCTCAGACCATTGTGGTGGAAAAATTATCAGAAATGGTGGAGGACAATAGCTTACAGGCGGAGTTTATTCATGTGGAATCGGAACATTCTGCACTTTCTTGTGCCATTGGGGCTTCGGCGGTGGGGGCACGTGCCTTTACGGCGACTTCTTCCCAAGGACTATTATACATGGCGGAGTGCCTAACCTATGCCGCCGGCGGACGGTTTCCTATTGTTATGATGAATGCCAACCGCTCCACAGCATTGCCTTGGAATATCTATGGAGATCAAAGGGATTCCCTTTCCCTTCTGGATTGCGGCTGGATTCAGGCTTATGCAGAGAATGCTCAGGAAAGCTTGGACTTAGCATTGATGGGCTATTACATTGCGGAACATAAGGCGGTTTCTACGCCCTTCATGGCAAATTTGGATGGCTTTGTATTGACCCACACTTATGAGGTGGTGGAGGTTCCTGAGGCTGCAGAAGCAGATTTATTTCTGCAACCATATGCAACAGAAAATAAATTAGATTTATCCAATCCCAAAAATCTGGCTTTTTCTGTAGGTCCAGACCATAACACTGCCTTTAAATATAAAGAACATTTGGGAATTTTACGAGCAAAAGAGGCAATTTCAGAAGCGGAATATAAATTTGCAAAGATTTTCGGTAGAGGATACACGGGTTTAATAGAGACCTATCAGACAGAGGATGCAGAGTATATCATAATCACACTGGGCAGTATCGCAGGCTTAGTGAGAGAAACTGTAGATAAGCTTCGTGAAAAGGGGGAAAAGGTAGGGCTTTTGCGGATACGCTATATGCGTCCATTTCCCAATGAAGAAATTGCTTCTACCGTAAAAAATGCGAAAGCAATTGGCGTTTTAGAAAAGGATATTTCCTTTGGAAATGAAGGCACGGTATTTACTAACGTAAATTCTGCATTACAAAAAGTCGGATTATCTGTTCCTTCTTCCAATTATATTGGAGGGCTAGGAGGAAGAAATATCTCAGCCCAAGAGATTGAAGGTGTTTTTGAAGCATTGAAAACAGAAAAAAGAACTGTGAGCTTTTTAGGAATGGAAGGTGAGCAACCATGAGCTTAACTGCAAAAACGTTAAATGAGGAAGAGTTTTTTTACGGACATAAAGCATGTGCCGGTTGTGGAGGAAGCTTAGCGGTTCGTATTGCGTTAAAGGTTTTGGGAGAGCATGCAATTGCAGTGCTTCCTGCGGGATGTATGTCTGCTGTGGGGTTTAATTTTCCCCAACTATGCTTTGGGAACAACGCAATGATTTCAACCTTCGCAGGAACAGCTTCTATGCTGACGGGGGTTGAGGCAGGCTTGCGAGCCCAAGGAATTACCGATTTTCATGCGGTGGGTTTCGCCGGAGACGGTGGCACTGCGGATATTGGGATTCAAGCGCTTTCAGGGGCCATTGACCGCAACGATAACATTTTATATATCTGCTATGATAACGAAGCTTATATGAACACAGGAATACAAAAAAGCTCCTTAACGCCCTTTGGTGCAAAAACAACTACCACCCCTGCAGGGAAAAATATTCGGGGCAATCTTCGACCAAAGAAAAATATGTTTGAAATTACCGCGGCTCATGGCATTGCATATGCCGCTACAGCAAGCATTGGTTTTTTGAATGATTTTATGAATAAAGTGGAAAAGGCATCAAAAATCAAAGGCACAAAATACATACATGTCATTGCACCTTGTCCCACGGGTTGGGGTACTGCTACAGATGAAACCATTGATTTCGCTAAGGAAATTGTTGAATGTGGGTTGTGGTATTTGGCTGAATATGAAAACGAGGAATTTATTTTGAATTACAAACCCACAGAATTTACAGATGTGGAGGCTTATCTTAGAAAACAAAGCCGTTTTGCGCAGCTTACGGATGAAGATATACAAAGGGTAACGGCATCTCGAGATAAAAAATGGGATTCTATTTTGAAAAATTATAAAGTGAATTAGGAGGTAAAAGGCCATGAGTGAGAAAAAATATTGGGATGAAGCGTTGGAAACATTGCCGAGGGCAGAGCTGGAAAAGCGCCAGCTAAAAGACTTAAAGGAAATTGTTCAATTTGCATATGAAAATGCACCCTATTATAAAAAAAGTTTTGACGAAGCAGGGGTGAAGCCTTCGGATATTCAGACGTTAGCCGATATTCAAAAGCTTCCGTTTATAGATAAAACGACACAGCGTGATACCCAAGGGGTAGGTTCCTTTTTGGGTGAGCTTTGCGCTGTACCAGAGGAGGAGGTTATTTTTATTTCCACGTCCTCGGGTTCTACAGGTGTTCCAACCATGAGCCCCTTTACAAAAAAAGATTTTGATGAATTTCAGGATGCGGAAAGCCGTTGGTTTTGGCAAATCGGCATGAGGCCAAAGGATCGCTATGTTCATGCTTTAAATTTTTCCCTCTATGTTGGGGGGCCTGATGTCATTGGTGCCCAGAACCTTGGTGCGTTATGTATTTGGGGAGGAACACTGCCCAGTGAACGTTTGTTATATGTTTTGAAAACCTATCAGCCTACCATTATATGGACTAGTCCTTCCTATGCATGGCATTTGGGGGAAACAGCAATCAAAAACGGCATTGATCCCAAAAAGGATTTGGCAATTGAAAAAATCATCGTAGCAGGAGAGCTTGGCGGTTCCATTGATTCCACAAGGAAAGCCATTGAAGATTTATGGGGGGCAGAGGTTTTTGATTTCTATGGGCTTTCGGATATTTTCGGTGCATGTGCCGCAATGTGCGAGGCAAAGGATGGCTTACATATCGCTGAGGATCATATTTTGGTGGAAACGATTGACCTTAAAACAGGTGAAATATTACCTTCAGGAGAAGTGGGTGAGCTGGTTTATACCACTTTGCGCAAGCACGCAAGACCACTTTTGCGTTTCCGCACTGGTGATATTGGTTGGATTGACAATACACCTTGTTCATGCGGTCGTACCCACGGCAGAATCCATATTAACGGAAGAAAGGATGATATGTTTATTGTTTCTGCGGTAAACGTTTTCCCCAGTGACATTGAGGCTGTGATTCGAGATATAAAAGGTATCACAGGAGAGTATCTTGTGCGCATTTTTGAGAAAGACTATACTTGCAAGTATTCTGTGGAGATTGAGCGCAACGCAGATAATACTGAGCCTGATGAAAGGATCGAAGCCTTGGTTTCCGATGCTTTAAAGGCAAGGATTGGTGTTAAACCTTCCAGCGTAAAAGTCCATCCCGATGGAGGATTAAACACCCGCTCGGAGCATAAATCAAAGCGTATTATTGATGAACGTAACTAGGAGTATCTTATTTAAGGAGATGGAACTATGCCGCAACTTTCAAAAAGAACAGAAACCTTTACCGATTCTGTCATTCGCAGAATGACTAGAGTTTCAATGAAATATAATGCAGTAAATTTATCTCAGGGCTTTCCTGATTTTGATCCACCCAAGGAAATTTTAGCCCGTTTGGCTGAAGTGTCAAATGAGGATTTTCATCAATATTCCATTACATGGGGGGCGCAAAATTTTAGAGAAGCTTTGGCAGTGAAACAGTCAAGATTGATGGGACGAAACATTGATCCCAATGGAGAAATTGTAGTTACCTGCGGTAGTACGGAGGCCATGATGGTTGCCATGATGACCGTGGCAAACCCAGGGGATAAAGTAATTGTATTTTCGCCCTTTTACGAAAATTATGGTGCTGATACCATTCTTTGTGGAGCAGAACCTATTTATGTACCTCTATATCCCCCTGAATTTAACTTTAACCCCGATGAATTGGAAGCGGCATTCAAGCAAAAGCCAAAGGCACTGATTCTTTGCAATCCTTCCAACCCTTGTGGCAAGGTGTTTACCTATAATGAACTGAAAATCATTGCTGATTTTGCGGAAAAGTATGATGCCTTTGTTATTACCGATGAAGTTTATGAACACATTGTTTACGAACCATTCAAGCATGTTTATTTTGCTTCATTGCCAAGAATGTGGGAACGAACCATTTCCTGCAGCTCATTATCAAAAACCTATTCTATCACGGGCTGGCGCTTAGGTTATATCATTGCACCCCCTGAGATTATTGATGTGGCAAAAAAAGTCCACGACTTTTTAACGGTAGGTGCGGCGGCCCCCTTACAGGAAGCGGCAGTCACAGGATTAAAATTTGGAGATGGGTATTATGAAAAGCTTCGAGGGATTTATACGGCAAAGAAAAACCTGTTTATGAAGGGCTTGGATGATTTGGGTATTATCCATACCAATCCCCAAGGGGCATACTATGTTTTGCTTGATATTTCCGAATTTGGGTTTGAGAGCGACTTAGAGTTTTGTGAGGTTTTGGCAGAAAAGGTGGGCATTGGGGCTGTTCCCGGCTCCAGCTTTTTTAGAGAAAATGTAAATCATTTGGTGCGTCTACATTTTGCTAAAAAAGAAGATACATTGAATGAAGCTTTAAATAGATTGGCATACTTGCGGAAAAAAATCACACCCAAAAAGCAATTGTTAAAATTGTAAGTTCTGAATGTGGCACTGTTTTGTGTTTCACATAGGCATAAAGAAAAGACATGGTTCTTACAGGGAGGAACCATGTCTTTTCTAATTTAACATTTGTAGAGCTTCTGTAGAATGAGAAAGCATTTTTCTTTTTTCAAATGGATTTAGATAATATAGTTATCTCCCGGTTGATAAGAAGCCATTAAATCAGCAATGGTAATTCCGTCTAGATATTCGGAAATCAGCTTATCTAACCCTTGCCACATGGAAAGAGTGCGGCAATCATGAACACGGGTGCACTGCTCAGATTTTTCATTCAAGCAGGCAACTGGAGCAAGGCTCCCCTCCGTCAATCGCAAAATACTCCCCACTGTATAGGCATCTGGGGTTTTGCTTAGGCGATAACCCCCACCTTTTCCTCTTTGACCGATTAAAAATTTTTCACGCACCAAGGATTTTAGAATAATCTCTAAATATTTTTCAGAGATTTCCTGCCTTTCGGCAATTTCCTTTAAAGGAATGTAATCTCCCGGGTGTTCTGCTAAGTCTATCATAACGCGTAATGCATATCTTCCTTTTGTTGAAATCATCATAAAAATCCCTCCAAGCTTAAACCTATTATATAATAGGGTAAATAGGAAAGCAAACAAAATATTTATGAAAAAACTCTATTTCCTATTGACAAATTAGAAAAGAAAGCATATTATACCTATAAACCTACTTAGTTTATAGGGTAAAAGAAAAAGCGTTGCCTTATCTGTGTAATGAAAATGATATAAGGTGACATGATAATAATAAGAGTGATTATGAATGGAGGAATTTATTATGAGTAAAATTTACACTTCTGCAGATCAATTGGTAGGAAAGACACCGTTATTGGAACTGACCCATATTGAAAAGGAATACGCACTGGAAGCTAAAATTCTTGCGAAATTAGAATACTTCAATCCCGCCGGTTCAGTAAAGGATAGAATTGCAAAAAGCATGTTAGACGATGCAGAACAAAGAGGGATTTTAAAGCCTGATTCTGTGATTATTGAACCAACTTCAGGTAACACAGGCATTGGCTTGGCGGCAATTGCTGCGGCAAAGGGATATAGAATTATTATCGTAATGCCTGAAACGATGAGCGTAGAACGTCGCCAACTGATGAAAGCCTATGGCGCGGAGCTGGTTTTGACTGATGGTGCAAAAGGCATGAAGGGTGCCATTGCCAAGGCGGAGGAGCTGTCTCAGGAGATCCCTAACAGTTTTGTTCCGGGACAGTTTGTAAACCCTGCAAACCCCGCTGTTCATGAGGCAACAACAGGCCCTGAGATTTGGGATGATACCGATGGAAATGTGGACATTTTTGTAGCAGGTGTCGGCACAGGTGGTACAGTTACGGGAGTAGGCTCCTATTTGAAAGGAAAGAATGCAGAGATTAAAGTGGTTGCTGTAGAGCCCGCCGCTTCTCCTGTTTTAAGTAAGGGTACCCCCGGTGTTCACAAAATTCAAGGAATTGGCGCAGGTTTTGTACCTGATGTTTTGAATACAGAAATTTATGATGAAATTATTCCTGTTGAAAACGAAGATGCTTTTGCAACAGGAAAGCAAATTGGTCGTGCGGAGGGTGTCTTGGTTGGCATTTCCTCAGGGGCTGCTTTGTGGGCAGCGATTCAGCTGGCAAAGCGTCCTGAAAACAAGGGCAAAACCATTGTTGCATTGTTGCCTGATACAGGAGAGCGTTACCTTTCCACACCTATGTTTGCGGATTAATTTAACACAAAATGTAAGTCATATAAATGTTTTTCGTCCATTGACAAGGTAGAATTGACGTGCTAAGATTACCAATAAACATAGTATGAAAATGGTAGCCTGGCATAAAAAGACTGAGTGAAAACACGGAATTTAGATTTGCATTAGAATCTTAATTTCCACTTTAAAACAAAGGAAAAGAGTGTATTAGCAAGTAGAAAATACAAGTGGGGGGGTCTCTATGAAATCATTAATCAATTATGGTGAAATTCATTATGGTGATGTGCCAAACCGTCCTAACCAAATAGGTATTATCATTCCCGGCCCTCGTGGTAAGCTTTTGGCTACATTATATACCTCCGGAGGCAAGGGACCTCACCCACTGATTCTTTTATTCCATGGAATACCAGGAAATGAGCAAAATTTAGATATTGCTCAGGCTCTTCGCCGAGAAGGATTTCATGTGCTGACCTTTCATTACAGCGGAAGTTGGGGCAGTGATGGAGAATACTCTCTGATAAATAATTTGGAGGATGCAGAAACGGTATTGGATTTTGCATTGAAGGATAAATACTATGGTATAGATAGAAGTCGTATTTACGCCATTGGTCATAGCTTAGGGGGTTTTGTCTGCGGACAGTTAAGCGCAAAACGAAAGGAAATTGCCGCTTGTGCTTTGCTAATGCCTTGTGATATCGGAAGGTTTTTCCGAATCAAAGAGGAGGATACTGTGGCAGGTAGAATTTTATATCAAATTTTAGAAGAAAGTGCTTTGTGGCTGCATGGTGCAAAAGTAGAACTTTTCTTAGAAGAAATAAAACAAAATCATTCTATTTTCCCCCTAGAAGCTGTGGCGTTGCAGTTGGCAAAGAAGCCTGTTTTATGCGTAGAAGCCTTACTGGATATTCATACGCCACCTAAGCACCATTGCCATCCTTTAGAAAACGGAATTCTTGCAGCAGGAGGCACACAGTTACGGGTGCATGCATTACAAACGGATCACTGTGCGGCGGACTATCGTTTGGAGCTGATTCGTATTGTGACGGACTACTTTTGGGAAGTTACTTCTGAAAAAGAGCTTACCCTTAGCCAAAAAGAAATTATATAACAGTGAAAGAGGAATCAAATACCATTCATTTGTGGTTTCATAAATAATAGTATTTCTCCGATTAATAAGGTCAATTGCTTTTCAATTTTTGATGGCAATTGACCATGTTTGCGTTTATAAAAAGAAAAATAGTTGTTTTGTTTTCGGGTACATTAAGAATATCTCAATTGGAATTTTATTGTATGCCATAGAGAATGAAAAGATTGCGGGGATAAAAAAATGGATAATAAACGTGCTTTGATTGCCATGAGCGGTGGTGTGGACAGCTCCATTGCCGCCTACTTTATGAAGAAAAATGGATACTACTGCGAGGGAACGACAATGCGCCTATACCGTAATGAGGATATTGGTCGTTGTGATTTTCGCACCTGCTGCTCGCAGAAGGATATTGATGATGCCAGCGAAGTGGCATTTCAGCTGGACATGCCCTATGAGGTTCTGGACTTTACCATGGATTTTCGAGAAAAAATCATAGAGAAGTTTATTCGTATTTATGAACATGGCGGAACACCCAATCCCTGTATTGACTGCAATCGTTATATGAAGTTTGATAAGCTTTTGAATTTTGCCCAAGAGAAGAACTTAAACTATGTTGTAACGGGGCATTATGCAAGAATTGAACAAGATGAGACAACGGGACGATATTTATTGAAAAAAGCATTGGATGATACCAAAGATCAAAGCTATGCTCTTTATACAATGACCCAAAGTCAGCTGGCTCACACTCTGTTTCCCTTAGGAAGCTTACGAAAAAAAGAGGTGCGGGTGTTGGCGGATGAACTGCATTTTGTCAATGCCAGAAAGCATGATAGTCAGGACATTTGCTTCGTTCCCGATGGGGACTACACAAAATTTATGGAGGAATATACAGGCAGACAGTACCCGCCCGGAGACTTTCTGGATCATAAGGGAAATGTCGTTGGAAAACATAGCGGAGCAGTGCGCTATACCTTAGGCCAAAGGAAAGGTTTGGGCTTGGCTATGGGCGAGCCTGTTTATGTTTGTGGGAAGTCTATGGAAAAGAATACTGTTACGGTGGGGCCTGAAGCTGCGCTGTATACCAAGGTCCTGCTTGCTGATGATATGAACTGGATTGCCTTTGAGAACTTGGATAAGCCTATGCGGTTTCAGGGAAAAACCCGTTATCGCCAACAGGAACAATGGGCTACGGTCTCTCCGTTGCAAAATGGACAGGTGCGGGTGGAATTTGATACCTCTCAGCGGGCGATTACCCCGGGGCAAGCCTTGGTTCTATATGATGGAGATGTGGTAGTAGGTGGGGGAACAATCTCAGGAGTTTTACCTGAATAATATAGACTGGATACTGATAAAGGAGAAATACAGAAAATGCTGAACCAATTTTCAAGAACCCAACTGCTCATTGGAGAAGAAGGGATCAATCGTTTAAGTCAAGCCCGAGTAGCCGTTTTCGGCATTGGTGGTGTTGGTGGATATACAGTAGAGGCTCTTGCCAGAAGCGGCGTAGGCACCTTTGATTTGGTAGATGATGATAAGGTATGCCTGACAAATCTGAATCGTCAAATTATTGCAACACGCAGCACCGTTGGGCAATATAAGGTTGATGTAGCGAAACAGAGGATATTGGATATTAACCCCGACGCGGTTGTCAATATTTATAAAACCTTTTATGGCCCTCAGACTGCAGGAGAATTTGATTTTTCAAGCTTTGATTATGTTGTGGATGCCATTGATACAGTTAGTGGAAAGATTGAGCTGGTGATGCAGGCAAATCAGGCACGGGTGCCTATCATTAGTTGTATGGGGGCGGGGAATAAAATGGATGCTTCTGCTTTTCAGGTGACTGATATTTATAAAACATCAGTATGTCCCTTGGCACGAGTGATGCGCCATGAGCTGAAAAAGCGCAGGGTTAAAAAGCTGAAAGTAGTGTACTCAAAGGAATTGCCCATTACCCCTATAGAGGATATGGCAATCAGCTGTCGCACCCATTGCATTTGTCCGGCGGGTACAGCAAGAAAGTGTACCCAACGCAGGCAAGTGCCGGGAAGTAATGCCTTTGTTCCTGCTGCTGCAGGGTTAATACTTGCCGGTGAAGTGGTGAAGGACTTATCAAAATATGGAGGAGACTTATGATATATTTAGATTATTCGGCAAATACTCCTGTTGCACCTAAGGTATTGGAACGTTTTGTACAGGTTGAACAAGAATTTATGGGGAACCCCAATTCCACCCATCAAATAGGTAGAGCCGCCCAAGAGGAAATGGCAAAGGTTACGGAGAGCATAGCCCAGTTATTAAAGGTGAATCCTGCGGAAATCATTTATACCTCTGGTGCCAGCGAAGCAAATAATTTGGCAATCAAAGGCATTGCACGTTCATCTCGTCATATTGGTAAGCATATAATTTCCACGCCCCTGGAACATTCTTCGGTAAGTGGTTGTCTCACTGCCTTGCAGGAGCAGGGATATGAAATAGATTTGCTTGGGCTTGAAAAGGATGGTACTGTCAATTTAAAGGAACTGGAAGAATTATTAAGAAAAGATACTATTTTGGTGGCAATCTGCGGTGTAGACAGCGAGTTGGGCTGTGTTCAACCCATACCCCAAATTATAGAATTACTAAAAGCGTATCCCAATTGCCGCCTTCATGTGGATGCAACACAATCCATAGGAAAGACGGAGGTTTCCTTTCAAGGTATTGATACTATGAGCTTTACAGGGCATAAATTTTACGGCTTAAATGGCTGTGGAGTGTTGCTGAAACGGAAGAATCTTGTGATTGAGCCTTTGATTCATGGCGGAGCAAGCACTACTATTTATCGAAGTGGTACTCCTACTTTGGCCCTTGCTGCCGCAACGGAGACAGCCCTTAGACTATCTTTAGAGGAACAAAATAATCAATATAAAGTGGTGGAAGGACTGAATGAGAAGTTGCGCAAGGCTTTAATGGCTTATCCTGTTGTTCGAATAAATAGCCCTGGAAATGCAGTTCCGCATATTTTAAATTTGAGCGTGTACGGTGTAAAGGGAACTGTTTTTCAGAGAGTGTTGGATGAAAAGGGCATTTGTGTATCGGTGAAATCTGCTTGTTCTGCTGATGGACAGCCTTCCCGACCAGTATTTGCGGTGAGTCAGGACAGAAAAAATGCTTTATCCTCTTGGAGAATTAGCTTGAGTCATTTAACCACTCAAGGAGAGATACAAGAATTTTTAAAAATATTTGATGAATGCTACAAAGAGCTTGTGAAATAAATTCAATGAGTTTGAAAGGAAATATTTTTAAGTTCTGAAAATTTGGGAAAACGTAAGAAATAGATAAATTGGGTATAAGCTTTCAGACTGAAGACAAACCTTGGGCGTTGCCCAAACCCACTTGCTTGTTGAAAAAAGCAAGACTAAGAACTTTTGTTAAAATCGCATATTCATGAGGTTTTAGATGGGTCAATGGGTGAAACCTTTGTAGGTGTATGAGGACAAAACTCTCGTGATTTTTACTTTGTCTACAACCTGAAGCTTTATTTAGATTTAATATAATTGGAATAGGGGAATATAGGATGGGAAGGGAATTAAAACCGCATCAAATGATAGAACGCAGCATCGTAAAAAAATATCGAAAAGAAATATGGAATCCTTTTATTAAGGCAGTAAAGCAGTATGAATTGATTCAATCGGGAGACAAAATTGCTGTTTGTATTTCCGGTGGGAAGGATTCTATGCTGATGGCTAAGCTTTTGCAAGAGCTCCAGCGCCATAGTGAGGTACCTTTTGAATTAATTTTTTTGGTAATGGATCCGGGATATAATGAAATAAATAGACAAAAAATTGAAAGCAATGCCGCGCTCCTTCATATCCCTATTACAGTTTTTGAAACAAATATTTTTGAGATTGCCAATAATACAGAGGAATCTCCCTGTTATTTGTGTGCACGTATGCGCAGAGGGCACCTATATAATAAAGCAAAGATTTTGGGGTGTAACAAGATTGCTTTGGGACATCATTTTAATGATGTGATTGAAACTACGGTAATGGGGATGTTTTATGGGTCTCAGCTACAAGCGATGCTACCCAAACTTCACAGTAAAAACTTTGAGGGTATGGAGCTGATTCGTCCAATGTACTGCATTGGTGAAGAGAGTATTTTAAGCTGGAAACGATATAATGATTTGGAATTTATTCAATGTGCCTGCCGTTTTACTGAAAATTGTACTATGTGTGATAATGGCGGCGGAGGCTCCAAGCGAGAAGAGGTGAAAATTCTTCTCCGCAGACTGAAACGGGATAATCCAAACATTGAAAAAAGTATTTTTAACAGCATTCACTCCGTCTCCTTAGATACTATGGTGGGCTATAAGGCAAAAGGTGTTTATCATTCATTTTTAGACAACTATGAGTCTGAGGAAATATAAAAGACTCGCATAATAGATTTTGCAATAAAAAAGTGATGTTAATAATGCAATAACTTCTAGAACGAAGTGCTCAATAAATATGGGTACTTCGTTTTTTTCATGATAGGCATCTAAATATTAGTTGTTTAGAAAAGTGGTTTCATTTGTAATGTTTTTCTAATTAAGAGAAATCAGAGTATTATCATGTCTCATTTGTATGAAAAGCTAAGGGATATATAGAAGAACCCTAGACTTTTGTATATTTTAGAACAAATGAACACCGGAGGATTCATTTTTATTTAAATATCTATAGAAAAAAGACATTATATACAAAAATGTTTTCCTGACAAGGAAAAATGTTTTTGAAAAAAAGACATCTTTTTATTGACATATGCTCTCTTCCTGCGTACAATCTTAATATCAGTCATAATTTGACAGTGCATATCAAAAGCGAAATACTTAATTTGGAGGAAGAATAGCATGATACAAAATATTCGTAAGGTTGCCCTTTTAGGAATGGGAACCGTTGGCGGCGGTGTATATAAGATTATTGAAAAACAGAAGAACGAACTGGTCTATAAAATCGGAGCTGAATTAGAGATTTCAAAAGTATTGGTTCGGAACAAAGGGAAATATGCAAATCTGGTTGCACCGGAAAAGCTGACAGACCAGTGGAGGGATATCATTGAGGATGACAGTATTGAAATTGTTGTTGAGGTGATGGGCGGTATAGAACCTGCTGCCACATATATTAAGGAAGCTTTGCAAAAAGGCAAGCATGTTGTAACGGCCAATAAGGACCTGATTGCTGTGCAGGGACATGAGATGTTGGAGCTTGCCAAAACAAACCATTGTGACTTATTGTTTGAGGCGGCTGTTGCAGGGGGGATACCAATAATAAGACCACTGAATCAGTGTTTAGCCGGTAATGAAATAACAGAGGTAATGGGAATCATCAATGGCACAACGAATTTTATTCTGACCAAAATGAGCGAAGAAGGGATGGACTTTGCAGAAGCCCTCCAATTGGCGACAGATTTAGGCTACGCAGAGGCTGACCCAACTGCAGATATTGAGGGACATGATGCAGGCAGAAAGCTTGCCATTTTGGCATCCCTTGCGTTTAATTCCCCTGTAACATTTCAGAATGTATATACAGAGGGTATTTCTAAAATTTCCGCCAAGGATATCCGTTATGCCCATGAGCTTGGTTGCGAAATTAAGCTGTTAGGGATTGCGAAGAATACAGAAGATGGCATTGAGGTAAAGGTTCATCCTACCATGATTCCTCAAAATCATCCTTTGGCGTCCGTCAATGATTCTTATAATGCGGTATTTATTCATGGTGATGCTGTGGGAGATGCTATGTTTTACGGCCGTGGGGCGGGAGAACTGCCTACAGGAAGTGCCGTTGTTGGTGATATTTTGGATGTTGCAAGAAACATTCAGTTTCATTGTACTGGACGAATTGGCAGCAGTTGTTATAAAAATATCCCCATTAAAGATATTAAAGAAACAAAAAGCAGTTATTATGTGCGCATGAAGCTTGAAGACAGAGCCGGTACATTAGCTGCCTTGGCAGGAGTGTTTGGCAGTAATAATGTGAGCATATCCATGCTATTACAAAAAACAAAGGATGAAAAAACAGCAGATGTGGTAATTGTTACCTATGATGTTTTAGAAAAACAATTTATGGATTCCATCATTGTCATCTCCAACATGTCAATGGTAAAAGAAATATCTTCTATTATTCGTGTTTATCATTAAGATTTGTTTATTGTGAATCCAAGGAAAACAAGAATTATGAATCGTTTTTAAATATAGGATTTGGTCAGTTTTGGGACTGGCATTTCTTATTATTTTATAATCATATAGAAAGAATGGAGAGTCGAAGTCAGTCGAACTCTGCCATTCTTTTTTTTGGCATTTTCAGTAAATATGACAGACTTCGCATTAAAACATGCCTATAATTTGTTTCAGGAGGGAAGGAATGGAGGCTTCAGTTTATATTGATGTGGTGTTTTTTTGGGAATGGATTATGGACTTATTTCTGCTTTATGCGGCAGGGCGGATTAGCGGTTTTCGAGCCAAGAAATGGCGGCTCTTTGTAGGTGCATTGTTGTCTGCTTTATGTCATTGTTTGCTGTTGGTATTCTTGTTTCCGAATAATGGCGGCATTTTTTTATCTTTTGCATTACTAATCCTTGGACTTGGGGTGGCATATTTTCCGAAAAGCCCAAAAAATTTTATCAGGCTTTTTTTAACGGCTCTATTTGCATCCTTTTTGCTGGGGGGCGGTTTGAATGTGCTTTTTACAGTTACCCAAGCGCAAAGGGCATTGGGAAGCGGATTGATTCTACGGCAAAGGTTTTTTCCCTGGCAATATTTAATATGGGGAATTGCAGTGAGTTACATATTATTAAAAATCGGCGGCAATTGGATAGAAAATCATATCCGAAGGCGAAGAGATTTTTGCACAGTGTATATACGTAAAAATAGCAAATGGGTAGAAGGTCGTGTACTCATTGATACGGGAAACGGGCTGAAAAAAAATGGCAAAGGAGTCATTGTAATGGAATTAAGTACCGTTCTTCCATTATTTTCTGCAGAAGAGGGCGAAAAGCTAATTTGTGGTGAGCGAGAGAATCTTGAACCAATGCATTACACCAGTTTAGGAAATCCTGAAGGAGCATTGTGGGGCTTTCTTGCAGATGAATGCAAAATTTGTTTTGGTGAAAAAACAATAAGTTATCACGAGCTGTATATAGGAATTTCCTTTGATTTTTTTAAAGGGGGGTATGAAGGCTTGATTCCCCCTTGCTTGCTGGAGGAGGACGATTTATGAGGCAATGGAAGTATTTCCTGTTTTTAGTGAAGTATCACGCAGGGTTGATGCTGCGCAAATTACGCAGAAAAGGGCAAGAGGTATTTTACATAGGGGGAAGTGACGTTTTTCCGCCTCCCCTTAAGCCGGATGAGGAAGCAATTTTATTGGATCAGCTTGGCGGTGAGGATGAGGTAAGGGTAAAATCGGTATTGATTGAGCGAAATTTACGCTTGGTTGTTTATATCGCAAGAAAGTTTGAAAATACAGGCGTAAATGTAGAGGACTTAATATCTATTGGTACCATTGGGTTGATAAAAGCTATCAATACATTTAATCCTGAGAAGAAAATAAAATTAGCTACCTATGCATCCAGATGCATTGAAAATGAAATATTAATGTATTTGAGGCGAAACAGTAAAACCAAATCTGAGGTTTCCATAGACGAACCTTTGAATGTTGACTGGGAAGGAAACGAATTGCTCCTTTCTGACATTCTTGGGACAGAAGGAGACGTCATTTACAAAAACATTGAGGAAGAAGTAGACAGGGAGCTATTAAATAATGCAATGGATAAACTTTCTTGCAGAGAGAGAAAAATTGTGGAAATGCGGTTTGGCATTCTACCTGAAACAACAGAAAAAACCCAAAAGGAGGTGGCGGACATTCTTGGGATTTCTCAATCGTATATTTCAAGATTGGAAAAGAAAATCATCGGCAGATTAAAAAAAGAGATTAATAAAATGATGTGAGGTTATTTTATTGTGTAAAAAAATTAAGCTGCAAATATCCTTACGGAAAAAATAAGACACTCTTCATGAAAAAAGGGTGTCTTATTTTTTTTGCGTCCATAAAAAAGGAAAATGAAATTACGTATAAGCTCAATAGAGTATTTCGGCTTACTTACACGTTTTCTCTTCCCACTTTAAGAAATTATAAAAGGAATTGCAGATACAACCATGATTTTTACTCAATTTGTCACCTAGCATGTCAGACCTACATATTATGTTGTAGAGCTTGCAGTACCTTTAAACAAACAATGAAAAGATAAAGAGAGGTGAAACGGGTACTGTATTTTTAGCTTGCGGAAGGAAATCTTTGGGAAGGTCACCAATGCCCATGGATTATATTTTCGGAGTTATGATTTTTCTATAGAATTTTCTTTCACAAAGAAATCTATTACGGTAACTGTTTCGAAAATGGCAAGCTATCCAGTGCATTTAGGAGTAAAAAATAGGTATTTAAAAAAGCTTTGTGCTGGAAATCTAACAAATGAAAAGTTTGAGAAAAACAGTATAGAAGTAGCTGAGTTTTTATAACATGAAGCTTTTCTATGTCAATGCAATTCGAAGAATACAATTTAATAATGAGATGAAAAAGTCCAAGCTACCAATTCTCTTATTCAAAAAACAATAACATAAAATCATTCATAAACGTGTTCAGGGGTCTTTATTAAAACAAGGGCGATAAATTCAAATAATCAAAATGGGATTTTTTAAATGAGGTCGTTTAATAGTTAGGCATACTTTTTCATTTGCAACAAAATAATTTGCAAGGGCTTGAAAGCAAGAGGTTTTTGATATTAAGTCACTTATTAATTTATTAAAGGAGGAAAAGAAATGAGTTATGATTACAACAATAATTATGATATGAATGATTTACGCGGTATTAACTTCGACAACGATTGCGACAACGATTGCAGAGGGAATTCCAATAGCAATTGTTGCTGTCGTGGACCACGAGGCCCTCGTGGCCCTGAAGGTCCTCGTGGCCCTCGTGGTCCTCAGGGTCCTCAAGGTCCTCAAGGCCCACAAGGTCCAACTGGTGCAACTGGCGCAACTGGTGCAACAGGTCCCCAGGGTCCTGCCGGTGATATTGGTCCCGTAGGCCCTCAGGGCGCAGCAGGCCCCGCAGGCGCACAGGGTCCCGCAGGTCCCGCAGGTGCACAAGGCCCCGCAGGAGCAACAGGCCCCGCAGGTCCTCAGGGTGAAGTAGGAGCAACAGGAGCAACCGGAGCAACAGGTGCAACAGGAGCAACAGGAGCGACAGGTGCAACAGGTCCCGCAGGCCCTCAGGGTGAGCAAGGTCCCGCAGGTGCAACCGGAGCAACCGGAGCAACAGGTGCACAAGGTCCCGCAGGCGCAACAGGCCCCGCAGGCCCTCAGGGTGAAGCTGGTCCTGCAGGCGATACAGGAGCAACAGGCGCAACAGGTGCACAGGGTCCCGCAGGCGCAACAGGTCCCGCAGGTCCTCAGGGCGAACAAGGCCCCGCAGGAGCAACAGGAGCAACAGGAGCAACAGGCGCAACAGGTGCAACAGGCCCCGCAGGCGCAACAGGTCCCGCAGGCCCACAGGGTGAACAAGGCCCCGCAGGCGCAACAGGAGCAACAGGCGCAACAGGCGCAACAGGTCCTGCAGGTGCAGCAGGTGCAGCAGGTCCCGCAGGTCCCCAGGGTGAAGCAGGCCCCGCAGGCCCACAGGGCGAACCAGGTCCCGCAGGCGCACAGGGTCCCGCAGGTGTAGCAGGCCCCGCAGGTCCCCAGGGTGAAGCAGGCCCCGCAGGTCCACAGGGTCCCGCAGGTCCGGCAGGCGCAGGCGCAATTATTCCATTTGCATCAGGAACACCGGCTGCTTTGACCACAGTACTCGGCGGAGTGCTTAATACTTCCAGCGCAATTGGTTTTGGCATTAATGCGCCTGGTATTACAGCTGGCGCCGGAACAATTGACTTAACTGGCTTAACAAACTTAGCATTCTCTGTACCAAGAGAGGGCACCATCACATCTTTGGCAGCATACTTCAGTATCAGTACAGCACTTACACTGGTTGGCTCTACTGTAACAGTTACTGCTCAGCTTTACGCATCGGCTACACCGGATGATACCTTTGTTGAGGTTCCTGGTGCAACAGTTACACTTGCTCCTGCATTAACAGGAATCGTTGCTATTGGTACTGTTCTCAGTGGTGTTACAACTGGTTTAAGCATTCCTGTAACAGCAGGAACTAGATTACTTCTGGTATTCTCTGCTGATGTAACGGCAGGTATTGATATTGCAACTGCTATTGCTGGTTATGCTAGTGCTGGTCTTGGTATCTCTTAATACAAACTTCAGTAACTTTGCTTATTCTTATTGAGAAAAAGGTTTTAAAAAAGTATCGGCTGAAATTTAAAATTATGAAAAGGAGGAAAATAAATGAGTTATAACTACAATGATAATTGCGATTTTGATGGAATGGGAAGTTGTAATTGTGGTAGAGGCTCTAATTGCTGCTGTCGAGGACCCCAGGGTCCCGTAGGCCCCCGTGGTCCAGTAGGTCCGCAAGGCCCTCAAGGCTCCACCGGAGCAACAGGCCCTCAAGGCCCCGCAGGCCCCCAGGGCCCTCCGGGAGCAACAGGTCCACAGGGTCCACAAGGCGAAGCAGGCCCTGCAGGTGCAACAGGTGCCACCGGAGCAACAGGTCCACAGGGCCCTCCGGGAGCAACTGGCCCCGCAGGTCCACAAGGTGAACAAGGTCCCGCAGGCGCAACAGGTGCCACTGGCGCAACAGGTCCCGCAGGTGCAACAGGCCCCGCAGGTCCTCAGGGTGAAGCAGGCCCTCCAGGAGCAACAGGAGCAACAGGAGCAACTGGTGCCCAAGGTCCCGCAGGAGAAATTGGTCCCGCAGGTCCACAAGGTGAAGCAGGTCCTGCAGGCGCTCAAGGCCCCGCAGGTCCCGCAGGCGCTCAAGGTCCTGCAGGTGAAATTGGCCCCGCAGGCCCCGCAGGTGTTCAGGGTCCAGCAGGTCCCGCAGGTCCCCAGGGTGATCCGGGCGAAGCAGGCCCCGCAGGTCCACAGGGCGATCCAGGTCCCGCAGGTGCAACAGGCCCCGCAGGTGCAACCGGAGCGCAAGGCCCTGCAGGTGAAGCAGGTCCCGCAGGCCCACAGGGTGAACCGGGCCCCGCAGGTGCTCAAGGCGAACCAGGTCCGTCAGGTCCACAGGGTCCCGCAGGTGAAGCAGGTCCCGCAGGTCCCCAGGGTGAACAAGGCCCCGCAGGTCCAGAAGGCCCTCAAGGTCCAGAAGGTCCTCAAGGCCCTCCAGGACCGGCCGGAACTTTATCAGGCTTACAAGTACAGTTACAGGGCAGCAGTGGTGGAACAGTTGCAACAAATACAAATGTTTTGTTTGATACAACCATTAATGCCCCATCTACAGATATAACGTATAATGCTGGTGTAGGAGCATTCTTCATTAATACACCAGGTAACTATTTTATCTCTTGGTGGGTAAATGCTGACGGCGCTGAAACTGCCTCAAATATTACTTTTGGTATAAGAGTTATTAGTGGTGGATCGGATATTATTTTGTCTACTTCTCCATCACCGGTTACAACACTTCAATTAAATGGCACTGCATTAATTACAGTAACAACTACACCTCTTGTATTTAACTTATTTAACAATACCGGAACAACAGTAACCTATGGTACTGGTTCAATTCAAGCAAACCTGACAATTATTGAGGTAGGTTGATTTTAGAATAAATATTAACAATAATCTCTCTTCGCAATAACATTTTAAACCACCAGCTTTGCTGGTGGTTTATTCTGTTTAAGAGATAAAAAAATCATTGCTTTGTAATTTCATTGGAGGGCAGTATGTGTTTGATAAATTAAAGCTTTAAAATATAAAATACTAAATTAAAAATCACCCTTCATTCGAAGGGTGATTCCTATTTATACATCTTGATAATGCAATGGTTCATAGTCGGAATTTTGAGTTTTACCGTGTCCGCTATCGAAAAATTGTTGTTCTCTGCCATTCTGTTGACGCTTAATGGCATGGGTACTATAGCGTATTTCCTGTAATTGGGAGGTTCCTTCTGTAAATTCTAATGCGCGCATTTTCCCCCTCCTTTCACTTTTATTAATATACCCAACCAAATAAAGATTAAGCAAAAAAATCAATGATATTTGTAGCTGAAGTTTGACTGTTGAATGAATTTTTATGGAAAATTACTTGTTTATAAATTTTATGATATAATAACAATAATAAAGATTAAAATTTGTAATAAAGTTTCAAACGTTAAAGAAGTAACTTGAATCAATGAGTCGCTGGTACAAATTAAGTTAAAATTGCGACGAGTGGTTGTTTAAGAATAGAAATATAATTTGCTTTTTATTTGGTTTTCATTCAGGCTTTTTGAGAAAGGTGATTGTAGGATGAGGCAAAAGATTAATTTTGAAAGTATTGTAAAAGAATTTTTAGAGTCATTGGGTGTTGTTGTAATTGTTGATACAGAAAGTCGCATTATCTACATGACAGAAAAATATGGTGAGTTATTTAAAATCCCCAAGCCTTTTCCTATCGGAAAGAAATTATATGAATTTGTACCAGATGAGAGCTTAAGTGCTGTGATTCGTTCAGGAAAAGAAAGTGTGGAGGAATTTTTTGAACATGAAGGAAAAACAATGGTAATTAATCGCCTGTTAATCCGTAAGGATGATGAGATTTTAGGCGGCGTAGCTTTTACTTCGACAGGCAGCCGCTTAACAGTCAAGCAGCTAGAGAATAAAATGAGTTTTCTTAATAAACAAGTACAATTTTATAAAGACAATTATTTTGAGAATACCGGTACGAAATATAATATAGATCAGATTATTACCCAAGATGAAGAGTTAAGAAAATTAATTGATTTTACAAAAAGAGCAGCAAGAACACGCTCCGCCATATTAATTTATGGAGAAAGTGGGACGGGGAAAGAGCTTTTTGCCCACTCCATTCATAATTTAAGCGGACGAGCTAAAATGCCCTTTGTGATTTTAAATTGTGCGGCAATTCCCGAAACGCTATTGGAGTCAGAGCTTTTTGGCTATGCGGAAGGGGCATTTACCGGTGCATTGAAGGGCGGGAAGAAAGGGAAAATTGAACAAGCAGATGGAGGAACGTTGCTTTTAGATGAGATTAATTCCATGCCTCTTCAACTACAGGCAAAGCTTTTGCGTGTAGTTCAAGAAAAAGAAATCCAGGTGATTGGAGGTAAAAATAAAGAAATTGACGTACGGTTCGTGTTTACCACAAATCAGGATTTAGGGGAAATGGTGAAGGAAGGAAAATTTCGTGATGACCTCTATTATCGCATTAATGTGGTAGAGCTTAGGATACCTCCATTGCGACAAAGAAAAGGAGACATCCCTCTTTTGGTAAATCATTTTATTGAGAAACTGAATGAAGAACTTGGCTCCCATATTTTGGGGGTGGATCAAAAAGCATTGGATCTTTTGGAGCGTTATCAATGGCCCGGAAACATCCGTGAATTGGTAAATATGATTGAAAGAGCATTCAATTATGCAAATTCAGGGGAGTTATCAGTAGGAGATTTTGAGCGTTTACGATTAAAAATGAATCTATCTGAAATGAAGCAAGAAAACACGCTTACCCTTCGTGATGCTAGGGAAGAGGCAGAAAAATTGGCAATTGTACGTGCATTGAAGCAAACAAAAGGAAATAAGAAAAAGGCGGCAGAATTACTGGATATAGACAGAAGTATTCTTTATGATAAAATTCGAAGATATGCAATTAAATAAAGCCGGTTTTTTAAGCAATGTAAAGATATTTCCATTTTCATATCATTGTTAGCAATCATAAGACAGGATGATGAGAGAATCAGCCTTACTGTTTTATGTAAGCAGTTTATGTTTATTTGGAGAAATTTTAATTATTATGTAGTGTTTTTACTACATGTTTTTAAGGGGTAAAAAAAAGTACATAAAAATCATCCCTTGTTTCAATGTTAAAACAATGTAATTCGTACAAATATATAATACAAGTAGAACAAGCTGAATAGAAAGTGTAGTAGATACTCAACACATGTTGGTTTTCTACTACACTTTTTTTCTAGAAACCAACAAATTTATTTTATAATAAATAATCAATTCATTTTATTTTATCAACATATTTCCTCGAATTGAATGGATTGCGTCCCATGGAATGTAGTGAAAAAATCAAATATTATAAGTTTGGCATGGTATTTGCTCTTATAATCATACAAAAGAAGAAATTTATTTACAAACTAACAGGAGGTCTAAATATGGCTTATACAAAGGAATTCTTAACAGATTTGTACAAAAACTTACTGTACACTAGATTATCTGAAGAAAAATTAGTGGCAATCTATAAAGAAGGTAGAGTGCCCGGTCATATCCATAGTGGTGTTGGGCAGGAAGCAACCCACGTTGGTTCACTTTTTACAAGAAAAGACGGAGATTATTTTAAGCTTGCTCATCGTGTGGTTAGTATTTCCCATGTTTTGGGTGTACCTTTTAACAATATATATGCAGAAATTTTAGGCAGACAAGATGGAAACTCCCGTGGTGGCGGTGGTGTTAATCACATTGCTGATTTCAGCAAAGGTGTTTTGGGTATGAGTGGTACTTTGGGTTGCGATATGGCTTTTGCTGTTGGTGCTGCTTACAAACTAAAGATGGAAGGCAAAGATAATATTGTTTACTGCTATTATGGCGATGGTACTTCAAACCGAGGACCTGTTCACGAAGCAATGAACTGGGCGGCGGCTTGGAAATTACCGGTTTTGTTTGTTCTGGACAACAATCAATGGGCAATTTCTACTTGCATTTATGAATCCACTGCTGTAGAAAATCCCGGTGCTGACCGCGCATCTGCGTATGGAATCCCTGCAAAGGTAGTGGATGGTTCTGATGTTTTGGCAGTATATGAGGCGGCAAAAGAATTGTCTGAGTATGTGCGTGCTGGTAATGGCCCTGCCCTTTTGGAAGCGAAAAACTACCGTTGGAGAGGGCATTTTGAAGGGGATCAATGTAAATACCGTGATCCTGCTATCACAGAAAAGTGGCAGAAAAAGAGAAACTGCGTGAAAAAGATGGAAAACTATATGATGGAAAACAATGTTCTTACAGAAGCTGAAATCAAAACCATGTACAGCGATATTGATACAGAGTTGGACGCTGCGGTGCATTTTGCGGAGGCATCTCCTAAAGCAACAGCAGAGGATCTTTTCAAAAATATTTTAGCGTAATTTGATAGATAAAAATCTAAGGAGGTTTCACATATGCATGTAACTTATGGACAGGCAATCTCGGATGCCTTAAGAGAAGAAATGGAAAAGGACAAGAACGTTGTTGTGTTTGGCGAGGATGTTGCCCAGCACGGCGGCATTTTCGGTATTACAAGAGGTTTATACGAAATTTTCGGTGAAGATAGAGTGAAAAACACGCCAATTTCAGAAACATCAATTATTGGAGTTGGTGCAGGTGCGGCTTTGGTTGGTTTAAGACCTTGCATTGAATTGATGTACTCTGATTTTTTGTTGGTAGCATTCAGTGAAATTTATCATTGCGTTGCAAAATGGAGATTCATGCATGGCGATCAATACAAAATCCCCATGGTTATTCGTGCGGCGGCTGGTTCTGCCTTTGGTGCAGGTGCAGAACACTCCAACTGTGTGGAGAGCTTATTTATGCATACCCCCGGTTTAATCATCATCAGCCCTTCCACAGCGGCAGATGCGAAAGGTCTTTTGAAAAGTGCAATCCGCTCAGACAATCCAGTTCTATTCTTTGAGCATAAGCAGTTATATCAGGTGAAGGAAGATATTCCTGATGAAGAATACACAATCCCCATTGGTGTTGCAGATATTAAGAGAGAAGGTAGTGACGTTACCATTGTTGCCATTGGTTTAATGGTGAAAAAAGCACTGGAGGCTGCAGAAAAATTAGCTGCGGAGGGCATTAGCGCCGAGGTACTTGATCCAAGAACCATTGCGCCATTGGATAAGGAAACAATCCGCAAATCCATAGAAAAGACCCACCGTGCAATTGTTGTGGAAGAGGGCAATAAAACGGGTGGTATTGGAGCGGAAATTGCAGCAATGATGCAAGAGGAAATGTATGATGAATTAGATGGTCCTGTTTTGAGAGTTGCAGCGTTAGATGTTCCTTTACCTTACGATGTAGCCTTGGAGCTGGTTTGTATTCCCAATGCAGATAAGATTGTGGAAACAGTGAAAAGACTATTTTGATTTTAAGGGGCACTGTTTTATTGGGATGCAGAAAAAATCCAAAGAATAGGAGGGAACTGTAACCCCAAGGGGGTTACGGGTAAAAATATATGAGTGTTGAGTTAGTAATGCCCAAGGCTGGGTTAACAATGATTGAAGGCACAATTTCCGCTTGGAAAGTGGAAGAGGGTGCAATGATAAAAAAAGGTGATGTGGTTATGGAGTTTGAAAACGAAAAAACCACAATGGAATGCGAAGCAAACGAAGATGGAATTATACATATTATTGCAAATGCAGGGGACGTGGTAAAGGTTGGCGTAGCGGTTGCATTGATTGCGGTGAGCAAAGAAGAATACGCAAGCATGAAAAATGGTGGAAATTCATCTGAGACAGTTATTTCTCAGGCTCCTGAGGTTGCAAATGTTGATGCGGCCGAGGTAGTCATGCCGAAGGCTGGTTTAACAATGATTGAAGGTGTTGTTGGAGAATGGAAAATTGCTGAAGGAGAAAGAGTTAAAAAAGGACAGGCAATCTTTGATTTTGAAAATGAGAAAACGACGATGGATTGCGAGGCAACAGCAGATGGTATTTTGCATAGAGTTGCAAAAACAGGAGAAACCGTCAAGGTTGGTCATACTGTAGCCTTTATTGCTTTAACAAAAGAGGCATATGATGCTTTGCTAAATGGAACTGCACCTGCAAGCCAGGCAATGTGCGCCAATGAGTGCGAGGTTTGCCATAAATCCGTTGCACTATCTATGGCTACAACTATACCTCAAGGTGGAAACGCTGTGGCAAAAGACGGACATATTAGAGCAACAGGCTTGGCAAGAAACATCGCCAAGAGTACAGGTTTGAATTTAGCTTTGGTTGGGGGCACAGGCCCTAATGGAAGAATAATTGCAAAAGACGTATACGCATATTTAGATGCGGCTAAGACTGCACCTATATCAGCACCCGAAGTTAAGACAGTACAGCCCACAGGAGAGGTTATAAAAACAACCTTAAGCGGACGCAGAAAATCTATTGCAAAAAATATGAGAAAGTGCTTTGAAACCATGGCGCCCTTGACTGTATTTGCAGAAATTGATGTGACTGATTTATTGGCGATGCGCCAAAAATATGTTGAAAAGGCTGAGATTTTGGGCTGCAAAATATCTGTAAATGATATGTTGATGTTAGCAACAGTAAAAATGCTGAAAAAACACCCTATGCTGAACTCCACCTTTGATGGTGAGATAATAAGTTCCTATCCTTATGTAAATTTGGGTATGGCAGTAGGCCTTGCCGAGGGCTTGGTAGTTCCTGTACTAAAGAATGCAGATCAGTATTCCTTGCTGGAAATGAGTAAGGCTCTGCGTGATCTTGCATTAAGAGCAAAAGATGACACACTGGTAGGGGGAGAACAATCGGGAGCAACCTTTACGGTTACTAACGTTGGTATGTTCCATATTGACTTTGGCACTCCTGTTATTTCTCCTCCGCAGGTGGGAATTTTGGGCTTTGGCACAGCGAAGAAAAAATTTGTTGAGTATAAAGGTGAATTCTGCCCTAGAACCATGATGCATATGATGCTGACCTTTGACCATAGAGTTTTTGATGGCAGAGAAGCAGGGGAAGTTTTGGGGGATATGAAAGAGCTTTTGGAAAATCCTGAATTAATTTTCGTATAAAATAAAGGAGGAAACGGTGTGACTCTGTTTGAACAAAATGGAGTCACCCGATTTATCGATATGGATAAAAAAATAAGTTTAATCGTAATTGGCGGAGGCCCCGGTGGCTATGTTGCCGCAATTCGTGGTGCACAATTGGGTGCTGATGTTACGTTGATTGAGAAAAACAGATTGGGTGGAACTTGCTTAAATGTTGGGTGCATCCCTACAAAGGCGCTGTTGCACGCGGCAGAAATCATGGAGGAAATGAATCATGCCGCTGAATATGGCATTAAGGTAAAGGCAGAAGGCTATGATTGGAAGCAGGTCTTAGCAAAAAAAAGGGCTGTTGTCAATCAGTTGGTTGGCGGCGTAACAGGCTTATTAAAGGCGAATAAAGTGAAGGTTATTGAAGGGGAGGCTGCTTTTACAGGAACAAAAACCCTTTCTATTAATAAGAAAGATGGAAAAACTGAGACTTTAACCGGAGATAAAATTATCATTGCAACAGGTTCGGTGCCTGCTATTCCTCCAATTCCCGGTGTGCAGGGGAACCCTGCCTGCATTGATTCCACATCGGCACTTTCCTTAGAGAATCCTCCGGAAAGCCTATTGGTAATCGGCGGCGGGGTAATCGGCATGGAATTGGCAACGGCTTACAATGCCTTTGGCACAAAGGTAACAATTGTTGAGGCATTGCCCAAGCTTTTGCCAATGATGGATGGTGAATTAACCGCTACACTCCGTGGTTTGATGGAGAAAAAAGGCATTGAAATTTTGACGGAAGCAAAGGTTCTTTCCGTTGGAAAATCCGGTGATAAAGCAGAGGTTCAAGTTGATTTAAAAGGCGTCAAAAAGTCCTTTGTGGCAGAAAAGGTTTTGGTTGCTGTTGGCAGAAAAACGGATACCGCGGCTTTACAATTGGATAAAGCAGGAATACGTCACGATAGGGGCAAAATTCAGGTGAATGAATTTATGGAGACCAGTGTGAAGGATGTTTATGCCATTGGTGACTGTTTGGGTCAGATTATGCTTGCCCATATTGCATCTGTCCAAGGAGAGCTGGCGGCGGAAAATGCTTTGGGTCATAAGATGGGCTTTGACAGTAAAACAAATCCTTCCTGTGTTTATACGATGCCAGAATTTGCCGGTGTTGGACTAACAGAAGAAGGCGCAAAGGAAAAGGGCATTGATTATGGTGTTGGAAATTTCCCTTTGTTTGCTAATGGTAAGGCATT
This sequence comes from Anaerotignum propionicum, assembly GCF_024461735.1. Taxonomy (GTDB): domain Bacteria; phylum Bacillota; class Clostridia; order Lachnospirales; family Anaerotignaceae; genus Chakrabartyella. The sequence continues at coordinate 52,153 of NZ_JANGAD010000010.1, forward strand.
GATCGCAAACGGTGGCGTTGGCGCAATAAAGATTTTATATGGTAAGAAATTTAACGAGATATTAGGAATTCATATTCTGGGGCCAAGAGCTACGGAGATGATAGGTGAAGGGGCCTTAGCCCTAGGCTTAGAGGCGACATTAGAAGAGGTTATACAGACCATTCATGCCCATCCTACGGTAACAGAGGCAGTGCGTGAGGCAGCGTTGGCGGCAGAAAAAAGAGCAATTCATATTCCTAATAAATAAAATAGTTACGAAGAAGATAGTAATGCTAACATTAAAATTATGAATTCTTCTGTTATTATTTAAACAAAAGATAAAAGGAATCAATGAGATTTTTTTGAAATTTGGAGCACTTCTTTCAAAATAGAAATGTGAGAATCAAAAAGGGACTGCCTTTTGCAGTCTCTTTTTTCTGCTTTCAAATAACTGAATATTGAATTTTAACCACTTTGATCTGTTAATTACAAGGAGTGTTATACAAATGTAACTCACCTGCTGTATTTCTAATAGTTTTGCATATTAAAATGTTGTTTTTGAAAAATAATATGTGAAAAATAATAGATAAAAACAACAGAAAAAATATAAATAACTAAAAAATGTATAATTATATTAATAATTTAGAATAAATTTTATAATATTTGCATATTGTGTTTTTTGTGTCAGAATAATTTTTATAAAATATATGATTATATAAAATAAATAATGTCTTAATATTGGGAAATACCCACAAATTGACAAAAAAAGTCTATTTTGCCCTCAATTGAATTGAATAATGAATTCAATTGTGATAGTTTATGAGTATACCTTTTTATATTTGTTTTGGTTCACATACAATATCTATAGAGCTATGTATAATGCTTGGCATACTTTGATAAGTTTATAACTTGCTGAGCTATAGATTTAAAATGGCAGGACTTGCAAAAAACTTTCTTTTTATTATAACAAGAACAATAGCAAATCATTATTTTGAGCAAGAGCTCAGAATTTTACAGCGTTGCTGTTGCTGTTTATGCGAAAATCACATCTAATAGGAGTATTTTTAGATGAAGGAGGGGAAATAAGCATTTTTTAGAATAAGTTATTTAAGGTTTCATTTTACAGCAGTATTTCTCCTATTTTTCGTTTAAACAGTTTGTATTTGTGTAGGGCTGGGGACCTCTAAAGACCTACAAGAATAAAGATACTTCCGATAAAATAATTTTATGGTATTCCAAAAGACGAACCAAAAATATGACATATTATTTGGTACCGTTGGTAAGGCAGGAAATCAGAAAAAGACAGAAAAACAGAGAAAGAGGTAATGATATGAAATTTTTTACAAAAAGTATTGCAAGAAAAATGATTATTACAACGCTTATTCCTTCACTGATTTTATTTTTGATTCTTATTTTTACTGTTTCTACTCGGTTAAAAAGTAGTATTAGCGAACAAACAAATCAGGTTGTAAAGGAAAGTTCCATCAGCGCATCATGGCAGGTTAGTCAGTATCTTTCATCCTATCAGTCCATTGCAAAAACAGCTTCCAATAGCACAATGTTTAAAAATTTTATGCTAGAGGCAAAGGATGGAACAAAGATGTCTGATTTGCCCGATTACCCAGCGGTGTTAAATGAATTGAAAAAAATCGCAGGTGTTGATTCAATGAATATTCTTTCAGTGTGGTTGGGGGACCTTGACACCAGCCAGTGCATTGGCTCGGATAACTATGTGTCTGATGAAACTTGGGTGATTACACAACGTCCATGGTTCATAAAAATGATGCAAAAGAAAGGGTTATCCTTGTCCGATCCTTATGTAGATTCAAGTACAGGTGAATTGGTGGTATCCGTTACAATTCCAGTTTATGATAATGGTGAAATGGTTGGTGCCGTTGGCATAGATATTTTGCTTTCTCAGTTGAAATCAATTTTAAGCAGCTTGCGATTGGGGGATCATGGTTACTATTGTTTTATAACAGAAAACAATGTGATTTTATACCATCCGAATCCGGAGCTTGTAATGAAATCTGTGGATGAGCTTGACGCTGATGATATTCAGAAAAATTTCATGAAAACTGTTTCTACTGATGTTGTGGAATATCAGTATAATGGTGAAGAACTAATCGGTTTTAATTCTTCCGTTGGCAATACTGGTTGGAAGGTGGTTTCTGCTATTTCAAAAGAAGAGGTAGATAGACCTTATGTTCAGATGAAGGCGTTAATGTATTCCATTTTAAGTATAGTTTTATTGGTACTTTGTGCGGTAATTTATATCTCCTCAAAACGAATTGTGCTGCCCTTACGTAAATTGGCAGCAGCCTCAAATAAAATTGCAGCTGGCGATCTTGACATCGAGTTGGATATAAAGAGTAATGATGAAACGGCAATACTTACAGAGTCTTTTGACAAAACAGTGGTGCGTTTAAAAGGCTATATTGCTTACATAGATGAAATTGCCGAATTACTGAATCAAATAGGAACCGGAAACTTCAAGCTTGAGTTTAAACAAGACTATGATGGCGAGTTTGCAGCAATTAAAGAGGCTTTGATCTCAACCACAGAAATGATGAGTGAGACCCTATCTCAAATAAATTTGGCGGCACAGCAGGTAGCTTCCGGTTCAGATCAAGTTTCCAGCGGCGCTCAGGCACTTTCTCAAGGAGCCACAGAGCAGGCCAGCTCAATTGAAGAACTATCTGCAACCATTAACGATATCTCTACACAGATTATGAAGACAGCTGATAATGCCACAAAAGCAAGAGATATTGCTTTAAAATCTTCCAATGCAACGTTGCGTGGACAAGAGCAAATGAAGCAAATGGTGGAGGCTATGGATGAAATCAGTCGTGCTTCTAATGAAATTGGAAAGATAATAAAAAATATCGATGACATTGCATTCCAAACAAACATATTAGCACTCAATGCTGCGGTGGAGGCGGCAAGAGCAGGCAATGCAGGAAGAGGATTTGCAGTTGTTGCCGATGAAGTAAGAAATCTTGCAAGCAAATCTGCGGAAAGCGCAAAAAATACGTCTTCGCTGATTGAAAATGCATTACGCGCAATAGAGAAGGGAATTAAAATAGTTGAAATAACTGCAAATTCACTACAGGAGATTGTGCAAGGCGCTGAGCAATCTGCGGAGATTATTCAGTATATTTCTGACGCAAGCAATGAGCAGGCGAATTCAATAAATCAAGTTAATCTTGGGGTTGAGCAAATTTCAGCAGTTGTGCAGACCAATAGTGCAACAGCTGAAGAAGAGGCGGCTGCAAGTGAGGAATTATCAGCACAGGCACAATTGTTAAATGAGCTTTTATCAAGATTCTTGCTGGAATCAACAGAGTCTAGGTCTAATCATTTTTCTGATGCAATGGGTACAGAGAACTTTGATGATCTGGAATATATAGACGAAAATTGGGTTGAAGAAAAGAACGATGACTCCCAAGACAATGAGGATGACGAAAACGAAAACAAATACTAAGAAGTATTTTGTTCATCTTTTTAACATTAACAAACTGAGAAGTTAATATATTTATTAAAAAACCTCCGAGCCTTGAATCCTAAAGCCCTTGGAGGTTTTTTAATAGAGGGATATGTGTATGTAAAAAGTAAAGATGCTTCGCAAAGAAGTGTGAAGGTGGTGCTTTTACATTGTTGATGTTGAGTGATTGAGCATAGTTTATTCTATAATAAAATAATTGTGTTTTGCTTGTGTATATAAGATGAAAAAAAATGATAAAATAGAAATTATGATGGTTTTATTCAACAGAAGTTTAAATCGTATTTAGGTTAACCTGAAAATTTTGAATACCTTCAAATAATTTTTAGGATTCATGCTATCTTATAAAAACAATGAAAAAACTATTGACTTTTACCGACTGCATGCTATAATTACAGTATCTAAAATGAAACCGATGATTAAGAGAAGTAGCCTTTTTATCCGCTTTAAGAGAGTTGCAGATGGTGAAATTGCAGCAGTGGGATGCTAGGTGAATGGACTTATGAGGGCGGGCGAAAGCTTCGGCAAGTAGTACCCGACGGGATCCGTACCCGTTATCCAGATGGGCTGTATTTTTGTACAGTGAGCGAGTGGACGATTTTTCGTCAATTTGGGTGGTATCGCAGGATTTTGTAAGTCTTGTCCCATGTATTATGGGATAGGACTTTTTTTTTATTAAAAAATGCCTGCCTTGAAGGTTACATAGTTTAGATTAGACGAGATTAGATTGAAATTAGACATGAAGAGGGAGTGTATGAGTATGAAAAAATTTTTAGCATTCACAATGGCAACAGTAATGAGTTTGGTGGCACTTTCTGGTTGCGGAAGCAACAGTAGTTCTCAACCCGGTAAAGATAGTGCAAGTGGCAATGTCCCCGTTATCGGTATTTCACAGTATGGACAGCATGCTTCGTTAGATAACTGTAGAGAAGGTTTTCTACAAGGTCTTGAGGAAAGTGGTTTGGTAGAGGGGAAAGATTTTACTGTTGATTATCAAAATGCAGGCTTTGACGATAATATTACAACACAAATTGCTCAGAATTTTTCAGCAAATAATGTAGCTTTAATGTGTGCAATTGCAACACCGTCAGCAACTGCTTGTTTTGCAGCAGCAGAAGATAAAAATATTCCTGTTATCTTTACAGCAATTACAGATCCTGTAAAAGCGAAATTAGATAAAGGAAATATTACCGGAACAAGCGATAAGCTTCCGATTGAGGCTCAGCTTGAACTGATTCGAACACTCCAGCCTGATGCAAAAACAATTGGCATTCTTTATACAACAAGCGAGCCAAATTCTGTATCAGCAATTGCAGAGTATCAGGAAAAAGGTTCTTCTTATGGATTTACCATTGAAACCATTGGTGTTACGCAGCAGGCAGAGGTTTTACAGGCCGCTGACAATATGATTGCCAAGGGTGTGGATTGTATTTCGAATTTGACAGATAATAATGTGGTAGGCGTGTTACCTTCTATTTTAGAAAAAACAAACGAAGCAGGTATTCCTGTTTATGGTAGCGAAATTGAGCAGGTAAAAATAGGCTGTGTGGCTTCCGCCGGAATTGATTATGTTTTGTTAGGAAAACAGACAGGGGCAATGGCGGCGAAAATTTTAAAAGGTGAAGCCAAAGCTGAAGAAATGCCTTACGAAACAATCACAAGCTTTGACACTTATATTAACTCTAAGGCTTTGGCAAATATGGGTATCAAAATCCCCGCTGACATTGCAGAGAAGGCAATTGAAGCTGCAAACTAACCCTTATTTCTAATGGGTCAAGGTGATAGAAAGAGGTTTATAAAATGGTTTTTGTTGATTTGTTGATTAGTACACTGACACAGGGTTTTATTTATGCATTGTTATCTTATGGTGTTTTTATTACCTATAAAATATTGGATTTTCCTGACTTAACTGTGGATGGCAGCTTCCCTTTGGGAGCGGCTATCACAGGGGTGCTTTTGATTCATGGTGTAAATCCTTTTTTAGTACTTTTAATCTCTGCGGGTATTGGAGCGATGGCAGGTTTTATTACTGGATATATCCATGTTAGATTGGGTGTTAGAGATTTGCTGGCTGGGATTATAACAATGACAGCCTTATTCTCCATTAATTTACAGATTGCCGGTTCAAATCTTGCAGTTGGTCGGGATATTGATACGATTTTCAATGCAGCTCCCATCATGGCATTGCTAGGTTCTATGCCGTTAATGATGCGTAAATTTATTGTTTCTTTGGTGTTAGCTTTAGTTGTGAAGCTTCTTTTGGATTTATATCTAAAGACAAAGAGCGGATTGCTTTTACGTGCAGTGGGAGATAACAGTACTTTGGTCACTACTTTAGCAAAGGATAAAGGCACAACAAAAATTTTAGGACTTGTGATTGCAAATGCACTGGTTGCCCTTTGTGGTAGTGTGGTTTGCCAAGAACAAAGATCATTCTCCAGCACAATGGGAACAGGGCAGGTTGTATTTGGCCTAGCGACTGTTATCATTGGTACCACTTTGTTTCGTCGTTTCGGTTTTGTGAAGGGAACAACAGCAGTTTTGACAGGCAGTATTTTTTACAAAATTTGCATTCAAGTCGCAATAAGCATGGGGCTTCCTGCAAATCTTTTGAAATTGGCAATGGCTGTGCTGTTCTTAGTTATTCTGGTTTTGGGCGACAGAAAGAAAGGCGGTGCAGAACATGCTTGAGTTGAAAAATATCACGAAAATTTATAATCCCGGTCAAGTTACTGAAATGTGCTTATTTGATAAGTTTAATCTTACTGTGGGCGATGGGCAATTTGTTTCTATTGTAGGAAGCAACGGCAGCGGAAAAACCTCAATGCTGAATATTATTTGTGGCAGTATTCCCATTGAAGGCGGGGAGGTACTGGTGGGAGGAAAAGATATTGCTAAGATGAAGGATTTTCAGCGCTATCGTTCCATCGGTCGTGTGTATCAGAACCCATCAGTGGGTACTTGCCCGAACTTAACTATGCTGGAGAATATGTCATTGGCGGATAATAAAGGGAAAATATTTGGGCTATCTTTTGGAATTAATAAAGCAAGAGAAAATTTTTACAAAGAACAGCTCTCTATTTTAGGCCTTGGTTTAGAGAATAAAATGGATGTAAAAGTTGGAGCTCTCTCCGGTGGACAACGACAGGCCGCTGCTTTGATTATGTCAACATTAACCCCCATTGAATTTTTAATTCTGGATGAACATACAGCCGCATTAGATCCTAAGACGGCAGAAATCATTATGGATTTAACGGCGAAGGTGGTAAAAGAAAAAAAGTTGACTGCCATGATGGTTACGCATAACTTACGTTACGCTGTTGAGTATGGAAATCGCCTGATTATGATGGATAAGGGCGGTATGGTTATGGATCTAATGGAGGAAGAAAAGAACAAGCTAAAAGTTCAGGATATTTTGGATGTGTTTACTTCAATTAGTATTGAGTGCGGCAATTAAGCCGCACTTTTCTTTTAAGGAAAAATAGAGACATTTTCAAAAGCATTTATATATTAACCAGCGAGCTGATTTAAATTGATGTTGGGGGCAATCAGACTTTTGAGGATAAAATTCTTAAATCAGAATGTGCAGAATTATTCCCCACTTTTATTTGCCTTAGCAGATTTAGTATCATAAAAAAATGACAACCACTTTTCGTGGTTGTCGAGATTGTTATAAAGATTACTAAGCATTGAAACCATTCAGAACCTCAGCATATAGTTTCGTGTTAAATGTGCCTATAAGTGGGTTTTTCGCTTTCCTGCCTCTTTTTCAAGATATTCCTGAGCCATACTATCTAAGGTTGTATTATCCACCACCTCGTCTAAAGCATCCTTCATTCGTCTCCATAAAGATAGGGAAACGCAGTTGTCTGAATTTGGGCAGGTAGGGGAATCAACGCAAGCCACAGGAGAAAGGGACCCTTCTAAAACTTGCAAAATCTCGCCTACTGAAATTTCTTTGGGGTTTCTTGAAAGGGTATATCCCCCTTGTGCACCACGAAAGCTTTTTACCAAATCCGCCTTTGTTAGGGGATTGATGATTTGCTCCAAATATTTTTCTGAAATTTCTTGTTCTTTTGCAATGGTTTTTAAAGAAAGCGTTCCTTTTTCGTAATTAATTGCCAAAGAGAGCATTAAACGAATTCCGTAACGCCCTTTGGTTGAAATTTTCATGAATACACCTCTATTCTTCTTCCCAACCTTTGCAGATATCAACCCAGTCCACACATTTTCCGAAATGAAATAATTCATCACAAGTAAATTCAATGGCGGAGTTACTGCTGCCGGCGGCGGGAAAAACTGTTTCAAAACGTTTCATTGAGATATCTGCATAGGCCTTAGTGCCTTGGGGCAGAGCAAAAGGGCAAACACCACCTACAGCATGTCCAGTGGCTTCTAAGGTTTCTTCGGGTGATAACATTTTGGCCTTTAATCCAAAGCTATCCTTAAATTTTCTATTATCAATTTTGGCATCGCCTGCAACAGCAACGACGATAGGGCCATCTTTTGACATTAAACATAGTGTTTTGGATATACGTGCGGGGATTACTCCAGCCGCCTGCGCCGCCAAATCAACGGTGGCACTGGAAGTTTCAAATACCAGAATTTCTTTAGGGCAGTTCAGTTCTTGTAAGTATGCCCGAACTTTTTCAATTGACATGATAGGTCCAGCTCCTTTTTAAGGAAATTATAAATTTTTACATTTTTTTAAATCATAGCAGAAAAAAGGGGATTGTGCAAGGTGCTGAGGGAATAAAGCCCTTGTTGATAAAAAAATGCAGTAAATCAGTCTATATTTGATAAAATAGAAACTAATTTTTTTTAGTAATAAGTAGAAGTCATTCTTGTTTAATTTTGGCATTTATTCAGCATAGTACTGTTTTAAGAAAGCAGGTATGAATGGTTAAACAATTTTACAGTTGGATCTGAAAAATCTTTTATTGTTTAAATACTTGGAAAAAAGTAACGGGTTTTCTCCCTTGCCTTGACGAGTTATAAGCAAAATGCTATACTCAAAATCGAGTTATTCCTATTAGATAATAAGGAACAAACTGTAACGGATCGAGGAGAAAATATGATACGTAACATTTTAGAATATTTAGAAGCAACAACCAAAAAATTTCCTGAAAAAATAGCCTTTGCTGGAAAAGAGGAAGCTCTTAGCTTTCAGGAGCTTTTAGCTCTAAGCAAAAGAGTCGGAACATTTTTATTAAGGTACGGAAAAAGGAATGCTCCAGTGGCGATTATGATGGAAAAGACACCAAAGTCTGTGGCGGCTTTTTTGGGCTGTGTTTTTAGTGGGAATTTTTATACTCCCATTGATTCCACAATGCCTAAGGAACGTATTTTATCCATTTTTCAAACTTTACAGCCCCAAGTGCTTTTAATTGATGAAAAAAGCAAAAAGGCGGCAGAGTATTTGGAATATGCAGGTGAAACAGTGGTGTTTGAAGAAATAGCTAATACAGAGGTGGAAGAAGAAGCATTGGATAAGATTCGCAAATCTGCCATAGATGCTGACCCCCTGTATGCTTTATTTACCTCTGGCTCAACAGGGGTACCCAAAGGCGTTATTATTACCCACCATTCCGTTGTCAACCTGACAGAATGGTATACGGAGACCTTTAATATTACCGAAAAAGAAACCATTGGAAATCAGGCGCCCTTTTACTTTGATTCTTCTGTGAAAGATATTTATGCTGTTTTAAAAACAGGGGCGACCATGGAAATCATTCCGAAGCAGTTATTTTCTTTCCCAATAAAACTCATGGAGTATGTGGGAGAAAAGAATATAAATTATGTGGATTGGGTGCCTTCTGCTTTTTGTATTGTAGCAAATACGGGAACGCTGGAGAAAATTGCACCACAGTGTTTGAAGAAAATTGCTTTTTGCGGAGAAATTATGCCTACGAAGCAGTATAATATGTGGAGGAAAAAATATCCCAATGCAGTATTTGCCAATATTTATGGCCCTACTGAGGCAACGGTGGATTGCACTTATTATATTGTAGATAGAGAATTTGAAGATGACGAGCCTTTACCCATTGGATACCCTTGCAGAAATACAGATATCTTTATTCTAAATGGTGACCGATTGGCAAAGGAAGGGGAAACAGGTGAGCTTTGTATTCGGGGCAGATGTCTTGCACCGGGATATTATAATAATTCTGAAAAGACAGATGAAGCTTTTATTCAAAACCCCTTAAATCCCCACTACCCGGAGAAAATTTATAAAACCGGTGATGTGGCAAAGTATAATGAATATGGCGAAATTATTTTTTTGGCGAGAAAAGACCATCAAATAAAGCATATGGGTCATCGCATCGAGCTGGGAGAGATTGAAGCGGCAGTGAATTCCATCGATTTGGTTGAAAACGGTGCTTGCATATATGATAGCAAAACTCAAAAAATCGTACTGTTTTATTGCGGCAGTGAGGCAACACAAAGCTATATTCTAAAAAGGCTAAGGGATAAAGTGCCAAAGTACATGTTTCCCAATGTGATGCACCAGCTAGAGGAGATGCCCCATACTTTAAACGGAAAAATAGACAGGCTTCGCCTAAAGGAGTATTATGATAGAAAAATTGATTGATGGCTGGGCTTTTTGGCAGGAAATTGCTAAGAGACTTTCAAAGGGACAGAGAACAAACTTCTTCTTTTCTGAGGATGAGGTACTTCTGCTAGTGCAACAAGAGAAACTCAGTCGTTTTGATTTTGCTGATAGTGCTTACTTTTTTCTACAAGAAGATAAATTTTACCGCCTTTTTTATTTTTTGGATAAGGAAAATAGTCCTGAGGTATTGCCTGCTGTTGATGAACCGATTATACTGGAAGAAGTGCTTTTGGCAAACAAGGAACGGGTTCCCTCTCAAGGAGATTGGGAAAAAGTTGGTTTTCAAACGTATTTAGAACGAAAACGGATGTATTTCATGTCCAAAAACGTTATATCGGAAGAAAGGAAAATAACCTTTGCTACAGAAAATTTGATGGAGGATATTTTTCAACTGATGCTTGAAAGTTTTGAGCCTTTTTCTTCTGCACTGCCCACAAAGGGGGCACTCCTAACAGACATCTTAAATCAGAGAGTATTGGTGTCACTACAAAACCAAAAGCTACTGGGTTTTTTGCATTTTGGAGAGATGAAGCAGGGGAGTATGCTCTGGCATATTGCAGTGAAGCCCGAAGCAAGGGGCTTAGGTGTTGGAGAGGGGCTTGTGCGGGATTGGTTTTTTGTACAGAAGGATATTTCTAAGAAGTTTTTCCTTTGGGTAAGAACGGACAACCTTTCCGCTTTACGAATGTATGATAAGTTCGGGTTTTTGCCTGATGGCAGGGTAGCACCCGTAATGATAAAAACCACATAAGAGAGGATAATGCAGAGATGGAAACATTATTGAAGATTTTGGCTGAATTAAGACCGGACGTTGATTTTGAGGGGAATAAGGAATTGGTGGACAGCGGTGAGCTGGATTCCTTTGACATCGTTTCCTTGGTTGGTGAATTATGTGAGGCTTATGAAATAGAGATAGGTGCAGAGGACATCATTCCTGAAAACTTTAATTCTGTTGAGGCGATTATGGCTTTGGTAGAAAGATTGCAGGAAGATTGATTTTTAAGGAGATTGGGTTATGGCTTTTACTTCGGTACAATTTGTGGTTTTCCTGATATTGGCGGCCACTTTATATTTCCTAACCCCGAAGCGTTACCGTTGGGTAACGCTTTTGGTTGTTAATTATATTTTTTATTTTTTTGCAGGGGTAGGATACTTTCTTTATTTGCTGGCAACAACAGTAACGATATTTCTTGGAGGACTTAAGCTGGGCAATATGTCTGCCAAAAATAAGGCGGATTTTGCGGCAATAAAGGGAACATTAGATAAAGAACAGAAAAAGGCGTGGAAGGCTAATTTTACAAAAAGGAAACGGGCTGTTTTAATTCCCACTATGCTTTTTAACTTAGGTATTTTGGCGGTTTTGAAATATTCGGGTTTTGTTGGCAGTAATTTAAATGCTTTGTTTGGGCGCTTTTCCATTGGTTTGGAAATGCCTGTCTATAGCTTTTTATTGCCTTTGGGAATTTCTTTTTATACCTTTCAGTCAGTGGGGTATTTGATTGATGTTTATCGGGAAAAATATGAACCTGAGCGTAATTTAGCAAAGTTTGCGTTGTTTATATCCTTTTTCCCCCAGATTGTGCAAGGTCCTATTGGCAGATATAATGATTTGGCGGAACAGCTTTATCGCCCAAACAGCTTTTCTTATGAGAGGGTTAAGTTTGGTGTGCAGTTGATGCTTTGGGGGGCTTTTAAAAAGCTTGTGATTGCAGATAGAGCAAAGGTGATTGTGGATACGGTTTTTGGATATCCAGAAACCTTTGGTGGTACTTATGTTGCGGTAGCGGCTTTGGTTTACTGCATTCAGCTTTATGGAGATTTCTCCGGCGGTATTGATATTGCAACGGGGGCTGCTCAGGTATTGGGTATTCAATTAGAAAAGAATTTCGAAAGGCCTTATTTGGCAACCAGTATTCCTGATTTTTGGCGTAGATGGCACATTACCTTGGGTGCATGGTTCCGTGACTATGTTTTTTATCCCCTTTCTTTATCAAAATTTTTTACGAAGTTGGGTAAAAAGGGACGTCAGCTTTTTGGAAATTATATTGGTAAATTATTGCCGGTTTTAATTCCTCAGTTTATCATTTTCTTCCTCATTGGTATTTGGCATGGGGCAGAATGGAAATATATTGCATTTGGTTTTTACAATGGCACATTAATCGTTTTAGGAATTTTGTTTGATCAGCCATTAAAAAAACTAATACAAAAATTTGAAATTCGCACAGAGTGCTTTAGCTGGCACTTGTTCCGTGTTCTAAAAACATTAATTTTGGTTGCTTTAGGCAAAATTATTACTAGAGCACCTGGTGTGGGAGCCTCTGTTTATATGATGCATTCCATGTTGCAAAATTGGAATAGTGATATTATAATCAACGGCGGTTTATTAAAACTAGGGCTGGATACCCAAGATTTATGGCTTTTACTATTGGCATCCTTAGTGCTTTTGACGGTGAGCTTGCTTCAGGAATCAGGAATACAAATTCGTCAAGCCTTATCGAAGCAGAACATATTGTTCCGCTGGTTTATTTATTTGGCGGCAATTTTTTCGTTAATTATGTTTGGCGTATATGGTTTGAATTATAACGCCTCCGACTTTATTTATAGGGGGTTTTAAGATGAAAGGATGTTTTAGAATTGTGACAAGGTGTATTGCCTTTTTAATTGTTTTTTCAATCATATTTTCCAATACCTCTGATTATTTAAGGCGTCCTGATGATGAATCCGATGAAATTCATGCTTTTTATAATGAACCAAAGGATTCCATTGATGTACTCTTTATGGGGAGCAGCCCTATGTTGCGAGGGGTTTCTCCAATGGTAATGTGGAATCAAGAAGGTTTCACCAGCTATGTTCGCGCTTCGGCATTACAGGCACCTTCTGTGACCTATGGTCTTATGGAAGAATCTCTGGAGTATCAAAAGCCTGAGCTTGTGGTGCTTTTATGTGATAACATTTTCCTTGATTTTGATTATGCAGAGCGGGAAGGTGATTTGAGAAGGGCATTGGATGGGATGAAACTATCTAAGTATAAATTGCAGATTGTGAATGAGATTACTAAGGCGGATGACAGGCAAACCTTGCTTTCCTATATGTTTCCACTATTTCGTTATCATGAACGTTGGAAGGAAATAGATTGGGCTGAGGCAGAGCCGGCTCCTCTTATGAAGCATTCTTTTAAAAAAGGAAATGTGTTTTTAAGAGGTGGTGAGCCATTGGACTATCCGGAAAAGTTTATGATGCCTTCTGATGTGGCTTCCCCTGCATTTAACGAAAGTGCGAAAAGTTATATTGAAAAGACCATACAACTTTGCAAGGAAAAGGGCATTCCGGTATTGATGCTTCATATGCCAAAAATGTCATGGAGCTATGAGCAGAGTGTAGCCATGGAAAGCTTTGCAAAGGAAATGGGTGTGGATTATTTGGATTGTGACCGTGAAGAAATCAGGGAACAGTTAAATTTAGATCCTTCTGTGGACTATTATGACCAAGGCCATATGAATTTAGGTGGTTCTATCAAATTTTCTCAGTGGTTTGGAACATATCTTGATCGTATCTATGATTTGCCTAATCATAAAAAAGAAGAAGCATATCAAGGCTGGAATGAAGATTATCAAGTTTACGTTGAGAAAACAAAATAAAGAAATACTTTTTCTGGACAACAATTGAAGAAATGCGCTTCTTAAGGATATTTTCTGGGAAATAAAAAGAAAAACCAAAACCTGTTTTGCTATTTTGCACTACAGGTTTTTTGTTTTGACAGAAGGATTTCCAGCATAGAATCAACTTCTGATGAATAGTTTTGTAGTAAGACTAGATAAGTGAGGATAGCCATGGAAAATGATAAGTACCCATATGTAAATTTACCATTGCCCTATGCATATGATGCTTTGGAGCCTTTTATTGATGCACAAACTATGGAAATACACCATGACAAGTATTTGCAAAACTATATTAATAATTTAAATAATACAATTAAAGATTATCCCGAGTTACAGCAGTTAACCCTAGAAGAATTAATCAAAAATGCTGTTTACTTATTGGATCCGCTACGAATACCCATACAGAATAACGGTGGGGGCGTATATAATCATCGTATTTATTTTAATGGTATGCAGCCACCAACTGGAGTGCGGCCTCAGGGAAGATTGATTGACATGATTGCGGCGCAATTTGGAAGTCTGGATAATTTCCTAATTATTTTTAAAGCGGAGGCCTTGAAGATATTTGGCTCTGGTTACACTTGGCTGGTTTTTGACAATGGCAAATTAAGAATTATAACGATGCCGAACCAAAATAGCCCCCTTTTATTAAACTATTGTCCCATTATTGCATTGGATGTTTGGGAACATGCATATTTTTTAAAACATTATTATATGAGAAGTGCTTATATTGATGATTGGATGCAGGTAATAAACTGGGATATAGCCAATCAAAATTATATGGAGTGTCTTGCCAATTTAAATAAAGTAGACGTGATTACTGATGTGAATGAGTAAACATATATAAGGGACATAAGGTGAAAAGCCTTGTGTCCCTTTAAAATTAAGGTAATTCTAGTTAGTTAAACAACTTTAATATTCCATTTCTGCATCCAATAATTAATTTGAACTACATAAGCCAACATCTGGGGGCCTGCCATAAGCTGGCCGTACCAAGGCTTTCCATAATCGGAGGGGCTTTTCAAGAAAGTCTCTACTTTTTTTCGATCTAAAAATTGTAGTACAGGGGAAGAGGAATCCTCCATAATTTCTGTAACCATAGAAGCCAATAATGCTTCATAATTTTTATCATAAATTTTAGGGTATGGTGATTTTCTGCGGAATAAAACCTCATCAGGAATTAAACCAATGCCGCATTCTCTTAATAATGACTTTACCACATCATTTCTTGTTTTCATTTCCCAAGGTACATTCCACACATATTCAATTAGTCTGTGATCTGCAAAAGGAACCCTTGCTTCTAATCCGCTATACATACTGGTACGATCCATACGGTCTAACAGGGTTTGCATAAACCATTTTTGATTCAGATATGCAATTTCTCTTCTGCGGGCCTCTTGAGGAGTATCCTCTGCTAATTTTGGTGTTTCACTGACGGATTTTGCATATGTTTTTGCTACATAATCATCCATATCAAGATATTCAATAAAATCGTCCTTTAATAAAACCTTTCTTGCTTCCAAATCCATTGTCCAGGGGAAGGTGTTTGCTTCAAAACATTCTTTTTTATGGAACCAAGGATAGCCCCCAAAAATTTCGTCAGCACATTCTCCGGTTAATGCCACTTTATTGTACTGTTTTACTTTTGAACAAAAATATAGAATAGAGGAATCAATATCTGCCATGGCCGGCAAATCTCTGGCATCTACAGAATCTTTCAAGCAATTTGTTTGATCTTGAATACTGCATTCCAAGTAGCGGTGGTTGCTTTTTAAGTGTTTCACCATAATATCTACAAAAGGTCTATCCTGAGAAGGCTGAAAGGAGGATGCTTTAAAATATTTCTCATTTCCTACAAAATCAAAGGAAAAAGTGTTTAGCTGCTCTCCTTTTTTTGCCAGTTCTGCGGCGCATACAGCGGAAACCAAACTGCTATCTACACCCCCTGATAAAAAGGTACAAATAGGAACATGGGATACCATTTGCCGTTTGATGGAATCAATGAGCAATTCCTTAGTCTTTTCTACAGTTGTTGCATAATCATCTTCATGAACGTGGCTTTCTAACTTCCAATAACAATTTGAATGAATTCCTGTGGGAGAGAACATCATGTAATAACCCGGTAGGAGTTCATCAATTCCTTTAAACACACCTTTGCCATAGGTTTTTGCTGGGCCGATGCTGAAAACCTCGTTAAGTCCTTCTTTATCAACTTGAGGTACAATACCTGGATAGGCAAAAATACCCTTGATTTCAGAAGAGAACACAACCTCATGATCAATAATGGAATAAAACAGTGGCTTTATGCCAGATCGATCTCGATAAAGCAACATCATGTTTTTTAAAGGATCGTAAATGGCAAAGGCGAAAATACCGTTCAGCTGCTTTACAAAATCCGCACCATACTCTATATAGCTGACTAAAATAACCTCGGTATCTGAATCGGTATCAAATGTCCAGCCCTTGGATAGAAGGTTTTCCCGTAGCTCACTGGTATTATATAGTTCACCATTGTAAACAATGGCAAAGGTTTCTCCGCCCATTGTTCTGGTAATTGGCTGATGTCCCGTTTTTAAGTCAATGATGGAAAGCCTTGCATGAGCAAAACCTGCGTTTGAAGTTAAATAGGTACCGCAGTCATCGGGCCCTCTATGACGTTGAACGGTATACATATCTTCTAGAATTTTTGTGTAATAGGCTTTTTGTTCCAGATAATCTTTTTTTGGATTGAAAAAACCGGCAATGCCGCACATAGTATACGCCTCCTAATTGCTAAATTAAAATACAAGCTAAAATAAAGGTGAATAGAAAACCAATTCCAACGGGAAGTAGGTTTTTTCTAGCCAGCTCTATTGGATTAACATTACAAATTGCTGCAGCGGGTATGAGTCCCCAAGGAATAATGGTGCCGCCGCCTACAAAAATTGCAGAAATTTGCCCCAAAGTTGCCAAAATGGGAACGGAGCATTGAACTGCTGTTCCAAAAGTGTTTGCCAAAACACCAACCAAAGGTAGCCCGGAGAAACCAGAACCATCAAGACCCGTTAGACCGCCGATGACCATTTGAATGAATACAACCATATATTTATTTAATGGCGTTATACCGGCTAACCAGATTGCCCAGTCATTTAGAATACCACTTTGGTATTGTTCCCCTAATATATAGGTAATACCCTCACCGCCCAAGAAGAAAAAGCCGCCGATTATGATAACAGGAGCAAAAATTTTAATGGCAAACAAAAAACCATCTTTAATATAGTTCGTAACTTTTTCTAAGCTTTTTTCTTTAAAGCCGATGATGGAAGAAATAATCATAACCAGTAAAGCTGTCCCTGAAACTAAACTTGTGGCGTCTCCACCTTTTAGGTCATATATGAACATAAAGATAATGTCACAGAGGAAGGCAACAGGGGTGAAAATCGCAACAAAAAGTGCTGCTTTCGAAGGTTTTGGCTGAGATACCTTTTCACTGCTTTGTGTATATAATATGCTTTGGTTTTGGCTTACCATGGTTTTTCTGTTTAAGAGAAATGCAGAAACCACCGTCACAATACTCATGGTAAGAAACAAGGGCATTCCGGTCTGCAAGATACTTTGGGGTTCGATGCCTGCGGAGGCTGCAGTAATTGCAGGGGCTCCTTGAATCACTATGTCAGAACTCAAAGCAATTCCGTGGCCAAAGAGGTTCATTGCCATTGCTGCGGCAAGGGGAGTTAATCCTTTTTTTACAGCCAAAGGGACTAAAATGGCACCAACCAATGCAACGGCAGGGGAAGGCCACAAAAACATTGAGAAAATCATCATGGTGATGCCCAAAATCCACCATGCGATATAGGTATTTTTCATGATTTTTGACATGGAACGCATCATCAAATAATCACTACCTAAATCAGATAGGCATTTCGATAAAGATGTAACCAATGCAATGGTAGCAATGATTTCCATAAATTCCTTTGACGCATATAGTACGGCGTGAAAAATAGATTGGATTCCGCCTACTAAACTGCGGCTGCTAACAAGCCCTAAAATAAATATGAAAATGACACAGACGATGGGCGTGTCTTTCCTAAAGATCATTGTTGCAAGAATGGTTAAAACACCGATAAGGTAGATAAAATGGATGGGTGTAAGGTGAATCGCTAGGCTTGGCATTACGATACCTCCCTCAAAAAATGATATAATACAATATTCATTTTCCAGAGATATGTGCCAAAATGGCAAGTAGGAACAAGTTGCAAGAAAGGGTATCCCTAGAGCTGTTTTATGTAGATAATTACAACAAGCAAGTAGAAAACTATGGAATGTCTGGATTTTTAAACAATTGTGTTTTATAATAAATGATATATATGCGTTAATATGAATAAAATGCTGTTTTTGGCATCTGCGCAATATATTAAGGCTACAGATATGCATGTTATAATTGGATTTAGGAGGGTATACATGAATTTCACAGACTTGAAATATGTAATTGAAATCGATAAATGCGGTTCAATTTCTTTAGCGGCTAAAAATCTTTATGTTGCACAGTCGAATTTAAGCCGTGCAGTGAAAGAGCTGGAACAAGAATTTGATATTGTTATTTTCAGACGAACACCAAAAGGCGTAATTACAACCAGAGAAGGGCAACGATTTTTACGCCATGCCAAAGAGATACAATATCAAATCAATAATTTGACCAATGCATATTCTGATGTAAACGACCATGGGGTAAGCCTAAAGATTTCTGTACCCAGAGCTAGCTATATTTCTGAGGTTTTTACTAATTTTTTGAATACGCTGGATGAGGATGATAATATGCGTATTCATTACTGCGAAACAAATTCCAGCAAAACCATTCAAAATGTGTTGGATTATCATTATGATATTGGAATTATTCGATATAATGTTATGCACGAGGGATATTATTTATCGTTATTTAAGCTGAAGGATTTATCCTATAGACTCATTTTGGAGTTTGACTACTTGTTGCTAACCTCTAAAGACAGTATCATAGCCGATAAACATATCAGGGCAGATTCTGATTTAGATGGATGTATAGAGGTTGTGCATGGAGATGAAAGACTTCCTACAGGTGGATATATTGATTTAACGGAAAATGACAGAGAAGAGCGCTGTCAGAAAAAGGTTATTTATCTTTATGAAAGAGCTAGTCAATTTGAAATTCTCTCAACTGTCCCAAATACATATATGTGGGTTTCACCTGTTCCAGATGAAACGTTGGAGAAATATGGGCTGATACAGAAGCGGTGTGGGTCTTACGCTAAGTATATGAAGGATGTATTGGTGTTTAAGGAAAATCATGTACCTAAAAAATATGAAAAGCAGTTAGTGGATAAGTTAAGGGAGAAAACCAGAGAATTTGGTTGTTATTTGTAATTAATGAAGGAAGAAAAGCTGTTTTTATTGAAAAATAGATTTTAAAGTAGATATTTTCTTGATTTATTGAGCATAAAAGGGTTTAAGTGACAAATTATGGCTTGCATTTAGAATTATGCAAGCTTTTTTTTATGCTGAAGAAGCGTCGAAAAATAGCGAATTGAATTCGTAAATTTTAATTACAAAAACAAATCAAGTTTTATATTTTTTTTCATGAATAAGCTTTATTTTTGAATTGTTAAATAATTGATAATATCATACAAATTTAGGTGGATTTAATGGGGGAGTTTTTTATTACTTTTTTTGTAAAAATAGCTTTTTTGTATGAAAGGATGTACAAAAAGACTAATTTCATACATCATGAATCCACTTCCTATTTCAATTTTTAACACAATAATAATATACCACAAATTTTTGTCCATATAAAAAATGATATAGGCTATTCGTTTAATCGGTATGGACGAAAATAAAAATTTTTATTGATTAAAACGATTTTCGATGTTAGTATTAGCATCAAGAAGGAAAAGCGCACAATATTGCATCTGATATATTTTGACAAATATAAAAAGTGCACAATGTGGTCTGTTCTTTCCCCTAGTATCGCTCTCTGTGTCAATAAAAATACCCCATCTAAATTTTATATTTCATATACAAAAAATAGATGGGGGGATACGGCAGTGCGTGCAGTACCGTTCCTGCACTTAACAATAGAAAAAAATCATGTTAACAGACTAAAATTATGTAAGGGGGATTTTAAATGGCAGTAGAAAAGAAGAAAGAGGCAGCTCCTGAAACAAAAAGACCCGAAATCGTAAACAGTGTAGAAAGCTTAAAGCACAGAATTGCTGAAGTTAAGGAGGCACAGAGGATTTTTTCTACTTATACACAAGAGCAGGTAGATAAAATTTTCTTGGCGGCAGCAACTGCAGCCAACAAGAACAGAATTCCTTTGGCAAAAATGGCGGTTGAAGAGACCAAAATGGGTGTTGTAGAAGATAAGGTTACAAAAAATCACTTTGCTTCTGAATATATCTATAATGCGTTTAAGGATAGACAAACTTGTGGTGTTTTGGAATATGACCCCGCATTTGGTATCAAGAAGATTTATGAGCCTATCGGCGTTATTGCAGCGGTTGTTCCTACAACAAACCCTACATCTACCGCAATCTTTAAATGTTTGATCTGCTTAAAGACAAGAAATGGTATGATCGTTTCTCCTCACCCTACTGCAAAGAATTGTACAATCGCAGCAGTTAAGACTGTATTGGATGCAGCTGTTGAAGCTGGTGCTCCTGCAGGTATCCTCGCTTGGATTGACGAACCTTCCATCGAAATGTCTGTAGAAGTTATGAAAGATGCAGATATGGTTTTGGCAACAGGTGGTCCTGCGATGGTTAAATCCGCTTACTCCTCCGGCAAGCCAGCTGTTGGTGTAGGTAATGGTAATACTCCTGCGTTGTTTGATGAATCCTGTGATGTACTTATGGCAGTTAACTCTGTAATTCACTCCAAGACATTTGACAACGGTACAATTTGTGCTTCCGAGCAGTCTGTAGTAATTATGGATAAAATTTATGACAAATGTAGACAAGAGTTCCTTGACAGAGGATGCTATATCTTAAACGAAGAAGAAAAGAATAAAGTTGGCAGAATCATTTTGAACGCTGCTGGCAATATCAATGCTCAAATCGTTGGACGTAGCCCTTATCAGATTGCTCAGTTGGCTGGTATTGAGTGTCCTAAGGATGCAAAAATCCTCATTGGTGAAGTTAGCGAAGTAGATGTTACAAAAGAACCATTTGCTCATGAAAAACTTTCTCCTGTATTGGCTATGTATCGTGCAAGCTCTTTTGATGAGGCTATGGAAATTACAGACAGATTGGTTATCGACGGTGGCGTTGGCCATACATCCGTACTATATGTAGATCCTGTAAAGGCTCCTGAAAAAGTTAAACGTTTTGAAGAGAAAATGAAAACATGCCGTATTTTGATCAACACACCTTCTTCTCATGGTGGTATTGGCGACCTTTATAACTTTAGACTTCTTCCTTCTCTTACCTTAGGTTGTGGTTCTTGGGCTGGCAATGCAATTTCACACAACGTGGGCATCGATGAATTAGTGAATATCAAAACGGTAGCTGAGAGGAGAGAAAACATGCTGTGGCTTAGAACTCCTGAGAAGGTTTACTTCAAGAAAGGTTGTACACCTGTTGCATTAAAAGAATTAAAAGATGTATATAAATCAAAGAAAGCATTCATCGTAACTGATGGTTTCTTATTTAAGAATGGTTACACAAAGTCCCTTACAGACCAGTTGGATGAAATGGGCATTACACACCATGTATTCTTCGATGTAACTCCTGACCCTACATTGCCTTGTGCAATTGCCGGTGCAGCTGCAATGAAAGAATTTGGTCCTGACGTAATCATCGCTCTGGGCGGTGGCTCCGCAATGGATGCTGGTAAGATGATGTGGGTAATGTATGAGCATCCCGAAGCAGACTTCTCTGATTTGGCAATGCGCTTCATGGATATCCGTAAGAGAGTATTCGTATTCCCTAAGATGGGTGAGAAAGCAATCTTCGTTGCTATCGCTACATCTTCTGGTACTGGTTCCGAAGTTACACCTTTCGCAATCATTACAGATCCTTCTACACAAACAAAATACTCTATCGCTGACTATGAAATCATGCCTACAATGGCAATCAGTGATGCAGATATGATGTTGGATCAGCCTAAGGGCTTGACCGCTTCTTCCGGTATTGACGTATTGACACATGCTGTTGAAGCATATGTTTCCATGTTGGCTACCGACTATACAGATGGTTTGGCTTTAAAGGCAGCTAAATTGGTATTTGATTACCTGCCTAGAGCATACAAATATGGCCGTGATGATATTGAAGCTCGTGAAAGAATGGCTAATGCATCCACAATCGCTGGTATTGCATTCTCCAACGCATTCTTGGGCGTAAACCACTCCATGGCTCATAAATTGGGTGCACATCACCATGTACAGCACGGTGTTGCTAATGCGTTGTTGATGTCAGAAGTTATCAAATACAACGCTGCAGAGGTTCCTAAAAAGATGGGTACTTTCCCTCAGTATAAGTATCCTCATACAAAAGAACGTTATGCAGAGATCGCTACATATTTGGGTATCACTGGCAAAGATGATCAAGAAAAAGTTGATAACTTCATCGCTAAGATTGAAGAACTCAAGGCTACTGTTGGCATCGCTAAATCCATCAAGGAACATGGCGTTGACGAAAAAGCATTCTTGGATAAACTGGACATCATGTGCGAAGAAGCATTCGATGATCAGTGCACAGGCTCTAACCCTAGATATCCTCTGATGAGCGAAATTAGAGAAATGTATTTAGCAGCTTACTACGGTAAATAATTAACATACTCCATATTTATTAAGAAGGCCGTATAGAAATATACGGTCTTTTTATTGTTCATTTAAGTTTTAAGGCCTCTGGTTATTGCATTAATATAATAAAGGATAGTTTAATTCTAATTCGTTTTAACATTAGTGGGGCAAAAATAAGGCAAATATTGATACGTCATTAGGCGTTGCAAGAAAAGTCCTTAAAAGTTCTTATAGGAGCAGACTGGCCCTTCAGATAAGGTGGAGGGTTCTTGATTAAGATTTATTTGGAGAAGGATGGAGAAGGATGGAGAAGGATGGAGAAGGATGGAGAAGGATGGAGAAGCCTTTATTTTGCATCGGAAATACAAGTAAAAAAGGATTGCAGTTAAAAACTACAATCCTTTTTATTTTAGTTACTTTTTTTAGACTTATCTTTTTTTGCAATTTCCATATGAATTCTTTTGTTTTTGATTTTTGCATTTTTCATGCCTACCAAAACATCTTTCACATATTCCTTAGGAATATCAACAAAGGCATAATCGTCATAAAGATCGATGGCACCCAATACTTTGCCGGGTACACCGGTTTCGTTGGCAATGGCACCTACAATATCCTTTGTACGAATTTTATTTTTCTTGCCGGCATTGATAAAAAGTCTTACCATCTTCTCATCATCGCCGCCATAAACCTCAGTTCCACCTAAATTGATATCGTCTAATACATCCAATTCATCCACATTCACGTTTGAAAGATGGTTTTTTAATAAAGCTGCCGCAATATCAATGGCTGTAAAATCCTCTTGCATTAAGCGGTCAACCAAATTGATATATTTGGTTAAATGACCTTCATTCATAGTATCTTTCAATTTATCCAAAAAGATATTGGTTTTCATTTCTTCCACATCGCTTAAAGTGGGGAGTTTTTGCTGAGCGATTTTTGTTTTGGTATAGCGCATAATATCGCGAAGCTTATAAATCTCCTTACCAACGCAGAAGGTAAAAGCTTTACCGGATTTTCCGGCACGACCTGTACGACCAATTCGGTGTACATAATATTCTTCATCTTGAGGTACATCATAGTTAAACACAACATCGATATCATCAACGTCGATACCTCTTGCAGCAACATCAGTGGCAACCAAAATCTCGATGGTTCCGTTACGGAATTTCTGCATAACCTTATCGCGCTGAGGCTGTTTTAAGTCTCCATGAAGACCTTCAGCAAAATAACCACGGCCTTGCAAAAGTTCAACCACGTCATCTACACGTTTTTTGGTGTTACAAAAAACCATAGCCAGACGAGGGTCATATACATCAATGATGCGGGTCAAAGCATCCAGCTTTGTTTTTTCCTTTACATCAAAGTAAGCTTGCTCAATATTGGGAACCGTCAATTCTTTACGAACAACCTTTATAAACTCTGGGTCTTTCAAGAATCTTCTGGTAATATCCAAAATTTCAGGGGATAATGTTGCTGAAAATAACAGCGTCTGATGGTCTTCTGGAATTTTTGTTAAGATCATTTCAATATCTTCACGGAAGCCCATATCCAGCATTTCATCGGCTTCATCTAATACCATCATTTGAACTGTTTCCATTTTTAAAGTGCGACGGCGCATATGATCCATTACACGGCCGGGTGTACCAATTACTACATGAGCGCCTTTTTTTAAGGCTGCAATTTGTCTATCAATTGGCTGGCCGCCATAGATTGGTAGTACACGAATATTTTCCTTGTATTTCAGAAGTTTTCTGAATTCTTCACTAACTTGAATCGCCAGTTCTCTGGTAGGGCAGAGAATTAACGCCTGTAAACGCCTATCATCGGGGTCTACGCGCTCTAAACAGGGGATACCGAAAGCCGCAGTTTTACCCGTTCCTGTTTGAGATTGACCGATTACATCCCTGCCTTCTTTTACTACACTGATTGCCATGGATTGAATTGGTGTTGCTTCTTCAAACCCCATGTCCAATACTGCCTTGCAGATTTCGGGGGATAAATCCAGGTCTTGAAATTTTAAATGCTCCATTCTTTGTTTCCTTTCTTCTTTCCTGAGCCGAAGAGAACCACAAAAAAGGAAGTGCTTGTCAGAGGTTTCCCTCCACGTTTTCTTTCGACTACAAATTTAGTTATGAGTGCTTTCGCAATTGGCATATTCTTAAGATTTGCTAATATACCTATTTTAAATCCCTTTTAAAGCACTGTTTTTATGGGGTTTCAAAAATAAAACCGCAAACTATATATTAACAGGGAAAAATATTATTTGCAAGGGAGAATTCTCTGTTATATAATAAATTGTTACTAATATACAAGAAATGTTTAGAAATAGGAGGAATTTTGATAATGCAGATAATCGAAGCCATTGTTCTAGGCTTAATCCAAGGGCTAACAGAGTTTTTACCAGTAAGCAGTTCAGGACATCTGGTATTGCTCCAAAATCTTTTTGGCATGCATGAGGCAACACAAGCATTTACTATTTTGCTGCATGTTGCCACACTGATTGCTGTATTTGTATATTACTGGAAGGATATTTGGGCTTTGATTTGTCGTCCTTTTCAGCGCACCACGGCATTACTGATTGCCGGTACCATTCCAACAGTAATTATTGCATTATTATTTAATGATACTTTTGATGCCATTTTTGGTTCAGGAAAATTTATTGGATTTAATTTTATTTTTACCGGTTGCGTCCTTCTTTATGCAGATAGTCGTAAAGGTGGCAAAAAGAAAATCCGCAATATGTCAATTTTTGATTCTTTAGTGGTTGGTTTGATGCAAGGTATCGCAATTTTACCCGCTGTATCTCGTTCCGGTATGACGATTAGTGCCTGCCTTAGCAGAAATATGGATCGAGAGAATGCCGCTCGATTTTCGTTTTTATTATCTATTCCGGCTATATTAGGTGGTATGGTCCTTACCATTAAGGATATGATAACAGGAGAAGTTGTCTTAACAGAGGCAATTGGTTTAGTGCCAATGATTGCTGGATTTATTGTAGCCGCCATATCTGGTTATTTTGCAATTCGTTTCATGGTAAATGTGATTAAAAACGGAAAGTTGAAATGGTTTTCTATATATGTGTTTGCTTTAGGCAGCATTTTAATTCTAGATCAATTTGTATTACATATGATCGTTAAATAAAATTAAAAGTCTTTCTTCAACAGTCAGAATATTTTTATTTGTAGAGCTTTTGTAGATATGCTTAATTAATATTTTAAAACACGTCAGCCTGTATGCAAGACAATTTCTGCCGAGCAGCGGGCTGTTATTTTATTATTAGAAAGTGGATTTAATGAGATTATAATTACTTAATCATGTATCATATTATTTTGTACAATTCTATTATGGTAAGAAGATGCAAAAAAGTGGTTGTGTTAACATATGATTTGAAAATAACGACCCTTTTTGCTATATTTGATATTATATTGTAAGAACGGCAGGAGGCGAGACATATGTTTTTGAAGCAATTATTCCTTGAGGAATCCATACTTGGTTTGCAGGGAAATGCAGAGTTTATACTTCGTATTATTATCGCTTGTATTTGTGGCGGGATTGTTGGATATGAGAGAACAAGAAGGCGAAAAGAGGCAGGCATCCGTACTCATGTTATTGTAGCAGTGGGCGCAACTTTGATGATGATTGTATCTAAATATGGCTTTTATGATGTCATTACCACAACAGGAATTAGTGTGGATGTGTCTAGGATTGCATCAAATGTAATTACAGGGATATCCTTTTTAGGTGCAGGTGTTATCTTTGTAAAAAACATTTCCATCAAAGGGTTGACAACTGCAGCAGGACTTTGGGCAATGGCTGGAATCGGCTTGGCGATAGGAGCAGGGATGTATTCCATTGGTATCTTTACAACAATTTTTATTCCTATTATACAAGTTTTTCTCCATAGCAATTTTAATAAAAATGACAAATCTTATGATGATACAATTTTAATTACGTTTTATCATGCCCCCTCTGAAATGGATTTTATCAAAAAAGAGTTAAAGGCAAGAAATATTGATATCATGCATATGGAAATGGAAAAAAATCCGGATGGCACTGTAACCGTTGTTTTAGACATTACAAGAAATACCATTGTTACTTGTACTGACTTAACAGGTTTTCTGGCAGAGGACCCAGCTGTAAAAAGTTTTAAAATCTAAAAGAATGAATTTGATACAAAGCGGCATAATAACCCAAGACAGAGTCCTGTTTTGGGTTCTTTTTTTATGGACTTCAAAAGATGTGAAAAATCAGGTTAAGTATTAAAAAGGAAATTTTGACGCGAAAATTTCCATTGGAGGGCATGGGAATGGACATTTATATCAAACCGATTGAGAAGGCACAAATCATTGAACGACGAGTTGTTTTCTTGAAGGATGTAGCTGAAGTCTATATTGGTGGTCAAACCAAGGGGAATATTGAGGGAATTGTGGTGTTTCAGATACCGAAGGACACAGATGCTACCTATTTAATAACAGCATTGGATATTATACGGGCTATTAATCATCAGTATCCTGATGCTACAGTTTCAAATGTAGGTGAAATGGATATATTGGTGGAATATCATCAAAAAGATAAAAAAGAGAATAAGGCTTTTGAGGTTTTGAAGGTGATATGTATGTGTATTGTTTTATTTGCAGGTGCATCCACAACAATTATGTGCTTTCATACCGATACACAGTTGCCACTGATTTTTCAGAACTATTATTATATGTTTTTTGGTGAGAATGTGGATATGCCGGCAATTTTATCAATACCTTATTCCGTTGGTCTGGTGGTAGGTGTATTGGTATTCTTTAATCATTTTTCGAAATTTAAGGTTACCGATGATCCCACACCTATTGAAATAGAAATGACCACTTATGAAAAAGAAACTAATGCAAGCGTTGTAGATAAGCTGAATAAAAGAAGTAGCGGGGGAGGGGGAGGTAAATGATTGCAAAGTCCTTGTTGATTATTCTTGGCTTCTCCTCAGGTATGGCTATTTCCGCAGGTATCTTCGCATTTATCGCAGCGATTGGCATTATTCCTCGTATGGCGCAGAGGACGAAAACAGAAAAGTATATTCGCTCCTATGAAGATTCAATTTTATTAGGTGGATTATTTGGCACAACTGCACTGTTTGTTGACTATAGACTACCCCCTATCCCCATATTGGCAGAGGGCTTTGCATTGGCGATTGGTGTCTTTGTGGGTGTTTTGGCTGTTGCTTTGGCAGAGGTTTTAAACGTAATGCCCATATTATTAAGGAGAGGGCGTATAACAAAGGGATTACCTTGGTTGTTGCTGTGCTTTGCCTTAGGAAAACTGTTTGGTTCTATTATATATTTTTGCGTTGATGGGTTTTATGTGGTTTAAAGAAGAGGAAATTGTCAAATTGGATAAGAATTTTGGACAAATTCAAGAGAATTGGGAATAAAGGTATTTATTTTGTTTACTTGAAAATACTAAAACGGAGCAGTACTAAAACTTGGTTATGAAGGAGGGAATAAAATGGATACGAGCAAACGTGCAAAGAAAGAATATGATCAGATGGTAAAAAAGGCTTCCCCAAACAGTCCGATTTTTTCGAATTGTCTGAAGGCTTTTATTTCTGGTGGCTTCATTTGCGGTTTTGGTCAAATATTATTAGACTATTTTAGTAAAAGTTTTAAAGAAGATGAGGCAGCCCTTTTGGTTTCCGTCACTCTGGTTGTTATATCAGCAGTGTTAACGGGATTGGGGTTATATGAAAAACTGGGTAAACATTGTGGTGCAGGTACCATTGTACCTATCACCGGGTTTGCAAATTCTGTTGTCGCCCCTGCAATTGAATTTAAAAAAGAAGGTTTAATTTTCGGAACAGGAGCAAAAATGTTTATTTTAGCGGGTCCTGTTATTGTTTATGGTACTTTTACATCCATGATAGTGGGGTTAATTTATTATTTTGTAGGTAGGTGATGAAAAAGTGAATGCAAAAAAAATTGGAAAACAAACGGTAAGACTAAATGAGGGCGTGCGTATTTTGGCTGCGGCATCTACGGTGGGCAAAAAAGAAGGCGAAGGTCCTTTGGGAAAATACTTTGATAAAATCGTTGAAGATTCCACTTTTGGCGAGAAAAGCTGGGAGCTGGCTGAAAGTCACTTTATACAAGAGAATATGGAGCTTGCTGTAAAAAAGGCGGGGCTTAAGATGAAGGATATTGATTACCTTCTTTGCGGAGATTTGCTGAACCAGTGTACTGCATCTACCTTTGGTATTATGAACTTTCAGATTCCTTTTTTCGGGCTATTTGGTGCATGCTCAACCATGGGTGAGTCCATGAGCTTAGGGGCGATGTTAATTGACGGCGGCTATGCCAATCACACTTTGGTTGGGGCATCCAGCCATTTTTGTGGCGCTGAAAAGCAGTTTAGGGCACCCCTGGCCTTGGGTAATCAAAGACCTCCTACCGCCTCTTGGACAGTAACAGGTGATGGCTCTGTTGTGTTGGGCAGAAAAGGAAATTTTCCATGTATTACGGAGATTACTACTGGTAAGATTATGGACATGGGGATTACGGATGCCAACAATATGGGAGCGGCAATGGCACCTGCGGCAGTTGACGTGCTTTTAAATCATTTTCGGGATACAGGAAGAACCCCTCAAGATTATGATGTGATAGCTACAGGTGACTTAGGGGAAATTGGTCATAGCTTGGTTGTGGAGTTGATGAAAAAAGAAGGGTATAACATGGATGAAAGTTATACCGACTGTGGCATTGAGATTTTTGATAAAAATAAACAAGATACGCATAATGGCGGTAGTGGTTGTGCCTGCTCAGCAGTTACATTTTGTGGATACTATTATCCTAAGCTAATGTCAGGAGAAATTGGCAGAATGCTGTTTATTCCAACGGGAGCCTTGCTCAGCCCAACTTCTACACAACAGGGGCAAAGCATTCCTTGTATAGCCCATGGTGTTTGTATTGAAGGTTGTGGCGAAAAGGGGGTAAAGCAATGATTGCCTTTTTAAAAGCATTTCTTGTGGGAGGTTTGATTTGTGTAATCGGTCAGATTTTAATTGATAAGACAAAATTAACTTCCGGTAGAATTTTGGTTATGTATGTTTGTATTGGTTGTATTCTTGGTGGTTTGGGATTTTATCAACCTATAGAGGAATTTGGTGGCGCAGGGGCGACAGTTCCTTTAACAGGTTTTGGATTTCGATTGGCTGAGGGTGTTATGAAAGAGGTAGATTCTGCAGGAATTCTAGGTATTCTCACAGGTGGCTTGAAATCTGCTGCAGGGGGTATAACAGCGGCGGTTGTATCGGCATTTATAGTCGCTTTGGTTGCAAATCCCAGAGAAAAATGAAGAATTGAATTTAATGCAAAGTTTTATCTAATGATAAGACTTTGCTTTTTCTTGTTCGCTTTAGCTTGACAAAACCACCGGCTATGCCGGTGGTAGGA
>NZ_JANGAD010000011.1 GCF_024461735.1 Anaerotignum propionicum
ACCTTTCCTACCACCGGCATAGCCGGTGGTTTTGTCAAGCTAAAGCGAACAAAAAAATGCAAAGCCAAATTATGACTTTGCAATTTAGATGAGTTAAGTTAGGAAGCATCTCGCACCATCCCTTAACGACAAGGCTTAAAAATGATACTTATTTTAATTTTTTTGATTGATAAAGGTAACATCCAGTGGATTTCTATCCACCAATCTTGGATAAGTGTATTTTGGGTATCCTACCATAACAGCTCCGGTAATTTTCTTATTTTCAGGAATTTGAAACAATTCCAAGAGAGGGGATCCCTCCATCATTGCAATTCTCTCAAGCATTCCGGCCCAACAGGAACCCAAGCCCAGTGTTGGTGCATATAGCTCTAAATAAGTAAGGGCTATAATGGAATTTTCTCTTCCTCTTTCAAAACTCCCATCGGCAATGGTAAGAACAAGGCAGGGTGCACCCCTTAAAATAGGATCTACTCCCTCTTCATGATATAATTTTGTAATATGGTCAAGAACATGATACTTCTCGAAGGCTGCAATTACAATAGCGACAGCTTGCTGTAGTATGCTTTTATCCTCAATCACAACATAGGATACTCCTTGAAGGTTATGCCCACTTTGGGCATAATGAGCAACATTCACCAGAGCTTGGAGTTTTTCTCTTTCCACTGCTCCTTCCTTATAATTTCGGATGGAACGTCGGGAGCGAAGAAAAAGTTCTCCTTGTTCGGGGGTTAACTGCGTAAAATTCTTTATGCTGGTTTGTTTTGACAAAGGCGTATTAATATGGTCTATTGCCTCCTTGGGACAAACCGCAACACAATGCCCACAAACCATACAAGCCTCTGGGAAAGCCTCCTCCGGTCCACTTTTCCCAAGCTTCAATACATAACCGGGACACTCCTTCACGCACAAACCGCATTTGATACATTTTTCTGAATCTACAGATATGAAACGCAATTTATCTACTCCTTTCACATTTAAACAATTATTAAAGCTATCACTTTATGAAAGATTTATACTGGCTATTGTAATACAAACACAAGCTCTTGTATACAAATTTTATATTTGTAATTAATTACAAATAAGCCTCATTCTTTATAGAAACTTTTCTTCAAACTCTTTTTTGTTCATGGGCTTTCCGAAATAATAGCCTTGAAACATGTCGCAACCCATATCCTTTAGTATGAACAGTTGCTCTGCTGTTTCAATTCCCTCAGCAATCACTTGTAAATGAAACCCGTGGGCTATGTTAATAATGTTTTTTAATAACACTCTATCTTTTTCGTCCTGATTGATTGTATCAACAAAAGTTTTGTCAATTTTCAGTATATCAATAGGCAGCCTTTTTAAATAATTTAAAGACGAATAACCCGTTCCGAAGTCATCCATGCTTACTCTAATTCCAAAGGATTTTAAGCGAGCAATATTCTCCACTGCTTTCTGAAAATCCTCTATAACCATGGATTCTGTAATTTCAAATTCGATATAACATGTGGGGACACCATAATTGCTGATTTTTTGTATTAGTTTTTCAATCAAATCCCTATTGGTTATATGTTCAGATGTGATATTAATAGATATGATAACCTCTTTTTTATCTTGTATCCAAGTAAGGCTATCTTTGCATACTTCGTCCACAATTAAGTCCGTAATCGCCACAATCAATCCATTTCTCTCTGCAAATTCAATAAATGCAGAGGGTGGTAAAACTGTGCCATCTTCTTTTATCCACCTAGCCAAAGCTTCCCCACCAACGAATTCACCATTTGTTGAATATTTAGGTTGGTAAAAAACCTTAAACTCTTTTTGCCTGATGCCTTGCTTAATTTCTTTTTTTCTAATTGTATCCTCATACAAATGAAAATTCATATTTTTTTCATAGAAAACAAAGTTGCTTTTTCCAAGTCTTTTTGCCATATACATTGCGTCATCGCTGCAATTAAATAAGGTTTGAAAATCAATTCCATCCTTTGGCATTAATGCAATACCTAAGCTTGCAGTAACATAATCCACTTTCTGGTTTTCAATATAAAACGGTTGAGAGAACCGCTCCATGATTCTTTTTGCAAACATTTCTGTCTCATGCTTATTCTTTACAGACTTTACAAAAAAGAGAAATTCATCTCCACCAATATGACACACACAGTCCCCTTCACCTAGAACCTGCTCAAAACGTTCACCTGCCTGCTTTAACAATTCATCCCCAGCAAGATGTCCCAATGTGTCATTCACCGCCTTAAAATCATCCATATCCAAACTAATTAGCGCTGCAAAAGATCCATTAGTAGCAATTTCCTTCAGCAAATTATTCATCATATAGTTTTTGTTTGGCAGCCCTGTGGTACAACTGTAAAATGCATAGCTATTAATCTTTTTAAACACCCGTGATACCAGCAATACAATTATTACAAAAAGCAAGAGCATACTTACATTAATGACTACAATTTTAATTAAAAAAAGCTTTACAATCTCGTGGTTAGTATTTATGTTTAGATTCTTAAGTAAATCCGCTATCAACACAGAAACCGAAACGAATTCCATCATAGCGATAATAATCAATACTAGCAATACTAATTGCACTGACAAGCGGTTCAACAAGGCTTTAAGCTTTTTTATAAGTCTCATATTCTATCACCCATTTCGTATAACAATTTTCCCCATCATCCTTTTTGTCTATATGAAAAAAGGCAGAAGTATTACATTCTGCCTTTGATTGATTTATTGAAGCATGGATAGCAGGGCCTGCTTAGACTGTACCCCTACTGCTTTTCTCTCAACCCTTCCATTTTTAATTACAACCAAGGTTGGAATGCTCATTACTTGAAATGCTTGGGCAAGCTCTTGCTCCTCATCTATATTTATTTTACCCACTCGTACTGTATTCATTGTATCTTCCGCCACCTGTTCCACAATAGGCCCTATCATTTTACATGGCCCACACCAACCTGCCCAAAAATCCAACAAAACTGGTTTTTCGGATTGCAGTACTTCTTTTTCGAAATTTTGTTTCGTTATTTTTAGTATACTCATGGTGACAACCCCTTCATTTTTACAAAGTATCTTTATTGATACTATTGTAGCATTAAGTCACCTGATTTTCTGTGATGATGTCACAAATATTGCAATATATCCCTTTCCTTCCAATTTATGTACGTATCCTACAAAAAAACATCCACACGTAAAACGCGTGATTGCATGGTTTCTTTCCCAAAAGAAGGCCTTCCATATACTCATGGAAAGCCTTTTTATAAATTACTTCTCTTTTTTTAGATGTGTTCCCCTATTTCTCAGCTTTTATCTGCTCCCGGTTTATGGCGGCTGCCAGATTGCTTTTTGTTATTTCTACCTTCTCCATCCAGGGCACTTTCCGCCATTGTAGGACCGCCTTTGGATTTCTCCTTACGAACTTGTTTTGGATCAAGTTGACTATCCTTTGCCATTATTATCACCTCGAAACAAGTATTTGCAAAATGGCAAAGGATATACAATTTTACATTGAAAATGGAAGTCAATTAATAATAAAAAATGGTTTCAGATGTTCACTTATTCCCTTCTTCCATTTCAAATGCCTGCAATAAGTCCCATAGTGCCGCACAAAATTCCTAAAAAAAGAATGTTTACTCCGGTAAACGCAGCAAGATACTTACCCGTCTGTGCGCCACTGGCAGAGGCATATAGCTTGTAAGAAATGACACTGGCCATTGAAGCAATCAGTGTCCCCAATCCCCCAAGGTTAACTCCAATTAATAAGGCAGAATAATTCATAGTAAACTTTGACAAAAGCATTGCCGCTGGAACATTACTAATGACTTGACTAAGGAGAATACCTACAACAATCTCTCTTCCCCCAACCAACGCAGATAATGCATTGCTAATTGACGGAATATTTTTCATATTTCCAATAAAAATAAACAGAAAGATAAAGGTAAACAGTAACCCGTAATCTACAGAAAACAATATTTTACGATCACAAACGATGACTCCTGCAATCACCACCATTAATGCAATTCCATAAGGAATGAAACGCAGAACCGAAAACAGGCATACAAGAAACATTACACACCAGGGAATCAATTTACGCCACTCCGTTTTGTTCTTAAACTCCGTTGATGGCTGAATTTCTTCAGGTTGAATGAACAATAGACAAACGGTTAGCAGGATGAAGGATATGATTGATGGCATTGCCATGATTCCCAAAAACTGCCCCATTGTCATTTCGGAAACCGAATATAAATATAAATTTTGTGGATTACCAAGGGGCGTAAACATACTGCCCAAATTTGCAGCTACCGTCTGTAAAATAACTATGGGGATCAATAGTTTCTGCTGTTTGGTTTGAGCCAAAGCTAACATCCCAAGGGGTACAAAAGTAATCAGTGCTACATCATTGGTAATCAGCATACTACAAAAAAAACAGACCCCTATTAAAACGAAGGCCAGCACTCTGGTATTATGTACGAATTTTAATAAATAGTCAACAATGCATCCAAATACTCCGGCCTTCTGCAATCCCGCAACAACCAACATCATAGAAAACAATAAACTTAATACATGAAAGTCAATATAGTCAAAATAACTTTTTGATGGTGGAACAAATGCCATGGAAAGCACTGCCACTGCAAAGGCAACCAGCAAAACAGGATCTTTGCTTATTCCCATGATTTTTTCTCTGATTTTATCCATTCTAATTTACTCCTAATTGTGCAACTCTGCCTCATTAACAGATAATTTGCATTTCACATATTTCATAACACACCTTTTTGATGTACTTTTGTAATAAGGATATACATACTCATTTGGCTTTTTTGTATTCTCAATCTGTTCCACTACAATAACCGACATGGCTTCTCCTTCAAAGGTCTCTTTTTTTAATTAAGGTGGTTTTTCCGGAGCCTAAAAAGCCAGAAACAATGTCTATTTTCGTCATGTTACAGGAGTCCCTTTATTTTTCTGTTTGCACATAGGACAGTAACCAAAAAAAGCAAGCTTGTGACTGGTAATCTCAAACTGCGTCTCTTCCTCCAGAGCCTTTTCATACGCACCCATGGGGCAATGATCTAGCGCAATGATTTTCCCACAGGCAAGACAAATCAAATGATGTTTATGTCCCATACCAATCACTTCAAAAATGGCTTTATTATCAGAAATATTACTCTTTTGTACAAGACACTTGGACACAAAAACATCGAGGATTCTATAAATGGTAGATAAACTGATGTTACTTTCACCTTCCATTTGCTTAACATAAATCTCCTCTGCGGTAAGGGGTACAGTTGCATTCATCAAAATATCTAATACCACCTCCCTTTGCTTTGTTGCTTTAATATTGTTTTTACGAAAGATTTCTTTATATTGATTGGCTTCCATTAAATCACCATCCGACAAAATATTTTTATAAACCTTTTATTCTCCTCCCCATTCTGATGGAAGAGGCACAATAAGCAAGCAAATAGCCTACTGAAGACAGTATTACAATTGCTGCTCCCGATGCAACATTTAACGCATAGGATATCCATAAACCTAAAAAGCAAAATAAACCTCCAATGATTATAGACAATACCATACGCAATTTCAAGCTCTTGGCAATTAACCCTGCAATAGCAGTAGGCGCGGTAAATAATGCTAGCACGAGAATAATTCCAACAACTCGAATTAATACCACAACGGATATGGCAATCAGTACAAAAAGAAGATATTCCATAAATCCCGTTTTTATCCCAATAATGGATGCAAATTCATCATCAAATAAATAAGCCTTCCAATAATTAAATAAAACGGAAATTACCAGGACAATAATCAATGTAAAACAAGCCATAAAATAAAGATCACTACGGGTTACAGACAAAATATTACCAAATAGGTAAGAAGTCAGATCAGGAGGATATCCGGGCATCATGGCAATAAACATAATCCCGAGGGCCATTCCTAGGGACCAAAAAAGACCAATTACCACATCTGAGCGAGTTCCGCCTTTTCTTTTGATATAGCCAATGCCCAAAGCCGCTAATATAGATATAAAAAGAGCGCCAAATATAGGTTCAAAACCAAGCAGATACCCCAAGCCTACGCCACCATAAGAGGTGTGGGCAATGCCTCCACTCATCATAATAAGCTTCTTTTCCACAATGATAACACCAATTACACCACACACAATACTTGCTAAAATGCTGGCAATAACTGCATTTTGAAGAAATTGGTATTGAAACAAAGCTGCTATCATATCACATTTCCTCCTTACGGTTATCGACGGTTTTAAGGGGTATCCCATGGGTAATATGGTCAATGGGACAACCATATAATGCTTGTGCAATTTCTTCATTCAACTGAGGTTCCCCATGATAAACCAATGTTCCATTCACGCACGCCAAAGTCTTTACATGAGAAGCAACAGCAAACAAATCATGGGTCACCATAACAATTGTAATGCTTTTATTCAACTCTCTCAGAAGAGAAAAGATTTGATCACTGGAATTTACATCAACACTTGCCGTGGGCTCATCCAAAAGCAGAAGCTTGGGCTCAGCGGCCAATGCTCTGGCAATCAGCATTCTTTGAAATTCTCCCCCAGATAAGTCAGAAATCATTCTATCTCTAAGCTTATATATCCCCACTTGATTCAAATAAGTATCCGCTTTATCTTTATCTTGCTGCGTGTATTTATGAAATAGAGTAAAAGAAGGCTTCAATAAACCCGTCAGCACAACCTCATGAACCGTTATGGGAAAACTTTTATCCAGTACTGTTATTTGAGGTACATAGCCAATTAGTTTCCCCACTTTGCCCGCTTTTTTTCCATATACAAAGATTTCTCCCGACCGTGCAGGAATGAGACCCAGAATTGCTTTCAGTAAGGTGGTTTTTCCACCACCATTGGGCCCGATAATCCCTAAAAAATCTCCATTCTTTACATGAAGAGAAACACCTGCAATTGCAGGTGTTTCTCCGTACGTAACGGTGAGGTTTTCAATGGAAATTGCTTCTGCTTGATATCCTTTATTGCTCACATTACTTGTGTTACTCATTGCATAACCTCCGCCATAAGCTTTGCCATATTTTCTAAATTTTCTGTATAGTTAGGTGCAAGAGGTTCCAATTGAACTGTTTTTCCACCCAACTCTTCTGCAAATGCCTCTGCCTGCTTGCTGGAAATTTCCGCCTGATAGAAAATTACTTTGATATTTTCTTTTTTTGCTAAGTCTATCATTTTCTGCATCTGCTGAGGCGTCGACTCCTTGCCTTCCTCTTCTAATGCGAACATTTCCAGTCCATAATCATCTGCAAGATATCCAAATGCAGGATGAAATACAACAAATTTTTTATTCTCTACATTTGCTAAGACAGTTTGAATATCACCATCTAATGTCTTAAGTTTTTCTATATAGGATTGTGCATTTTTTGCATACGTTTCTTTATTTGCAGGATCAGCTTCTCCCATTTCCCGGGCAATGGTTTCAACCATTACAATAACTCTTTTGGGAGAAAGCCAAATATGAGGATCTCTTTCCCCAGGAGCCAACTCCCGATCCGAATAAACCTTAGCTACATCATCCTGAAGAGGAACAATCTTTATATTATCTATTTCCTTTGCCTTTGGCAAAATATATGCTTCTTCTGAGGGAACTCCTATGGTAAAATACAAATTCGCATTGCTAAACTGCTCAATCTCTTTCGGTGTTGGTTCATAGCTCTCAGGGCTGCTTCCCGGCGGAACCATGGTAACCACCTTTACTAAATCACCGCAAACTGCTTCTACAAAGGTCTGCTCGGGGACTATGGTTACTGCTACAATAGGTTTTTCTTCCCCTTTTTCACTAATATCCCCATTGGTTTGATCTTTTCCGCAACCAGACAGCATAAAGGACACCGTTGCCAGTGCTAGAAAACCAAATAAGCCTGCTTTTTTCATATTATATAACCCTCCTGAATCCATTCTAGCAGTTGCAAATAGAAATGATTTGCATTTGCAACAATGATTATAATCAATCCTTTTTTTCATGTCAAGTCTTTTCCACAAAAGTGTAATCATAAAAATTATCAATAAGAGATTATATTGATAAACACTTGACCTATATCTAAGTATCCGGCACCTCTTGTCCTTCAGACATTATACCCATAACTAAAGCATTTCCAAACCTTACCATGAAATTTTTTAAAATTCAACAAAAATGTAGTTTGTAGAGCAATCCATTTATGTCATTCAGGTTTCCTTTCGTAATTTTGTGATAACCTCTTTATGAGCATTATTAAAAAGCTTGTTATAGCTGCAACTAAATCTAATAAGAGAACACCTACCCAAAAACAATTATGGCTTGCCAAAACCAAATAAAGAAATACACCCATCACACAAAAGGATATAAAAATTACTAACAAAAAACACCATACTGCTTTTGGAATAGCCATTGACTTGTACCTGCTATTCCTCCATTTGTTATTAGCTCTATAAAAATAATAATTAAATATCCATTCATTAGCCCCTACAATTCTAAATATAATAAGAAATCGGCGAAAAAACTTTTCTTCGCCGATTTCTTATTACAATTTAATAACTACATGAAATAAATTAACTCCCCATTCTTACTTAGCCAATTATTTGAAAATGAGGATACCATCATTGTTCTACTTGTTTCTTCCATTATTCTAAGGATGCCGCCCCAGCATTACATTTGTTTATGAACCCAATTCATTCACAGGGGGCATGCAGGAGTGATTACTACAAATATAATACGTGGTTTTATCATGTAAAAGCTTATACTCCTCCGTCGATTCTTTTACTACCTTAACCACACTTCCTAGTG
This sequence comes from Anaerotignum propionicum, assembly GCF_024461735.1. Lineage (GTDB taxonomy): Bacteria > Bacillota > Clostridia > Lachnospirales > Anaerotignaceae > Chakrabartyella. The sequence goes on from NZ_JANGAD010000011.1 coordinate 8,793, forward strand.
AAGCCTGAAACGGCAGACTTTTTAAGTCCTGTTCATTTTTAGGTACAACTGTAATGCTCTGTGGCGGCATAAAATAATCTGAAAGACCAATCAAATACATAGCAAAACCAGATGGATACTCCTTTGCTTGTCCATACATAAAATTTAACTGACCCTTTATTATTTGGTCAAAGCTATCGTCTGACTCAAATTGACTCAGTCGAATCAAATTATACGCCATCATGGAATTGCCACTTGGCATAGCTCCATCATAGCTCTCCTTTGGACGCAAAATTAAAGCTTCGCTGTCTTTTCCATAAAGATAAAATCCACCTTTTTTTTCATCATAAAAATCATTTACTACTTTTCCTATTAACTCCTTAGCCTTGTTTAGATACCCCTTATCAAGGGTAGCATCATATAGTGAAAACAGTGCAAAGCTATTGTTTGCGTAATCATCCAAAAAACCTTGCTTACTTTTTTTCCCATCACGGTAGCTCACAAACAAAACACCATCATCATAGAGCTTTTCTTCAATAAAATGCTGTGCCTTTTGTGCCGCATCTAAATAAATTCTGTTTTCGCTAATACGATAAAGCCAGCACATAGCTCCAATCATTAACGAGTTCCATGAAGTAAGGATTTTATCATCTAAGTGAAGCTGATTTCTTTTTTTACGATATTCATAGAGCTTTGGCAGTTCTTCTTGGAAATCCTCCGCATAATCATGGTTCTGTAAGAGATTGGGGATGTTTTTTCTCAAGAAGTTTCCTCCTTGTGTAATGTCGTAATATTTATTAAATGCTTCACCTTTCTCCTTACCCAGAATTTTAACTATTTCCGTAGGCTCAAACACATAATATTTACCTTCCTCCCCATCACTGTCCGCATCCTGAGCGCTATAAAAACCTCCTTCTGAAGAGGTCATTTCTCTGAGAATATAAGTTGCTGTTTTCTCAGCAACACTTCGATAAAAAGGATTTTTCGTTAGCTCAAAAGTCTTACAATAAGCAAGAATGAGCAGTGCGTTATCATACAGCATTTTTTCAAAGTGAGGCACTAGAAATTGGCGATCAGTGGAATACCTGCTGAAGCCAAATCCAATGTGGTCAAAAATCCCACCTTTATATAATTGAGTTAAGGTATTTTCTACCATCTCAAGGTTTTTTTTATCACCCTTTTTTTCATATTGCTGCAATAGAAACAGCAAATTATGAGGGGCAGGAAACTTAGGTGCAACTCCAAATCCACCATATGCCTCATCATAGGTTTTATAATATTGCTCTATGGCAGTGTCAATTAAAGTATAGTCCGCTTCTTCCTTCAATGAATTCTCCCTTTGAAAAACTGTCACAATTTCCTCGGCGGAACGAAGCAATTCTTCCCTGCTGGTTTCCCATTTTTCATGTATCGCTCTCAACAAGCTTTTAAAACCCATAATTCCATACCCATTTTCTTTTGGGAAATAGGTTCCAGCAAAAAAAGGTTTTTGCTCCCACGTCATAAAAATACTGGTAGGCCAGCCGCCTCTTCCTGTGAAGGCCTGACAAACCGTCATATAGATACTGTCTATATCAGGACGTTCTTCCTTATCAACTTTAATTGCAATAAAAGAATCGTTTAAAAGCTCTGCCACTTTCTCATCCTCAAAGCTTTCATGAGCCATAACGTGACACCAGTGACAGGTACTATAGCCAATACTTAAAAAAACCGGCTTATCCTCCAGTTTTGCTTTTTGGAAGGCCTCTTTTCCCCAAGGATACCACTGCACAGGATTGTGGGCATGCTGCAGCAAATAGGGTGAAGTTTCTTCAATCAATTTATTTGTATAAATTTGTTGTGACAAATTAACACTCCTCTCTATACGTTTCTTCTTTAGTATAACCGTAAAAGAAATTTTTACTGATTTTGCCTTTAGCATAATATTATAAAACTTTTTGAGAATGTCCGTCTCGTTTAAAAACCACTTCAATGTCTTGAGGATTTTTAATACTACTGTTTTATAGTAACATTTATCAAAATAAAAAAGCCACAGATTATTTGATTATAGTGGCTTTTTTTCAATCTATTTAATTAAGTATCATAAATTTGTTATTCTACTATTTCTTAATAACCCAATGTCTGTCCCACAATGATTACCTTAATGCGATCTTTTACAAACTGCCTTGTTATAGTAACAAATACATTGCAAATTCTATTTGGACTTTTGCAATCAACACAATGACCAATTTTTGAACAGGGTGTATCCTTATTTAATCTCTTTGCATCAATTGGAGCTACATAGTTTCTCACTCTTCTCTCAGCATCTTCTTTATTTTGAACCAATTTATTTATACCGGCAACAATAATCACTTGTTTCGGTCCATAAATCATAGGGGCAACCCGGCTTCCATTTCCATCAATATTATATAACGTGCCATCCTCTGTAAGTGCATTGGTGCTACACAAAAAAGTATCTGCCGAAAAATTCTGAATATAGATTTCCCTTTTTTCCTCACTGGTAAGTCCTTGTTGATATTTATCTAAAAAATTGTATTTCCCATTTCGCAATAAATCAAGTACACCGGTTTCTAAGAGTGTAGCAGAATCACCTACGCCTACAATAGAATTTTCCGCTATCAGTTCTTTAATTACCTTCAAAAGTTCATCTTCATCTTTTACGAAGATTCCCTTCATATTATTTTTACTTAATCCATCCAAAGTTTTTTCAACTTGTTTTTCCATATACCAAGAAATATTTTCGTCCATAAAATCTTCTCCTATTAACTTTTAAAATCAAACTATAGCCATTTTATCACAAAAAAACTCAAGAAACAATCAAAGAGCCCTTCTTTATATTTCATGATTAAGTAAACTAATCTATAAATATTAGAGGATAATTGTGCCATAGAGCAGAAAAACTTTTTCAACTATCGGAATTTGGAATTACTTTATTTATTTTAAATAAGCGAGGCTTTATCTATCAGCTTTGCAGAAAATATACACGAAAAATGAATTTACAGTCTTTGATTGTATCCTTGAATTTTTTTTTGTAGCATATATAATACTATTACCAATACTCACGTCAATGTAATATACAAAAATACATTAATAATTTATAAGCTACAAGAAAGAAGGTTTTTTTATGAAAAACAATACTTTTGGTAAAAGAATCAATCAATTGCGCAAGAAAAAGGGATATACTTCTGAACAATTGTCTGAATTATGCGGTGTGAATGCAGTACACATTCGAAAAATTGAAAGTGGCGGAAGCCAACCAAGCTTTTCACTTTTTCTAAAGATTTGTAATGCCCTTAATGTATCTTCTGATTTTCTCTTAGGTGACTTGCTGGAGCATTCAGTTGTGCCTGAAAGTGTGGAACAGCTTCATATACAATTGAAGCACCTAACACCAAACCAAATGGAAATGATTAGCGAAATGGTAGAGGTACTGATTCGCCACACTTCAAATGAATAAAAGCCATTCTTTTTCTACAATATTCCCTCTATTTCATCTTAAATTTTTATTCCATACAAAAACAACCTTTTTTTGCATATTCACAAACAAAGTGCAGTAGTTAAGCATCTCATATGTGCTTAATCTCTGCACTTTTTATGTAAAGAACTTATCAATAATAAGTAAACTTAAGAACTAATTTACAATCATAAATTTCTTTAAAAAATAGATTTCATTCATACCACCAGCTCCTAAAAATATTCAAGTGTAATATACAATTTCTGCATTTTTATGTAAACTTTACTTGATTTTGCAAAAACTGTAGCTTATAATAATACAAATAAAATATTCAGTATACATAATGATCTACGTACTATTTTTTTAACTCTATTATTAAATAAAAAAAGCTTTTGCTAAATGCAAAGCCTTCAACAATTTGTATGTACTAATCCACAGATATACTCTTCTAGTAAAGTAAAATAATACAAGCCCACAGACTAAAACTGCGGACTTGCTTTTTTAACAAATAATTAAATGATTCGTTCCTCTATCAATTCCATAAAAATACAAAATAAGTCGCAGTTTACCCGAAACTAAGATTCGTTTTTTCGACGCAATATGACAATTTTTATTATATATCTTTCAATCTTACTTGTCAATGCGATGAAAGTAGGTGCTAAAAAGCTTTAAAAGGACCAATCCATTACAAAAATTAATAATATTTTAAGTACTTAACAAAAAATCAGCCGTCAATAATTACGTCAATCGGAAGGAGAACAAGACAATGGCACGCAAAGGAGAAAACATCTATAAACGAAAGGATGGTCGTTGGGAAGGCAGAGTCCTCATGCAAAATAAAAAATACTATTCTTTTTATGCAAAGTCTTACAGAGAAGTTCGGGAAAAAATGAGAAACATAAAACCACAGGAAAAACCTGTGTCTATATTTCCTCCATGTTCTAAAAATTGCGCCACTGATTTATTTGAATCTTGGCTTAACAATGGACTTTCAGAGCGTTTAAAACCTTCAACATATGAAAGCTATTATCAGTGTATGCATAAATATGTGCTTCCCTATTTCAATCAATCTGGAAATGAGCAATTGACTGATATATCCGTGGTACGTTTTGTAAAACAAATGAAAGAAAACAATGAAATATCTAAATCCTATCAGCGAAAAATTCTATCTATTTTTAAAACGGCTTTGCGGGAAATTTCTAAGAATAGTCCAGAATACACATCAGTAGTAACCAATATTACACTGCCTAGTGTAAAGACACAGCAAGAGGTACCTGTCTTTACCATGAAAGAACAGAGACTTATTGAGTATGCCGCCCAGCGCTCTGTAGACAAAAGATGCTTAGGTGTTATTCTGTGCTTCTACACTGGATTGCGTATTGGTGAGCTTTGCGCTCTGAAATGGAGTGATTTTGATATGGATGCCGGTATTATGATGGTATCAAGAACGGTATCACGCATTCAAAACTTTAATTCTGACGGCGCAAAAACGCAACTAAGTGTGGGTACTCCAAAAAGCAGAACCTCCTTGCGCAGAATTCCTTTACCTGCTTTTCTACTGGAGTTGCTGCAGCAAAGCAAATTAGATTCCCAAGATGAAAACTCCTCCATTCTCTCGGGAAAAGCAGAACCCTTTGACCCACGAGTATACCAGAGGGTCTATAAAAAGCTATTAAGTGAAGCCGGGGTAAGAGATAGAAAATTTCATGCGATCCGCCATAGCTTTGCCACCAGAGCATTGGAATTGGGCGTGGATATCAAAACTTTAAGTGAAATTCTAGGACATTCTAATGTCAGCATCACATTAAACATTTATGCACATTCGTTGATGGAGCAAAAAAGAATTGCCATAGATAAGTTTAATGAAATGCACAGACTGCATATGCAAATTCCCGAATTCACCGTCAATTCCATGGTCATACCTTCACCAGTGACATCTAAATCAGCTGATATTTGAGTTTTATCTTAGTTTCGGGTAAACTGCGACTTTTATGTCTACTCCCAACATTTTTATTATAACCTCAAAGGCTAATAATACGCAAAGCTCCCGTAAAATGCAATTATGATTAAATGAAATTATTTAAATTCATCGACACAGTGCCAATTGTACAACAATCTAGGAGGAAACCTACATATGAAAAATTTTAAAGATTTTAGTATTTCTCGCAAACTTACGACTGGCTTTTCTGCTTTAGTACTGGTAATGCTTATTGTAGGCAGCGTAGGCATCTTTGGTATGGTAAGAATTAATAATTCGGATACCTATCTATACGAGAAACAAACGGCTCCATTTAATAATCTAATTCAAGCTATGACAGCACTGAACGAATTACGTGTTGATGTAAGAAATGCGACTGCTCTCGCTGGAAATTCAGTGGAAATTGAAAAGATAAAACAAAGGAATGCATCAAATGAATCCATCTTTTTAGAACAAATGCAGCTTTATCGTCCAAGTATCACCAATTCCAGTAGCATCACTGCCTATGATAAAATGATTGAGATATTTAATAATACATATATCCCCGTCGTACAACAAGTAGTTGTCTTGGCTGGAGAAAATAAACCCAGTGAAGCAACTGCCGCAATTAATAACGCTACTGCTAAGGTTACTGAAATGCAAACCTGCTTTGATACACTCACAGATAACCGTATGGAATCTGCAAAGAAAACCAGTGACACAAATGAAACCACCGCCTTTATATTGATTACTATACTTGGAATTATAATTTTATTAGGTGCAATTTTTTCATTTATACTGAGTCGTAAGATTTCTAAAAGTATTAGTACACCCATCGGTCGGGTGGTTGACGCTTCCGAGCTTTTGGCATTGGGTCACGTAGATATTGATTTAAGTGATTTAGATTCTAAAGATGAAACCGGAATTTTAGCGGCCTCCTTCACAAAAATGCTTGATGGTATCCGTAAACAGGTTATAGTGGCAGAACAAATCAGTAACGGTGACTTTACTCAGTCCGTTCCCCTCAGATCAAATGAGGATACACTTGGTCTAGCTTTACAGAAAATTAAAAACGACCTAAACGAAACCCTTCAACTCATCCGTACCGCAGCAGATCAGGTGAATTCCGGTGCAGGACAAGTTGCGGCAGCAGCACAGGCATTATCCTCCGGCGCAACGGAACAGGCGGCAACTGTGGAAGAACTCAATGCCTCCATTGCAAGTGTTTCTCAACAAGCAGAGCTGAATACTACCAGCGTGCATAATGCTGTGGAATATGTAGGTCAAGCTGGTCAAGAAATCTCAAGCAGTAATGAGTTTATGAAACGCCTCAATGTCTCCATGCGAGAAATTGGGGAGTCCTCTCAACAAATTTCAAAAATCACAAAGCTTGTTGAAGATATTGCTTTTCAAACCAATATATTGGCGCTAAATGCCGCGGTAGAAGCAGCAAGAGCTGGTAATGCAGGAAAAGGCTTTGCCGTTGTAGCCGATGAAGTACGTACCCTTGCGGCACGCTCTGCAGAGGCGGCAAAACAAACCTCCGAGCTCATTGAAAAATCAGTGACGATTGTATCACAAGGTGAACAACTGGCAGAAGATACATTAAAGCGACTCATCTCCGCTTCCGAAAAAGCAGACTTGGCTGTACAATCCATTCAGGAAATCGAAAATGCAACTACAGAGCAAGCAGCTTCCGTAGAGCAGATTAATGAAGGACTAAATCAAGTATCTGCCGTTGTACAAACAAATGCAGCCACGGCTGAGGAGAGCTCTGCTTCTAGTGAGGAGTTAGCTGCGCAAGCACAAACGCTCCAACAGGAAGTCAGCAGGTTTAAGCTTATGGATACCTATGGATATTCCGAATTTTCCTATAAGGAGGAAAAAAGTTCGGCATTGCATGTAAGTAACGGCGTTTCATATGGAAGTATCCATGGCTCAGGAAAATACTAAAAAATCATCTCAGACATTTTTGGTGAAACATTCACATTTCTATAAGTTTTTAACTATGCCAAAAGTGACCTAATGGTATTGCCTATCCAAATTGCAAACCAATAAAAATAACTCTGTGAATTATGATGCAGAGTTATTTTTATTTTTCAGAACTATGTTAATTCCTAATTATTATAAAAAGAAACTATATACACTTCATAGACACTAAATGAATAACTCTTTAAATCAAAAGCTTACTTAAAATGTAGGTAAGAAAAAAGACTTTTTACAAAATCCTTGTGGGTTTTATAAAAAGTCTTTTCTAGTATTTTTTAGTTGACTTAATAACTATTTATGTCTTGCTTTTACCTTCAAACGATTTACCGCACGATTCACCGCCGCCATTGTTTGGTAATACTCTTGCTTGCTTAACTGCTGACGCAGTCTTTCCTCAGCTCTCTGTTTTGCCAATTCAGCACGGTGGCGATCAATATCCTCAGGTTTCTCAATAGTATCTGAAAGAATTTCAACATGATTCGGTGTGATTTCCACAATACCATCTGTGACTGCGGCATAATGCCATTCTCCGTCAACCTTATATCTCATTTCACCGGCCATTATACAGGTTACCATGGGCTCATGGTCTGCCAACACGCCGACTTCTCCATCTATTCCAGGGAAAATAACCATCTCGCATTCTCCCTGATAGAAGGGATGATCACTTGCCAGAATTTCAATCCTGAATGTCTTAGCCATAGCTCCTCCTATTCCAAGACTGATGCATCACTGCTCCAGTTTCTTCCCTTTTAATCTTCTTCCATCTTTTTAGCCTTTTCCTTCACTTCATCAATGGTGCCCACCATAAGAAATGCAGATTCCGGATATTCATCCATCTCACCTTGAATAATGGCTTTAAAACCTTTGATTGTTTCGTTAAGAGGAACATATTTCCCTTGCATTCCTGTGAAGTTTTCTGCCACATTAAAGGGCTGAGAAAGAAATTTTTGAATCTTTCTTGCACGGTATACTGCAAGCTTATCTTGTTCATCCAGTTCTTCCATACCAAGTATGGCAATGATATCCTGCAGTTCTTTATATTTCTGTAAGAGTTCCTGGGTATTTCTTGCTACCTCATAATGTTCTTCACCTACTACATCAGGCTCAAGAATTCTGGATGTAGATTCCAAAGGATCTACAGCAGGATAAATTCCTTGCTCTACAATCTTACGAGATAATACCGTTGTCGCATCAAGGTGGGCAAAGGTATTGGCAGGAGCAGGGTCAGTCAAGTCATCTGCAGGCACATATACTGCCTGAACCGACGTAATAGAACCGTTTTTGGTTGATGTAATTCTCTCTTGCAGCTCCCCAACTTCATTTGCCAGTGTTGGCTGATAACCCACTGCAGAAGGCATACGGCCCAGCAATGCTGATACCTCAGAGCCTGCCTGCACAAAGCGGAAAATATTATCGATAAACAGCAGCACATCTTGATTTTCTTTGTCTCTGAAATATTCAGCCATGGTAAGACCTGTCTGGGCAACACGCATACGGGAACCGGGTGGCTCATTCATTTGACCAAACACCAATGCCGTTTTGTTGATAACCCCTGATTCCTTCATTTCACGCCAAAGGTCATTCCCCTCACGAGAGCGCTCACCAACACCGGTAAAAATAGAATATCCACCATGCTCTGTTGCTATATTTCGAATCAGCTCCTGAATCAGCACTGTTTTTCCTACCCCGGCACCACCAAAAAGACCTATCTTTCCACCCTTAGCGTAGGGCGCCAGCAAATCAATTACCTTAATACCTGTTTCTAAAATTTCTACAACAGGACTTTGCTCTGCAAAGCTGGGAGGATCTCTGTGTATTTTCCACTGCTCTTCACCAGCCACAGGCTCACCATTATCTATAACATCACCTAAAACATTAAACATACGTCCAAGGGTTTGCTTACCAACGGGCACCTTAATGCATGCTCCCGTAGGAATAACCTCCATACCCTTGGTTAACCCCTCACTTGAGGCAAGCATAATACAACGCACAATGCCATTTCCGATATGACTGGCAACTTCCATTACCAGCCGCTTTCCTTCCATATATACTTCCAGCGCATCTTTAATATTTGGCAGCTTACCGCTTTCAAATTCAACATCAACAACAGGTCCTAAAACCTGTAGAATTTTCCCATTATCCATCACTGTCATCCGTTCCCCTTTCCTTTATTTTTTCAAGCTTTTCGCCCCACCGACGATTTCTGTAATTTCTTGTGTTATTGCCGCCTGCCTAGCCCTATTATACTGCAACTCCAAATTCCTCAGCATATCCTTAGCGCTTTTTGTTGCAGCCTCCATAGCAGTCATTCTTGCATTCTGCTCGCTGGAGAAGGACTCCACCAAGACACCAAATAGCAGACCCTTTAAATAGTTGGGTACTAATTTTTGCATTACAATTTCAGGAGAGGGATCAAACAATGCATGGGGATATCCCATTTTTCTTTGTTCAAACTTCTTCCGTTCCAATGGAAGAAGCTTTATCATTTTCACCTCTGATTTCATTGATGTAATCATTTCTGTATAAATGACATACACATCATCCAGATGTCCATTTTTAAACAATTCCATGATTGTTTCTGAAATCATTTGGGCACGATATAGGGTAGGCTCTTGGGCAATATATAAAAACTCACAATCTACAGCCTTTCCCTTTCGCATAAAATATTGTCTTCCAACCTGACCAATCAAAAAAAGTGAATTCTTTCCGCCTTTGCTCATTTCTTCTTCAGCTTTTTTAATCACATTATGATTGTATGCTCCTGCCAGTCCCTTATCCGCAGTCACAACTAAATATCCAATATTTCTCTCCTCCATGGGAATATGCTCATTCCTTCTGAAATAGACAGAGTTTACATGAGGGGCACGAACCAAAATATCATAAATGGTATCTTGAAGTGCCTCAAAATATGGATGGGTTGCTTGCAGGCTTTTCCTTGCTTTTTTTAATTTTGACGATGAAATCAGATACATGGCATTTGTTATTTTCATAATATCCTGTATACTTTTGATTCTGGACCGGATTTCTCTCGCATTAGCCATAATAACCTCCACGATGCCCAGAGGCATCTATCCGTACTAAAGAAGCCCACGATAAACTACCGTTCTCCTCTATATTTTTTAAATTCCTTTGCTGCGCTTATAATCTGCTCAGTACATTCATCACTAAGTACTTTTGTATCATCAATCTCTTGAATAATTTGACTGTGTTTTGCTTTAAAATAATCAATTAAATCACTGCGGAAGGTTTTCATTTCCTTCAGCGGAACATCCAAAAACACTTTATGATTCGCTGCCACCAGTAAAATTACTTGCTCATGAAGTGGCAAAGGCTTAGATAATGGCTGCTTTAGCAATTCCATCTGATGTTTACCATGCTCCAGCAATTCTTTTGTTGTTTTATCCAAATCGGAAGCGAACTGGGTAAATACTTCCATCTCTCTATACTGAGCAAGATCGATTCGAAGGCTTCCAACAGCCTTTTTCATGGCTTTTGTCTGTGCCGCACCACCAACACGAGAAACACTAAGTCCAATATTTACAGCAGGACGATTTCCTGCAAAAAACAGCTCGCTTTCCAGAAAGATTTGACCATCTGTAATGGAAATTACATTAGTGGGTATGTATGCTGATACATCCCCGGCTAACGTTTCAATAATAGGAAGCGCTGTAATGGAACCGCCACCATAGGCTTCGTCCAAACGGCAAGAACGCTCCAATAATCTTGAATGGAGATAAAAAACGTCTCCAGGATATGCCTCTCTACCAGGAGATCTCTCCAACAACAAGGACATCGTACGATAAGCTACAGCATGCTTTGATAGGTCATCATATACAATCAAAACATCCTTTCCTTGCTTCATGAAATATTCTGCCATGGCAGTGCCCGCATAGGGTGCAATATATTGCAATGATGCCAAATCACTGGCGGGAGAAGAAACTACAATGGAATAATACATTGCACCATGTTTGTTCAAAGTATTCACCAGCTTGGCAACTGTGGATGCCTTTTGTCCAATGGCAACATAGATACAGATTACATCCTGCCCTTTTTGATTTAAAATGGTATCCATGGCGATGGATGTTTTACCCGTCTGGCGATCTCCAATGATTAACTCACGCTGTCCTCTACCAATGGGGAACATAGAGTCTATAGACAAAATTCCCGTCTGTAGGGGCACTGTTACCGGTTTTCTGGTGCAGACACCGGAAGCTTCGTTCTCTATTGGGAAATAATCCTCAGCTTCTATGGGGCCTTTTCCATCAATAGGACTTCCTAATGCGTTTACAACACGCCCAATCAATTTGTTTGATACCGGCACACCTGCTCTTTTTTTCGTTCTGGTTACCTTTGCGCCTTCTGTCAAACCATAATCAGAGCCTAATAAAATACAGCCTACTGACTTTGCTTCTAAATTCTGAACTATCCCTCGAACACCGGTTTCAAATTCAACCAATTCTCCATACATCGCTTGATCCAATCCATAAACACTAGCGATGCCGTCTCCAATACGGATTAAGGTTCCGGTTTCCTTTACCGTTGTTTTTACTTCATAATCTTCTATTTCACTTTTTAAAACAGAAATAATTTCCGTCTGATTTATGTTGCTCAAACGTGCCACCTCCCAATTAAAGTTTTCTGCAACTCTGATAATGCACCTTTAATGCTTTTGTCAAACTCCGTACCCTCTGCATATAAAACAAAACCACCAATTAGGGAAGCGTCTTCTACCAGTTCAAGAAACACTTCTTTTTTATTATATTTTTGGCACAGCATGCTCTTTATTTGCTCCAACTGCACATCTTGCGGCCTTGTTGCATAGCGAAGTTTTGCTTTTATTATGTCTCTTTGTTCAAACAACAAAGCATCATATGCTTCCTTTATTTCACCAAAGGCGCCAATCATGTTGTGGTCACATAATAATTTCATAAAATTCACTATTTCAGGCTCAAAGATATCATTTATCACTGCATACTTTTCTTTTCTCTTTATTACAGGGTTCTCCAGTACTTCAATCAAAGCGCTACTGTCATTTAGAAGTTTGTCTGCAGCATCCATCACTTCTTTTTTCACTTGCAATGAATTCAGTACTTTTCCATAATTTAACGCTCTCTGGGTAATCACTTAGCAGCACCTACTTCTTTTAAGAAATCACCAAGGTACTGTTGGTTGGTGTCATCATCCACATTCTTACCAACCACCTTGGAAGCTGCTAACAGTGCAACACTGGCAATCTCACTTTTAGCCATTTCCACAGATTTTTCTCTTTCCAATTCAATAGCCTTACGAGACTCTTCCATGGTCTTAGCTGCTTCTTTTTTGGCTTCACTCAAGATTGTAACATATTCTATTTCGGCTCTTTCTTTTGCCTCTTTCAGAATGATACCCGCCTGATTGCCAGCTTGTTTCAAATCATTTTCATAATCTTGCTTTAACTGATAGGCTTCTGTCTTTTTAAGATCAGCATCCTGTAAGGAACGCTCAATGGTTCTTTGTCTCTCTTCAATTACCGCACCTACGCGCTGAAATAAAAACACCTTTAGGAAAAGAAATAAAACAAGAATATTAATCATGCTAATTATTATATAAGATACATCTACATGAAACATTCACGGTCCCCTCCTAAATCTTATTTTGAAAAAAAGATAATCAAAAATGCAATTACCAAGCCGTAAATTGCAGTTGCTTCCGCCAATGCACAACCTAAAATAAGAGTCTTATTAATTTCACTCTTTGCTTCCGGCTGTCTTGCAATTGCCTCAGTTGCTTTGCCAGTGGCAATACCAATGCCAATACCTGCCCCAATACCTGTAAATACTGCAATGCCTGCCCCTATTCCAATTAATGCTGTCATAATATAATCTCCTTTTTATAAATAATTATTTCGAGAAAAAGATAATTAAAAATGCAATTACCAAACCATAAATCGCAGTTGCCTCCGCCAGCGCACAGCCCAAAATAAGCGTTTTATTAATTTCACTCTTTGCTTCCGGCTGCCTCGCAATGGCCTCTGTTGCCTTGGATGTGGCAATCCCGATCCCGATACCTGCTCCAATACCAGTAAATACTGCAATACCTGCTCCTATTCCAATCAATGCTGTCATAGCTTCATCTCCTTATTCTGTAAAGATCTACCTTCCCCATTGTGCTTTAACCCTTACTCTTCTATTTTTTCCTGCATGAAAAGTGATGTTAAAAACACAAATACATACGCCTGTAATAGCCCATCGAAAATATCAAAATAAAAACCAAACGGAAGAGGAATAATCACCGGTACAATCAACCGAATCAATTCCATAATAACAAAACCCCCAAAAATATTTCCAAAGAGTCGCATACATAGGGATAACGGACGTATAAAAATTTCCATGATATTAAACGGTAACATCGCCGGCATAGGATGGGCAAAGCTCTTAAAGTATCCCCCAATTCCTTTTTGATGCATCCCTGAATATTCAATTAAAATAATGCTCATAAAAGCAAGTCCCGCCGTAACATTTAAATCTTTTGTGGGCGGGGTCAGCCCAAACAAGCCAATTGTATTTGAAACCGCCAAATAAATTAAAACCGTGCCTAAATACGGAATATACCTTTCTCCCTTTTTCCCTAAAATATCACTAAGGAAATTATGAATAAAGTTATAAATCCCTTCAACAACAATTTGTGATTTTCCGGGCACAATCTTTAAATTATGGGTAAAGAGTAGTGTCATAATCATAATAAATGCCATAATTCCCCAACTGGTAATTACAAATTCGGGAATAGATAGCCCCTGAAGCTCAGGAAAAGACACTGTTTTGCCACCCAGCGTTTCAACTAACCGTGAGGCAACATCTTGCATAAAATTCACCTCCACTTCTTGGAACTATGCAATTTTTTTAAATCTTGCGTACACAAATAACACACCAGTAGTTTTGCTACAATGGCGCACAAAAAATAAGTACAATTCAATGGGAATAATTGGATTATCGAAATGAGAGTGTTTGCTTCTTTCCGTCTTTGAGGTGTAAATAACGGATAATAATAAATCCAATTCCAAAATTAGACACCAAAATAATCCATCGCCTTATAAATAAACAAAATAAGGAACACGACGGTATTATTATTAGCTTTAAGAATAGAGAATAGAAATTTTTATTTTCACTTTGTTGCAAATCATCATAAGAAACATTATCAAAAACCACTTTTTGAATGGTGATTTGTTTTATATCCCGATTAGAATAAAAGCTGCTATCGCTAACATACTTCAAGTTCTGGTTAGAATCTACGAAGTTGTCCATAGGGATCTTAATGCCAGCATTCAACAAGCTTAATTCTTCAGATTTTTCTTCACGGAAAATTTCACTTACTTTTGCTGCGGTATCACGCAGTACGAAAGAAGTAACAACCAATGATAAAAATATAAAAAATAAAAACAATTTTTTATGAATTGCAGAATGCTTCCTCATAATTTCACCTCCTTTATCTTTATTTGCAAAACGCAACTTTAACATATCATATACCCAGACTTGCATTTTGTCTATCATCTAAATTCACAATAAAACCGGAATCATGTCATATATTTACATTATTCTGCACTATAAATCTATAAATTCTATTGATTGCCTTCCTTTTGTATCTGAACGTCTACAACTTCATGGGTCAATTTTAAGCTTAAATTATAAATCTAAAGAGCTCTTCTCAAAAACAAGGTAATTTATTTTATTAAAAAAAATCGATTTTGTGTCTTATTTAAAAAAATAAAATTACCGTTTTGTGTTTTTTTATCTCTTGAAAAAAAAATCAATCTTTTAGTTATTTCTAACTCATTAAAACATTGAAAAGCAACCCTACCTCGTTTATGAATGGAGGTAGGGTAAGTTTTTAAAATTATTCTATTACTCCTCTTCGTTAAATATTTCTACAACTTGGAAGCCTTCCTCATTGATTGCATCACACAATTCTTCATCCGTTACTTGATTTGCTGCACATTCCACAACCACAGCTTCTTCGTCTAAATTTAACCTCACCCTATCCACACCATTGACACTTTCTAAAATGTGGCAGACGGCACTGCCTATTTGTATGTGATTCATGCCTTCTACAAAGATAATCTTCTTCATTGTTCTCCTCCTATTCAGCGAGCAGTGCATCCACATATTCAACTACATCATCTATCGTTTGGAATGAGTGCACATCTTCATCAAAAATGGTCAATTCAAAACGTTTTTCTATTTCAATCATTAATTTTGCAATATCAATAGATTCAATATTATATTCCGGTATCAATTTCGTTTTGCCTCTTAAATCTTTTTCGGGAACACTTATGATTTCACTCAATAAAGAAATAATGATTTCTAACGTCATTTTTGGATACCTCCTTGAAAAATGGAGCTTTTTTCTCCAGTGTAAAAAAGGTTAAGACGATGCAAGGCTCTGGTGCTGGCGATATATAATAGCTTTTTATCATCCTTCGTATGATAATGGCTCTCATCCACACCATAAACCAATACAGAATCAAATTCCAGCCCTTTTGACATGGTAATTGGTATAATAAAGATGCCTGCTGTGTTCAGGTTATCTCCAGAGCGCACCAAATGTATTTCAATCTTCTCTTTCAAGCGCTCATAAAGCCCTTCCGCCGCCTTTAAGTCTTTACATAAAATTGCTATAGAGGCAAAACCTTGTTTTTCGCTGTATATTGCTTCTTTCATCACCTTTTCATCAAGTAGTTCTGTGTTTTTTGCTTCAATAATCAAAGGTACATCACCACTGCGATTAAAGCTCTCAAAAGGGGTATCCTCATCCAAGAACTGCATACTGAAATTGAGAATTTCTTTCGTACAGCGAAAGCTTTTATTCATAACCATTAAGCAAGAACTTTTGGGCTTGAGGATTTCCGTTATCCTCTCATAAAGATCCATATTTTCCTGTTTTTCAATCGTTTGGTTAATGTCACCTAATACGGTAAACCTTGCATTTGGAAAAAGACCCTTTATGATCTTAAAATGCAGGGTATAATAATCTTGAGCCTCATCAATAATGACCTGCCGAATGGGTCTATAGACCTCATTAGCCATGGTATTTTCACCAATTAACATCTGCAGATACATGATTGCCAAAGCATCTTCATTTTCAAGAATATTCCCCGAAAGTCTCTCTTTGGAATAATTCAATATTTCATCAATATTCCCCGGCAATGAAACGCCATCAGAAAGGGACTCCAGTAAGCCTTCCTTAATGAAAAGCTTTTTATAAAGAGCAAATCCGTTCAATTTGATAAACCCATCCACCTTTTGGGCAAGCTGCGTGCTTTCTTCTATAGATAGCTCTCTTGCATATTCTTCCCAGTCGTAAATATGTTCCGGGTCTTCTCTTGTTTGTCGCAACAGTTTGGGCATACGTTCTTTACGCAATTCATGAATTTCCTCAAAAATATACCAACGAAGATGACTCATCTTCACAGCTAAACTCATGGACTCATTCATTTGCAGCAATCGTTCTTTCAGTTGCTGTGCCGTAAAGATAACTTTCCCATCATATTCAATATCTGTAAAGGAAATATGGGATAAAGGAACTTCTTTCCCGTATCTGTCTAATATTTTTATAAATGCTTCCGACATTTTAAAGGTCATAGCTTGCTTTTTCAATTCTTTTTCTGTGGCATTCTCACAAGAAATCAACTGCTCCGTTTGATCATAACGGGTACAAAATGTTATTTTATCCGATAAACTATTCCTAACCAAATCATCAAACACAACAGACTTCACTTCATCCTCACCCAACTCCGGCAATACATTGGAAATGTACTGTTCAAAAAGTGTATTGGGTGACAAAATGATGATATCAGAGGATTGTAATCGATTTGACAAACCCTGATACTTTAAATAAGCCACACGATGCAAAGCGATAGACGTTTTACCACTTCCCGCAATTCCTTGCACCATAAGCAAATCGTGGCTCATATTCCGAATGGCAATATCCTGATCTCTCTGAATGGTTTCTACAATGGTTTTCATTTTGGTGGATGCATTTCCTGACAATAATTTTCGTAAAAACTCATCTGCAATCTGAACATCCGCATCAAAAAAATATTTAAAGACTCCCTTCTTTATTTCATATTGACGTTTTAGGGTGATATCACCGGAAATACGCCCTCCCGGCGCATCATAATAGGCAATTCCCGTTTCAAAACGATAAAATAGACTGGCAATAGGAGAACGCCAATCGTAGATTAAGATTTTTTCGTCTGTATCATGAAATAATGTTCCTCTGCCAATATAGACCGCTTCCCGCCATTCTTCTTCTTTAGTGCAAAAGTCAATTCTGGCAAAATAGGCTGATTGCAACAAACGCTCATAAAGCTTTATCTTTTTCGTGCCGGATTCTATTGCAAATGCATTGCTGGCAAGGGGTTGATAAAATTGACTCAGCCCAATGGCACCATCAAAATCGTCTGCTGAATGAGAAGCATTTTCCCACATCTCTTTGTTTGTTTCTCGCAACGCTTCCCTATTTTTCACGCTGTTATTCTTCGCCTCTTCTAATTGTTCTGAAAGTATTTGGCGAATGTTATGGTAATGGGCAAGTTCAACGGTCTGCTCCTGTTCAAAGTTTTCCAAATTAACACCTCACTCTAATTTTTGTAGCAAGCTTCCTAGGCTATTCTTTAGACTCTTCTATAATTGTCCACTCTATTCCCAAAGGATTCTTCAGAATAACTGCCTGCAAGACACAGACGAAACATACCGGTGGCTTCTCGTTCAATGTAGTCTATTAAGTCATCTTCTTTTTCAATCAAACCTCTACCCAAAAGATGATTTGAAATTTCTCCCAATATATAGCAATGGGTATTATGGAGCACTCGCTTTGTCTTCTCTTCATCAGGAGATTGCCCATAAATCTCTTTCCATATTTCACAAATAATTTGATTCATTTTTTGATTGATTTGCTCTAGCAACTCCACATCTTTTTGGGGGCGGCTTTCATCAATATGTTCATGCCATGATAACCAAAACCACCCCTTATTATTTATATACATTTCAGCAAAGGCCTGAAAAAAATAAGTAAGTTTCTCCTCTGCCTTTCTCGCCATGTTTATTTTTTCTATGAGCATTTCCATAAAAATCCTCTGTATTGCCATATGCGTTTCCCACAACAACTCATTATAGGAGGGGAAATAATTATACAAATTCGTATGGGCGCATCCTAATGTCCGTGCGATTTGCCTAAGATTAAGCCCACGTAAATCGTTTTTATCACATATTAATTTCAATGTCGTTTCCACAATTTGTTCTTTCGTTAAATTCTTTTTCATACTACACCTCCTAGCAAAGCCAATGTTAGTTACCAATGGTAATGAGAGTATACAGCTACCGAATGCACTTGTCAATACAAAAGCTATATTACTAAATACATATAAAAGACATTCAAAAACAGAAGTATTTGTAGTAAAAATCCTCTACGTAACAAATGTTAGAATAAACATTATGTTATATTACAAGCCTGTTGTTTTCCATTGAAATTTAAAAACGACTAAGCTTTAAGATATGCTAATAATCTTAAAACTTAGTCGATTGGGGTCTATTATCTTATTATCCAGCTAAATTCTCCATGCCTAGTCAAATGATCCTCTAAATCCCCTAACATAGCCATGAAAGAATAATGAACTTTGGTACTTTCCCTGTCTTATTGGGCACTCATTGTATCTACAATAGAAATCTTACGTATTCGTTTCAAAGGGCCATTTACGGCAATCATAACAGCAATAATTACAATTCCAAGTATAATCCCCAGGTCAACGAAAGGAATCTTCCATTGCTCTCCCCAATAAAATGTTATCATCTTTTCATAGAGAAGCTTATTGAAAAGCAATCCCAAAACGCTTCCCCAAAAACCTCCTACAACTGCATACGTTGAAGCTTCTGCAACAATCATCTTTTTCATCTGCTGATTGCTTAATCCAATGGCACGAAAAGCAACGTATTCTTTCATGCGGGCTGAAACGCTCATAGCAATGCTATTTACAATATTAAAAATGGTGATCAAAGCAATCAAAGTCATAAATCCATAAATGAATAGCCCAAAAGAATAGTAAGAGCCTAATACACTGCGGTTTCCCAATCGTTCATCTGAAAAGATATATTCAGATCCCACGGCTGCATGAATTAGATCCACATCCTTTTGGGTTGCGCTTTTTAATAATTGCAGGTCAATAATTGTATAGTCAGTATTTCCGGTTAACTGTCTAAAGGTATTTTCAGAACAAATGATTGTCCCAACATCAAGAACATTTTGAAAAGGGCTGGACGATAGAGTGCCCACAATTTCAATATCCACAGAACGGTTCTCTACAAACGTCACTGTATCCCCCACTTTTGGAGTGCCTTGCTGTTTAAATACGCTTAAGCCAGTATTTACCTCGTTCTGAACCCGTTGTAATGAACCCTCCAACAAATAATCTTTTGCCCAATCAAATTGGTGTTCCTCGTAGGAAATTAGGTCTACGGTTTTATCAACACCATTTAACTGAATAGGCACGTTGTAGGCAAACATCCTTCCATATGCTTTTTTTACCGCCGGATTTTCTTCCAAATCCTTCAATAAATTATTGCTTATAGAACAGCTATTATTAGGACTTACAATGGAAATATCCGGTGTCCAAGGTTTTAAAGGCTTTAACGCATGGTTCATAAAATCAATGGTAACGGAAAACGAGAGAAACAGAATAATACTTAGTGAAAAGGAACCCACCATTAACACAAAATTCCCTTTACTTGATTTGGCGTGGTGAATACCCAATGCAGTATCAATTTTAAAGAAAGCGGTACTAGCTGCTTTCTTTCCATGAAACAATTTATTGTTGATCCCTGATATAGCTGCCAAAGGTGAAACCCTCGATGCTTTTTTCGCCGGTGAACGGGCGGCAAAAAAAACAGTTAAAGCGCCTATACAGATACCAGAGATAACACTGGGAAAACTAATGGCAAAGGCAGGCATCCCAATAAAATACTCAGGACTTAGATAGCGCAGCATGGCACACAATATCCAAATCACTATCACACCTGCCCCAACCCCGGCAGGAATGGCAAATTTACACCAACCAAAAGCCTCTTTCACCACGAGTCTCATCACTTGTTTTGGCGTAGCACCGATGCATCGCATCATACCGAAAAATTCAGTGCGTTGCGCAACATTGCTGTTCAAACTGCTTGCAATCATCATGACCCCTGCCATTAATACCAGCAAAAACAGTATGAATGCCGAACCATAAATCTGGAGCATAAAAGAATTTCCGCTTTGACCAAGTAAGCCGAGAAGCTTGGTATTTTCGGAAACCTGATTACCCGAAAGCCCTAATTGGGCTTTTATATCGCTGATTGTATTATTTATATTACAGCGGTTGGAAAACTGAACAAAATATATACTGTTAAAATATGTGGAATCATCCTTTTCAGTCTGCTGATATATGGAGCGAAATCCATCTGTAGTCAGAAAAACACCATATGAATCTTCTTCCATTGTTTTCGAAACATTCTTTAAAAAGCCTGAAATGGTAATTTGAAATTTTCCCACAGGGGTTTCCACAAAAACCAAATCTCCAATTTTTAAATCCATTGCAGTTTTGGCATTCTCACTCATCAATGCCTCATTATCTTTTTTGGGAAATGCACCTTCAGTAATCATGTCCGTTTGCATCTTAGTAATCCAACTTTCTTCGCTACCGCAAAGAATTAGATTCTTACCCTGCAGGGAATACCCCTGTTCCCCGCTATAATTCAGAACGCCATACCAAGAAGACGCCTCAACCTCAGGCCGTGCTGAAATCAACCTTGCTTGTTCCTCGCTAATATTACGAAATGACACGTGCCAGTTCCCATCTTCCATACGAGCCTGCATAATCTGACTTCTGATAAACATATCTGCCATTCCAAAAATAACAGTAACCAAAAACACAGCTAAAACAATACAAAAGATAGACATTCTGTTTTGCTTTCTGTGGAGTCTCGAAGAAATAGGTACAAGGTCAAGATAACTTTTCATCAACTTTCCCTCCCAAATCTGTAAGGATTCCATCAGATACACGCAATACGCGGTCAGCAGATGCAGCCAAGCTCATATTATGGGTAATCATTAAAATCGTCTGCTGATAATGACGAGATGCCCGAATCAGCAAATCCATAACATCTCGACTATTTTTACTATCCAAATTTCCAGTAGGCTCATCGGCAAGAATTAATTTTGGTCGAGTAATTAAAGCTCTTCCAATTGCAACCCTCTGTTGCTGTCCCCCTGATAATTGGCTGGGCAAATGATGTCGTCGTTCCTTTAAGTTCAGAACCTCCAAAATTTCATCCACTTTCTCTCGCTCTGGTTGGCGATAATCCAAAAGAATAGGAAACGCTATGTTTTGTTCCACGCTTAACTCAGAAACCAACTGGAAAGACTGAAACACAAAGCCGATATTACGGCGTCTAAAAATGGTGCGCTGTTCTTCTTTCATAGATAACAGTTCATTTCCATCAATATAAATGTTTCCGTAAGTGGGGGTATCTAAAGCACCAATGCAATTTAATAATGTACTCTTTCCTGAGCCAGACTCCCCGACCACTGCAACAAATTCACCCTGATTCACCGTAAAAGATACATCTTTTAAGGCTTCAACACGACTTTCACCTGATCCATAAGTTTTACTTAAATGCTGTATTTTTAAAACCTCCATGCCGCATACCTCCTTTCTATAAAGAATAGCAGATAAACCTTACATTTAGGTGAATCGTAAGCTTACAGTTCTGTAAGAAAAGATAAAATGAACACAGTACCTTCTCCCAAACCGCTTTGAACAGAAAGAACACCTCCCTGTTCTTCAATAATAGATTTTGCCATAGATAAACCAAGTCCTACCCCTTGGGTATCAAGGGATTTTTTGCTACGATAAAACCGTTTGAAAATATGATGCAAATCCTGAGATGATATGCCAGCTCCGTTGTCTTTTATATAAATTCGCTTCACAATTGGCGTGCACTCCCATGAAATATGAATCCTCCCGCCCCAACACGTATGATCTAAGGCGTTTTTTACTATATTCTCTATGGCCTCTCTGGTCCACTGTTTATCACAAAGCAAAGTAGCTTCTGTTGACCCATCTAAAACAATATTTTTTCCCTCTTTTTCCGCCCGTGTCGTCAGTTCCCCAATTGCTTCTTCTATCAGCTCAATTATTCTATAGGGATGCCTTTCAAAAACAATATTACCAGCGTCCAAACGGGTAATTTTCAACATAGACAGTATCAGTTGTTCCGTGCGTTCCAGTGCTTGCCCCATCTTTTCTGAATATTCCTTTACGGTATCGACATTTTCCGGCTCATCAGAGATAATTTCACGGTACATAGAAAGAGCTGTTAGAGGAGTTTTTAATTGATGAGAAATATCAGCAATTGTATGTTTAAGAAATATCTTTGCGTTATGTTTTGTTTCACTTTTTGATTGTAATATGGTTGAAAGCTGCTCAACAGATGTAAAAAGACGATATATTGTCCCTTCCTCCAATTGAGGCATATTACAGGAAAAATCACCTTCCGTAAAACGGGATACTACCTGTAGACCCTGCTGATAAAGGCAATCCCTTTTCTGAAAAAAGTAAATTGATCCGCCAAAGAGAATTATGGATAGAAACGCCCCCATTAACATCATGGAATATCCTGTTGTTTTCTGAAGGGAGTCAATAAAAGGCAATAATTCAATCTTTGTAGTTTCTTTTACTCCAATTTTTATAAGTAAATCACTACCCTCTTGGCTCATGGTGGTATTGGTAATTGCTTGAGCAACCACACCTTCTGAAACCCCCTGTTCTAAGAGTGAAGTGGCAACAGCATTGTTATGAGAAAGAAATAGATTTTGTATGGCCTTTGCCTGTATGGCATTTAATATCCCTCCACAAAGAAAAAGTAGTAACCCAAAGAAAAGCAGAAAGAAAAAGAAATGCCTTATCTGTTTATCCCGATAAATCATAATGATACCTCTCTCCACTGATAGCCAAATCCACGGACTGTAATTAAATGTTCCGGCTTGGACGGATCAACCTCTATTTTTTCTCGAAGCCGTCTCACATAAACCGAAAGGGTATTGTCATCTACAAAATCTGCTGTGTTATCCCACAGTTCATTTAACATATGTTCCCTTGTTATGACTCGATTTGCATTTCTTACCAACAAAGAAATGAGGCGATATTCTCCATTTGTTAATTCCAACCGCTTTCCCTTCAATTTGACACAGCTTTCTAATAGGTCAATGGAAATGTCTCCACATAAAATGAAAGTGCTTTTATTTTGATTGCTTATTGCAGTTCTTCGCAATAAGGCTCTGATGCGAGAACACAACTCTCCCAGCCGAAAAGGCTTTGTAATATAATCGTCCCCTCCACAATCTAATCCTCGAATCACACTCACCTCTTCATCAGAGGCTGTTAAAAAAATAATTGGAATGAGACTTCCATGTTTTCTGATTTCCTCACAAACTGCAAATCCGCTTCCATCCGGCAAGGTTACATCAAGAATCATTATGTCATACTGGTCAATTGCAGGCATACGGCCTAAGGCCTCTTCCACAGTGGGGACAACCTCTACCTCAAATCCGTCACGTGTCAATGCATATTTCAGTCCGTCTACCAAACTAATATCATCTTCTAACAATAAAATCATATTGTTCATAGGCTTCTCCCTTCTTTTGAATCTTCATCCACATAGGTGAGATATATTATTTTCACAAATACAAAGCACTTTAAAAAACCACTATTTTTTTATCCTCATGCACTGCTAAAACAAAAGGCATTATGAGGGATAGAGTGTTGGTGTAAGCACAAACAGAATGTGATTGGGCTCATCCCCTTTATTCAAAAATCTATGCCTCACATTGGGAGGAATGCGAACCACATCCCCCTCTTCCAAGAAATATGAAACATCCTCCAATTCCACATAGGCTTCACCCTTCATAATCACTGCAATTTCTTCCTTATCCATATGGGAATATGTGCTTTCCGTGGTATTGGCATGGGCATTTAAATCCATCATTAAAAGCTCTATATGTGCTTTCATAAAATCAGGTGTCAATACATCATAAACTATGTGGTCACTATTTTCTCTATAGACCTTTTTTCGGTCTTTCTTTCTGGAAATAAGAGATTCTGTATCAATTTCATTGATAAAAAGGGTATAAAGGGGTACATTGAGGGCTTGCGCAATAAGTTCCAAAACACTTAATGAAGGGTTCGCCTGCCCCCTTTCTATTTGACTGATTAGGGATGTACTGATTCCTGCGAAATTCGCAAATTCACGTATTGTCATTCCTTTTTTCTTTCGATAATTCAAAACTGTTTGTCCCAGTCGATTATAATTCATAACTTTCTCCTATCCATAATAATAAGCTTTTACCCCCATTTGTTTTAACATAATGGATATGGCAAAAAAGACTATCTTTCACCAAAAAAATATACTATAATTTTTATACATTATAGTATACCATGTATTTTATAATTAACAAGAGAATGGAGGAATCGCAAAAGAAAATGAAATCAAAAAGTATGCAGTATTTTATACTGTTTTTAGGGGTTTTTGCCTTATCCACATCAGCCATTTTTGTAAGACTGGCTCATGCACCATCTTCAATAACTGCTTTCTATCGGCTTCTCTTTGCCACATTGATACTTGCGCCATTTTTATTTCAGAACAAAGAAAATTGGTTGGCTCTGGTTTCCTTGTCTCGCAAGCAGTTGGGTTTAGGTCTATTATCAGGCCTATTATTATCAATTCACTATGTCTTGTGGTTTGAATCCCTAAACTATACCTCTGTTGCAAGCGCAACGGTTATTGTCACATTACAGCCGCTTTTTTCATTTGTGGGAGGTTATTTCCTATTTAAAGAACGCTATAGCAAGGGAGCAATAGCCGCTAGTTTCGTCTCATTGATTGGTTGTTTCATCATTGGGTGGGGAGATTTCGAGGTAAGCATCCAAGCATTATTTGGCGACCTGCTTGCCTTTATCGCCGCAGGAGTCATTACTGCCTATTTCTTTGTTGGCCAACACATAAGAAAAAATTTGGCGGTCATACCTTATTCCATATTGGGTTATTCTAGCAGTACAATCTTTTTAGCGATCTATGCATTCACTCAGAATGTGTCTTTTGTTAATTATCCGGCCTCCACATGGAAAGCCTTTATTGGATTAGCCTTGTTTGCCACAATTTTCGGTCAGATGGTTTTCAATTGGCTTTTAAAGTGGTTAAGTACCTCAGCCATTTCTATGAGCATTCTGGGTGAAACTGTAGGAACCTGTATTCTTGCTTATTTTATATTAGACGAGGTACTCTCCCTTCAGCAAGGGATAGGCATAACAGTTACGCTAATCGGGCTGGGTTTATTTTTATTCCTGCAAAATAAAAATTCATCTCGTTCATAATAATTCGTCTGCCTATTACCAATAGAAACATAACATTATTTTTATTAAAATTTATTTATTTGGAGGTTTTTACAATGGAAAAAATAAATCTTGCAGAAAAACTGGAGCTCTTTCATGAATATTGGAGCCCGAGAATAATTGGTGAAGTAAATGATTCTTACGTAAAACTAGCTAAGTTTAAAGGTGACTTTGTTTGGCACACCCACGAAAATGAGGACGAAATGTTTTTTGTGGTAAAAGGTGTATTAACAATCAAGTTCCGAGACAAAGATGTCCAGCTAAGCGAAGGGGAGTGCATCGTTATCCCCAGAGGAATCGAGCATATGCCTGTGGCAGAACAAGAGGCTCATATAATGCTGGTAGAAGCAAAGACTACCTTAAATACAGGTGATGTTGTCAACGAAAAAACCGTAGAAAATCTTGAGAAGATATAAAATTATCAAACTAAAAATAGCTTAATCTCAATCATATACCCTTAACATCTTGATCGAGTCTTAAGCATTTTTATACAATTCCTAACTACCTATTTATTATTATTTCATTTTGTGATAGGCTGTTACCCGTCACAGCAAAACAGGCTGATCCAAATTATATTTGAGTCAGCCTGTTTTTGTTATATATATTAATCTTTTATGAAACGTTGCATTACTGTGGACAACATCTTAGCCCCTTCTGCCCTTGTGGCATTTTCTTTAGGCGCAAATGTATGATTTTCTTTTCCGGCAATCATGCCTGAATTTTTCATTGTCTCCACGGCTGTTTTTGCATAATCAGCGATTTCATCTTCGTCAGCAAATTTATTGGAATTATCTATAACCTCCAAGCGTCTGTTTGCTACTTTTGTTACATAACGCTCTATGATAACCGCCATTTCCTCACGGGTAATGTAAGCGTTGGGTTTAAAATCGCCGCCACTTCCACTTACAACGCCATTATCCTTTGCCCATGCAACAGCTTGGAAAAACCAATCTTTGTCTCCTACATCACCAAAAGCAGAATACCCATATTTACTTACATCAGCCCCTGACATATTCGCTAAAATTTGAACAAATTCAGCTCTAGTTATATTGTCATTTGGCATGAAGTAACCTTGGTTTTTTCCTTTTATTATATTTCTGGATGCAAGATACATCACCGAATCCTTATACCAACCCGTTACATCATGAAAAACAACCTTATTGTTCCCCACGGCGTATTGGGAGAAATGATTTGTCTTGAAAATAATCCTCCCTGTTTTTGCATCATATACACAGTCCTTTACCATTTCCAACTTACCGTCTTCATTGATAGAATAAATCACCAATGCATTTACATCTTCATCTTCGCTAGGTATATATGGAATGGATACAGTAACCGTTCCATCAAATTGGGAAATTACTTTATCTCCCCTAGTGACGCTAAATCGATAGATGGGTCTATTCCCAATCAACTGTCTCCCTTCTTGAGACAGCGTATTGGATTCAACCCTTTCAACCAAGATTTTTAAATCTCCTATTGCCCCATTCTTTATGCTCTTTAATGCTCCTTGGTCAAAATTCAGTTCTGCGACAGGTGTAACTACACCTATCCCTTTTGACATTTTTTCTGCAAGCGAAGCAATTGCTGTGTCAGGAATTTTGGTTTCTATCGATTTTATATCTTTTGTCGTATTTACTGTAATCGTTACAACACCTTCACTGTTTTTTTCAGCCTGTGCCATAGCATCTAAAATCTGTTTTTCCGCCACTATGGCTTTACCATTTTGATCAGCCTTTACTTCTACATTGCTTGAACCAGTTGCCTTCGTTGTCGCTGTTGGCTGGATTTTTGTGCCACTGGAACTGCCGCCGCCATTACTTTTAGGCGTCCATTTAGCATAGAGCACCATATCCTCGGAGACTTTCATGGATTCACCCACGGCGTAATCTGTGCCACTTCCGTCTGCTTTGGTATTCCAGCCATCAAATTTATATCCCGATTTAACCAATCCACCGCTATTTTCTTTTATTTGTATCAAACTATCATCAATAAGAATATGCTCCCGAGGGACAATTCCACTTTCAGCTCCATTATCTTTATATTTCACCAAATGCTTATAGCTCTTTGTTGTGAAATCTGTCCATGGTGCCACGTTAAATCCCTTAGCGCCCTCTCGGTAGTAAATCACCAAGTCTGGATTTGCACCTTTAAAAGTGTTTTGCAACACCTCTTCAGGTGCATCCCCTTCAAAGCAAACTTGACGAAGCATAGGGCATTGGCTAAACACCTCAATTCCAAGGCGATGAACTATATTAGGAATTCGAATGCTTTCCAGACTTCCGCAATTTTTAAAAGCAAACCGTTCTATAACTTCCAAGCTTTCTGGCAGTTCCACTGCCCTCAAGGAATGACACCCATAAAAGACAGGTCCATCCACTTGTATAATCCCCTGTGGTAAAGATACGCCTGTTAAATTGTACTGATTATAAAATACTCTTCCAACCAATGCCAAAACTTTCTTTCCATCTATGGAAGAGGAAATAAAGATATTCCCACCAGAACCATAATATCTTTTAATAAAGATATAGTCAACAATATTAACTTTACTGTACTTTGTAGTATCTGGCTCGAAATTGGCATCAACAGTTATATTATTGTCAGTCATTATAAATTCATATTCTGTTTCTGTAGGTTCCAAAGGCATAATCAAAGAATCATCTATACTATTGATGATTTCTGTTTCTTTAATATAATAACAAAGGGTCATCGGTTCATAGCGATAGCCCTGATTGGGTCTCACTACAATTTTCACTTTGTCGTTTTTCGCCGCTTGCGAAGCCTCTTTCCCATTTACATAAATGGATATGCTACCGTTTTTCAAAGTTGGATCCTTGGTAATTGTGTATGTTTTATTATCCCACATAGCATACAGGGTTATATTCTCGGCAGCTACTGTAACGATATCACCCGAATCGTAATTTTCTCCTGTACCATCTGCCTTCGTATTCCAGCCATTAAATCTATTTTCTAACTTTGTTATATCACAAAGGGGTACTGTAAAGGAATCCCCTGTATAATATTCTCTATTATCCTTAGGGAGCACCCCACCACTATTTCCATTACCATCATAAATAACATTATATGTAGCTGTTGCATCATAGGCTATACAAGTATAGCCTTGCCAGTTAGGGCCGTACCCCGTTTCATTGCTGGGATAATAAATTTTAAAATTCTCATTACAATCCCAAAAAGCATCGTAATCCATCATAGGGGGCTTCCCCGTAAAAATCACCTTCATAAAATTATTCCCAGAACAACGAATAACATCTTGACCTATGTATTTAACACTTTTGGCTATTACAACGCTTTTTAGTTGTGGACAACTCGCAAATGCTTGTTTTTCTATCGTTTCTATACCATCTGGTACAATGATATTTTCTATATCAAAATCTTCAAAGGCATTCTTTCCGATGACAGTTATGGGCTTTCCATCAATTTCAGACGGAATGGCAATATCTTTCTCTCTACCAACGTATTTTATGATTCTGCCATCTATATGTAAATAATCCCCCCCTGTTTCTTCGTCTTTTACTATTAAAGTATATTCATAGCTATCAGTAGTTGCAGGCGTTGCATCGTCTGTTACCATTACTGTAAAGGTGAATTGTCCTGCTTTTTCACCAACAATTCCCCTCAACTCACCTGAATTGCTCAGTTTCAATCCCCTAGGCAATTCCCCTCTGCTTACCTTAAAACTTTTTTCCCCCGTTCCCCCCGCAGCTTCGAATTGATGGATATAGTACTTTCCTTCTATTGCTGGAGCCATAGGCGACTTATCTAATGCTAAAGTCCTAGTGGGTTGTACAGTAAGTATAATGGTATTTGATTTATTAGTTGTGTTTTCAAAAGCACCACTTTCGAAATAAATGGATATCTTATCCCCTTCCTTTAACCTGTTTCCATCTACGCTATATATGTTTAGATTTACCTGTTTCTTTAAACGGCTACCTAAACTAAAGCCATTATTAATATTATTGCCTTCCTTATCTTCAGCACTAAAGTGTATTAATAGCTGGTTTTTAAAAATATTATTTTCCACGTTGATGAATACTGACATATAATTATTTTCGTCTTCCCCTTCACACAAAACGGAGTCTGTGCTGATGATAGGAGCCTCATCTTCTTCTCCTTCATATAACGCAGAGTCCGTGCTGATGATAGGTGCCTCCCCTTCTGACTCAATGATCATTGTATATTCATGGGTGTCTGATTTGGTGATTATATCAGCATCCGTTGCCTTGACTGTAAAAGTATAACTACCTGCTCTTGAAGGAGTACCGGTCAAATTTCCAGATTCACCCAATGTTAGCCCATCCGGCACCTCCCCTTCTAAAAGTTTAAAAGTAGCAATATTTACAATGCCTTCTGCCGTAAAAGTGTAAGAATATGTCTCACCCACCTTTCCCATTTTGGGATTTTCCGTTTCCAACTTCACATTTCTGGTGGGCTGAACTGCTAAAGATAAGACATTGCTTATGGTATTAGACCCCACCCCACTGTCTTTAATGAATATCTCAACTTCATCACCAGCCTCTAACAATTCCACATCCTTTTTTATTTTCTCAATGGTAATATGTGTCTCATCATCCAGTGTAAAATCAAAGCTCCCCCCTATTCCTCCAATTGATACTGATATGTCTTCCTTTGTAATTGTTGAGAGAAAAGTATCATTCTCAAGGGTTAACACCACCTTATCAAATCCGTCCTCCCCTGCATACAAGGTTGAGCTTGATGAAATAGTGGGCTGAAATGCAAAAGCCGTTTGGGTGCCAAGGGTAACACTGAGTAACATGACTACAGTCATAACCCAAGATAGCAATTTCTTTTTTTTCATTTTTATATCCCTTCCTTCAAAAATATTTTCACTTTTGAACCATTTGAAATAACTCATGAATGGAGATTTCAACTTCATTTCCCCAGAAAATGCAGACTCCATCTGTAGTTACCTTTTTAAATAATTCTTCATCCATTAGAATTCCGAATCTCAAAGTTTTTAGCCTGCTTTCCATTTCAAACACAACACTGCATCCATTTTCCAATTGAACCTCAAGCTTGTAATCCTCTAAGGGAACTACTTTTTTTATCCCACTCACATTTTCACCTCCATAAAACAAAAAATCCATCATACATAAATTGTATAACGGATTTTTTACGACGTCTGTCCCCCATAGGGTGAATATTTAGAAAATTATCTATTTTTTTCTTTAAAATGCTGTTTCAAAACAACCCTCGAATTGACATTCAATTTCTCAAAGACTCTTTTCAACATGGTTTTTACAGTATTTTGAGATATAAACAGCTTTTCTCCAATTTCTTTATTGGTAAAACCCTCCGCCGCCAAAAAGGCTATCTCCATTTCCCGCTGGCTGAGCTCTCGCTTATTTTCGTATGACGTTTCAGCGCTTTTAAGAACTATTTGCGCTTCATAGGGTTGATAAATATCCAAAATGCGGTTTATATCCTCCGGAAAAAAGTCTTGTTCCCTAAGCAATAACAATAGCGGTTTTATGTAATCACAGTTTTCCACAAAAGGAATATATATCTTATCTTGAAATGCCATCTCCATTGCAATTTTTAAAGACGCTATCCCATCCTCACGCCTAAATATTTTCTCATAAGCGGCGGCAACATAAATCCTTGTATAAATTTCTCCAAGGGCATTGGGAAATACCGATGCAACACCTATAAATTGGTCTGCAATCCCCAACAATTTATAATACTCCTTCTGTATCAGCAGTACCCTGCCGTAAACAATATTCAAAAATGCCTTTGACGGATAATACAGTTTACTAGATTCAAAATCTCCATTTTCTATCCAGCTTGCAATTTGAGGTTCTTTCTCCAAAAAAGCCAACAGGAATCCCTTGCAAAGGTCAATGGTATGGATATGGTCATATTGTCTTTCCTGCTTCATTTCCTCATACATCTTATCCAGAGTATCGTAAACAAATAATGTATCACCTTTTAATAAGGCTATTCGCATTCGTAAAAACAAGGTAGAAAGCATAATATCATATTGCCCATATTCAACTGCTTTATAATAACCCTTATGAGCCAAAATTTCTGCATTTACAAAATCACCTCGGTTGAAGTACCACTCTGCTTCCATCACACTGGCTCCGCCGCTTCCGTGACCGGATGTTATTTTACAATAAAGGGGCAATACTTGTTTTACATCCCCTAGCTCCCGCTCCAAGCGGCCTGCTTTGCGATAGAACATATATAATACCGAGGGTGAGCCAAAGGTCCAACCAAATTTTGTATCAAAAAAACGGATGGGCTGCTCCAGCAATTCATTTGCAATTTCCATATGCTCCAGCATTTGAGGTACATCATTAAATTTTGAAATACTTAAAAGCACCTGAAATTCACCCATTAGTAATTTGCGATTTGAGGCATCCAAGCTTTTTGACTGTTCAATCACCATGGCAAGCTCAATACATGCCTTTTCAAACCGTTCAAATTCATTGATCATAAATAAATTTATGACGTAAATCAAAAGTGCTACTGGGTGTTTTTCTCTAATCTCAAAGGGACATTCCTCAAAAAATTTAATAAATAAGTCCTTCCCGTTTTGAAAAACATAGTCCCCTCGGTCAGACTCCAACACTTCCATCAGCATATCAAAGTCTTTAATTTTATAAAAATATTTCAGTGCTGAAAAATAGTCTCCTTTGCTCCTATACCAAAGAGCCATATTTTGATAAATATTCTTCTTTTCCGTTTCGCCTAGGAATTGGAACTTCTCTCTTAGCAGTTTTATAAAAAGGCTGTGGATATGATATATTTTTGTCTTTTCATCAAATCGGATTAAAGCATTTTTGCCTATAATTTCCGAAAGGAGCCTATCTGCACCCTCCTTCTGCCAAGCAAAGCTAGCCTGTTCTAGCGTGAAATAGTCAAAAAAACAAATTACGTTGAGAAAACTCTTTACCTCATGGGAAAAAGAACTATATAATGTGCTTTCCAATAATTTATATATATTTTCCGTACTGGTAAAACTGCCATCCTCCAAATAATTTAGCAACAGCAGATAGATGGCACTAATCCAGCCTTCCGTCAAACCATACAGTTGTTCAGCTTGAGCCACCTTTAAGTTTATACCACATAGCTTATAATAAGCTTGAATCTCTTTTACATCAAATTCAAAGGTTTCCTTTGCTATGTATTTTAGATAACCCTTTAATTTCAATTCCTCAAGGGTTTCAAATTTTATGAATCTTACAATTAATACAATCTTGAGATTTGGTATTTGGTGCTCAATCAGATATTTTATAAAGGCATCACTTTCAACACATTCACAAATGTGATAATCATCAATCACCAGGATTGTGGTATTAGAGAATGCAATTCCTTCCATGATGCCCACCGCCTCATGCAATAAAACACCATCATCAGGAAAACCCAATTGACTAAGGTTGTTGGCACACTCAACATCAAGCTCACGAACCATATTGCAAAAGCCTTCCCAGAAACCGTGGGTTAGACTATCATAAATTCTTTGCCATTTGATGTCCCCATCAAAATTTTTAAGGCATTCTCTCACAGCCGTGGTCTTTCCATACCCCATGGGCGCCTCAACAATTGTAAGGGGATATTCCAAAATTTCGTTTATTTCTTGGGTTGTTCTATGGGGAAAATATAAGCTTTTCGTATTGTGAATTTTCGTGTTTGCCATGGTTATACCCCTATTATTATAAAATGGATTCATATGAATGAAAGTGTAAATTCTATTCTTGTTCTGTATTAATCCATATTATAGCAAAATAGGCATTTACATTCAACCAGAGGAATTTCCTTGAAATGTCAATTGCTTGCTATGATTTTCTCAAACTCAAAATTTTGCAAAAATTGAAAATTATGCTATACTCACTATGTATCATTATTATTAGGTGATTAAGACCATTCTTTTTAGGGTCTGAATGGTGGTATTTATGAAAAAAAGATTGCTTTTCTTTGCTTTGATCGTAGCATTTTTATTACCATCTTGCAGTGACATTATGAAAAATCAAACTGGAATGATAATACAACCAACTAGATTTTCAAATGAAACCCAAAAGGATATACGAAGATGGAAAATGGGTGAGTGGTGGAAGCGTGTCTAATAGTGAACGCCAATTAGATATGAACAATAGGCTTGCCATTCATCTCAAAGAAACAGGCGTTGATATATTTACATTTGATAAAACAGGAGATTATATAAAATATGGTCTTAATAGAGGCGGCATGGAATTAAAAAATTCTATTTCCATTGCATCCCAACGAATTACAAAGCCCACTCAAATAAGTTTAAATGAAGAAATCCCTATGTGGGTAATGTGGGGAACGAATAAAAACAGTATGGAATTTGGAATGCACCGAGGGTGTTGCAATTACAATAACATTTTCTGATAAGAAAATAAAACAATAGTCAAATAATCATTGTTAATGTAAAACAAGAGATGGCAAAATTAATTTCATTAACATTTTAATATACAAGGAGAAACTATGAACGGACAAAATAGATCTAATGTTAAAATTGGTGCAACAGTTAAAATTGTTTTGAAGGCTGATCAAAGGACCGGAAAACTAACAGAAGGAACGGTAAAAAAAATACTGACGAATAGTCCCACCCACCCCCATGGTATCAAAGTTATGTTAGACGACGGTCAAGTAGGAAGAATTCAGGAAATTTTATAATCAAATTAGATACGATGCTTGAAAAGAACGAAGAATCCAAAAGCCACTACAAGAAATAGAAAGAATCAGATTATCATATAGAATATCTCGAAAAGAGGTTATACAATTTTTAAAAAAAACAGAAAGAAAATCCAGAAAATCCGAATTCTTTGGTGGGGATTTATAGTCCTTTCCAATTTATTGCTTGGAATCCTTTCTGCGAAATATAATTTATCAATTCAAATGACGCTTTCTAGCTTTGGTACGAAGAGTTCCTTCATAAGGTTGAGAGTCTAACCCCCATTTTAGAAAAAGAAATCGATGCAGACAAATATATTGCCGAAAACCTTTCATTGCTTTAAGGCAAGAAATCAATGCAAATTATAGCAATACTCAACATGAATATTTGCGAGGGGTATTGCAAAAAAGGGAATTATGAAAAAGCCAACGCCCATCCTTATTTTTTCAGTATTCTCTTTAAATAGTTTACATCTAACAAATTCACTGTCTCAAAACTCCCTTTATAAAATACTGCCCAATTATTGAAAACACATGGCAGTTCCTTTGCCTTTTGCAAGGTATCCACCTGAATGATAGAGACAGGAACCTCCTGTATTTCACAATACTGTTTTACCATTTCAATGGTTTGAAACACAAAGGGACACTGCATATCATAATAAATGGTCAACTCTTTAGTTTCAATATTTTGTTTTTTAGCACTCTCTGCAAACTTGGGTGTTGTCCCGTCAAAAGAAAGGGCAAGCAAATCATACTCATTTTCTGTTGTATCAACAACCTCGAATCCAAACCTCTTTGCAAATGATTGGTCAGAAAGCCATGATTTTTGTTTTTTTGCCCCAAGCATGCATACACCGGATTTGCCCTTTTCTTTGGCATCAGCCAAACAATATTCCATCAGCATTTCCCCATACCCTTCTCCTTTGTAACTACCAGTAACCCATAAGCAATAAAGATAATAGTAGTTTTCACCGATTATGGGTACCCAGGCAGTTTCGAGAGGCGCATATTCGATAAAAACAGTAGCCTTTGCATTTAGTTTCCGAAAGACATGTCCTTCTTTTAGTCGTTCAGAAAGCCACTGTTTCTTTGCATCAATACCTGGATGGCTTTTTTTGCTACGGATAATACAGCATAAATGCTCACTAGCTAGGTTTTCCGTTGTTAAATTTACAAAATCCATATCCATGCATACACACTCCAAACGAAATTAAATAATATTTAATGCACATTTTGACAAATCAATTTTCCTTAAAAGGAAATCATCACAATCCATATTGTCTTAATTCATAAAATTCGAGTAAGGTAAAATTATAAAATTATTTATTTGACTCATTTCAAGAAAAAGTTCTTGGGCAATCAATAAAGATGATAATTCCCTCCATCTCATTTCCTGAT
This sequence comes from Anaerotignum propionicum, assembly GCF_024461735.1. Taxonomy (GTDB): domain Bacteria; phylum Bacillota; class Clostridia; order Lachnospirales; family Anaerotignaceae; genus Chakrabartyella. The sequence goes on from NZ_JANGAD010000011.1 coordinate 44,697, forward strand.
TAAACACGGCACCCTTTATGATTAAAAGCAAGTAACTTTTAAAGAATTGGGCCCATTTTTTGAGATTGAGTTTCTATCTATTATTTTCCATTTAATAGTATTATATAAGCTCAGAAAAAAACTGTCTAGTTATTTGTATCTGTAAATCACATAACAATCCCTTCGTTGGAAAACCTTTCGCTATTAATAAAATACATGTGGCTTGTTTCCCACCTCAATTTTCAGATTATACTTCATTATCCTTAGAAACCTCCCAATCAGCACTTGTGTATGTAGAAAACTCTACAATCAGGCTTACGCCTTTATGCCTTTTCCTAAATCTCATCCATACATAATAGCTGGACATTTTCTCATATGCTTTTCATTTACAATTAAAAAACAGGCTTGGTTTAAGTAGAATTTCCCCTTAACCCAAGCCTGTTCTAATTTTTTGTTTCTACTTAAGAATGACTCCGGCGCGAGTCCTTTCATAAGGCTCTCCATCTCTTAATACCCAGCAGCCATTCATAAAAACATGTTCAATTCCCCTTGGAGGCATATCCATTTTTGCAGAACTTGTGTTATCACGAACCTCATTCCAATCAAACACAGTGATGTCTGCCGCATTACCCTTTTTCAAAACACCTCGATCTTTAATATCAAATCTATCTGCCACAGCTTTGGTCATTTTGTGAATTACAGTTTCAATGGGAAGGATATCCCTTTCATTTGCCATTTGCAAAAACCTTGGAAAACTTCCGAAACTTGCAGGATTTTGGGTGCCCTCCCGTTCAACCCAAGCATCCGTCATAAACATAGAAGCAGGGTGCTTCATCAGCTCTTCAATGATATTTTGGTTACCAAACTTATATTGCATTACCCTGCATTTGCCGTTACTGTGCTTTGCAAAAAGCATAAATGTCTCAAATAACGGAAGATTCAATTCCCCTGCTATATCTGTAATAAATCTGCCGTTGAATTCTTTCAGTTCCGGATGATCAATAAAGGCAATCTGGATATCTTCATATCCAAAACCCACCATCTTTTTCATCGCTGCCAGCTCGATTTTAAGTCTTGTTAAATCCCCTTTATTCTCAAAAGCACCTGGAATCTTTGCCATAAACCATTCAGGGAAAACAACAGAGAGAATTGAGGCTCCGCAAGTGTATGGATAAATGTCAAATTTTATATCAACTCCATCCAGAATCGCCTTGTCTATCAGCTTCATTGTCTCTTCAAAAGTATTCCAAGTTTTTTCTCCCACAAATATAAGATGGGAGAATTGAAGTTTTACCCCTGTTTCTTTTGCCAAATTAATCATATCCTTCAAAGCAAGAATATTATGTGCCTTACCAAAGGGCTTAATGGGATAAGTTCCTGATACAATTGACGATGCTCTTGCGTGGGATGTCAGCACTTTATTCTTCTTTTTCACCAGCTTTGCTACCATTCTAAGTTCATCCATGGTAGAGAATATCCCTGGTTCATATTGCAGCCCTATGGATACGCCTTTGGCGCCGTCATCCATAGCTCTTCCAAGCAATTTTAGAAGTTCTTTCATTTCATCTTTTGTCATAGGAGAGGAAGAATAGCCTTTGATAGAAGTCCTTGTTGTACCATGGCCCACTAGGTTTGCTAAATTAATTGGGATGCCATTTTTCGAAAGTATATCAAAATACTCTCCCATAGTAGACCACTTAATTTCAATCCCCGAAGCCTTAAATGGATTATTACACACTTTATCTATGTATTTTGTCTTTTTCTTGAAACCCGCCACACCAAAGCCACAATTACCACAGAGAGAGGTGGTTATTCCCTGGTGAACAAAAGGATCTGTAAATGTTTCAACATCATCAAGAGGAAGAAACCAATCATTATGGGAATGTACATCTATAAACCCGGGAGAAATCACTTTTCCTGTGCAGTCAACCACTTCACAATCTATGTTCATTTCTCTTTCTGCTATTTCCTTAATATATCCATTTGAAATTAGAAGGGAACCTATCCACCCTTTTTCTCCCGTTCCGTCAACGATAAAACCATTTTGTAGTAATATTTTTCTGTCATTTCCCATGGTAATACCTCCTCAAGTTTGTAGTATGAAAATGAAAACTTTCGTCTAGAGAATGTTGATTTGAGAATTAACCGTGTTGACTATATCCTTTTGGTTTCTGTGAAAATTGAACGCCTCGGATTTTCCAAAGATCTTTAAAACAAATGAAAATGGAATGAGCACTCACTCGTTATTATTTATTATATTACGCTAATAATTTCCAAGTCAATATTTTTAATCAGTGTACTATATATTTATAAAGCTAAACACGCTTCCTCTCTCACCGTAAAGCCGAATACCCATGAAACGATAATTACAATGAACTTGAGCAAAAATATAAGCCTCATTCAATGTTATACTGAATGAGGCCTCTTTTTGTGTTAACTTCTATTTACACACTTCAACTTTATATATTACCGCTTACCTAAATATCACTAGAGTTTATCCATTATTTCATTAATTTGCGGAGCAAACGGAAATTACTATCCTTATAAGGATGATAGCGCACTGGCAAATCAATCCAAGTATATTTTTTCACGATACTCCTGTAATGCGAAAAAGTATCAAAACTGAGTTTGCCGTGGTAACTACCCATGCCAGAATATCCAACTCCACCAAAACCCATGCGGGAATTTGCGATATGAATAATGGTATCATTAATACATCCTCCGCCAAAAGAGCATGAATTGAGTATTTTTTGTTCTACGGCTTTGCTTGAGGTAAACAAATAGAATGCAAGGGGCTTGGGATTTCCACGGATAAAGCGGATGCAATCGTTCAAGTCGGTATACGTCATCAATGGCAGAATGGGTCCGAAGATTTCCTCTTGCATAATGGGGGAATCAGGTTTGATATCTACTAGTACAGTAGGTTCAATAAATCTTCGTGATTCATCAAAACCACCACCGATGATTGCTTTTTCACCTTTTATCAACTGCGTAATACGCTGAAAATGCTTATCATTTATAATCGTTGGCATTTCAGACAGATCACCATCAGGAAAAAATTCATTTAGGGCTTTGGTAAATTCTTGAATAAATCTATCCCTGACACTTTTGTGTATGAATAAATAATCAGGCTCTACACAAGTCTGCCCTGCATTTAAAACCTTCCCAAAGGCAATCCGCTTTGCCGCTAGCTTAATGTTTGCTGTTTCATCTACAATAACCGGACTTTTCCCCCCTAGCTCCAGGGTTACGGGTGTTAAGTTTTTGGATGCAGCAGCCATAACAACCTTACCCACCTCTACACTGCCTGTAAAAAATATATAATCAAAGGTTTCTTCAAGAAGGGTATGATTCTGCTCTCTGCCGCCTTCCACCACTGCAATATACTCTGATGCAAAGGTTTCACTAATAATTTTTTTCACTACTTTGCTTGTTTCAGGAGCATATGCCGATGGTTTAATCACTACACAATTCCCCCCTGATATTGCACCAATAAGAGGTACCAAACAGAGTTGAAGGGGATAGTTCCATGGTGACATAATGAGCGTTACGCCATAGGGCTCAGGTGCAACAAAACTTTTTGCATGAAATTGTGCCAATGGTGTTTTTACCCTCTTATTTTTTATCCACTTCGGAAGATGTTTCATATGGTATCGAATTTCCTCCAAAACAAGACCGGTTTCCGTCATATATGTTTCAAATGGTGTTTTATTTAAATCCAATTTCATGGCCGCTTCAATAAAAGCTTCGTTGTTTATTATAGCTCGTTGAAGCTTTTTTAGGGCTTTCATTCTAAATTCCAGTGAACGGGTTGCTCCACTTTCAAAATATTTACGCTGGAGTGCGACGAGAGATTTGGTATTCATGGTGTCCTCCGATCTTTATCATAGATATAATTAGAGAAGTCTATGTAATGTTTGGCATTGGGAAACTTTAAAACCTTATTATATCTACCCTTTGTTTAGTTTTTTAAATGCTTTTTTATTATTATTGTAAAGGGACTGAAATACGGGAAAAATTTTGTCATAAACGGCTACACTTTTCTTGTCAGGTGTGTAACTTTGATCTTTAGTGATTAACTGATTGACCTCTTTTATATCATCAATAATACCAAGCCCCACAGCCATTACTGCTGCTGCACCTACTGCCCCAATATTTTGTGGATTCTTTACCGTCTCAATTTCACGATTGAGTATATTAGCTAATATCTGGCAGGTAAGAGGAGCTAAGGCACCACCCCCAACTAACCGAATGACCGGTGATGTTTTGAATGTTTTATCAATTGCTGAAAGCTGCCACCTCAAATGATAGCAAACACCCTCAATTACAGAATGAATCATCTCGGTTTTACCCGTTTCCAAACTTATATTAAAAAACATTCCTCGGGCGTAATGATCTTCAAAGGGACATCGGTTTCCATGCAGCCATGGAGTAAAAATAACTCCATTACTACCGGCAGGCACATCTTTCACACTATGCATCATAAAATCATATAAACCTTCATAAATACTTTCAGGGTCATCCCAAATATTCTTCTTTTCCAAGAAAAGCCCGATTTCATCCAAAGCTAAGTGATCTTTCACCCATTCCAGACACTTCCCTGCAGTTTCAAGCTCTGCGAAATAATTAAAGTACTGAGGATCCGCACCAACTATGGAACCAATCATGTTTTGTATATCTAATTTTTGATTTCTCACAACCGTGGAAACCCAGCCGGAAGTCCCCATATAAATATGTGTGGTACCCTCCGTAACCGCTCCTGCTCCCACCCCAATGAGGGAGGCATCTCCTCCACCGGAAAACACAGGGGTACCCGCCATCAATCCCAACTCTCCTGCCGCTTTTGGCGTAATGGTACCTACTTGATCTGTACTTTTGCAAATCTTAGGAAGATGTTTCATTTGCACGCCCAGCATTTTGCAAAGTTCTTCGCTGAATTTTCTTTTCCCTTTTCTTGTGTCATATAGTAAAGTGGCAAATGCACTATCCTCAGACATAACAAATTTCCCGCAAGATTTGCAAACAAGAAAATCTTTAACATCCAACCACTTGTATGCTTTAGCAAATACTTGTGGTTCATGATTCTCCACCCATTTATACTTCCAAATAGGGTCTTTAATACTTGCAGGAGCCGCCCCGCTGATTTGGGCGGCACGCATCAGCTTATACGCATTTAAACCTGAGATGCGCAACCCCGTCATCATCCCTTTTCTCATTTCCCCCTCAGCTCGACTATCCATGTAGCTCATGGCTCGCCTTACAGGTTCCCCTTGTTTATCTACTAAAACCAAAGCCTGCATCTGGGCACAGAAAGAAATTCCAGCAATTGATCCTTTGGGTATATCTGATTTTTTCATAATCTGAGCTGTGGTCTGACACATGGCAGCCCACCACTGCTTGGGGTCTTGCTCTACGCCACCATTCTCAAGAACGAACAAGTCATAACCTGCCATGGCGCTATCCAGCAGTGTAATTTCACCTGATATCTCAAATAAACAGGTTTTAATGCCCGTTGTACCTACATCATAAGCAATTACATAGGTTGACATTCGTTTTATACTCCTTTTGATAAAGTGCCTTCAACGCTAACATTGTTATAGAGACCGGTATAAGCTTTTCTTGAAATCCACCCATTACTTAGTATGGTTTTTCTGACATCTTTGAATACTTTTTTAAGTAAACAAATCTCATTAAAGCACATTCTAGAATATTGAGGGGGGTGGGTTTGCCAAAGAGTTTTGCAGTAAAATATGTTTTGCAATTTTTTCTCAATATCATACTGACTGCTGTTGCGTCCTTTTCATCTTTTCCCCAGCATAAAGCACCAAAATCTTTAATAAATACAGCTGAAGAATGCTGCAGTGCTTTTGAAACGGATTTTGTTTTATTCTCTACAACCTTAGCCTTTATACCTACAATTTGTGCAAAATCATCTAAGAATGGCTTTAGTGGCTTGGATTTTATAAGCTTGGAATAGCGAATCACTTCGGGATCTGTATTATAAATCATAAAACCACCTTGTCTGTTCAACACAGCTTCTTTTTTCACAAACAACTGAGAATTTGTCAAGGTGCGGTCATGTTTTTGTTCTTTTGTAATTTTTTGATTTCCTTTTTTATCAGCCACGAAATTCTTGCAAATTTCTTCCAGTTCCTGAGCCGTCTTTAAGGTTTTTTCGTAATCCTCCCCAAAGCACAATGCCCCATGATGCTTAAGAATAATTGCTTTGGACTTTGTCTTTTTTAATGCTTCCAAAACATTTTTCCGAAGGGTTTTTGTTCCCGGGAGGGCATATTTGGCACAAAGAATTTCTTTTGAAAATACTGAAGTATTGATAGTCAAAGGGATAGCATCAAGCCCTACTGCTGATAGGGCTGAGGCGTTCTCTTGGTGGGTATGTATCACAAAATTAACATCCGGAAACAGCCGATACACCTCTGCGTGTATCCCTTTCTCCGAGGATGGTTTGATGGTACCTTCATAGCTTAAATCTTTGATTTTCACCTCGACAATTTCATCTGGGGTTAAGGAAAGATATTCTCTGCCACTGGGTGTAATTACGAAGGTTTCACCATCAATGCGACAGCTCACATTGCCCCATGTACGGGCGATAAGCTCAGATTTAACAAGTTCTATGCCAGCCTTAACTACGAACTCCTTAGCTTCTTGACATTCCATAAAAGCCACCCCATCTCTTATATCTTTTGAGATATATTTGAAAATACATGCTCGAAACGTTCCAAAATATCTGGAAGCATATCATCCGTATAAGCAGCACTGGTATAAAGACGGCTTCCAGCTAGGGTAACCAGCCCTTCCGCCATATAAGCGGCACCTACATGCTCCATCTCATGCTTACGAAGAGATGTTTGATTTAAAACCTCTGGAATCCTCCAAGGTCTTGACCAGTCAATGGAAAAATGCATGGTTCCCGCAGTTTCCAGATGGCAAATTGAGCCCTGATTAAAAGCAACAAAAGGAAGGCGATACTTTTTAATAAGGTTATTGATACCAATCATCAGTTTATCTGCAAATTCCCCTGCCTTTCTTGCCGCATCTGTTCTCTCTATCTCACATAAGGTATAGTATCCTGCTACACAGCTAAGGGGATTTGCAGCCATTGTGCCGCCTACTAAAGCCTTTTTATGCTTTGCTTCCCCGCTGATTCCCGCAGACAAATATTTCATGATTTCTTTTTTGCCCCCTAAGCCACCTGCGCTTGGATAGCCACCAGCAATAACCTTTCCGAATATAGTAAGGTCCGGAGAAACACCAAAATAACCCTGCGCCCCTGCCATACCCAATCTGAATCCTGTTACCACTTCATCAAATATCAGAAGTGCACCATACTTCCTGCACAACCGCTCAACACCTTTATTGAAGTCAAAATCCACCGGTCTGGTTCCACTTTCAGGACCAACTGGTTCAATTAATACAGCTGCTGTTCCTCCTCGGAGCTGGTTAATTCTCAATTTTCTTTCTAAATCATCCAGTCTATTTGGGAAGAATTCTTGGGTATATTTATAGATAAACTTTGGAACTCCTTGAGCCTGGGTCCACTTTGAACCGGGAATACGTATGCCATATGCCAATTGATCACTCCAACCGTGATAAGCGCCGCCCATCTTAATAATGTTTTTCTTTTTTGTGGCAAGTCTAGCAACACGGATAGCACCCATACAAGCCTCTGTTCCTGAACCCAGCATTCGAAACATTTCTACTGATGGCATAGATTCCGTAATTTTTTTTGCTAATTTGTATTCATACTCATGGAAAAGACCAGTTGAAGGCCCACACTCATTTAAAAGTTTAAACACCTGTTCCCTAATTTCCGGTGGATTGCTGCCAAGAACGGTTGGTCCGCCGGCCTGAAGAAAATCATAATAACGGTTACCATCTATATCGTAAAGGTAACACCCTTCCGCTTTTGTAAACACAAGGGGAAAAGGATGATTAAATGCTAGATTATGCTGTACCCCACCGGGAATAACGATTTTCGCTTTATCTATCATTTCTTTAGAGTGAACGCAGGTTTTTTCGAAGTATTCTGTTTCATATCGTTTCAGTGCTTCCGGAGTTATAGTGTAAATAGGCATTTTTATTAAATCATCAAGCTGTTTCGTAATTTTCTTTACATCAGGATATTTTGAAATTGCATAGCTCTGGTTCATAATACATACCTCCTACGCTTTAGAGCGAGCGCTCGCTCGTTTTATAGATAAATTATATCATTTTTGGATAAAATGTCAATAGCTTCCCATTAGTATTGTATATAACAAAGTGTTTTTTTCATGAGTACATTTGCAATATCTAACACGTTTTATCAATTCTTTTCCATTTATAATCATATGGTTATACTCGAAATGCTATTCTAATTCAATACATTAAGATAATTGAGTATCTAACTCCCATCTTTTTGTACAATAAAACAGCAATAATTAAAATCTGTAAAATCTTTTTTCATGTAATCAGCTTTAATCGCTCATATAGATAATGCTCGTATACTTTGAATTATGATTTTGATTTTATGATTTTCAGAAAAATTAGTGTATGAAAACATCACTTTTTTCTGTCAGACATTAAATAAAAACGCACTCTTAATAAACTCTAAAAGCTGCTCAGCAACTAAATCATCATTTTCGAAGATATCTTCACCCACAAAGATTTTCATACGTTTTTTATAATATTCGCATGAATATGAAAATTGTAATGTGATAAAAAGATTATCTAAAAAGAAAGCAAATAAATTTACATTTATGTCATCCCTAATGATTTTTTCATTTTGCGCTTGTTCCAAGAATTTAGTATAGATATCAGCCGAAACACTTTCCATATCAGATACAATTTGTGAAATTAAATCCGATCTATTTTCAGCTGTGAGTTGTCCATATAATTTTGTTAATTGCACATTTTCTCTTGAATTTAATTGTATTGCTTGAATGATTTTCTCTAATTTAAACAACAAATCATGATCACTTAACATGATCTCATCTAAAACGGATTTTAGCGTTTCAACGGCATATTGTATGATGGTTATGAACAAATTTTCTTTGCTGTTGAAATAAGAGTACATTGCCCCAATGCTAATCCCTGATTTTTTCGCTATGGTATTTATGTTTGCACTTTCAAAACCATGTTCAGCAAATTCATTGGTTGCAGTTTGTAAAATTTTATTACGCTTTTCTTCTGATATTCTTGTAAAAGTTTCATTATATAAAATAGATTTCATAGAAATGCCCTTCTCCTTATTCACGTTAATAAATCCCCTAAAATTTTTATGACCATAACCAATATTATACAAGTTGTTTTTATCTGTCAAGAAAGGGTATTGACAGTATGCGTTTTTCCAAGTAAAAATAGTCCTTGGAACAATTTTAAATATGCTATAAAAAACGTTCATTCTTTAAGAAATTACGTAGTTTTCTTTCTTTAGATGGAAAATTGCCATACGATGGTGGTATTATAAAAAACATCCAAGGAAATACTAGTTTTTTAGAGAAGTAAAATGAATATGCAAGGAGGTTGATTTCATGGGAAGTTGGCAAAGTTTTTTTGTTGAACGTATATTGAAACTATTTAAAAAAGAGGTTGATCCTGATACCTTTTTGGCGCATAAGAGGAAAGAAAATGAATCCCCATATGTCCTGCCACCCAAATTACAGCGAAAGTATCACATAATAAAACTAAATTCTTATTCTATAGATGCTTATTTAATGAAGTCTCTTTCTCAATCAAAAGAGAAACAAATTTTATATATACCTGGTGGTGGGTATACTGAACAACCGCTGTTTTGGCATTGGCGTTTTTTAGATAAACTGACCAAAAAGCTGAATGGAACGATAACAGTTCCTATCTATCCCAAAGCTCCAAATCATCAGTATCAGGATTCCTTCGAGAGCATTCTCCCAATTTACAAAGATCTATTAACAAAGGCATCTCCAAAGGATATTGTAATTATGGGTGACTCGGCGGGTGGTGGTCTTTCTTTGGCATTGTCACAATTACTGTTGAAGGAACGTCTCCCTCAGCCCGGCAATATCATTCTTCTTTCTCCATGGTTGGATGTAAACTTAGACCATCCTGAAATACCATCATTGATGAAAGTTGAACCGATGCTTGATTTAAAGCTTTTGATTGCCTCGGGAAAACTCTATGCTGGAAATACACCAACAAATAATTATCTGATCAGCCCAATCAATGGTCCTATCCGTGGACTTGGTAAAATCACATTGTTTATCGGTACCCATGAAATCTTTTTACCTGATGCCCGAAAATTAAAAGCATTGGCAGAACAAGAAAATGTTCACATCCATTATTTTGAGTATCCTAAAATGAATCATGTATTCCCAGTATTCCCCATTCCTGAGGCCAAGCGTGCATTACAGCAAATTGTAGATATAATAAATGATAAGATCAAATAAATCTAAGTAAGATTGCCTACTCTTATTAAAGGAGTCTTTCCTTCGATAATAAGGAACTGTTGAAGCAAAGCACCCAGATGGCTTTAAAAGGCATATGCCTTATGTGCAAATAATTCTTAGGACGGCTTGGGTTATCCCTCACCGTCTTATCTTTTTTTATTACCATTTTTAGAAGTCTCTTATTCAAAACTGAAGAAAAGTTATCTTTCAAGAAAGTCAAAGGTTTAACCACCGATAATAGAAAATAAGATTGTATTTTTGATGTAACATTTTGTATCAAAACAAATTCTAGTGCTCCTTAAAGAAATCGTAAATTCTTAACATACAATGTAAAAAGTGAAATTATGGTTTCAAAGACAAAACGCTTTGTTTCTGGGTCAATCCCCCTAACACTACTCATAGCTGTAAATACCTTTTTATGCCACTCATCGTTAAAATCATTGAAACTCTCAACCCCCATGGACTCAATTACTTTATACAGTGTTGATATAAAAAGCTCTCGCTTTTCATCTTCTAGCGATAAGAGCCATTGATTAATCACCTTATTAATTTGCTCTGCTCCCTCTGTAATACCTTGGGTGTATTGAAAATCGCCATTATTGATGACCCATGAAAAAGGATCATGCTGCATAATCCAAAACTCGTTGCTCTCAACCACAACATAATCCTCCTGTAGTTGCAAAAGCATACCGACCAACGAAGATTGGGGCAAAGTTTTGTGTATCCTTGTTTTAATTCTTTCATATTTTTCGCTCATAAATATTTCATCCCTAAATCCAGGGCCATCATGGCTGTAAATACCTACAATACGAGCCTGAACCCCTTGGCGACATTCCATGGCAGAATAAACGGCAATGTTGCCTCCTTTAGAATGTCCACCAACCATGAAAGCATGGGGAAACTGCTCAGCAACCTCATTCAAGTAAGAAACCCCCTCTTGCTGTGCAGGGACAGGCGTAATAAAAGCCATATTAAAGTCTTCTTTCCAACCTACAATTGTAGCATCTGTACCTCGATAGGCAACATAAGCTGTTTCATCATCAAGCAAGTAAGTAACAGCCGCAAATTGCTTTTGCATGGTTGCATCTAAGCTATCTGAATAACAACACATTCTAATATCTCGAAACCTTGGGCTCATACCAAGGGCAAGCAAAAGTCGCTGATTGCTTTTTGCATCTCTAACATTATGCAACATCTTGGGGATTTGTTCCGCTTTGAGTAAATCTCCAATTCTTACCGGCGCTCGTTTATCCGCAATTCCTGGTACAACTTCATTGAAATGGATATAGACAAATTGAGATAAAATCAGGCTATCCACCAAATTGAACGGTGTGGTTTTAAAATCCTCCATTTGCGATTCTGCATAATCTATAATATTCATGTGCTATCTCTCCCTTAACCTCTTGATCCTATGCTGTTTCAAACAATTCCTATTTGCTTTTTACCACTTCCTTTTATATCAACATCATATCTCCAAATTTTTCATATCATACTCTTTTTATTGAAATAGCGCAATGATTTTTCTTCTTTCATTAATAACAAGACCTTAATGTTTTATCAAAATTAATTGTTCCAGAACTTTTCTTTATTCGAATTCAGTGGAAGCTCAGATTGTTTGCAATGAAAAAGCTGTAGAGATTTTTCCACAGCCAAAATAGATGATTGCAATATCCTATAAGGAAATCTGTCACAAAACCAACTCGCCTTAGCATTCTGTAAAGGAAGCTTACCCATTTACGATTTAGTTTACGAAACATTCCATTCATAGAAAAAAATCGAATATACTTATGACTTTAGCATCTGTTGATTTTCAAAATAACCTTGCCAAGGATCTTCCCCCCCAATCCTCAAGATCGCCTGTTTCATATCAATGCCATCGGGAGCAATAGTATGCAGCTCCTGCCATGAGATGGGCATAGACACCTTTGCGCCCTGTCTTCCTCTTAAAGAATAGGGAGCTACGCTGGTAGCACCTCTACCGTTTCGAATCCAGTCAATAAATATTTTTCCCTTTCGATTCGCCCTTCTAACATTGCTTGTATAACGCTCTGGCCATTTTTGTTCCATCACTACAGCTACTCCCTTTGCAAAATCATGAAAGGTATCCCAACTAACACTAGGTTTCAAAGGCACAACCACATGATAGCCCTTTCCGCCACTTGTCTTAAGATATGCATCTAAAGAAAGCTCGTTTAGGATGCTTTTAACATCCAGTACCCCTTGACGCACCTGCCCCAATTCCATATCCTCATCGGGATCCAAATCAAACACCATCATATCAGGCTTTTCTAGGGTTTCTATGGAGCTTCCCCAAGTATGAAATTCCAATGTTCCCATTTGAACCTCAGATAAAATTCCAAACCCACTCTCTACATAAAAATATTCTTCCGTTTCCCCTTTTCCATTGGTAATGGGGACATTAACAATGCCTTTACTCTCTGTTGTTGGATGCTTTTTATAAAAACATGTTTGAGAAACACCCTTGGGACAACGCAATGTCGTTAAAATTCTATGGCTTACGTAGGGCAGCATACGGGGCAAAACTTTTTCGTAATAACTCACAACATCTGCTTTCGTAATCATAAGTTGGTCGTATAATACCTTATTCGGATTTGAAATTTTAACACCACCAATGATAACGCTGTTCTTTCCTTCCATCTGTCCCGCTCCTTCCTCTTCAATTTCAGGGGCTATTCCATTTTCTGATTTTTCTCTTTTTACCTCTTTTGGGGTTTTATCTGTACGTATTCCCTGAAAACTTGCTTGTCTTAATAAATTTTCTTTTGTCCACTCTGCAAATTTAACTTCAGCTATCAGCAAGGGTTCAAGCCAAGTGACTTCCTCCTGTGTTCTAGGTTTTGGGGAAGATTGAAAGGGGGAATCCGGTCTTCTAATATGGCTAAATTCTTCTTCCAGCTCCCGCATTTCCTTATCACTCATTCCCGTACCTGCTCGTCCGGCATAAATAAGACTTTCACCTTCATAAACGCCTAGGAGAAGAGCACTAACTCCTCTTGTTTTTTTATCTGTTCGTGTATACCCACCAATCACAAACTCCTGTCTTTTTTCACATTTCAACTTAATCCAATCACCATTTCTACTTCCACTGTAGATGGAATCGACTTTTTTCCCAACAATACCCTCCATGCCAGCCTCACAAGCGGCGGCGAAACTTTCTTTCCCCATCCCCCTGATATAACGGCTATAATAAAGATTGGAAGGTGCATCCTTTATTAATGTCTCAAGGATTTCTTTGCGTTGCATAACAGTATGCTTTCGTAAATCTTCTCCATCTAATGCAAGTAGGTCAAAAACAATATAAGTTAGTTTTTCAGATTTCCCATTCTTCAAATAGTTTTGCAAAGCCTGAAAGTCGGTTTTTCCAGATGCATCCGTTATAACCATTTCACCATCCAGAACCATTGACCTGCCTCCCGCCCAGTTTATTAAGGATGATGCAATATCATAGAATCGTTTTTGATAGTCATTGCCATTCCTTGTTACTAGACGGACTTGATTACCTTCTATAAATGCAACAATTCTATATCCATCATATTTCATTTCGTAAATCCAGTCATCCTCAATGGGAACCTGATTCACTAGCTTCGCCAGCTGTACATCAACCTGATCAAAGGGATTCACCGTGAATTTCTTCATTTCACCTTGTCCAATTTCCTCCATGGTACGTCCCGTACGAATGCTTGTGATAAACTCTGATGTTCCATCGGTAGGCTTGGCATATTCATCCTTTTCTTTGAGCAATAACCAATTATCCTTTGTATCACCCGGTTTCCCTTTCAAGCGAATCAATGCCCACTTCCCCTTCATTCGCCTTCCTTGCAAAGTGAACTTAAGCTCCCCTTTTCGAAGACCTTCCTCTACATTTCCGTAAGGCTCCCAAAAGCCCTCGTCCCAAAGCATAACAATGCCCCCACCGTATTCACCTTTTGGAATTGTTCCCTCAAAATTTCTATAGTCTAAAGGGTGGTCTTCCACGTGTACAGCAAGTCGTTTTTCCCGGGTATCATAGGATGGTCCTTTGGGTACTGCCCAGCTCAAAAGAACACCTGCCCACTCCAAGCGAAAATCGTAATGATCCCTTCGTGCCATATGGTGTTGTACTACAAAATTCAGGGATTCTTCGTTATTTACTTCTGTTCCCTTTGGCTCTAAAGTGTTCTCAAAGTTTCTTTTTTCTTGATATTCCTTAAGCTTCACATCCATATTTATGCCGATTCCTTATCACTTTTTGCCTTTTCAACACTGGCTTTGAGGGCTTCCATAAGGTCGATAACTTTTGCAGCCCCCTCAGGCTCTGATGCCACAATTTCCTTCCCAGAAATTTTCACCTCTATTAACTCACGCAGTCTCTCTTGGTATTCATCTTTATATTTAGAAGACTCAAATGGTGTATCCATAGAGCTAATTAATGTTTTTGCCATGTTTAATTCTTGTTCCGAAACCTCCGGCTTGTTGTACTGTTTCTGCATTTCCTTTATTTCATCAGCATAAAACATAGTGGAAATTAGAATTCCATCCTCTCTTGGAATAATTGCCATCAGTGTATCCTTAGTTCCAATAACCGTTTTGCCAATAGCAATCTTTTGTTCACTCATCAATGCCGCTCTTAGCAGCTCAAACGCCTTTTCACCACCTGGCTCCGGTGCAGCCTGATAGGTTTTTTCATAGTACACAGGAGAAATTTGATTTAACTGTGCAAAATGCAAAATCTGAATAGATTTTTCCTTTTCTGTCTTTATTTTTTCGATTTCCTCATCTGTGATTACAACATATTTATCTTTATCATACTCATAACCTTTTACAATGTCATTTGTAGAAATTTCTTTACCACAATGGGCACATGTTTTTTTATAACGAATTCGACTATTATCTTCCTTATGCAATTGATTAAAATGTATGTCGTTGTCTTGGGTGGCTGTGAGCATTGATATAGGAATTGCCACCATCCCAAAAGTGATTATCGATTTACGTGCTGCCATTATATAACACCTCCTGAGCCTATTGTTTCCCACAGCTTTAGATATATGCGAAATTCAAAGGGACTCTACTAATACAAGTTTCTCTCATTTTTTCAGTTATCAATAATAACCTCCCGCCCATCTTAACACCGCTCACAAAAGAAAAATGTTTTCATACTATACTTACTAAGAATCTATTTTGGAGAGTGATTAGTATGTCTGAAAATTTTGATGACAAGGTATTGCTCATTACCGGTGGAACTGGTTCTTTTGGTAATATTGTCGCCAAAAGATTTCTGCTTAATGATGAAATAAAAGAAATTCGCATTTTTTCTAGAGATGAAAAAAAACAAGATGATATGCGAAAATTATATAAAAATGATAAATTAAAGTTTTATATTGGTGATGTTCGAGATATTCATAGTGTAGAAAATGCCATGCGGGGTGTAGATTATGTATTTCATGCCTCTGCATTAAAACAAGTTCCTTCCTGCGAATTTTTCCCTTTAGAGGCTGTAAAAACCAATATTTTAGGCACAGAAAACGTTTTATCCAGCGCCATTGTGCAAGGAGTAAAAAAAGTAATCTGCTTATCTACCGATAAAGCGGCATATCCCATTAATGCAATGGGTATCTCCAAGGCAATGATGGAGAAAATAGTAGCCGCAAAATCCAGAACCGTTGGCCTTGAAGAAACCACTCTGTGCTGTACAAGGTATGGCAATGTAATGGCATCCAGAGGCTCTGTTATTCCCCTATTCATAGAGCAGATCAAATCAGGTCAGCCAATCACAGTTACCGACCCCAAAATGACACGGTTTTTAATGTCCCTCGAGGAAGCTGTTGATCTTGTTCTATTTGCTTTTCATCATGCTCAGCAAGGTGATCTTTTTGTGCAAAAAGCACCCGCATCCACTATTTTGGATTTGGCACAAGCTTTGAAAGAACTTTTTCATGCACCAAACGAAATCTTAACCATTGGCGCACGGCATGGTGAAAAACTATTTGAAACTTTGGTCACTAGAGAAGAAATGGCACGTTCCATTGAGTTAGAAAACTACTTTAAAATAACAATGGATAATCGCAATTTGAATTATGAAAAATATCTAACTTTGGGTAACAAAAAGACTTTGTTGGCTGAAGAATATACCTCCAGTAATACCAACATGCTGTCCATCCCCGAAATTAAAGAGAAACTTCTCAAACTTGATTTTATTCAGAATGAACTTTCAACTTGGAGGGATGGAAAATGAAAAAAAGAATTCTTATTTTAGGTGCAACAGGCATGCTAGGCAGTGCAGTGTATAATCACTTTAAAAAAAATCCTAGCTTTATAACAATTCCAACGTATCGAACCAAATTGGGTCAGATTTCCGATGGAATCTATTTTGATGCCCTTACGGACAGCGTGGATTCCCTTCCAAATAATATTGATTACATTATAAATTGCATTGGAATTATCACGCCTTTTATTGATAGTAACCCCGTGGTTTCACTCAAAATCAACTCCCTATTTCCATTGGAATTGGCTCGTTACTGTGATAGCAATGGGATAAGGCTGATTCACATAACCACCGATTGTGTTTATTCAGGAAAAGATGGAAAGTATGTTGAAGCCTCTCCTCAGGACGCCACGGATTTTTATGGCAAAAGCAAATCCTTAGGGGAGTGTTTTTCCAGCGGAATGGTTTTAAGGACTAGCATAGTGGGGCAAGAAACCCATAATTTTGTCAGCCTTTTCTCCTGGGCACAATCTCAAGCCGGAAAGAAAATAGATGGTTATGCTTCTCACCTTTGGAATGGCCTCACCACAAAATGGTATGCAAAAATATGTGAAAAAATCATACTCGAAGACTTATATGAACCCCAGCTTTTTCATGTTTTTGCCGCTGATGATGTGAGCAAATACCAACTATTACAGTATTTCAATGATATCTTTTCTCTTAATCTACAAATAACCAAAACACAACCTGAGAAAATCGATCGAACTCTGCGCACTACAAAAAGCTTGTGCTCAAAATTGGATATACCAACTGTCAAGGAAATGATTATTGATATGAATAAGGAGTAATTCAAATGGATAACTATTTTGAAATCAATACAGATCACGCCCTTCCTCCCATTGAAGCAACCTCCATTTTTCAATCAAGGGGCAATGCCGCTGATTCCTTTACACAAAATTGCGAAAATGAACTCTCTATCGCAGTTATTTCCTACAATCGCTTGGAAAAAACCAAGGTATGCATTGAAAATTTAATGAAAAATACGGATATTCCTTATCAATTGATTTTAATTGACAGCGGCTCTCAGCCCGAGGTCATGGAGTATTACAAAAGCGTAAACCATCCTAATAAAACCATGCTTCGCATTACAAAAAATATCAATGCCAATTATTCTTTTTTGGTAGCAATGCAAAATTTAAAAAGCAAATATTGCGCTATTGTTTCCAATGATGTGATTGTCCCGAAAAATGCTATTAAAAATTTGTTAACTTGCATCAAATCTTCAGATAACATTGGGTGGGTTTCCCCTGTTTCTTCTAATATATCTAATTTACAGCAAGTCGAATTGAGCTTTAACTCCTTAGAGGAAATGAATCATGTGGCAGAAGCATATAACATTTCTGACCCCCTCAAATGGGAAGAAAGACTAGCCCTGATGCCGGCAATCTTTTTTTACAAAAAGGAGTGCATTGATATCGTGGGTGGCTTTGATTACGGGTTCTTCCATGACTTTGCAGATGATGACATGGCAAGACGCTTAAATCGGGCAGGATATAAAACCATTCTTTGCAAGGATACATGGGTGCATCATAACCATATCTATAACACAACTCCTGAAGACGCCATGAAAATGAGAAATTCTATTGAACAGGGTCGAAAAAATTTCGCAGAAAAATATTATGGTCTTGATGCATGGGATGATGTTCGTAACTATGAAATAGGCTTAGCTTCCCTTTTGGAAAATCCCAATAAAAATGAATGGACCCCTAATATTTTAGGGATTGACACCCGCTGTGGCACGCCCATTTTAGATGTTCGCAATCAATTAAGAAAATATGGTATCATTAAAACCACATCTCATGCATTTACAACGAAAGCAGAATATTTTATTGACCTACAAACAGTATGTACCCAAGTAAATTGTGATAAAATCGACTATCTGTATGATTATTATGAAAAAGAAAGCTATGACTATATCATATTAGGTGAACCTATCAATACCTATGACAAACCAAACCTTCTGGCAAAACGCCTTTACAGTCTGTTAAAATCCAATGGAACATTATTGTTAAAATTGAGGAATACTTTAAACCAAAACAACTTGCTGTATTCTCTTGGATGCCTGAAAGGAGCTACTTCTGAAGAGTCTTGCTCCTGTATCCCATTGGAAAGCTTCTATAATTATCTCATTAAACTAGGTGCCACTATAAAACCAATTATGTTACTCCAAGAGCCTGCAACCATGGAAATCTTAACCATTTTAGACGAAATGCATAAGAGTCCTGCTGTAACCTTTGATCAAGAGGCAATACTGCCAAGGCTTATTACTAAAGACTTTCTGCTTTGTATTGAAAAAAAAATATAACTTATCATTCTATAAAAAAGCCCTAGAAGAGACGAATTCTCTTCTAGAGCTTTTTTTATTTGTTAATCATTGCCCTTGCATGTTAGATTGTACAAAGTTTTTCTTACTTTCCTCTAAAGAGATATATTCAACCTTCAATTCCTGCGCATAATTAATAAACATGATATTATTCGGGCAAAAGAAATTCCTTATTTAGAATTTGAACTGCATTGGCATTGAGAACATCTAATTCTTTTACAGAACGCATAATGTTCTTCAACGCCATTTCCTTATAACCATTGATATAATATATATTTGCCAAATCCAATAGCACCTCATTGCTATCAATTTGATTTAAAATAGATAGACTTTGTTCAAACAATTCAAATTCTGAAATTTGCAATATTTCAGATAAAATACGATAAATCCCCGGCTTTGCACTTGAAGCAAAAATCACCTCTGTTTTATTCATAAAAGCGAGAAATACCTGTTTTCTCTCTTCATCCTTCATCCCTTCAATTAAAGGGGATAAGCGCTGTAATTGATCATTTTGTTTGGAAGCCAGATAACAAATAACTGCATATTCCAACGACCTTACTTGGACTTCCGGCAACAAGTGCATGTGGTTTTCTGACTTTAATACATTTATAAACGCATCAAATGCATTTTCATAATCTTTCTGATAAAATAATAACCTTCCTTTAAGATACTGAATATCCTCAATAAATACATTTTGATTTTCAATTCTCTTAAAATACTCTGCCGCCTGAGGGTATAGTCTCTCTTTTAACAATACATCTACGATAACCAATACATTATTAATATAATATCCATCAGCAAATAATTTTTCTAGGCTTGCACCAACAATTGCTTTATCCGGGTGCATTTTATTTAAAAGCTCTCCACTCTTATAGAGAAGTTCATAGTGATTATTTTTTAATCCTAGGGCTTTTAAATAATATGAGAGCGCCTTGGGATAATCATCTTGCAAAAAGTATATATGCCCTAGCTCTACAAAAGAACGGAACCCTTCCGTGTCGCTTAAAAAAGTTAAATTAAGAGGAGCAGCTCCACTGGAAATACATTTTTCGAAGCTTTCGATTGCCAAAGTATATTTCTTGTGGGATTTATAAATTCTCCCTCTTAAATATTCATAATCTATACATTTAGGGTAAAGCATAATCCCCTCGCCCAATATCGCCAGGCTTTCCTCATTCCTTTTTAAATAATTTAAGCAAATTGCCCTTCTAAATATTAAATGGGGACAATAAGCAAGGGTTACGTCTTTATTTTCATATGCCTTTTCAAAATAAAATAAGGCTTTGTTATAGTCATCATCACTCATATATTCATTTCCCATATTAAAAAGCTGGAAGGAATCTTGGGGATTTTTATCCAAAAGCTTTTGGATAATGGGTATATTCCTTTCCCGTTTCTTTTTGCCTGAATTGGATTTTAAATAACCAAAGTGACGCACTCTTACATCAGTCGTTTCAATATCTATGGCTATTGTGTTATTTATGGGCAGGAGCTGTTCATGAATTGCCCCCTGATAATGAAAATAATGATTTTTAAATATCCTGACCCCCATATGGGTATTGTAATTTTCTTCAGAACCCTCATCAATAAAATTATGAAATTTCAAACCGATTCCATTTGCTTTTGTTCGTTGTAATATATCTTTTAATTTTTGAATGTCTTCAATGTATAATGATTCATCTGCATCCAAAACCAGAATCCAATCACCAGTTGCTTGTGCTAGGGAATAATTTCTTGCCTTGCCAAAGTCATTCTCCCAAGGATGCTGAAAAATCTTAGCTTGATATTCGTTGGCTATTGTAATGGTATTATCTGTTGAACCTGTATCAACAATAATGATTTCATCGACCAATAAAGCCACACTCTTTAGACACTGTGCAATATATTTTTCTTCATTTTTTACAATCATACAAAGGCTTATTTTCATATAACAATACCTCCTTAACCATACTACATCATATGAAAAGCCGCAGCGCGTGTGCACTGCGACTTTAAGATGCCCTATCAATTATTAACTAAATTCACCTTATGCCTGACCGTTATAGTAAGCATTAAAGGTTGCAGTTGATGCACCTGCATCATAGGTTAACTGAGCAAATTGTGCAAATTTTCCTATAGCGATAATTGTTTGTGACCCACCTGCAATGACTTGGTTTGTAAAACTTGAATCATCAAAATATGTGGTTCCATCAGGGCTGAGCTGTAAAGAAACGGTGATTGGATTGGCACCAATGTTATCAATAAACATGGAAGCTGTAGTAAGAGTAGAGATATTAGTTGCAGTAAATACAGTTCCTGCTCCGGTAACACCGGTCAAACTATCGGTACTGGAGGTAAATGTTTGTCCCGAAATTAGAACAGTTAGTGTCGTATTGGAAATGGTTACGTTACCATCTACTGTTAATGTTGTGTTGGCGATGGTTATAGAGTTATTTACTGTTACACTGCCTTCTACTGTTAACGTTGTGTTGGCGATGGTAATAGAGTTATTTACTGTTACACTGCCTTCTACTGTTAATGTTGTGTTGGCGATGGTCACAGCGTTGTTTACTGTTACACTGCCTTCTACTGTTAGTGTTGCATTGGCGATGGTCACAGCATT
>NZ_JANGAD010000012.1 GCF_024461735.1 Anaerotignum propionicum
ACAGAGAAGCCCGCTAATACTTGTTAGAGTTTTCTCTGTTTATTGCCAATTTTCTACGCTTTTATGATATAATTATGAACAAGCATAAATCGAAAGAGGAGAATTTCTTTATGAAACTGCAAAAATTACTTAGCTACGTGCGTCGTGCCGTAGATGATTACAATATGATTGATGAGGGTGACAAGATTGCCATTGGGGTTTCCGGTGGGAAAGATAGTATCTGCTTGTTGCTAGCCTTAAAGCACTTACAACGGTTTTATCCCAAGCATTTTGAGATAGAGGCGATTACCGTTTCCCTAGGGCTTCCTGGAGCAGTGTATGATGATATTCAGGAATTGTGTGACAAAATAGGTGTGCACTATACCGTTGTAAAAACGGATATTGGTCAAATTGTTTTCCATGAAAGAAAAGAGCCCAATCCATGCTCTCTATGTGCCAAAATGCGCAAAGGTGCATTAAATGATGCAGCGGAGAAACTGGGCTGTAATAAGGTGGCATTAGGGCATAATAAGGATGATGTGGTGGAAACTTTTTTTATGTCTTTATTTTATGAAGGCAGAATAAACTGCTTTGCTCCTGTAAGCTATTTGGACAGAAAGAAGCTATATTCCATTCGTCCTTTGATGTATGTTCCGGAAGGGGAGGCAAAGAGCTTTGTTGTGAAGAATCAGATTAACATTGTGAAAAATCCTTGCCTTGCAGATGGAAATACAAAGCGACAGGAAACAAAGGAACTTTTGGTGGAGCTTTCTAAAAACTATGATAATCTTCAGGAAAAAGTATTTGGTGCCATCAAGCGTTCCAATTTAAAGGGATGGAATGGGGAGATATAATCCATGTCGACATATCATGAGAATTTAAAAAATATTGAAACCATACGCTTACGGGAGATTCAAAAAGAGCTGCCACCTTTTCTGGCGGAATTTTTCCGTGGAATTGCTCAAACCACATCAACAAAAACACGCTTAGGATATGCCTATGATTTACGTATCTTCTTTCGCTATCTTTTTGAGGAGCATGGCACCTTGGGGGGAATAGAGCAAGGAAAGCTTACAGTGGAAAGTTTGAATGAAATTACCTCGGATGATATTGATTGCTTTATGGAGTATCTATCTTATTATATCAGGCCTGATTATGAAAATCCTGAAAATGGGGCGGAGCTGCACAACGATGAAAAGGGAAAGTCTCGGAAATTGGCGGCCATTCGTTCCATGTTCAAATATTTTTATAAGAAGAAAAAGGTAGCAGCAAATCCTGCCACAATTGTAGAGACCCCTAAAATTCATGACAAACAAATTGTTCGTCTGGATGTGAATGAAATGGCGGATTTTTTGGATGCTGTGGAATCGGGGGGGAAACTATCCGATCATCAAAAGGCTTATCATGAGCGCTCAAAAAAAAGAGATTTAGCCATAACAACACTACTTTTAGGAACAGGGATGCGCGTTTCTGAATGTGTCGGCATAAATATAAAAGATATAGATTTTAACAACAATGCCATTAAAATTATTCGCAAAGGTGGAAATGAAGTTTTCCTCTATTTCGGAGATGAGGTACAAATGGCACTGCAAGAATATCTGGAAGAGAGAAAGAATGCAATAACAAAAGAAGAAAATGAGGATGCATTGTTTCTATCTTCACAAGGGAAGCGGATTACTGTGCGAGCAGTACAAAATTTAGTGAAAAAATATGCGCTGGGTGTTACAATGAAAAAAATTTCTCCCCATAAATTGCGCAGTACCTTTGGTACCAATCTTTATCAGGAAACAGGGGATATCTATTTGGTGGCTGACACCTTAGGGCATGCTGATGTAAATACGACCAGAAAGCATTATGCGGAAATTGAAGATGAAAGGCGGCGGAAAGCTGCGTCATTTATAAAGCTAAGAAAGGATTGACTCTATGTCGGAACAGAAATTGGATATTCAAAAAATTTCACATATTTTTAAAGAGCATAAAGCAGAACCCATATTTAAGCTTCAGCGTTATGCAATTTTAGCTTTGATTACTGAAAAAAACGGTGAATTATGTTTTGTTTTGAATAAACGTGCGCCCGGTGTACGCCAACCCGGAGATATCTGCTTTCCCGGTGGGCACCATGAAGTGGATGAAAGATTGGAACAAACAGCATTGAGAGAAACAGAGGAGGAGCTGGGCATCCCTCAAAGTGAGATTTCTATTTTGGGAAAAAGCGATTATATGCTTACCATGTATCGTGGTGTCATTCAGCCTTTTCTGGGTTATGTATGCTATGATGTGTTGCGCAACTCTCAACCAAATCCAGATGAAGTGGCTGAAATTTTCACTGTACCTATTTCCTTTTTCATGGAGACACCACCAGAAATCCATGATATGGTTTGGGAATCGGTAAAGCTGGATAACTTTCCGTATCACCGCATTCAAGGTGGGCAGGAGTATCCTTTTAGTAAATGCTACATTCCTGAGCTTTTTTATGAATATAAGGGGCATACCATTTGGGGTTTTACCGCTCAAGTGATTCAGAATATTGTTGTTCTTTTAAATGAAAAATAAAAGCTTCGTAAAAACAAGTTTAAGCAAAAAAATAAGCCCTATTGTTTGGCAAAATAAGCCTTACAATAGGAGCTTTTTTATTTTGTTTCTTTTCCCTTGAATTTTTGCTTACGCACTTTATCTTCCACTGCTTTAGATGCTTCTCTTTCTGCTTTTGATTCCAACATTTCAGTGATGTCCTCTGGCAGTTCTAGGGTAATGCGTCCAAGCTTGCCACCTCTAAATTCATCTAACAGAATTTTTGCGGTACGCGCCAAATCAGGTTCGCCACCTTTCAGTTTAAAGCTTCTTGCTTCTGCAATTTGCCTGAGTATCTCATGAGGTTCCGTAGCTGTATCAAAGGCAATTTGATAGCGTTTTCTGATGGCATCTGCATTGCGCAAAAGGAGATGGTCAATAAAGGATATGGCTAAGGTTTCTGCATCCAAGATATCATCATTAATTGCACCGGTAAAGGCAAGCTTTAAGCCTACTTCTTGATCCTCAAATTTTGGCCATAAAATACCGGGTGTATCTAATAGCTCAAAATCTTTTTTCAGTTTAATCCACTGCTTTCCTCGTGTTACACCGGGTTTATCTCCCGTTTTCGTCATTGCTTTTCCCACATATTTATTTATGAATGTAGATTTTCCAACATTGGGAATACCTGCAATCATACTGCGAATGGGCACATTAATACGACCTCTTGCCTTCAATTTTTCTATTTTTTCTTGCATCAGGCTTCTTGCTGCATCGGTAACTTGATTCATTCCTGTTCCTTTCAGGGAATTCATTTGAATCACACGAAAGCCTTGCTTTTCAAAATAATCAGTCCAAATTGCAGTGGCTCTGTCGTCAGCTAAGTCACATTTATTTAAAAGAATAATACGATGCTTATTTTTTGCCAATGTGTCCAAATCGGGGTTTTTGCTGCTATAGGGGATGCGGGCATCCACCAGCTCAATCACGATATCTACCAGTGAAATGGTTTCTTCCATCATACGACGTGTTTTGGTCATATGTCCAGGGTACCATTGAATATTCATAATTATTTGTTCCTTCCTTTAAGAAATCGGTCCGAATCCGTCAAAGGGATATAAACGGAAGATGACCTTTCCGTATAAATTCTTTTTTGCAATTGGCCCGATGGATTCCCGTCGACTGTCCGAGCTGGCGTTTCGGTTATCACCCATTACAAAATAGCTTCCCTCAGGCACGGTGAAGGGATAATCAATATCGCCTTGCGTCATAATTGGTTCATTGATATAGGGCTCTTCTATCAGTTCATCATTGATATAAAGATAGTATTCTACATTTTCGCTATCTCCATTCCAAACAAGATTGATAACATCTCCGGGCAAACCAATCACACGCTTGATTATTTTTTCCTTTTGACCATCGGAGTTTAGCTGACAAATCACAATTTCTCCCTTTTTGGGGGATGTTATAGAAGTAGCTAGTTTATTGACAAATACCAAATCTCCATGATGAAAGTTTGGTTCCATGGAGGAACCCTTTACATAAACCGTACCCAGTACAAAGGTGCGAAGCACAAAGACCAAAGCCAGTAAAAAAAGCAATTGCATCCAAAAGGGATACTCTTTTTTCTTTTTTTCTGTTATTTGTTTTTGCTCTCCTAAGGTGCTTTGTTCCTCTTGATCCATCTGTTGTCTCCTCCTGACATGTGTGCATTTAAGCGTAAAAATCAAACCTTGAAACTGTGTTTGAGCAGTATTCATCCGTGTTTTTTTCGTAGGCGACAAATAGCTTTGTCGCCTACGAAAAAAACCTCGATGAAACAGTTCCACCGAGGTAAATTTTTTATCTGAGTACTTCTTTTACTTTTGCTGCTTTGCCAACTTTGTCTCTCAAGTAGAAAAGTTTAGCACGTCTAACGATACCGCGTCTTACAACCTCGATATGGTCAATTCTAGGGGAGTGCAAAGGCCATGTTCTTTCTACGCCAATGCCGGAAGCAATACGTCTTACTGTAAAAGTTTCTCTGATGCCGCCGCCCTGTCTTTTAATTACAACGCCTTCAAACATCTGAAGTCTTTCTCTGGTGCCTTCTACAACCTTCGCAAAAACACGAATTGTATCACCAACATTAAAAGGAGTTACTTCGCTTTTCAGCTGTTCTTTTTCCAGTTCTCTAATAATATCCATTTCATTTCCTCCTTCCTACAAAGATGTTCTTGATGCCATCCCTTTGATGCATCATTGGACCATCCGTAATCACAATTCAGAATTATAACATAATCCAAAAGGGTGTGCAAGCATTTTCAAGCTTTTTATCCCATATTTGAAAATTTTTCATATGTATTATACCCAAATACTGCAGATAGCAATACAAGGAGGTAGTGTTGCCATGGAAAAGGCAGTTGTGAGCATAACCATTTTCGAGGAAGTTTCAACGCCAACGCCATAACGACCCACAACCATAGGGACGATGGCGGCAGAGGGCAAAGCCAAGGAAAGGAAATAAACAGCCTTCAACAAAGGTTGAAGGGGAATGAAATAAATAAAAATAAAAGCCAAAATGGGCATGATAATCATTTTGGAAAGGCTGGCCTCTAGAGATTTTTTATCCTTCAACAGTAATTTAAGTCCACTATTCCCTGTTAATGCACCTATGTAAATTAGCGATAGGGGGGTGGAAATGACCCCCAAAGATTTGATAAATTCTTGAACGAAATCCGGGATATACGTCATCAGTCCGATAACGGAGGCAAAAAGACCCAGCAAAATGGAGGATATATTTGGGTTGATTGCACCCTTGAGTAAGGTGCGAAGCATTGTTCCCAAACCTTCTCCCTTAATTCCTTTAATAATATATAACCCTATACTCCAAACATAAAGATTTAACCCTAAAACGCTGGCAGACATATACACAACGGCTTCTTCTCCAAAAAACATCAAGGCAATGGGAAAGCCGATAAAGGCATTATTTACTGAAGCACCGGTAACCTCAAGCATATTCAGAAGTTCTTCCTGAAATCCTCGTAAGCGGTAGTATTGCCGAAGAATTCGCCCAAAAAGGAGCATACTGATAAATTGCAGTGCCACCATGAGTGCAAAATTTGAAAGCATATTATTTTCTACTTTCGTATTGGCTAAGGTGGTGAACAACATCGCCGGAATGGTAAAAAAGAGCACGATGTTTCCTATGCCGATGGTCATCTCTCCATTTAAAAACTTTTTGCTGCTGCAGATATAACCCACGGCCATTAAACCAAATAACACAAAAAATTGACCAAACATAATTTTCTCCTTTGTACTTGATGGTGTGAATATAACACCCCATATGTTTTAAGTAGCTTGCCTAAGTTTTTAAATGCTTTATTCATTATTTTACATTCATTTTTATGATAACAAAAATCCTACCAAATATCAAGGAATACAAAAATTCAGATAGCAATCTAGTAATTTTATCAGAACGATTTAGGTATATAAAATATTATTAAATATAATATAAATTTGTTAAAAAAAATACAAATTTTTGAAAAAACCTTCCAATTGATTCAAATTAATGGTATTTTATATGTATTAGAGTGGAGATGTTTTCGTATGCTTGTATGAGAGGGCGCATAGTTTGCGTAATAATGATATAGAGGTGATTACCTTGTCCCAGTTTACAAAAAAGGCAATTCGAGAGAATTTTTTAAATCTTCTTTTGAAAAAATCCTTTGATAAAATTACGGTGAAAGATATTGTTGAGGCATGTGAAATTAACCGCAATACTTTTTACTATTACTATAAGGATATTTATGATTTAATGGGAGATATTTTTCGTACGGAAACAAATAAGGTTTTAGAGGAGCAAGAGAGAGGCGGCAGTTGTTATGAAGAGTTTCAACGCATAGCTGCCTTTATTACAAGTTATAGGGCATCCATTATTCATATTTACCATTCCAAGAGCCGAGAGGTTTTTATAGGGCATTTGGATACGGTTTCAGAAATTATTTTGCAAAACTATATTGAGCAGTTACGGGTGGATGAGGAAATAACACCGGAGAATAAAAAATTTGTATGTGACTACTATCGTTTTTCGGTGGTGGGCATGATTATCAATTGGATCAAAAGCGGCATGGAGGAAGACTCTCAGATTTTTATTAAAAAAATGTCTGATATTTTTGAAAATACCGTGGAGACTGCATTGAAAAGCATTACATAATAACAAAAAGGAAAATTATGTATAGACAAAGTTGGAGAAGTGCCTAAAAACTGTGCACTTCTCTTTTTTTATCCATACTAATCCCCATGGTACAACGGTAAACTGAAATGAGCGGATACTGGGGGGTGTAGTCTTGAATTCAATGAGCAAAATAAAAATCATATCTTGTATACCGGCTCTTTTATACCTTTTGTTTGGAGTCTGCCTTTTCTTTTTTGGACAAAGAATACCGTTGAATTTCTTATATACCTTTTTAGGTGCAGTTTTTATTGTATATGGAGTTATTAAATTTTTTTGTTTTTTTAGTAAGGATATGTATCAGCTGGCGTTTCAGTTTGATTTTGCTATGGGGATTTTTTATCTTGTGATAGGTATCCTATTTTATTGTTTTAAACGAGAAGTGCAGAATAATTTCTTGAGTATTATAGGCTTTACTGTTTTCATAGATGCTGTTCTAAAAATTCAGACCTCCCTGGAAGCAAAAAGGTTTGGGATGGATAAATGGTGGGCAATTCTCATACTGGCGGGATTAACCGCATTGGCGGCACTGCTTTTTGTTGTTCCTCCTATGGAAAGGCTACAAAAATATGGTTTAATATATATTTTTAATTTTATGCATGCTATGGGTTTAATCTTTTTTTTAGAGGGCTGCTTAAACCTCTGGGTTGTGCTTTATACAGTGAAAGAAGTACCCTAAGGGGATGGGGTTTTTTCATCAAAAAATTGTCAGTTTGGTAATAAAATCATAAAGGGGAGGAATTACCATGGGAACATTTTCACACAAAGCGGGCAAGATGGCGTTCAGTACTGCCATTCATAAGGTATTGAATTGTCCAGAGGAGGAACGGGAAAAAATGATTCTTAAACTCCTTAACCTTGCTGAGAATTATATGTCTGGGGAGAAATTTGATGTAAATTTTGATGATTTTAGAGAACTGGTTTGTGATAAGAACGCAGCACTGTATGGATACATAAATAGACTGTTTGATGAGGTTCACCCGAATGTGCTTAAAACAACGGCAATGAATTTGGTTTTTGAATCGTTTTTTTACAGCACCAAAACTACCCGAAAAATGCGGGAAAAACATCAGTGTAATGTGCCTTGGGTAATTCTTATGGATCCAACCAGTGCTTGTAATTTGCACTGCACCGGATGCTGGGCCGCTGAGTATGGAAACAAGCTAAACCTTTCTTTTGAGGAAATGGATGGCGTGATTGAGCAAGGAAAGGCTTTGGGAATTTATTTTTATATGCTGACGGGAGGCGAGCCGCTGGTTAGAAAGGCTGATATTATTCGTCTATGCAAAAAGCATCACGACTGTGTCTTTCTAGCATATACCAACGGAACATTGGTTGACGAGGCACTTTGTAAGGATATGCAAAAGGTGGGTAATTTCTATCTTGCCCTTAGTTTAGAAGGATTTGGAGAAGTAAATGACTTACGCAGGGGTGCCGGTGTTTATGAAAAAGTTATGCATGCTATGGATTTACTTAAGAAGCATGGGTTAATTTTTGGCACTTCCATCTGCTACACATCCAAGAACGTAGAGACTGTTGTGAGTGAGGAGTTTGTGGATTTATTGGTTCAAAAGGGAAATAGATATGCATTTTATTTCCAC
Source organism: Anaerotignum propionicum (assembly GCF_024461735.1). Lineage (GTDB taxonomy): Bacteria > Bacillota > Clostridia > Lachnospirales > Anaerotignaceae > Chakrabartyella. The sequence goes on from NZ_JANGAD010000012.1 coordinate 8,305, forward strand.
TATATGCCTGTAGGTAATGATGCCGCAGTAGAGCTACTACCTAGCCCACAGCAGCGTGAATATATGTATCACCGTGTGCGAGAAATTAGAAATATGCGCCATGGAAAAGGGATCTTTGCCATGGATTTTCAAAACGATGGAGAGTATGTTGGTGGCTGTATTGCCGGTGGGAGGAACTATTTTCATATCAATGCCAATGGCGATGCGGAGCCTTGCGTATTTATCCATTATTCCAACGCCAACATTCGCACCCATACCTTGCTGGAAATATTAAAACAGCCTTTATTTATGGCTTACAGGGAGAATCAACCCTTTAATAAAAATCATTTAAAGCCTTGTCCTATGCTTGAGAATCCAGAGTTTTTGGAAAGAATCGTTCGGGAAACGGGTGCCAAATCTACGGACCTGCAATCTCCGGAATCTCCCGAGCATCTTTGCGCAAAATGTCATGAATATGCAAAAAACTGGACACCTTGTGCGGAGCAGCTTTGGGAGGAAAATCCTCATGTTGCTCCAAGTTATGATAACTATAAAACAGAGAACCCTGAACAATCAGAAAAGAATCAGTTTGTTTCCTAACCCCTAGAAGTGCAGCTAAAAAATCTACTGCATAATCCCCCGATTATAAACGGTTGAAAAACTTTTTACTGCATTTCATAGGTTTTTGGAAGTACCGTCTCTTAAAAAGGCGGTACTTCCCATTTTTTTGTCATTTAATGCATTGAATAGAATAAGGGTAAAAAAGAAAGGGGGTCGACAGCATCGACCTCCTTTTATTTTTAATAATGAATAACCGTTTCCACTTTATAGCCTTCCAACACATTACGACCCTTTAAAAAGCCCAATTCGATGAGGAAGTTCAAAGAAACCACTTCGGCACCTACACCTTCAACCATATCCACAATGGCTTTGGCCGTGCCTCCTGTTGCCAAAAGGTCATCTACAATCACTACCTTTTGTCCGGGTTTCACAGCATCCTTATGCATTTCAATGGTAGCTGTTCCGTATTCCAGAGAATAGTCTTTGCTGACAACCTCTGCGGGAAGCTTGCCTTTTTTTCGGATGGGGATAAATCCCTTTTTTAAATTATAAGCAATTGGCATACCGAAAATAAAGCCTCTGGATTCTGGCCCTAAAACCAAATCAAATTCCAATCCTTCCAGCTTTTTCTGCATCTGATCTACTGCATCTACCAAACCCTCTGCATCCTTTAGCAGAGTGGTGATATCCCGAAACATAACACCTTGTTCAGGGTAATCGGGAATAGATCTGATTTTATCCTTCAATTCCATTTGATGCTCCTCCTCATTTTGAAAGCCTAAAGTCTTTTATCATTAACTGCACGGAATTTCTGCCGTTATATGTATTGATTTCTATGCTATATGCAAAATCAAGTGTATGGCCTATTTTCCCACAACTCAGTATTTTATCACATTTTTCGTCAGGATACAATTCTTTTAATAAACACAGCATTTGGGAATAACCATCAAAAGATAAGGCTTGCAGGCGCACTCCGCTGGTCTTTTCAGATAATGTCATACGCAGAATATCTTTATTCTTCCCAATAAGATCCAGCCTTTCCACAAAGATATTTTTAGAAGCAAACAAGGGAGAAGGGTTTTCCTTTCCAAAGGGTGCTAAGGCTCTTATTTGTTTTGCCAATTCCATATCGATTTCAGAGAATTTCAGTTGTTTTTCCAAACGCAATGCAGGGGTCATTTGTTCCTCTGTTAATTCACATGTAGTATTCAGCCTATCTTTAAGCAATGGGATATTTTCTTTGGGTAGGGATAATCCCGCAGCCATGGCATGGCCACCAAAACGGGTGAACAATTCTTTGCATTGATAGAGGGATTGGAATAGGTGATACCCCTCAATGCTTCTTCCCGAACCCTTTGCACCATCTTCGGCAGCGGTGATTAAAACTACCGGACGATAATAGCATTCCTTTAGCCTACCTGCCACAATGCCCGCTATGCTTTCGTGGGTTTCTTCGTCAAATAAAATAAGAACCTTTTCTTTAAATAGACTATCTTTGACAATTCGCTCCATTGCCCGTTCTGTTGCTTGCGCGGTTAGAGATTTTCGCTCTTCATTTAAGGAAATTAAGGTTTTGGCTATTTCCTTTGCTTTTTCGGCATCATCTTCGCAGAATAATTCTACCGCCTTTCTACCGCTTTCCAATCGGCCTGTGGCGTTGATGCATGGACCAATCATAAAACCAAGATGGTACTCGTTGATTGTTTTATCAGAAATTCCTGTTTCTTCAATTAAAGATTGCAAGCCTATATTTTGAGTTTTAGGGATTTCTGCAAGACCACAGCGGACTAAAATTCTGTTTTCATCCAGTAAATCAACAATATCACAAACGGTAGCAATGGCGGCAAAGCTCAGAAATTCCTTTTCCAGCAGTTCATCTTTGATATCAAAAGCCTGTAATAAATGCAATGCGAATTTATAAGAAATTCCTCCGGCACAAAGCATAGGGAAGGGATAGTTGCAGTCCCTTTGTTTTGGGTCGATGATTGCATCTGCAATGGGGAGAATGTCTTTTTCTATGCCATCTTCAGTTGTAAAGCCCGGTTCATGATGGTCCAAAATAACAATGGTCATCCCCAGTTCCTTTGCTCTTTTCACCTCAGCCAAGGCGGCGATGCCATTATCGCAAGTAAAAAGAACACTGATCCCTTCTTGTGCCAAGGTTTCTATGGCGGCTAGATTTAATCCATAGCCTTCTTTTTGTCTGTGGGGAACATAATAAACGGCGGTACCGCCACATCTTAAAATTGCACGATAAAGAATTGTGGTGCTCATAACGCCATCTACGTCATAGTCTCCGTAAACAGCGATTTTTTTATTCTCCCGAATGCTCTTTGCAATTAATTCTATGCCTAAACTGAAATCCTTCATGAGAATAGGATTTCGAAGATCTTCTATGGTTCCATATATAAAGCTTTTAGACTGCTGCCGCTCTGCCAGACCTCGGTTTGCCAATACACAGGCAACAGCTTCCTTTATGCCTAATTCTTTTGCCATTATTGATGTGTCTATTTTTGATCTTTTCAGTAGCCAACGTTTCATCCTATTATTCCTCCAATTTTGTTAGTATATCATAAAAGAGGAGAAAAGGTGAATAGGGCAGAAGAAAGACTTGCTCTATATAATAGACAATATTCCAGGATGGGAAACCAATAATACATTTAATTTTTTATTGAAATCAAAAGAAAAATGAAATGAATACTATTTTTTTTTAATAAAAAAGACTATAATGTTAGCATACAAAGAAGGGGAGAATGCATATGAAACGATGGATAGCAGGAATATTGATAGCAGTGATGTGCCTTGGGACGGGGTGTGGGAATAAGACACAGCAAGAGACACCACCAGCGCAAGCCGTTAAAACTGCTGAGGAAATCAAGGATGAAGCCATTCAGGAAAAGATGGAAGAAATGACCTTAGAAGAAAAGCTTGGTCAGCTATTCATGGTCGATTTTAGAAATAATGAGGACGGAAGCGGAATGACGGTATTGAGCCAATCAGCCGCAGAACAAATAAAACAATATCATGTGGGTGGCGTAATTTTATTTGCGGAAAATCTTGATACCCTAGAGCAGACGCAGAAGCTGACTAAGGATATGCAAGATGCCGCAGAAATTCCCTTATTCATTGGCATTGATGAAGAGGGCGGCAGGGTCTCTCGTTTGAATAAGAGTAATATTCCCCATGAAACCATTCCTTCCGCAGGAGAGATGACAGAACCGGCACAGGCGGAGGCGGCAGGAAAATCAATTGGGGAGGTCTTAGCAAAAATAGGTGTGAATGTGGATTTTGCCCCTGTTGCAGATGTGAACACAAACCCTGATAATCCTGTTATTGGAACGCGGGCTTATTCAAATGAGCCTAATCAGGCAGGAGAAATGGTTTGCGCATTTCTCAAAGGCTTACAGGGTACAGGGGTCAGTGGTGCAGTCAAACATTTTCCGGGCCATGGCGATACTGCCACAGATAGTCATAAAGGGGAGGTATTTGTTTCCCATGATTTGGAAAGACTGAAAGAAGTTGAGTTTGTTCCTTTTGAAAAGGCCATTGCATCGGGGGTTGATTTTGTCATGGTAGGGCATATTAAAACACCGAATGCAACTTCAGATAATCTTCCTGCAACCCTTTCATCCCAAGCTGTGGGATTTTTGAGAAAAGACTTGGGTTACAATGGTGTTGCCATAACTGATGCCATGAATATGCAGGCGATTTCCGATTATTATGGTGTTGGGGAATCGGCGTTGATGGTAATTTCTGCTGGCATCGATATTGTGTTAATGCCGGCGGACTTAGGTGAAGCATATAAAGCTTTACTGAACGGAGTTCAGGATGGGCGCATTCAGGAAGCACAAGTGGATGAAAGCCTGAAGAGAATTTTAAGCTTGAAGTATGACAAGGGCTTACTGTAATTTAGAGAAATTCCTTGAAAATATAGGCATGAGAAGTTATAATCAATTTTACAGGTTTTTTCGACATTTATGTAAAAAAATGACAGTGTCATTAAAAATAAGGAGGTGATGGACATGGCAACAGCAGACCAATTATTCCAAGAGCTACTGGAGCGGATTAAACAGTATCATCCGTCTAAGGATTTCAGTATGCTCGAAAGGGCGTATGCGCTGGCAGCAGATGCCCACAAGGAACAAAAAAGAAAATCAGGCGAGCCATATGTCATCCATCCCTTAAAAGTGGCATATATCTTAGCGGAGCTTGAATTGGACATGGAATCCATCGTGGCGGGAATTCTCCACGATGTGATTGAAGATACCAATTACAGCCATGATGATATCGCCAAGTTATTTAGTGAAGAAGTTGCTTCTTTGGTTGATGGTGTTACCAAGCTGGGTAAGCTTTCTTATACAACCAAGGAAGAAATTCAAGCGGAAAATTACCGCAAAATGTTCCTTGCTATGGCCAAGGATATCCGTGTTATTTTGATTAAGCTGGCAGACAGACTTCATAATATGCGTACGCTGAATTATATGACACCGGAAAAGCAGCATGAAAAAGCCCAAGAGACCTTGGATATTTATGCACCTTTAGCCCATAGACTGGGTATTTCCAAAATCCGTACGGAAATGGAGGATCTTTGCTTTAAATATTTGAACCCGGAAGCTTATTTTGATTTAGCGGCAAAGATTGAGAAAAAACGGGTGGAGCGGGAAGCCTTTGTACAAAACATTGTCACTGAGGTTAAAACAAAAATGGACGAAGCCGGAATTTCCGGTAAAATAGAAGGCAGAAGCAAGCATTTTTTCAGTATCTATAAAAAGATGGTGAACCAGAATAAGACGCTGGATCAAATATATGATTTGTTTGCTGTGCGTGCCATTGTAGACAGTATTAAGGATTGTTATGCTGTTTTGGGAATTGTGCATACCATGTATACCCCCATGCTGGGGCGGTTTAAAGATTACATTGCCATGCCTAAGCCCAATATGTATCAGTCCTTGCATAACACCCTAATTGGCCCTAACGGACAGCCTTTTGAGATTCAGATTCGTACTTGGGACATGCATCGTACCAGTGAATACGGTATTGCTGCCCATTGGAAATATAAAGAGGGTAAAACGGGAGACGCCAGCGAAAAGACAGAGGAAGAAAAGCTTGTTTGGCTACGCCAAATTTTGGAGTGGCAAAGGGATATGTCCGATAATAAGGAATACCTGGATACCATAAAGCTGGATCTAAATGTATTTACCACTCAGGTATATGCGTTTACACCACAAGGCCGTGTGGTGCAGCTGCCAAAAGATTCTACACCCATTGACTTTGCTTATATGATTCATTCTGCCGTTGGGAACAAAATGGTAGGGGCTCGGGTAAATAACCGTATGGTTACCATCGATTATAATATTCAAAATGGCGATATTGTAGAGATTATGACCTCCCAAAATTCAAGGGGGCCTAGCCGAGATTGGCTTACATTGGTAAAAAGCTCTCAAGCTAGATCGAAAATCAAGCAATGGTTTAAAAAGGAAGAAAAGGAAGATAACATTCTTCGTGGAAAAGAAATGCTTATCAGCGATATGAAGAAAAAGGGCTATTTGTCCAATGACCTTCTGCGTCCCGAGTGGATGGAGCTGATTATGGATAAATACGACTTCAAAAACTGGGATTCCATTATGGCTGCTATCGGTTATGGTGGTATTAAGGAAGGGCAGGTAGTCAACCGCCTGATTGATGAGTATTTAAAAGAGAAACGAAAAAAACAAACGGCAGAGGAAATCTTGCAGGATTTTGAAAAAACCGTTGACCAAAAGCCCATACCCAAGAAGAAAAAAAGCAAAAGCGGTATTGTGGTTGAGGGAATTGGGGATGTTGCAGTGCGTTTTTCAAAATGTTGCAGCCCAGTACCCGGAGATGAGATCATCGGTTTTGTTACAAGAGGCCGTGGCGTTACCATTCATCGAACAGACTGTGTCAATATTATGAATTTAAGCGATGATGAAAGAGGCCGTTTAATCAATGCGGAGTGGGATGCTCACTATACCCACGGGGATGTTTTGAGTGCAGCTTATTGGGCTGAAATTCGAGTGATTGCCAACGACAGAACGGGGCTTTTGTTTGAAATTAGCAGGCTGCTGGCGGATGAGGATGTTGCGGTGAAGGGCTTTAATATCCGCACCACCAAAGATATGCTGGCGATCTTCAACATTACGCTGGAGATTAGAACAAAGGATCAGTTGATACGAATTACAAAACGGATTAAAGGCGTAAAAGATGTTATAGATATTGAACGTGTGACAGGATAAAAATAGGAGGAGCTTATGCGTGGTGTATTGCAAAGAGTGACAAGTGCCAGTGTTACGGTGGATGGCCAGGTAATCGGTGAAATTGGAAAGGGCATTATGGTGCTTTTCGGTATGCTGGGAACTGATGATGAAAAGACCATGGAATATATGCTGGATAAGGTGGTAAACCTTCGAATTTTTGAAGATGATAACGGGAAAATGAACCTTTCTCTTTTGGATATTGATGGTGAGCTGTTAATTGTTCCGAATTTTACCCTTTATGGTGATTCCAGAAAGGGCAGAAGACCCGGTTATTCCAGCGGAGCGGCGCCGGATGTAGCTGCAGGGCTGTTTGAAAGATTGTGTGAAAAAGCCAAGGCAATGCCTATCAAAAAAGTTGCAACAGGTCAGTTTCAGGCAGATATGAAGGTAGCCTTGGTAAATGATGGCCCTGTTACACTACTTTTGGATAGCGAAAAATTATTTTAAAGCAAAGGGAATTACGAATGATACACTATATTCTTCAGGGACATGAACTGCAAAATGATGTACAGACAATGATTCAGGTTTTTTATCCAAACCTTCATTATATCCGAACGGAGGAAGCTGCCTCTTTAGGCTTATCCGTTCTCAGTTGTATGGAAAATGGCATTGCTTCGGCAATGCTTTATCGTGATGGGGAAAAGGTGCATGAATGGTCTTTACCATATGGGGAAGACACATCAGAAAAGGAAGAAAAGCGACTAGTAAAGCTTACAATTTATGAGCTTCTAAAGAGAGAAACAGGTTTGCGTCCCCAATGGGGCTTACTTACAGGGGTGCGCCCCGCAAAAATTATCAGCGGGCTTTTGGCAGAAGGGAAAAGCGATGAATTTGCCTTAGAATACTTGACAAAGGATTACCTGGTAATGGAGCACAAGGCAAGACTTGCCCTAACCGTTGCCAAGGCAGAGCAAAAGCTTTTGGGTAGAAACAAGCCCAACGATATCAGTCTGTATATTGGTATTCCTTTTTGCCCAACCAGATGCTTATATTGCTCCTTTACTGCATATCCCTTGGCGCAGTATAAAGATAGGGTAGATGAATATTTGGATGCTATGTTTCGAGAATTGGAATTCTTGGCTGAGTATGGTAAGGACTTTGAACTGAAGAATATTTACATCGGTGGAGGTACACCCACTTCTTTATCGGAACTGCAATTGGAGCGGCTTTTGAGAAAGGTGGCAGAGCTATTTCATACAGAGGATATGGAATATACCGTGGAAGCGGGACGTCCCGATACCATCACTAAGGAAAAACTGCGGTTGATGAAGGAATATGGTGTAAACCGTATCTCCATTAATCCTCAAACCATGAATGAGGAAACCTTAAAGCGAATTGGAAGAAAGCATTCTGTAGAAGATATTCGCCGGGTTTTTCATGAAGCCCGAGAGTTGGGACATGAAAATATCAATATGGATTTGATTTTAGGCTTACCAGGGGAGGAACCCCTAGATGTGGAACAAACCATGAAGGAAATTTTAGCATTGGCTCCAGATAATATTACGGTGCATACGTTGGCGGTAAAACGGGCATCTCGTTTGAAGGAGGAATTTGACAAGCATACCTTATCAACGGCAGAGTCTCTGGAAAAAATGCTTGCCATAGCTGCGGAATATGCAGAAAAAATGGGCATGGAGCCTTATTATATGTATCGTCAGAAAAATATGGTTGGGAATTTTGAAAACGTTGGTTACTGCCATCCCGGTAAAGAGGGTGTATACAACGTTCAAATTATGGAGGAAAAACAAACGGTTTTGGCGGCGGGGGCAGGAGCAAGCACAAAAACTGTGGACCCTGTTACGGATAAAATTGAGCGAGTTTTTAACGTCAAGAGTGTTGAGGATTATATCGCAAGGATTGACGAAATGATTGCAAGAAAGGAACAGGGATTACCTAAAGGAGGATGGAAATGATTCAGTTGGTGAAAGGCACAAAGGATATTTATGCCGCAGAGGTAACTGCTTGGCAGGAAATCGAAAATAAAATGAGACGGCTTTGCCATACCTTTGGAATTGGCGAAATCAGAACACCCATTATTGAATTTACAGAGCTTTTTGTGCGTGGCGTTGGTGAAACTACAGATATTGTGCAAAAGGAGATGTATACCTTTACAGATGATGGAGATCGCTCCTTAACGTTGCGTCCTGAGGGTACAGCAGGTGTTGCTCGTGCGTATATTGAGCACGGGATGCACAATCAGGCACAGCCAACAAAACTGTATTATATTTCCCCTACCTTCCGCTGCGAAAATACCCAGGCGGGTCGTCAGCGTCAGTTTCACCAATTTGGCGTAGAAATGCTGGGTTCCTACAGTCCTGCTCAGGATGCAGAATCCATTTCGGTAGCTGCTGCTTTATTGGAGGAGATGGGCATTGAAGGTGTTGAGCTGCGGATAAACAGCTTGGGTTGCCCGGATTGCCGAAGCCGCTACAACAAAACCCTACGGGATTTTATTGGACAGAATTTGGATAAGCTTTGTCCTACTTGCAAGGAGCGTTTTGAAAAGAACCCTTTGCGGGTTTTGGATTGTAAGGAAGAAAGATGTAAAGAAATTATTGCAAATGCACCCTCTGTTCTAGAATGTCTGGATGAGGAATGCACCGAACATTTCCAAAAGGTACAAGATATTTTGACTGAGATGGGCATTGCTTTTACCATTGACCCCAAAATTGTCCGTGGTTTAGACTACTACACCAGAACAGTGTTTGAATTTGTTTCTGATGGGCTTACTGTTTGCGGTGGTGGTCGTTATGATAAACTGATTGAAGAATGCGGCGGAAAGCCGACGGGTGCTGTTGGGTTTGGATTGGGTATTGAGCGGTTGGTTATGATTTTAGAAAAGCAAAAGGGTGAAATTACGGAAGTACCCAAAAGAGATGTATTTATTGGTTCCATGGGAGATAAGGGTTTTGTGAAGGCCCAAGGAATTGCTTTGGCTCTGAGAAAAGCCGGTATTTCTGCAGATTGCGATACTGTTGAGAGAAGCGTAAAAGCGCAGATGAAATATGCCAATAAAATTGGTGCAAGATACTCCTTAGTTATTGGTGACAGTGAATTGGAAAATGATACAGTGGAATTGAAAGAAATGGAAACCGGTGAAAAGACAACGGTCACTCTGTCAGAATTGTCTCAAGTTTTAGCAGAGAAGTGCAAATAATGTGAATCAGGTTATAAAATGATTCTGTATTATGCATAAAAATAGAGTAATAAACACAAATATATAGATAAAAAAGCGTCTCTTAATTTCTTGGAGGCGCTTTTCTATGCAATAATTGTATGGTTGGTTATATTTATTTGAAATGCCTTGTATTTCTGATAGGAAAGTGATAGCATAATATGATAAATGGCGGGACATGTATCTAATTAAATGCATGGAATTTTAGAATTGATAGATTCAAGGAGGAAGTAAATTGAAGATTGTTATTGTAGGGGATGGCAAGGTTGGTAGTACCATTGCCAATCAGCTTTCTCTAGAAGGACATGATGTAATAGTGATAGATAATAATGCGGCGGTATTGACGAATTCCGGTAACACCATGGATATTTTCTGTATTGAAGGAAATGGTGCAACAGCATCGGTTTTAAAAGAGGCAGGTATTCAGCAAACAGATGTGTTAATTGCGGCTACTTCGGCGGACGAGGTGAACATGCTTTGTTGCTTATTGGGCAAAAAGCTTGGCGCAAAAAATACTATTGCTCGTGTTCGTAATCCTGAGTATTTTCAGCAGATGAATCTAATTAAAGAGGAATTGGGTTTAAGTATGGCGGTAAACCCTGAATTAGCGGCAGCAACAGAAATTTCCAGACTGCTCAGATTCCCTTCGGCAATCAAAATAGAACCTTTTGCCCGTGGGAAAGTAGAGATGGTTGAGTTAAAAATACCTGTGCATAGTCCATTAGATGGTATGCCCCTTTGGGCAATCTACAAAGAGTTTCAGGTAAAGATACTGATTTGTGCTGTGCAGCGTGATGAGCAGATTATTATCCCCGGGGGCGAGTTTGTGCTAAAGGCGGGAGATAAAATTAATATTACCGCTTCTCATTTAGAAATCGCCAACTTCTTCCGTGCCATTGGCGTTTTCCGTACTGGTGTGAAATCTGTTATGATCGTTGGTGGGGGAAGAATTGCGTATTATCTGGCAAAGGAGTTAAGCTCAATCCATGTAAAGGTAAAGATTATTGAAAAAGATTTGAAACGCTGTGAGTATCTTTGCGAGGTTTTGCCGGAATCTGTTATCATTCATGGTGATGGAACGGAAAAAGAGCTTTTGCATGAAGAAGGCTTAGAAAAAACCGATGCATTTGTAACTTTAACTGGAATGGATGAAGAGAATATTATTGTTGCTTTATATGCCAAGGAAAAGAAGGTTTCAAAGGTCATTGCAAAAGTAAATAAAATTTCTTTCTATGAAATTATGGATAGCTTAAATATTGACAGTTTTATTTCACCTAAAACAATTGCTGCACAAAATATCGTTCGATATGTGCGTGCAATGAAGAATTCTATGAGTGACAATAACGTTGTAACCTTGCATACCATGATAAATGATCAGGTTGAAGCGGTTGAATTTAAGGTTAGAGAGGATTCTTCCATTGTTGGAATTCCTTTGAAAAATTTCCAAAGAAGAGATGGGCTTATTGTGGCTGCAATTATTAGAGGGCCACAAATAATCATCCCCAACGGAAATGACAAGATTGAGAAAGGTGATAATGTTGTTGTGGTTACGACAAAAAAACACCTCTCTGATTTAAATGAAATTAAAAAATAAAACGGAGAATAGATATGAATTATCATATGATGGCCTATATATTAGGCAATATCTTGAGGGTTGAGGGGTTATTTTTATGTGCCCCTGCATTGATTGCCATATTTTATGGTGAAAGGAAAGCACTGATAGCCTTTCTTCTTACCATTGGCATTGCATTGCTCGTTGGTACAATTTTTGTAAAAGCCGAGCCCAAAGACAAGAAGATTTATGGGCGGGAGGGCTTTGTAATCGTTGCCCTTGCATGGATTATAATGTCTATTTTTGGTGCAATGCCCTTTTATTTTAGCGGTGCCATTGATGGTGTTGTTAATTGCTTTTTCGAAACAGTATCAGGGTTTACAACAACAGGAGCATCCATTTTAAAGGATATTGAAAGCTTGCCTATGAGTATTTTATTCTGGAGAAGCTTTACCCACTGGATTGGGGGTATGGGAATTCTGGTTTTCATGCTGGCCATAATGCCAGCAGTGGACGAGCGGTCCATGCACTTAATGCGTGCGGAAGCACCGGGGCCGGTAGTGAGTAAGCTGGTGCCTAAGGTGAAGGCTACAGCAAAGCTGTTATATGGCATTTATATTGTGCTGACTCTTTTGCAGATTGTATTATTGTTTGTAGGAGGCATGCCTTTGTTTGACAGTATTGTGAATTCATTCTCAACAGCGGGGACTGGTGGCTTTTCCATTAGAAATGCCAGCATTGCAGCATATAACAGGCCTTATTTTGAGTATATCATAACGATATTTATGTTTTTGTTCAGCTTAAATTTCAATTTATATCACTTTCTTTTGATTAAGGATACCAAAAATGTCTTTAAAAACGAGGAGCTAAAATATTATCTTTTCATTATTTTAGGTTCCATAGGAATTATAACAGTAAATATTCTGAGTTTATATCCAACCGTAGAAAGTGCTTTTCGACATGCGGCTTTTCAAGTTCTATCCATAATTAGTACTTCCGGCTTTGCAACGGCAAATTATGATTTATGGCCGGAGCTTTCCAAATCTCTACTTATGATTTTAATTATTGTTGGTGCATGTGGGGGTTCTACCGGCGGTGGAATTAAGGTTTCTCGTTTAATTATCCTGCTTAAGATGGCAGGTCGGGAAATACGCCATATTGTGCATCCTAGGTCAATCAATATTATCAAATTGGATGATCATAAGGTGGATGAGGAAATTGTGCGTGGTGTAACAGGATTTATTATTGTGTATTTGTTTATCACTTTTGGGTCATTTTTATTAATTTCTCTAAATAATTTTGACTTTACAACTTCCATGACTTCAGTGTTGACCTGCGTGGGCAATGTTGGGCCGGGGCTGGGAATGGTAGGTCCCGTTGAAAATTACAGTTTTTTTTCGGATTTTTCCAAGCTTGTGCTTTGCCTTGACATGTTGCTTGGCAGATTGGAAATTTTCCCGATTATTATGTTATTTGCGCCATCGGTTTGGCGAAGAAGTTATATGTAAATGTGTGTAAAAAGAAAAGCAGCCATTAGGCTGCTTTTCTTTTTAAGGGGTGTGTGTGTTATCTATATAAACCGATTAAGGGTAGCTAACCTTTTGGAAATTCATTGCTGAATTTTTCCAATCATTTGGAAGGGGCCCGCGGTTACTCGGGGAAGCAACCGTGGGCAGAAGTAAAAGGGGGCGTCCTTTTCACTTCTCCTAAAGTTTACAATATAAATATGTATAATCTATGAATGGAACCTTAAGCTACGCTTAAGGAATTTTAAAAATATCTATAGAAAAAATAATATTATATTGAATTATAGAAGTTTTATTTCATAAGATAAGATTTTTTCAATAAATGAAAGAAAGTTTTGCCTTTAAGAATAAGGAAATTCTAAAAGGAATACGGCTTGTATTCTTAAAAGATGTTTATATGGTTGTTTTTCACAGATTATGATATACTGATGAGCAAGTGAGAATTTTAGAAGAAAGGAAAGATGAAATGAAAGATTCTGAGGAAAATCAAAAAACTACATTAAAAACGGAGTTCTTTTTTCAGATTGGTTTCCTTGTATTTGTACTGCTAGGGGCGTTTATAAAACAGATATCATGGGTTTTTTGGATAATGGCGTGCATTTGTGCTTTGTGCTGGGTAGTTTTTGTGCAAAAGGAAAAAGCCAAGGAAGAGAAAGAAAAAAAGGATGAGAAAGAAGCACCTTGAATTCCTCGAATTTCTTTGACTTAGCAGTCTTTTATATGATATAATCGGTAGGATTTTAACGGAAAAATAAGTGGAATTTTTGTAATATAAATTTGTTGGCGAGAGATTTTTAGTAAATCAGGATTATGGGGTCTTGTGGAATGTTTTCAAGCAATAAGCAAGATGCCTGTGGAACAGGACTGTTTTCATGGGTTTACAGCCAACGATTATTATTTTTTCTACATGTAAATTTACAATTTAGGAGGGAAATTCATGTCCGACAGACAAAAGAATATCCGAAATTTTTGTATCGTGGCACATATTGACCATGGCAAATCCACTTTGGCGGACAGACTGATTCAAAAAACAGGCCTGCTTACTGACAGAGAAATGCAGGAGCAGGTTTTGGATAATATGGATTTGGAGAGAGAAAGAGGCATTACCATTAAATCTCAGGCGGTGCGTCTTGTCTATCGTGCAAGTGATGGTGAAGAGTATGAATTTAATTTAATTGATACGCCGGGACACGTAGACTTTAACTATGAGGTTTCCAGAAGTTTGGCAGCTTGCGAGGGTGCCATTTTAATTGTTGATGCTGCACAGGGCATTGAAGCCCAAACATTGGCAAATGTATATCTGGCACTGGATAACAATTTGGAGATATTACCTGTTATCAATAAGATAGATCTGCCTAGTGCAAACCCTGCTTGGGCAAAGCAAGAAATTGAGGACATCATTGGCATACCCGCTCTGGATGCCCCTGAAATTTCTGCAAAAAACGGAATAAACATTGAGACTGTTTTGGAACGTGTAATTACTGACATTCCTGCGCCAAATGGAGACCCAGAAGCACCCTTAAAGGCATTGATTTTTGACTCGGTTTACGATCAATACAGAGGTGTTATTGTTTTAATGCGTGTGTTTGATGGGACTGTGCGCAAGGGAAGCAAGGTTCGCATGATGGCCACAGGCAAGGAGTTTGACGTAATTGAGGTTGGTATTTTTGGCCCAGGACGATATATTCCTACAGAAGAATTGAAAGCCGGTATGGTAGGTTATTTTACTGCCAGTATAAAAAACGTTGCGGATACACGGGTTGGTGATACGGTAACGGAATCACATCGACCTACGGCTGAAGCGTTGCATGGCTATAAAAAGGTAAACCCAATGGTATATTGCGGTTTATTCCCTGTGGATGGCGCGAAATACCCTGATTTGAGAGATGCTTTGGAAAAATTACAACTAAATGATGCAGCGTTATTTTTTGAGCCTGAAACATCTATTGCTTTAGGTTTTGGTTATCGTTGTGGTTTCTTAGGATTGTTGCATTTGGAAATTGTTCAGGAAAGATTGGAAAGAGAATATAATCTTGACTTAGTGACAACAGCGCCTAGTGTTATTTATAAGGTGTATCTGACAGATGGGACGAGCTTTGACCTCTCAAACCCCAGCAATATGCCAGATCCGGCTCGTATTGAGAAAATGGAGGAACCCATTGTAAAAGCAGAAATTATGCTGCCTAAGGATTATATAGGGGCCATTATGGAGCTTTGTCAACAAAGACGTGGCGAGTACATCAGTATGGAATACCTGGATGATACCAGAGCTACACTGACTTATGAAATGCCTTTGAATGAGATTATTTATGATTTCTTTGATGTTTTGAAATCCAGAAGCCGAGGCTATGCTTCTTTTGATTATTCTTTAATAGGATATCGAGAAAGTGAATTGGTAAAGCTGGATATTATGGTAAACAGAGAAGCGGTGGATGCCCTTTCTTTCATTGTGCATAAAGATTCTGCTGTGGATCGAGGCAGAAGAATGTGTGAAAAGCTGAAAAAGGAAATTCCCAGACATCAGTTTGAAATTCCCATTCAGGCGGCAATCGGCAGTAAAATTATTGCCAGAGAAACCATTAGTGCCCTGCGTAAGGACGTTTTGGCGAAATGCTATGGCGGTGATATCAGCCGTAAGAAAAAGCTGCTTGAGAAGCAGAAAGAGGGCAAGAAGCGTATGCGTCAGATTGGCAGCGTAGAGGTGCCTCAGCAGGCGTTTATGAGTGTATTAAAGCTAGAAGAAGAATAACATTGCTTACACATAGAGGTGTCATTGCAAATTGCATTGGCGCCTTTTTTTTCTGATTTTCCTGTTTCCTTATTTATTATGGGTAATGGCCTCAAAATTTTTGGGCAAATTTATAGACCCGAATCAAATCCGGGTCTATAAATTTCAATATATTTGGGGATAAAATGATAAAAGGAGTTTTTTATGATTTAACCGGCTTTTTGCTCTAGACGCAATCTGTCGGCAATCAACGCAATAAATTCGCTGTTGGTAGGCTTGCCTTTGTGGTTATTTACAGTATAACCGAAAAGGGCATCAATGGCATCAACTTTGCCTCGGTTCCAAGCCACTTCTATAGCATGGCGAATTGCACGCTCTACACGAGAGGGTGTAGTGTTACACTTCTTTGCAATAGAAGGATACAGCTCTTTTGTGATGTAATTTAATACATCCATATCGTTTACGCTCATAATAATAGCTTCTCTCATATAATGATAGCCACGAATATGAGCAGGAACACCAATTTCATGTAGAATGTTCGTTACCTTTGTTTCCAAATCATAAGCTACATTAGGTTGTGTTTGACTAAAGGAGGGGATTCCACTTTTAATCATGGGTCTTTCTTGCAACAGCTGTCTGATTCGCTGTGTTAGTGCATCCATATCAAAGGGCTTTACCATATAGTAAGAAACACCCAAATCCATAGCTTTTTGAACCACCTTGTCCTGAGACAAAGCTGAAAGAATGATTGTTACAGGCTGATGGATATCACTGTTTTTTTGCAGTCTTTCCAAAACGCCGATTCCGTCCAGACGAGGCATGATACCATCAATAATTGCAACGTCCGGTTCTGTATCTCTAATTTTGTTCATGGCGTCTATGCCATCTACGGCAACTGCGACAACAGTCATGTCATCCTGTTTACTCAGATGATTTGCGATTAAATCACAAAAATCCTTATTATCATCGGCTAACAGCACTTTTATTTTATTTTGATTCAAAATGATCCCTCCGATTGTTGTTTGATGAATGAATATGCAAATATTACTTGCTTTTGGAATGATTATAGTACAGGAATTTTCTGGTGACAAGGTGTTTTCGCCAGACAAATTCAGACCGAAAATTTAACAATATTGTAAAAAATCCCACTGTTTGCACTGGGGAATATTGCCCGTGCTGATTTCTGGGGATTCGTGGCATTGGGAAATAGAGGAAATGAAGAAAAAAGACAGGTTTTGCGGTTGAAAATGGTATATTTTTCTTGTCGAGTTTTTCATTTTCTTTAATAAAATGTGCCCAATGATTAATTTTTCTATAAAAAGTGTGACATAATGTTAAAAAGAATATTGCACGGTCCATATTCATGCTGATAAATAATTAACTGAATTGTAATATATTAAAACTCTTTCATAATAGAAAAAGATACAATAAGTCGAAATATTATGAAACTTGATGAATCCTGAGGAATGTTTATGCATAAGAACATAAATTGAAAAATAATGTACTTATAGCTTTGACCTTGCTGGTTTTGAATGAAAAAAGTATCCTTTCAAATAAAGAAAAGGACTAGTGAAAAGACAAAAGTCGTTTCCCTAGCCGCTTCAACGAAATTAATGATGGAGTTTATCAAAGATTGCGTCAGTTAAAATTGCAAAGTCTTGAATAGGCAGAGCCTCTCCACGAATACGCTCGTCCCAGCCCAAAGAAGTAATGATTGCGGTAAGTTCTTCTTTGGATAGATTTAAATCACCTTGATTGTATAAGCTATTCAGCAATGTTTTCCTACGCTGACCAAAGGCACATTTCACCAAGTGGAAAAACAAATCTTCATCTTTGGTGATAACCTTGCGTTCTGGAAGAACCTTAAGGGTAATTACCGCAGAGGCCACCTTTGGACGAGGCATGAAGCAAGAGGGCTGAACAATCATATCTAAATTCGCATCGCAATAATATTGCACTGCAATGGATAAGGCTCCATATTCCTTTTCCTTGGGGCCCGCTTGCATGCGTTCTGCCACTTCTTTTTGCACCATGACTGTAATGGAATCAATATGCCGTTCTTTTTCCAGCAAGTCCATTATAATTGGGGTGGTGATGTAATAGGGAAGGTTAGCAACTACCTTAATAGGCCTGCCGTTATTCTTTTCAGCAATAATTGCATCTATATCTGTTTTTAAAATATCCTGATTTAAAATTGCTACATTTTCATAACCCGTTAATGTTTGCTTTAAAATGGGAATCAGCGTTTTGTCAATTTCCACCGCAACCACTTCTCTAGCATTTTCTGCCAAAACTTGAGTGAGAGAGCCAATGCCTGGGCCTATTTCCAACACACAGTCCTCTTTGGTAATGTCTGCACATTGGGAAATATTATCTAAAATATTCGAGTCAATGAGAAAATTTTGCCCGAAATTCTTCTTGAACGTAAAATGATTCTCCTCAATAATCTGTTTTGTTTTTGAAGGGGTGGATATTCGTTCTGTCATGCTTGCCTCCTTTATGCGCCAAAGCCTAAGCGGCCTAATAAGCCGAAGGATAAAATGGATACGATAATTCCTGCAGTAAATACGCCCAATACAATGAAAAAGAAAGATTTTTTGGGATCCAGGTTAAGTAGTGCGCTGATTAAAGCGCCCATCCATGCCCCTGTGCCTGGTAGGGGAACTGCAACAAAAAGAAATATGCCCAAATACTCGTATTTACGAATTTGCTCACTTTTGGCATTCGCTTTATTTTCACACCATGCAACAAAGTTGCGTAAGGGTGTTTTTTCCAATACTCTGAAAATATAGCGGATAAAAAGCAAGATAAACGGAATGGGCAGTAGATTACCAATCAACGCGATGATGAAAGTTGGCAGCCAATCCATTTGCATTGCAAAACCTGCAATAATACCGCCTCTAAGCTCCAGAATCGGCAGCATGGATACGATGAAAACAATAAATTCCCTTGCGATGGAACCTTGTAAATTTGTAACAAACCAGTTTGCGATAGTTTCAGCCAATTGAATTCCTCCTGAAAAAGAGCATGGGAGAGACCCATGCTGATTTTTACCATACTTTGAATCTATATTATATACTAATATGATAGTTGAAACAACAGATAGTTATGAAAAAAATATTAATCTTTTCTTTCAAGTTCTTTTGCAGTTTTGTATTGAAATTATGGTATTGATAAGGTTATAATATATCAATAGGAATATATTTACTTTCGATAGTATTTTGTGAAATAAAATGGTGTTTTATTAAGATAGATATATCATTTTTTATATATATTGAAGGGGTGAAGGGTTTGACAGAGGAATTAAGAGCGCAACTGATGGGCGTTAAACTGACAAAAAAAGAAAAGCTTATTGCCGAATTTATTTTGGACAATTTTGCGGAATCTTGTTTTATTACTTCTACCGATATTGCAAAAAGGCTTCATGTCAGCGATTCATCGGTAATCCGATTCACAAGGACACTGGGTTATTCAGGATTTATGGATTTTCAAAAAAGTATTAGAAAGACTTATACTGAAAGAATCAATAGTGTTTCAGATAATATTACAGTGCCTTCGGAAAGGCTTAAGCTGTCCATTAGCAAGTTAGGGCAAAGCGATATTGTAGAAAGCTATTTTTCCAATGTGCTGCAAAACTTAAAATATTCCATTAATCATAACGATACACTGGCATTTGAACGAGCCGCAGGGCTTATTGCCGGAAGTAAGCGGAAATTTATAGTTACTTCCAGAGCAAACACCTGTATTGGGGATATGATGCTGTTGTTGCTAAAACATTTATTGACTGATGTTTACGAAACTAACCACCCAGCCTTGAATGTCATTGACCATATCTGCGATATTACAGAGAACGATTGCATTATTGCAGTCAGCTTCCCCAGATATTCCGAAATGGATTTATTGGCGGCACAAATGGCTTATGATGCAGGGGCGAAGATTATTTTGATTACTGATAAGGCAAGCTCTCCCTTGGCTCAGTATGCAACCCAGTTGTTGACGGTGAGTGTGGACAGCAATACATTCTTCAATTCCTATGTCGGAGTTTTATTCACCATGGAGTTGTTATGCTCTTTTATCAGCAGAAAGATGGGCTATTCAACAGAGGCGAAATTACAGCTTATTGATAAATATATTTCCAAAGTTGGTCTCTTTTAGAGAAGATCTGGGATTGTTTTAATACTATTGTCTAATGAAAAGAAGTACATATTTATTAAATATAAAAAGAAGGGGCCTAATATCTTAGAGCCCCTTTTTTATATTTTTATAGAAAAAACCTTAATATCGGTGGTTTACATAGTCATCAATTAAGGATTTTCGGCTGCCTTCGCTGAAAACACCTTCTTCCCGAAGGCATTTTAAAATGAATGTACTGGTGGAATGAAGAATGATATCCTCTTCCTCGATTACAATTTCAAAAAGCTTTCCCTTAAGATATTTACTGTGCACCTTTACAAAGTAGGCCTCTGTTCCTCTATAGTCAAGCATCCGTAAGACCGCGAGGGTTGCTTTGTCCTTTTTATGGTAGTAATAGCTGCTTTGTTCCAAGGAATCTTGTTTCAGTTCATAATCCATATCTTTTGTAGTGCTGATTGTTTTTTGCTCTTTTGCTAAGGCGTTGTAGTATTGGTAGTTAAATAATGCCTTTTCCACAGTATCCATATTTGTGAAAGGCCCAATGTTTCCATAGACTACAGCCTCATAGTTTTTTTGGAGATATTCCTTTTTTGTCATATCCCCTTTGATGTATTGGTCAATCAGACTTTGCCGGTATTTGAAATATTTTTGGATTGCATTCATGCTTTGCCTCGCTTCCATCCATTCCCTGTGGCTTTCTCCTGATTCATCCTGTTACAATGAGGGGAGAACAATTAGGGAGAGGATACATATGCAGACTTTTTTAGATTTTTATCAAAGGGTAATTCAGCCCAAAATTGCAGCGATAGATATTTTTTTAAAAACAGAGACGCAACCATATGCACAAGAGCAGGTTTCAGAGCTGTTATGTCTGTCCGCAACAGAGCTTTCAAATATATTGGAACAAGAAAAACTTGCAATTATAACAAAAGGCACTTTTTTACACTTAATGCAAACAGGGCCATCTCTCATCTGCAAAATGTTTGGCAGAGAGCTTTCCCGAGGAATGTCGGCTTCCTATACACCACAAGAGATTTCATACATATATGACTTGGAACTGAAAGATGTTGAAGCCGCCGCAGAAAAACTGGGTAAAAACTGTTTTTTACCAGCAGAGCTGCCACTTATTTTTGGAGAAATTGTTATATCTGATAAACAATATCGGCTGTAAGCTTTTCGGCCGCTTCTTTGCCTGCAAAAATTTCAACAAGTTTTAAAGCAAAAGGAATTGCTGTACCTGGTCCGCGGGAAGTAATGATATTTCCATCAACACATACTTGATTTTTGGATGGAACCGCACCAAGCAGCTTATTTTCCATGCCTGGATATATAGTTGCAACTTTGCCTTTCAAAAGGTTTAATTCGCCTAAAATTAAGGGGGCTGCACAAATTCCACAAACAGGTTTTTGCTCCTCATAGTAGCTTTGAATTAAGCTGCACAGACCTTGATGAGCCAGAAGATTTAGAGTGCCTGGCATGCCTCCGGGCAAAACGATGCCATGGGCTTTATTGGCTGCTGCCTCATCAAAAAAAATATCCGCAGTGTAACAAATATTGTGGGCACCATTTACTTGCAAGGATGAACCGATGGAAACAAATTTTGCATTTACTCCAACACGGCGCAGTAAATCTAAGGGCGTTACCGCTTCCATTTCCTCAAACCCTTCTGCAAGAAAAATATAAACAGTTTTCATGGGCTTAACCTCCATTTATTGAATTGAAAAAAGCATATTAAACTTATTATATTCGAAAAGCCAAAAATTATCAAGAATGCCCTTGACACATTAGTAGGGTAGGAATTATGCTGTAAAAAAACAATATGGGGTGGTTATTTGGAAATTGAAAAAAAATATTTAACTAAGGAAATTCCCTTTTCCTTGGACAATTTTTTGTGCAAACAAATGATACAAGCTTATATTTCCTTTCAACCAACAATACGCATTCGTAAGAGCCAAGAGCAGTATTTTTTAACAGTTAAAGGAAAGGGTCATGTGGCAAGGGAAGAATTTGAGATTGAGATAAATCAGCAGGAATTTGATGGTCTTCTCAAAAAAACCGAGGGAAATTGTGTTAGAAAAAAGCGGTATTATATTCCCGTTGAGAGTGGTTATATGGCTGAGCTAGACCTTTATGAGGGGGAATTAGAAGGGTTAATGACAACGGAGGTGGAGTTTCCAACACTAGAGGAAGCGGAGGCATTTGTTGCCCCAAGTTGGTTTGGAAAGGATATTTCTTTTGAGATGGGATACAAAAATACAGCACTTGCCCTTTATGGAAAGCCAAGAGAGGAAGCCTAGATAGAGTTAAAGCCGTATCTGCTTATGGATTCTCTTTATATTAAAGGTGAACGTTTTGATGAAATTTTTATGGTTATCATTTTAGATGCATTTAGTAATTTTATCTCTGTGTACGAATAAAGGGGGAATCTAGTATCTCTTTATCTTCAAGATTTGCTTTTTTCTTTTACTTTCGTTTAACTAAATAATATCAATTATCATTTATGTTGTGTTTACGGCATCCTTTGGGGATGCTTTTTTTCATTTCATGGTCTTTTTTATTTTTGATATGCATAAATTATAGCGATGGACAAGTGACAAACGAAGGGGAGAGGCCGAGTATGTATAATAGAAGATATGACAAGGTGTTTTTGATGCTCAGACAGGAAACGGCAGGCTATGGCTTGGGTCAAAGAGCACCTTGGGGAAGCTGTGTAATGGAGATTAAAAATGGAACGGGAAGAATCAGCCTGACGGTACAAGGCTTACGCCCGATTCAAAGAGGAAGATATGCTGTGTATGCCATAGCCGGTGAAAAAGAGAAGCAAACAAACCTTTTCTGCGGTGTTTTGGTGCCAGATGCAGCGGGTCATTGTGAATTGAAGTGGGACTTCAATCCGGATCGTCTTGGGGAGAGAAATGCTACCGTGGAGGATTTTAACACAGTTGCAGTTCTGGCAGAGACCGATGGAGGGTTTTCTGCGCCATTGACTGCGTATTTTGTGAGCAAGACAGATTGGCGTACATATTTTAAAGAGCCTGCAAAACAAAAAAATGAAGGGCACCAAGAATTGAAAAATAGAAAAGAAGGGGCAAATGTAAAGAGTATAGACAAAATAAGAGAAGTCGAAAAAGCAAGAGAAGCTGAAAGAATAAGAGAGGCTGAAAAAGCAAGAGAAGCTGAAAGAATAAGAAAGACTGAAAAAGCAAAAGAAGCTGAGAGAATAATTGCGGAAGCTGAAAAAACAAAAGAAGCAGAAAGAATGAAAGAAGTGGAAAAAGCAAAAGAAGCAGAAAGAATGAAAGAAGTGCCTCAAGGACCAACCTTAGCGGCGGCAGAGGCAATGGCAATGAGTGGACTATCCTTTGGACTCCCAAAAGTGAACTGGAAAAGAGATGGGATTAAAAACGATGGGGTAGAAAACGAGACTGTAAGCCAAAAAGACGAGCCTGCTTTAGCCAAAGAAACCAAAAAAGAAAGTTATCACGGTAGTTTCCGTGGACTTTTGGAGAAATTCCGAAATGAGCTTGAGGAATTGCAGGAAGAGGGGATTTTTACTTCTAAAGAAATGGAGCGAATTGAACGGGCAGGACGGAGAAACCTTCATAAGAGTGAAAATGTGGAGATTGCACAAACCTTGGAAACGGATTCTGCTGAAAAAGAAGTGGCGAAAAGTGTTGTTACCAGCTCAACACTGCAAGAACCTGCAAAGGTAGAACTATCTGTAGAAGATTTGCCTCAGAATTCATTTGAGGAAGTAGTAGAGGATAGGAATGCAACTGTACAAGAGTTTTTGGATAGATATAAGCTGTTGCAAGACAATACCAATATTTATCCCTTTGGGGAGGATGATACGCCGTGGAAATGTATTTCCATCGAGGAGATGGTACTTTTGGAAGGGATTCCTTTAGCGTGGATGAAAGATTTTTTTGTTATCAAAGCAATGAAAAAGTATCATCATCTTATTTGGAAGCCTCAAAATGATGGGTATTCTATTGGTGTACCAGGTACCGAGGAATTACCGGACCGTACAAAAGCTACAAAGCTAGGTTTTGGGGAATTCAGAAAAATGGATGATGGAGCTTTAGGTTATTGGATTTTTACAAAGAAATAGACTTGCCTTTCCAAGCGTTCAATAGTAAGATACCTTTATGAGATTTTATAGGATTAAAGGAGAACGCTATGAGAATCAGAAAGAAGCCTTGGGCAGAAACAGAGCTTGAGAATAACAGCAGAGTTATTCAGGATGCACCCACAAGAAAGGGAAAGTGGGCAGAGTTTTTTGGAAATGATAATCCAATTTATGTAGAAATAGGATGTGGGAAAGGGGGCTTCATAACAAAGAACGCCCAAGCATATCCTGAAAATAATTATATTGGTATTGAAAGACAACAGTCGGTGGTTGCCCTTGCGGCAAGGAGGACAGATACGGAGCTGCCTAATTTAGCTTTGATTTGGGAAAATGCCGCAAACCTTTCAGATTTGTTTGAGGTGGGGGAATTTCAGAGGTTATATCTGAATTTTTCCGATCCATGGCCGAAAAAGAGAATGTATAAACGTAGATTAACCTATCGTGGATTTTTACAGAGTTATCGTCAGATTATGGGGGAGCATGCCGAAGTATTCTTCAAAACGGATAATCGGAATTTGTTTGAGTTTTCATTAAACGAATTTTGCGCTGACAACTGGAAGCTTTCAAACATTTCTTTAGATTTGCACAATAGCGATTATGAGGGAAACATCATGACGGAATATGAGGAGAAATTTTCCTCTCAAGGAATGCCTATATACCGTTTAGAAGCAAGGTATGATAAATAGAAATGTGTTTTTAGGAGTCGTTGCAAGCGGCTCCTTTTTCCATGCAGTGAAAACTTTTGAGAAATAGAGAGTGTGAAAGAATAGTATAACTGCTTTTAAATAGATTTTACACATTATAATATTGCATTTTTCCAAACAAAAAGCGGCTATTTTCATTCAGGTAAAAATAAGCCGCAAAAAATTCCATATCTTATGTAATTCAATTATTTTGTTCCTCAGGATTAGGTTCCGGAAAATTTTCTAACCTAGCTTTAAACTCAGTGGGAATTGGGTCATCACTCACAACTAAGGACGTTAGAAAGGAACCATAGAAATGACTTACGTTTTTACGCCAATTTCTGCAAATTTGCTGTGCTTGTTGCTTGGAAACGACTGAAACACTGATTTCCATTAAAGGCGCTCCATCATCATCGCATAACCCACATTTCACAAGAAAATCACCGTTAAACTCCGGAAAGTAGTTGGCGGTGACTGCATATTCAGCACGAATACGCTTGCTGTTTTCCTTCACATAAACGCTGATGTCTTCCTTTACACTTTCACTCACATGATTTTGAAAGTAGTTAATAACATCTTCACCATCATCAGTAAGGGTATATCGAGTGTTGTTATGTTCTTTTGATTTTTCCAGCCAACCTGCATCTACCAATTCAGCCAGATACTGCTGTACGGAAAAATAATTCATATATTCTTTATTTAACAAAAACTGACATATTTCGCTGTTTGAAAGGGAGATTCCCATCTTTTGCACCAGATGCAGTATAATCAATTTATGTTCCGCTAATTGTCGAATGGGATCAGCCACTGTTCAGGTCTCCTTTCAAAATATTATATATTTTAGCATACAATTTCAAAAAAGGATAGAGTAAATTTTATCAATTATAAGTATCACCCTGATGAATTTGCTTTTCCTTTAAGAATTGATGCAGTCGATTTAAAACATCACGCTTGTGTAAGCTCCATAAGGGTGCCAAAAGAATGCTTTTATCACCATCACCAGTTAAGCGGTAAATGATAATATCAGGGCGCAAATGGGCGATACATTTTCCAACAATTTCCACGTAGGCATCCTTTTTTAAGGGAGTATAAGCCCCTGTTTCGTAAAGAACTGCCATGTCTGTGTTAGCAAGCACATGCATGAGCTGTAATTTTATGCCGTGAATGGGCAGATGGTTTAGAAAGTAAATGGTGGATAGCATATCCTCCGAAGTTTCCCCAGGAAGACCCAGAATAACATGGGCTATGACAGGGATATGCAGTTGGTGCAATCTTTTCACAGCTTCCACAAACACATCATTGGTATAACCACGGCGAATAAATCTTGCACAATCCTCATTTGCCGTTTGCAATCCCAATTCAATCCAAAGCTTTGTTTTGCTTGTAAGCTCTTTCAATAATGCCAATACATCATCATCCAAGCAATCAGGACGAGTTGCAATGGAAATGCCAGAAATACCTGGCTGAGCTAGTGCTTCTTCATATTTTGCCCGCAAAACATCAATGGGGGCATAGGTATTTGTGAAGGCTTGAAAATAGGCAATATAACATGCATCAGGCCACTTTTTCTGGGTCTGGGCTTTGCCTTTTTCAATTTGTAGTGAAATGGAAAGGGTGGAATCCTCCGCAAAATCCCCTGAGCCGCCCTCACTGCAAAAAATGCATCCTCCTGTGGATAGGGTACCATCCCGATTGGGGCAGGTAAAGCCGCCATCCAAAGAGATTTTAGCCGTTTTTTTCCCAAACAGGTTTCTGTAATATTCATTCAGGCTTCGATATGGGTATTGAGCCATTTGGGAGTGCTCCTCTCATGGGTCTAGCAAAGATTTTTTTGCCGCAATCCGTCACATAGGTTGATGACGGCATGCCATTTGCCCTCATCCTCTGCAGTATGGCGAATTAAAAGAAGAAAATCTGCCTTACTGCTTTCTAAAAAGGAATGGGTAAAATAATTAGTATCCTTCTCCTTATAGGCAGATAAAAAAAGCTGAAGACTTTCCTCGGTAATTGCCAAAGGAATACAACTTTCCATTTGCAAAAGGATTTCCTCAACTGTTTTATTGCCGCAGGGACACTTGGCAAAATAGTAATAAAAGCTGCGGCTATCAAAAAAAAGTACATGGGCAGGCGGGAAGTTTCTCCCGTCTGTCATAGTATCACGTAGTAGATCTAAATAGCCATGGAGTTCTTTATGGCTGATTGATTGCTTCAAAATAATCACCTCAAAACCTTTGGGTTTTAAAGTAATATGTGCTTGATTGAGAAAAATAATGATGTCAGTTTTTTACTCTATCCAAAGCTTTAATTCTTGTAATAATGCAGCGTTGTTTTCTGGAGAGAGTATACAAAAGCGCAGATAAGACTCGTCCAAGAAAGTGAATGAAGAAGCATCACGGATAAGCATTTTCTTTTGAATTAATTTTTCAAAAAGCTCAGCAACAGTGATTTTATTTGTTAGAAGCTTCACCAAAATGAAGTTTGCCGCAGAAGGGAATGCTTTCACATTTTTCCAAGTGGCAAGTTCTGCAAATGCCTTTTTTCTTTCATCGGAAATTAATTTTTGTGTGGTCTCATGGAACAAGGTATCTTGGAATATTTTTTCCCCTGCAAATGCCGCCAGACTATTCACACTCCATGGGTCTTGGTTCGTTTTTAACCGATCCAAAAAGCTTTGGCTGGAAGAAACACCATAGCCCAAGCGAATGCCGGGAGCGGCAAAGAATTTTGATGTACCACGAACCACAAATAGATTATCAAATTTTTCTACCAAGGGAATGGCACAAATTTCATCTAAATTATCGGAAAACTCTATATAAGTTTCGTCTATCATAACGGATGCACCAATTTGTTTACAGTGCTTTAGTACCTCTTCAAGCTGATTGGTGGTGAAGGCAGAACCGGTTGGATTATTTGGATTACAAATAACCAGCATACCGATTTCCGGTGTTAATGCTCGCAGCAATGGGGGCAAATCGATAAAAAAATTATTTCTTTCCTCCAAAGGAAAATAGGTGAAAGAGCCCCCACAAAGGGTTACTTCTCTTTCATATTCGGAATAGGAGGGACCAATGATGATGCTTTTTTTTGCATGAACAGTTTGTATAAAAGTAGAAATCAGCTCGGTAGAGCCATTTCCAACAACAATATGCTCTGTGCTTGCCCCTGTATATTTCGCAATGGCTTGCCTTAAAGTTGTATATTTTTTATCGGGATAAGTAGAGATAATACTTAAGTTTTCCGCTAAAGCTTTTTCCGCAGTTTTAGGAAAACCAAGAGGATTAATATTCCCGCTAAAGTCAATAATTTCACTTTTCGAAATACCGTATTTTCTTTCAATGGCGTCTAAATCCCCGCCATGCTGATGAATCAGTTGCATCATCCTACGCTCCTTTGTTAAAAAATCTCATCTATTTTTTCTATTTCAGTTACTTTAGAACTTTGTCTCTTAATGCGAGGATAGAGAATAAAAGGGTCTCCTGGGAAGATATCTGTTACTTCCAGTATAATTTGGTTTGTTTTTTCAAAGGTTAATGAAAAAACCGTCCCTTTATCCAAATATAAATCCTCAAGGGTTTTCTCTGTGGTTTTATTTACGCTTCGTTTTGAACCATGAGGGGAGTAATCCAGAGGAAATTGATTTTCATCAGGGACGGAAAGAATAAAATCCGTAACCTCATCCACGGCAAAAGCAGCTGCTAGGTCGTGGCAGAATTCATCCAAAGGGGTCGTTGTGGCAATTTCTATGGTTTTCCAAAAATCAGGATCCTCTCTCATAGAAACCTGTATTGTAAGAATATCCTTATCAGGACCCATGTAAAAAACCTGTTCAAAATGATTGATTTCTGTCTCCCGCTCTAAAGCTTCCAGAATTTCTTCATAAGGAAGCTTTTCGGGCATATTATATTTCTCGTCTTCGTCACCAGGATCGCCCCAAATGGCTTTTCCTAGAGGAGTCAGAGAATAATAGCTGGGTGGTGTGAATAGTTCTGCACCAATATTATGCTCCATTATCAGCAAAGCAGACAAATTATTAACCAAATTAAAATAATGAATAGGGGTAAAAGAGATTGGGCGAAGCATGCCAAAAAAGGCGCTCATAGGAAAAATAAACCACTTATCTATCATGATACCCGTGAAAAGGAAAGAAGAAATAATTGCTTTGTCATCTTCCGTTAAATCAGCGGGCTGGGCTTTCCAAATTTCCTCAATATCAATATCCACCTGTTTATAAAATTGTATAAAAATTTGATCTGTTTCAGTGGGTGAACTCAGGCAATCCTTAAAAAAAGAAGGTGTAGCGATGCCATGATCCAAGTCCATTGAAATGGAAAAACGTTCGGATGCCAGTTCGCAAGCTGCTTCCGCCGCTATTTTTAAAATTTCTTCGTTGGTTTGGTCAAAAAAGGTATCACAATAGGGTGCACGCTGTACCTTTTTTGTATGAATTGCGGGCATATAAACAAAAAGCCCTAATCTCCACGCAAGGCGTGTTAAATATTCCAGATAAAACTCGCTTTCATGGGCAAGCTCTTTTAAAATGATGGGCCTATCTTCTTCCAAAAAAAATAGATTTTCATCCATCTTACAATCAGGAATACAAAAATCTGTAATTCTACGCAAATCTTCCACGAAAGGGTGCTCCGCTAAAGAATAGGTAAGAAGGGTAAATTCAGATTCTTTTAGTTCTTGTCCCTCTGGGGTTAAACGAAGGGTATATATATATTCCTTGCCCTCATCTTGGCTATTTAAATCTTGTCCCACAATGTTAGCGGGGGATAAAAGGGTATCCGCTGCAACGGCGGTATAATACCATTTCGTGAAAGCCAAAGGGGCTGCTTCTTTTAAACCTTTTTGGCAGTAAGCATCCATATGGGCAACCATATCGGTGTAGCCGTTTAAAAACAGGTTCAGCATTTGCTTGTGCCGAGTCTGGGTGGTTTGTTCATATTTCATGAAAAAGCTCCTTTTGGGGATATGTTTTAATGCAAAGACTGCAGGTTTTGCTTCTGCGTCGTTTTCATCCACGGGGATGAGTCTGCTAGGGAAAGTTTGAATTCAAATCATAGAAGAAATCTCTTCTTTTTATACTAAAATTTGCAAAACACCCAATAACTGAGACTACATTGACTATTGACAAAAAATAAATTCCCTATTAAATTTGGGAATCAACAACAATTACCTGAAAAATCTTTCTTTTTAGTATTGTTTTTCCGTTTCACTGTAAATATAATCAAGAAAGACATCTATAATGCTACTTCAAACCGTGTGCAAATGCAAAGGGAAATTTCCGGTTTTTAGCCGGTATATAACGAAAGAATGGAAAAAGTTCTTTGATTATTTGCCCACTGATATGAAATTAGCGAATCTTTAGATTTTCATTGTAACAGAAAAAAGAGCAAATTGAAATACGAAAAAGGGTAAAATACTTAAGCAATTTGCACTGTATGGATACAGAGAAGGTTTTGTTTTTGTGCAAAAGACAGATTTCCAGAAAGTTATGAAGAAATGTAATTGAAGATGTTGAAACGGGATATAAAATATGGTATATTCCTTGTATTGAAAACAAATGTTTTCGGTAAAAAAACAGGAGGAGAAAAAGTGAAGGAAGATAAAAATTTTTTTATTGTGGATAAAAGTGTGCTGCCTGAAATATTTTTAAAAGTAATGGAAGTGAAGAATCTTTTAGAAAGCAAGAAAGAAAAAACGGTTCAGGATGCGGTGAGTAAGGTGGGTATCAGCCGCAGTGCTTTTTATAAATATCGGGATGCAGTGCATCCTCTTTACGAGAACACAAGGGGAAAAACAGTTACCCTTTCTGCAAACTTAGATAATACACCCGGTCTTTTATCGGCAGTGTTAAACAGTATTGCAACAGAGGGGGCAAATATTTTGACCATTAACCAAACAATTCCCATTAACGGAATTGCTAATGTCACCATAACCATTGAAACCAATGTGATGCAAGGAGATTTCAGTCGTCTGATTAATCGTATAGAGGGGCTGCAGGGGGTGCAGTCTTTGCGGATTATCGGCAGAGAATAAACTTCTAAAAGCTTGTTTTTAGAGGGGACATTTTTAGCAGGCTGTGAAGAATCATTTAAAGAGGCCTTGGTCTTAATGGGATTAAGGAAGATAACTGGGTTTATAAACAGGCTTTCAGGATTGGTGTTACAACTGTAGTTTTGTGTCAACATTCATGATATGACTGGCTCCTCTTGTAGGAGCTTTGTTTTGTCCAAATTACTCCTGTGAAAAAGTAATTTATTGAAAAAACATATATTTTCATGTTGTAAGAAGTGGAGGATAGTATTATGATACATATTAAGATTCCTGCTACATCGGCAAATATGGGCCCTGGTTTTGACTCAATCGGTGTTGCGCTGGAATTGTATAACCACCTTTGGGTGGAAGCGATTCCCCAAGGGCTGAAAATTGAAGTAAAGCGTAAGCAGGAAATCGAAATTCCTGTGGACGAAAGCAACTTAATTTACCAGACCATGAAGTACTTTTATGATCAAAAGGGTCTTGAAATGCCTGGTGTACACTTGATTCAGGAGGATTATATCCCCATGGTGAGAGGATTGGGCAGCAGTGCGGCTTGTATCGTAGGTGGCTTGATTGCAGCCAACGAATTGGCAGGCAGACCTTGCGATAAAGAAGAGCTTGCGCAGATGGCTGCAAAGCTTGAGGGACACCCTGACAATTCCAACCCTGCAATTTTTGGCAGTATGGTGGTGGGGGCGTTGGATGAAGAAAAAATGATGCATGTACGTCTGGCTTTGCCGGAGGATTTGGTTTTTGCCACCATGGTTCCTTCTTTCCCTGTTTCTACAGCGAAAGCCAGAGGGGTTTTGCCTGACGGGTATACTCGTGGTGAAGTTGTTTTTAATGTATCAAGAGGTGCTTTATTGGTAGCATCTATTATGAGTGGTAAGCTTGAAAACTTGTCTATGGCTATGGAGGATAAAATCCATCAACCCTATAGAAGTCAACTGATTCCAAACATGGATGAAATTTTTCAAAAGGCAAAGACGTTTGGCGCGCTGGCATCCTATTTAAGTGGTGCAGGTTCTACGCTTATGGCTATGGTGAAAAAAGAGCAGTCAGAGCAGTTCCAAAAACATATGTCTGCCTATTTAAATACCCTTCCCGACCATTGGCAATTGACGCTTTTAAAGGCGGATTTAGAGGGTGCAAAGGTTGAGACAGAATAACAGGAGGAAAGAACGATGTTAATTGTGCAAAAGTATGGCGGCAGTTCTGTTGCCAATGCAGAGAGAGTCTTTAATGTTGCCAAAAGAATTTTAAAGGCCAAGGAAGCAGGAAACGATATAGTTGTTGTTTTGTCTGCACAGGGAAAAACTACAGATGGGTTGATTGCTAAAGCAAAGGAAATCAATCCCAAAGCAAGCAGAAGAGAAATGGATATGCTTTTGGTTACAGGTGAGCAGCAATCTGTAGCTTTAATGGCAATGGCAATCAGTGCTTTGGGTGGAAGAGCAGTATCTTTAAATGGTGTTCAGGTTGGGATTGAAACAACCAATACATACAGCAACGCAAGAATTCGTAAGATTCAAACAGAGCGTATTGAAAACGAGCTGGAAAGAGGAAATATTGTTCTTGTTACGGGCTTTCAGGGTGTAAGTACCCAGGGTGATATGACAACTTTAGGTAGAGGCGGCTCTGACACTTCTGCTGTTGCCCTAGCAGCGGCGTTGCATGCAGATGTTTGCGAGATTTATACAGATGTTGATGGTGTATATACTGCGGATCCCAGAGTGGTGAAGGATGCGCAGAAGCTTGATGAAATCAGCTATGACGAGATGCTGGAATTGGCATCTTTAGGAGCAAAAGTTCTGCATTGCCGTTCGGTTGAAGTGGCAAAGAAATACAATGTAAAGTTATCGGTGCTTTCCAGTATGACTGATGCAGAAGGTACAGAAGTGAAGGAGGAATGTAAGATGGAAAGAATGCTGGTTAGTGGTGTGGCGGCTGATAAAAACGTATCCCGAATTTCGATTATGGGTATCAAAGATGAGCCGGGCAAGGCGTTTGAGATTTTTGCTTTGATGGCGAGAGAAAAGGTGAGTGTTGATATTATTTTGCAGTCAACAGGTCATGACGGAAAGCAGGATATATCCTTTACAATAGGCAAGGATGATTTAGATATTGCTTTAAAAGCATTGGAAGAAAACAAAGAAAGATTAACAGCTGAAACGATTCTTCATGATGATAGTGTTGCAAAGTTATCCATTGTTGGTGCAGGTATGGCGACTAACCCCGGCGTAGCGGCAATGTTCTTTGAAGCAATGTATGACGCAGGCGTAAACATACAGATGATTTCTACTTCAGAAATCAAAATAACTGTATTAATTTCTGAAAAAGACATTGATACTGCAATGATAGCAGTTCATGATAAGTTTAAGAATGCTTCTGTAAATATGAGAAAGAACTGATTCCATTATAAAAAGGTATCCTTAAGTATGATTAAGGGTACCTTTTTATCTGACTTTTTAATATGAGGTTTTTTCAGGGATACAAAATTTTTGTTCTAAGTTCATCCAAATTTAAGGAAGATTAATCATCACAGCCATATTTATTCATAAAGAAATAGTGTTGCTGATTGAGATAATCACGGGCAATATCCAAAGCTTCACCAAAACGCTGGAAGTGAACAACTTCACGTTCACGAAGGAAGCGAAGGGGTGCCAGTACGTCAGGGTCATCGGTTAAATCAATAAGATATTCATAGGTGCTGCGGGCTTTTTGTTCAGCAGCCATATCTTCATACAAATCTGTGATAGGATCTCCTTTTGATTGCAATGCGCAGGCACTAAAGGGAATACCAGCTGCGGATGCAGGGTAAACGCCTAAACCATGATTTACATAGTAAGCATCAAGCCCGGAATCGATAATTTGTTCCTTAGTTAAGCCTTGGGTTAATTGATGGAAGATGGTTGCCATCATTTCTGCATGAGCGAATTCTTCCGTAGCAATGTCGTTTAAAGTAGCTTTTGCTTCGGGAGTGACCATGGTGAATTTCTGGCTAAGATAACGTAAGGAAGCCCCTAGTTCACCATCGGGTCCACCATACTCCAATAGGGTATCATTCTTCACCAATGAGAAACAGGGATAAGCTATTGTTGGTTTTATCATAGACCATTTTTTCTACAATCTCTTTAAACGCCGCTCTTTTTGCTTCCATACTCACCCCTTCATTCTGTAGCAAGGTGAGTATATCTTGAGGTTTATCATATGGAGAAGTGTTTCCAAAGGATTGTTGTTGTTTTTCCATGAAAGACTTTCTTTTCTCTATTAGTTGTTCTAGCTCAGTGTCAGTCTCCAGCTTAGTTTTTTTGTATTCTTCTAAGGTATCGATGCCTGCCAAGTATGCCTCTTTTGCTTTTATCATTCTTTTTTTTGCTTTACAAACCAAGTGATCGATTGCTTTTGTTTCATCAATTGCTATATTATGTCTAGAGACATGATAAAGCTCTCTACCTTCGTTTCCCATAATTACTTTTTCTATTGATTCAAAAAGTGCCGGTAAAAGACGATTTGAAGATAAGGAGTGGGAAATATGGCATTGACCATGGTTATAACCACCACATTGCAAATGGAATGCGTCTTTTTTTTTATAATTTCCCGATATTGCTAAACTACGGCCGCAGGCAGAACATTTGACCATACTACTAATCCAATGCTTTCCTTCTGTTTCCGGACGCTTATGAGAATAATGGGTTCTTTTTTCTTTTGCTATACGCATTGCGGCGGCCTCCCAAAGTTCTTCTGAAACCAATGGTTGCCAAGACCCTTTTGCAATTACGCTATGGGGATTACTAAAATCTCTGCAGATTCGCCCTGTTGGTGTCCAACGGGAATACCCTTTATAAACAGGATTGTTTAAAATATATTGCACTGTTCTATTTTCAAAAAGGCCGCCACGGTGGGTGCGAAAGCCCATTTGGTTCAGATGACGGCTGAGAGAATACATACTTTCTTTTCCCAAAGCGTAAGTTTCAAATAGAAAACGAATCATAGCCGCCTCTTCTGGAATTGGGGTTAGGACTTTATTCTCCATGGTATATCCGAAGGGTGGAGGTGCTTGATATTCTCCCTGATGTGCTTTTTTTACCATAGTTTTTTTGACCTCTTCCGACAAATTCAGTGAATAATATTCAGCCATAGCCTCTAGCATCGATTCATAAATAACTGCAAATTTATCATCCTGGGGGATGGGTTCTTTTACAGAAATTACTTTTATACCGTCTTTTTTTAGCAATGCTTTATATAGAACTGCATCCTCTTTATTTCGGGCAAAACGGTCGTATTTATGAACAATAATATACTTAATTTTATTTTGTTTCTTTCGTGCATGGCGAATCATTTCTTGAAAACCGGGTCTTTTTTCTGCACTTCTTCCTGAAATGCCTTCGTCTTTAAAAATAAACTCCTTTGGTATATATAAACCATTTTTTTCAGCATAAGAAAGGATTTCATCCAGCTGTACAGCAGGTGAATAATCCAATTGTTCATCTGTGGAAACACGTATGTAAGCAGCAGCAAGAATCATAAAAAGACCCCCTTTCTTTTTTTGTATGGTAAGAAAGAGGGTCTTATGCTTAAATTGAGTTACCTAAATACATGAAAATGCTATGTAATATGAAACACTACACTTTTGGATGGCTCAATGGGATGTATTGATTCTACTAATTAGTTTGCACTTTCTTCTTCGGGAGCCCCACCAAAGGAACTGTTCAGATCATCAGCATAGGATAGAAGTCCTCCGGTAATGCCATCAGCAAGATCCTCCGTAGGAATGATTATCCAGCCTGTTTCCTTTTTTTCTAATTGGATAGTCACTTCAGTTTCTTTTAATGTGTCTTTATTTGCTTCAAGGGCTTTTGCAAAAGCTTCATTTTGTTTTGTCTCTAATGCTTCTGCATCTAATCCGGAGAATGCCAAAGAAAGCAATTCGCTGAACACTTCTCCCATAACAGTTTTCATATCAATATTTTTAATGGTAGTTTTCACAGTCGCTGTTGAATCTTTTACCTCTGTAGAGACTACTTTATAGGTAAGGTTTTTTAAAATGGAATTGATCAGAGTATTGGTTGACTCATCCTCTGTCTCTGAAAGAATTTCATCATTTTCTTCATTTACATAGGCTTTTGCGGATGTAAGATCTCCATTTTTAAGGGCATCTAAGTAACTGGCTACTACTTTTTCTGGTGGATCGATTTTTTCTCCACAACTAATACAGCTAAAAGCCATGATGAAAGTAAAAAGTACTGCTAAAGATTTTTTGAACATAGTTTCCCTCCGAATAA
This sequence comes from Anaerotignum propionicum, assembly GCF_024461735.1. GTDB lineage: Bacteria > Bacillota > Clostridia > Lachnospirales > Anaerotignaceae > Chakrabartyella. The sequence continues at coordinate 44,377 of NZ_JANGAD010000012.1, forward strand.
GTTAAATAATTTTTGTCTCTTTAAATATAGTAGTACTGTAAATCTTTTTTATGCTTTTTTCTTGAATATGAAAATTCAGTCTGGATGACTTTTATTTTAGGAATCTCCTATGAAGTCAATGACAAAATACCTCCTTATTCTAAATAGTGTATCATAATATTACAAAATATTCCATGGTGAAATATATCGTATATGATCCTCCCAATACGCATAGAAGATTTAGAAAGAAAAGGAACAAGATCTGGCTGCTCAACGCAAAGCATAGGACAATACTTGGGGAACATACCTTGAAACAGGAGGTGTAGGATATGCAAGAACCACTGAAAGTTGATATATATGTCCGAATGAAAGATAAGGTGATTCCTTATGAAACATTAAGCCATGATGAAAAAATAGCATTAGGAATTCAATTAAACCGAAGGGGAATGCAGGCTGCCGCAAGGGCAGAGGGTTATGAATTGGAATTTTTTAATCCACCAAAGCTGGAGCGTGATGTTGATAAGAAGGAAGGCACAATTTTGGGGTAGTTATATGGTTAGGTTAGCGGGGATTGAAACAATTACAAAACGTGAAGATAAGAATAGGTGGAAGTTTTGACTTACCCCAAGAAAAATTTCCGAGGTAATTTAGAAAGTATCGTTGCAAAAAAAAGGAGCCGAAGCCCCTAGGTTAGTTTCTTTAGTCATCTCCGCGGAGTAAATTCTCTGCGTAATCCTTTAAGTTTTCCATGGTACGAACACCATTGGCTCTTGTGCTGATTTGTTCGCGAACATAATCAGGGAGCTTATCAAAGTATTGTTTCGCATTTTTATCATTTTGGAAAAGATCATACATATCACTATATTTCTGCATTTTTTCACCTCATATTTATTTTTATAAATCTTGTAAATCTGCAGCAGGCATATTATTTTCGATGTTATCTCTAGCTAAATCCGTATCAATGATTGGGTATGATTTGGAGATGGGTGTTTCAACTTCACCATCTACGGGAAGTTTTCTTTTCTTTTCATCCATGTATTTCACCTCTGCTTTAGGTTAACCAAAAAAGAGACTTTTATGTTGATTTCTATGATGAAAAACTTTAAGGATTTATCATTTCAATAAAAAACCACTCCGAAGAGTGACTTTAAAAATTTCCTTATCTGAACAGCTGTATTAAACAACGTCAGTTTGTGTTCTGCGTACCAAAATAGCAGTGATGGCATCACTTAATAAAGATAAATCAGCACTTAGAATTTCCAATTCGTCATCGGAAAGGCATTCGGATATTTGGCATGCCAATAATGAAATTGCCACAATATCAGGACAGTTTTCCATGGTTATCACCTCAATGCAATATATGAGAATGAGGAGTGAATTAAAACAAAAATTGAAAAACTGTTTAATGCAAGGTATCATTTATTAAAAAGGTTATTAGATTTTAATCAAGCTGAATATGGTGCAACAAGTTGTTGTTTGGAAAGAGAAGCATCTATATGTACAAGCCGAAAGAGTAGCCACTAAGGTTTCAGAGGAAAGCCATTAGATAGAATGGAAGCAATATCACTCCGTTTAGACTTACATTGCACTATATGTAAAAATATGGTATGTTATACTGGATTACAGATAGGAGGGGATTTCATGAAGAAAAAGATGTTTATCGGGATAAGTATTATATTAAATCCTATTGTTGCAGTTGCATTTCCCATAGCATTTATTTTTACCACTGATTTAGATTTGAGACTGTATTACCTATATACAATTATCATTTTGTACCTTGTTTTCATTGGAATTAGAATCTTTCTTCTTAGGTGCCCTCATTGCAAAAATGGAATTCTACCGGAGAAGTGGGTAAAGGAGGGAGATTCCCTGATCAACAATTACGGAATTGAATAGAGCCAGAATGATATCTTGAAACTGCTTCATGCAAAATATATATAGGTGGAAAAATGAAAAAGGCTCGTATATAATGACTCATAATGGTGGTTTTATTTTACCACAACAATATTTTAAAAAGAATTGGGAGGAAGAGAATTGAAGGAAAATCCAACACACTCTGCACTTATTGTTATAGATATGGAAAATGGTTTCATAGAAGCCCAAAGTGCCCACTGTATACATGGTGCACAGGAAACAATTCCTAACTGTGTAAAAGCAATTTCTATTGCTCGAAGCATTGGTATTCCAATATTTTTTGTAAAACGAATTTACCGCGCAGATGGCAGCGACGTGGAATTGTCACGTTATGAAAAATGGAAGGAAGGGGGGCGTGCAATGACACCCGGATCACAAGGATTGAATAGTGCTCAGGCTCCTGAGGGACTGAAGCCCAGAGCAGGGGACTATACCATCATCAAACCCCGCTGGAGTGCTTTTTTTCATACAGAGCTAGATTTAATTCTGCGGCGTTTGGATATAAAGACTGTAATTTTGATAGGCACAACCACGCCAAATTGTATTCGAACCACTGCCTTTGATGCAGATTCCTTGGAGTACAATGTAGTTATTTTAGAGGATTGCTGTTCATCTCAGACGGAGGAAATTCAAAGAGCTAATATAGATGATCTTCGGCGAATGGGTGCTGTGATTATGGGATGTACAGAGTTTGAGAAGTATGATGCGGGGAACGCTCCTAATCTACAAAAACAGGTACATGCAGAGATGATGCAGGATAATCATGCGCCGGAGCCTTTCAAAGAAAATCATTCATGGACAGATTTATGGTGATATACTTCAAACGATATTACTGTGAAAATAGATAGTTTTTATGAAATGTAGGAACAATGAATTCAAGTGATTGGAAAGAAAAAGGTGGAATGATTTTTTTGCGGTGGACATATATCCCAATGGAGTATGGGCCACCATACTGTTCCAACATGATTTTAGCTAAACGGCCATCTGGCTTTTTAATTTTAATGGGGAATTCCAATTTCTTTTCATAAATCCACATTTACATACACTCCTTTCCTGCAAAAGAAACATTCGCTTCTTTCTGCCAAGGCCAAGGGTTATCTTTCCATTGCCAGTTTTTTGTATCAGCGGCATAGCTGCGGAAGGAACAAAGCGGGCCGAAATTTTCTTCATATTTTAGGCGAAGGACATCTGCAGCCGTAATGACCTGATTATACGTATCAATTGCTTCAGTATTATCTGGGTGGGTGTTTAAAAATAGACCTAAGTCGAGAGAGATAAAATCTAACTCCATTAATTTTGTCAACATATCATCTTGTGTCATTGTTTAAACCTCCTTTGCAAAGCGATATAGATGCCAACCTGAACAATAAGGTACTACTAAATCATAGAAAGCTGTTCCGCATACAAGGCTTTGGGCTTGATCCATGGGCTCCATATAAGGCTGAAAAGGTACATATGCCTGTGCCAATTCCATCTCTTCTTCAATGATAACACTATAATCGGAAACCATGTTATTGGGTTTTTGACCAACAGAGGTACAGTCGCTGGGAACGAAATTTTTACACATTTCCTTCATAATGAAATGCCTCCTTCTTCAATTTACAATATTATGATATGGGGGAATATTGATATAGTGCAAGGACTAAAAAGACGAAATTACCTTAGCTTCTGGGAAAAATCAGAAGGTTTCCAAATGAAAAAACTCCTGATGAATTGTTTCTCATCAGGAGCAGCTTTTGATATGTAGGGAAAAAAACCTTAATATGAATTAAGATAGTTTTGAATTTTCCGTCCCAAAGCACAGGAGAGGCAAATTTTTATAATATCTAAAGGGATGAAAACTAGGGCTCCCATGGGTAGGGTGGAAAGGAAAGAGGCATTTGTAACTTTAGCTAGCCAAAGAGTCCCTATGGTATAGGTAACCAGTGTGCCTAGCAAAGCCCCTGCCATTTGCAACATTGGGGAATCGGGAAACTTTCTTACAAAATAAGCGCTGATGGCGACTAAAAAAAGATATCCCACCAAATAGCCGCCGCCAGGACCTGCAAATTTAGCGAAACCAGCAGTATATCCGGAAAAAACCGGAATGCCAACAAATCCAATAAATAAATACAAGGCAGTTGCCGCAATTGCCTGCTTTGGTTTTAAAACATAGGCAGACAAATAAAGGGCAAAGGTGCATAGTGTTAACGCCACTGGGCTAGAAGGGATTGGAATGCTAATGGGTGCTAAAATACAAATGATTGCGGTCATGAGTGAGATTGTTGTTAATTCTTTTGTTCTCATTGTAAACTCCTTTTCAGTTTTTTAAAAGGATTGTAAACTGAAAAAGAAAGGTTTGTCAACTCAAACGAATAAAAAGGTTTACAATTTAAATTTAAGAAAAAGTTTATGACGAATACAAAAATCTATGATAAACTTGATATAAGCTTTTTGTGAAAGGATGATTTGATGAGCAGAAAATGTATACATTGTGGTCAAAATGTGGGAGAAGAAGATGTTTATTGCATAAACTGCGGAAATAAATTAAACAGAACTGAAAATAAAAGTGAAACCCCTCAAACCCAAAAGATTATGAAGAATGACATTTATGCCCCCCTTTCAGTGGGAGATTATTTGTTTATCGGTTTCATATTAATGATACCAGTGATTAATATCATTGTATTTTTGATTTGGGCTTTTGATAGATATAGTAATGTGAATCGAAGGAATTTGGCCAAGGCAGGGCTGATTTATTTGGGTATCTGCGTTGTTTTACTTACCATTTTGGGGGTTGGTATGTTTCGTGCGGTGCAGTTGGATCAAGAGTATTATCCTGATGATAGATACTATGAATACGATAGAGAATTCCCTGATTTCGACGAATGGACCCAGCTCCCCTTTGACGCAAAGGAGACCTAAGTGGAAATTTTTTTGCATATTTCCCGAAAAATAATTCAATTTTGGTGTTTATGTAATTATGAGACAAAGATACTTCGGGTGTAAAAGAAGAGACGAAAACGAAAAAATGAATCAGATGATTTTTATTACATTATTATAATGAAGGAAAAACAACTTATATTATTTTTACAGAGAGATGCATGTTAAGGAAGATAGAAGTTTTAGTGTGAATGAATTTCGGCAGGAAAAAAGGTACGATTTTTTTTCTATATACCTACAATCAAAACTGCGAAAAGGAAAAGATAAGTTATTTTTAAAGCTGTTAAATTTTTACTCAAGATGTACTCTTCTTTTTTATAAATTGGAGACTGGATAATTAGATAAGGTAAAAAAGGGTTAAAAAATAATGAATGCTTTAAAAGAGAAATAGCTAAATGAAAATAAGTTTTATAGGAAAAAAACTATTATTTCGGATGCAAATCTTTTTAGTAGTATTGACTATGAGTTGTATGACAATAAGAAGGGAAAACATTTTGCTTCCATGCGAAATATATTGACATAGAAAAGACAATAGTGTAAAGTAAAGAAGGACAAAAAAGCTAGAGTTGCACATACCTTTGGGGTATTGTGTACTTTTTTAAAGTATATATCTTGCATACTAAATATTAGTCAGTTTTCATTTTATTATGTTTATTTGGGCAAATAAATATGAGAGAATATCGGCAACAAGGAAGAAAACAAGGTATATGTGCTTATAGAAGTACAATTTGCAAAATGGCTTTTTGTGGTTTTTTTTATGATAATTTCGCTAAAAAATACGGCGGTATTACCATAAAACGTGGCCGTTTTTTATGGAATATTTATTAACAAATGAGTTGACAATTTTTAAACAAAAATGTTATATTCATGATGGACGTGCGAAAGGCATTTTCTTATTGTGCAAGCGATATTGAAATGTAATTGAACGTTCCTGCGGCAACGTTAAGAAGTAGCAAGTGAAGTTGTAGGTTATTAAATAAAATGATTGATGGCCCGCATCGATTATTTTAAAATTTTTTAAAAATAGGAGGAATATTAAATGGATTTCAAATTAACAAAAACTCAAGTGCTTCAGCAAGAGTTGTTCAGAAAATTTGCTGAAACAGAAATCAAACCCATAGCAAAGGATATGGACGAGTCTGAAGAATATGATCAGGGCCTCGTTGCAAAGCTGCAGAAGGCTGGTATGTTCGGTATTCCTTACTCCAGAGAATACGGCGGCCAGGGCGCAGATGTTCTTACATATACATTGGCTATGGAAGAAGTATCTAAAGTTGACGCATCCACAGGTATCACTCTTTCCGTTCATACATCTCTTTGCTGCCCTTGTATCAATGAATTCGGCACCGAAGCTCAGAAGCAGGAATTCTTAAGACCATTGGTTGATGGCCATAAAGTTGGTTGCTTTGGTTTAACAGAGCCCGGCGCTGGTACAGATGCTTCCGGTGTTCGTACAGAAGCTATCAAAGATGGTGATGACTACATCATCAATGGTACAAAGATCTTTACAACAAACTCCGGCTTTGCTGATACATTCATTGTATTTGCTTTGACAGATAAGACTTTGGGACCTAAAGGTATGTCCGCATTTATTTTGGATAAGACAATGCCTGGCATTACAGTAGGTGAAAATATTGAACGTATGGGTATCAGAGCTGCTTCCAACTGTGAAGTTGCTTATGAAAACGTAAGAGTACCCGCAAGCAGATTGCTTGGTAAAGAAGGACAGGGCTATAAGATTGCTATGCAGGCACTTGCTGGCGGTCGTATCGGTATCGGCGCTCAGTCTGTAGGTATCGCTCAGGGCGCTATCGACGAAGCAATGAAGTACGTTAAAGAAAGAAAGCAGTTTGGCAAAACAATCAACAAGTTCCAGAACACACAGTTCAAACTTGCTGAATGCCAGACAAAGGTTGATGCTGCTAGATTGATGGTTTGGAGAGCAGCAACAGCAAAAGACAATCATGAAAATTTTGCTCCTTTGGCAGCTATGTGCAAGCTGTTTGGCTCTGAAGTAGCTAACGAAGTAACTAGAGTATGTGTTCAGCTGCTTGGTGGCTACGGTTACTGCCGCGAATACCCTGTAGAAAGAGCTATGCGTGACGCTAAGATTACAGAAATTTACGAAGGTACATCCGAAGCAATGAAGATGATCATCTCCGGCGCAATGAAGGTTTGATAAATAGTTTCTGAATCTAGATACGAAGCGAGATACTACTATATTTTGGAAGGAGAACAACTATAATGAAAATCGTTGTATGTATTAAACAAGTACCAGACACAGTTGAAGTTAAAATCGATCCTAAAACAGGCACCCTGATTCGTGATGGTGTACCTTCTATCATTAACCATGATGACAAAACAGGTATCGAGGCTGCTCTTCAGTTGAAAGAACAATTGGGTGGCACTGTAACAGTTGTATCCATGGGACCTCCTCAGGCAGACATTGCTTTGAGAGAAGCTTTGGCTATGGGTTGCGACGAAGCTTACCTTGTTTCCGCTAGAGAATTTGGTGGCTCCGATACATATGCTACATCCGGTATTTTGGCTGCAGCTTTGAAGAAAATTGGCTATGACTTGATTATCACAGGTCGTCAGGCTATCGATGGTGACACAGCTCAGGTTGGTCCTCAGATTGGTGAAAAATTGCAGGTTCCTCAGGTTTCTTATGTTGAAGAAGTTCAGGAAGCTACAGAAGAATATGTTGTTGTTAAGAGACAGTTTGAAGATGGATACCACATCATCAAAATCAAAACACCTTGCTTATTGACAGCAATCGCTGAATTGGCTACACCTAGATACATGTCCGTAAAGGGTATCGTTGAAGCTTACGAAAAAGAAGTTAAAACTTTAGGTTTTGAAGATTTGAAAGCTGAACTTGAACTTGACATGATCGGTTTAAAGGGTTCCCCTACAAACGTATATCAGTCCTTCACAAAAGAAGTTAAGGGCGCTGGTACAATTCTGAAAGATCTGTCCGCAGAAGAGGCAGTTCAGGCTATTATCGACAAGTTGGAAGCTAAGTTTATCATCTAATTTGCAAACAACTTTAATCGAGCAGAAAGAACTATATACTAAATTTGGAATATAAGGAGGAAACCCTACAATGAGTAAAGGTATTTTTGTAGTAATTGAACAGAGAAGCGGTAAAGTTCAGAACGTAGGTCTGGAACTTGTTGGCGAATCCACCAGATTGAAAGAAGACCTCAAGGATGAAGTAGTTGCAGTCCTGTTGGGTCATGAAATTGAAGGTCAGGTTGACAAACTTTTCCACTATGGTGCAGACAAGGTTATCCTTGTTGACAGCCCTTATTTGAAAGAGTATGTAACAGAGCCTTATACAAAAGCTATCACAGCTATCGTTAAGGAATATGATCCCGAAATCATGCTGTTTGGTGCATCTTCCATCGGCCGTGACGTGGCTCCTCGTGTAGCTAGCCGTGTAAAAACAGGTTTGGTTGCAGATACAACAGGCTTGAGAATGGCAAAGACAGAAGAAGAATATGCTAAGGAAGCAGCTATGGGCTGTGAAGATCCTACAAGAGCACTTCTTATGACTCGTCCTGCATTCGGCGGTAACATCATGGCAACATTGATGTGCCCTAGAACAAAACCTCAGATGGCAACAGTACGTCCTGGTGTTATGAAGAGAATTGCAAAAGACACAACAAGAACAGGCGAATTAATCAAATTCAACGTTGATTTTACAGACGCTGATATGAACGTTGAAATTCTTGAAGTTGTTAAGGCTGACAAGAAGGCTGTTGACTTGACAGAAGCAAAATTGATCGTATCCGGTGGCCGTGGTATTGGCGGTGCACAGGGCTTTGATTTAATCAGAGACGTAGCAGATGCATTGGGCGCAGAAGTTGGTTCTTCCAGAGCATGTGTTGACGCTGGTTGGATTGAAAAAGATCGTCAGGTTGGTCAGACAGGTAAGACAGTACGCCCTGACCTGTACATGGCTTGTGGTATTTCCGGTGCAATTCAGCACGTTGCAGGTATGGAAAACTCCGAATTGGTTATTTCCATCAACAAAAACGACACAGCTCCCATTTTCGAAGTTTCTGACTTGGGTATCGTTGGTGACGTTAAGGTTATCCTGCCTAAATTGGCTGATGCAATCAGAAAGTACAAAGTAGCAAAAGCTAACAACTAATTTAATAATGTATGTTCAAGAGCTTCCTTTGGTTTCCAAAGGAAGCTCTTTTTTTCGTTACAGTTTGATAGAAACAGATTTCCGGTAGTCAGGAAGAAATTTCCTGTTAGTTGCTCTTTTTAATCTTGAAAGGGTTTTACCTAAGAAAGCATTTAAAGCAATAATAAATAAGGTTAATAAGATTTGTTTCAAAATATAAGTGCTTTATGGGAATAATCGATTAACTCCTGTCCTGATAAAAGACTAATGAAGATTATAGAAACAATACGATTAGATGTAGGTTTTCTTATTTGTCATCCAAATTAGTTGCTGTAATTTGTGGTTTAAGGCATCATCTGATTACAGAAAAGTAGACAAAATAATAAAATTACAATATTGTACAAAATAACACATATTTTAAGTCATTATTTAAAGTTTAATGGTTAAAAGAAAGAAAAAAAAGTCATGCAATCTTAAAAATTTTTAATTAACGTAGGTATAATCCCGCAAAAATAGACATATTTCTTTACTTATGTTATACTAAAGATAATCTGAAGGAGAGGATTGAGCGGGAATGAATTTAATGGAGCTTGATTATGATGCGAAAATGTTATCCATACAACCGGATATAATTATAAGGGAAGCAAAGCCTTTTATGGAATTGATGATGGAGTGCAAATGTGCTCTGATGGAAGTGGAGACAAAGCTAAATGTTCTGAACGCTGAGTTTGCTTTAAAATACAATAGAAATCCTTTTGAGTCCATTAAATCAAGAATCAAAAGCCCCATGAGTATTGTTGAAAAGTTGAAAAGAAAGGGCTATCCCCTTACTGTAGAAAGTATGGAGAGAAACCTATTTGATATTGCTGGAATACGAGTAATTTGCTCTTTTGTAGATGATATTTATGCCATCGCCGCATTATTGGTGCAACAAGACGATATTACATTATTGGAAGCAAAGGATTATATAAAGAGCCCCAAGGAGAACGGATATCGTAGTTTGCACCTTATTCTAGAGGTACCTGTTTTCTTGGCAGAAAAGAAAAAACCCATGAAAGTGGAAGTGCAGTTTCGCACCATTGCCATGGATTTTTGGGCGAGTTTAGAGCATAAACTAAAATATAAGAAAGATATTTCTGATGCAAAAGAGATCTTTGAGGAATTGCAGGAGTGTGCTGATATTATTAGTAATATGGATTTAAGAATGCAAGAGATTCGAAACCGAATTGAAGAAAAAGAGGATACAAATGCATAATCTTTAAATCAGTGTTTAATCAAACCATCTTAGTCAAATTTTATAAGCTTTCTCAGATGGACATTTTAGATTAAATGAGGGAGAGACCGTGTATTTCTAAAGTATGTTAAGAAAAACTCAAAAAGTGATGTTTTTACTTACAAAATAGATTTAGTGTTCCTTCCTAAGCGTGTTGCATGCTTAATTCTAAAAAAACAACATAGGTACAATTGAAACAGATATATTTATATATCTGTTTTTTATTTTGCGAATTTTGGGGAGAAGCTGATGTTTTTGCGGAAGAAAAATGGAATAGCACGACAGCGTTTGACAGAAAGTGCAGGGCGAGCGTGGTATATTTTGGACAAGCAGAAAGTCTTTGGAGGAAAGCCAAAGAAACATGCCAGCGGATTTTGAATAAAAGGGAGGATACACAATGCGGCAGTATTATGACGGAGATATGAATTTGTATGACTATGGCGTAGATGAAGGAGCCTCAATTTTGCCAGAAAAAACAAAGCAGATGGGTGCACTGGAAAATCGAATACGAATCTACATTGAAGATTACGTGCATACATATTTATATCAATATGGCAAAAGCGGCGGGGGTAAAGAAAAAACAGCGGCCTTAGTGGGGCGTCACTTGGAGATTAACGGTGAGGAATCCGTAATTATTTCAGGCGCAATTCAGGGTAAGGGCACACCACAGAAAAATGGTGCAGAAGGTTTTAGCGAAGAAACATGGGAATATATTGGCAGTCAGATGGAAACCTATTTTAAAGGAATGAGCTTGGTAGGTTGGGCCCATTTGCAGCCTGGGTTTGGTTCTTTTCTGATGGCAAAGGACGAGCTATTTCATGAGGAATTTTTCAAGGAAAGCTGGCAAGTTTTATTTGTCATCGACAGCTTGGATAAAATGGATACATTTTATATATACAACGAGGAAGGAAGAGGATTAAGGCAGTCAAGGGGTTATTTTGTTTACTACGACAAAAATAAAGAAATGCAGGAATATATGCTGGACAACAGCACAGTATATCCAAAAGAGGATTTATCTGCCATGGCCGCAGAGGAATATTATCCGGAAGAGGAAATGGAGAACGGCTTAGAGCGTAAAAAGCGCAGGCCAAGACCGGAAGAACGAATGGATGCGGCAAAGGAAATACGACGAGTTTTACAAAACCGTGCAAAAGAGGCTGAAGAAGTACAAAAAGGAAAGTATACCATGCTGGCAGGAATAAGCGGCGCCCTCTGCGTTGTTTGTTTATGTATGGGCTTTGCCTTAATGAGTAATATGACCCGCTTGAGAAGCTTAGAAGGCGAAATTGTAATGGTGCAAAGCTCCTACCAAAAGCTGGAGGAGAGCATTGAAGGCGTTAAGGTGCAGGCGGCATTTGCGGCAGAGCCAAAGGTTCAGGAAGAACCAAAGGCAGAACCGAAGGCTGAAGCCAAAAAGGAAGTGGTTGAAACTTGGTACACTGTAGAAGCCGGCGACAGCTTAGGCTATATCAGCAGAAAATACTATGGTGATAATAGTGGTGTGAATAAAATCATCAAGGCAAATGATCTGGATAATGCAGATATGATTTTTGCAGGGCAGTCTCTATTGATACCGTAATCAAAGCTTTACATAGTGATTTTTATGAAAGGTATTGGGGAGTTACTTTTACCTAGGTTTGAAAGAGATTAGATTGGATTTTTCTTTTGGTATTAGCCGAATAATATACCCAAGGGATTTATTGATTCTTTTCATTAACATGCAAAGCCTATTTTAGTCTGCTCCAGATTGAGAAATAACTATACACCGAAAAGATCGGATATTATAAAAAAATGTTGCGATATCAAAAATAATGTGATACAATACTAATGCTGTTTAAAGTGGATAAGACTCAGAATAATGAGCAAAATATATAGGAGGATTTGAAATGACAACAATTGGTATGGTGTTAACAGGCATTTTAGCTGTTTTGGCAGTAGTATTGAGCGTAATTATTTTGATGCAGTCTAAGCGTTCTGCAGGCTTGGGCGCGATTAGCGGCGGTGGCAGCAGTGATACTTACTGGAGTAAGAACAAAGGTCATTCAGTAGAAGGCACGTTGGAGAAGTACACAAAAATTGGCGGCGCCCTTTTTATGATAATTGCTTTTGTGATTAATTTGGTTGGCTAAACGATGGGAGATGCAGAAGTGCATCTCTTTTTTTGCAAACAAATGATTTGGATAAAAATAGGAGGTATATATGGAATTGAATCATATATTGGAAGAAAGAAAAGAGAAAATTCTCGGTTATATAACAAGTGAAGAGTATATTCCCTTAAAGCGCAAAGAAATTCGTCAGATGCTTTCTGTGCCGGACAGCGATAGAGAGATTTTTGATGGATTGCTTGGCGAGCTCATCGCTGAGGGCAAGGTTGTGGAAACCAAAAAAGGAAAGCTTATGGCGCCTAAAGCCTTAAATATGTCCACAGGGGTTTTTACAGGTCATGCCAAGGGCTTTGGATTTGTGACCCCTGATGAAGGCGGAGCAGATATATTTATTCCTGCCAATGAAACTGGCAGTGCTATGCAAAAGGACAGGGTATTATATAAGGTAATAAACCAAGCAGAGGGAGACAAAAAAGCAGATGGCGTAATCATAAAGGTTCTGGAACGGGGCATTGTTCGCGTTGTCGGTCTATATGAACAAAGCAAAGGCTTTGGCTTTGTGATTGCAGATGACAAGAAATTCGCCAAGGATATTTTTATCGCTAAGGAGAATGCCAAGGGTGCGGTAAGCGGTCATAAGGTTGTTGTTGAAATCTTAAGCTATGGAGAGGAAAGAAGAAATCCGGAAGGAAAGATTGTAGAAATATTAGGTCACGTGAACGATCCAGGGGTTGATATTCTATCTGTCATTCGCCGCTTTGATTTGGCAATTGAATTCCCTGAAAAAGTTTATCAGGAAATTGAAAAGCAAGCAACAGAAGTTCTGGAAAAAGATAAAGAGGGCAGAGAAGATTTTCGAGACCTTCTTACCATTACCATTGATGGAGAGGATGCCAAGGACTTAGACGATGCTGTTTCTCTATCAAAAATGGAGAATGGGAACTATTGGCTAGGGGTGCATATTGCCGATGTAACCCATTATGTTCGTGAGCATACAGCATTGGATCAGGAGGCATACGCCAGAGGAACCAGCGTTTATTTGGTGGATCGAGTCATTCCAATGTTGCCCCATAAGTTGAGCAATGGTATTTGTTCTTTAAACCCTGAAACGGACAGACTAACATTAAGCTGTATGATGGAAATAGACACAAAGGGAAATGTGATTTCTCACAAAATTTGTGAATCTATAATTCATTCTAATTTTCGTATGACATATACGGCAGTTAGAGAAATTATTGAGGATAAGACCCCTGAGCTTTTGGAAAAATATGCTGAAATTGTGCCTATGCTAACATTGATGAATGAGCTTAGGCAGGTTTTAGGGGAAAAGAGAAAGAAACGAGGTTCGGTAAATTTTGATTTGCCTGAGTCGAAGATCATCTTAAATGAGCAAGGGAAACCCATTGAGATTCGTCCTTATGAAAGAAGTATTGCTACAAATTTGATAGAGGAGTTTATGCTGGTTTGTAATGAAACGGTTGCTGAAAATGCTTTTTGGCAAGAAATACCCTTCATGTACCGTACCCACTTGGAACCGGATGAAGAAAAGCTTAAGAAAATGGAACAATTCATTCGGGGCTTTGGATATTATTTAAAGAAAAAAGATGGTGAAATTCATCCTAGAGAAATTCAGAGGGTTTTACAAGAGGCAGAAGGGACAGACCAGGAACGTATCATTACCAGAATGGTTTTGCGTAGTATGATGCAGGCTCGTTATGCCGCAGATAATCTTGGGCATTTTGGGCTGGCAGCAAAATATTATTGCCACTTTACTTCGCCAATACGTCGCTATCCTGATTTGCAGATTCATAGACTTTTAAAGAAGATGCTTCGTGGTGAGTTAAATGAGACTCAATCTAGGGAATACCATAAAAAGATGCCGGACATGGCTCTGCATTGCTCAAGGCGGGAACGAATTGCCGATGAGGCTGAGCGGGATACAGACCAGCTGAAGAAGGTAGAATTTATGTCGGATAAAATTGGTCAAGTATTCCAGGGCATTATCTCCAGCGTAACCAACTGGGGAATTTATGTGGAGTTACCCAATACCATAGAGGGAATGGTAGCGCTAGCGATGTTGGATGATGATTATTATGAATTTAATGAAAAGAGTATGATGGTCTTTGGTAAAAGGACAGGAAAAAGCTACCGTTTGGGAGATAAAGTGACGGTTGTTGTATCCAAGGTATCAAAAGAGTTAGGAACCATTGATTTTTTATTTGAAGATAGTGCAGAATAAAAAGAGGGCCTGTATGCGAGATTTTCGCATGCAGGCTTTTTTGTTCGCTTTAGCTTGACAAAACCACCGGCTATGCCGGTGGTAGGAAAGG
>NZ_JANGAD010000013.1 GCF_024461735.1 Anaerotignum propionicum
TAAAAGCCCCTTCTAGGGGCAGAGCAAACCACCAGCTGAGCTGGTGGTGATGATTGTTATTTATTTCTTGAGAAGACCTGCTCTGTGAGGGATTCCTATTTATAAAACTTTTTTCCCGCTTGACGATTTAAAGATATGCTCTTCACATGAGCAAACCCTTTATAGGAAAAAAAGGGAAGGCAAGCTTTACGGCTTATCTTAAGATATAAGGGAAGTTGGAGTCTTTTCTTTTTAAAAATCAATTAATAAACAATTGGGTTAGATTTTCCCTAACAGGGTTTATTGACGATAATTGTTTTTTATGCTAGAATTTTAGTAAAAAATGGTTATTTATGTATTAACAGTCCAATTTAAGGGTATTTCGGCTTAAATTATGCAAAGAAATGCAAATGCCCAAAAAGATTTTAAAACTGCTAACTGCATTTTTGTAACTGATTCTTATGTTTTATTGCTATTTAAGGCACAGGAGAGAGAATAATTTACCAACACTATTTTTAAAAGTTTATTTGTCTGATTAGCCAAGAAACAGTGATTAGAGTTTATGTGAATGAAATACATTCCTTTGACGAAACAATAATGAAGATGGTGGGAATCCTCATTTTGTTATGGCTTGATACCAAGTGAAATGAGGATATTATGAAACATATTTATAATGTTGTGAAAGAATTAAATAGTTTTTTAAGAAAAGGTAGGACGAAACCGCTGAGCTCCAGCGGTTCGTCGTGCATACAGGGGGTTTCGCATAATGGAAATTTCCTTTAAGAAGAATGCAACAAATCTTCAATGAAATAAGTTAGGCCAAAAAAACTGGAAACATTATTATATAATGTTATAAGACTGGGTAGGGATGCTAATTATGTTCTGATGCAAGGACGGAATTGTATAAGATGAATCCTTATGTAGCAGTATTCAAAACAATAATCTGATATTTCTTTTAGCAGAAGAGAAATAATCTAAGGTTAAGTAATTGCCATAGTAGCATTTTGAGGAGTTTTGAATGCTGATATTGAGCGAAAGATTTCGTAATTGGGCGTAGGGGCATGGTATTTTTATTGAGTGTTTTAATATTTATAGAATCACTTGTTAGTTTATTTTATAAGCTCTTTGCGTTTGGAATCAATCAGGGAATGGTTTCAAATGAAAGGATAAGTAAGTGTTAAAGAGGTATTGAACGATTGAGGAGACAGATATGTTTTCATTTTTAGAAATTTTAAAACAGACAATGGATTTGGGTGCATCTGATATTTTTATTGTTGCCGGCAAACCGCTGTCCTACAAAAAAGGGAAAATGATTTATCAATTAAATGAGGAAAAGGTCATGCCTGATTACTCCAAGCTTTTGGTGGAAGAAGCATATAAACTTGCCCAGCGGGAATTAACACGTTTGACAACAGATGGGGATGATGATTTTGCTTTATCAGTTCCAAACTTAGCGAGACTAAGGATTAGTTGCTATAAACAAAGAGGATCTCTGGCAGCGGTTTTGCGCATTGTGGCATATGGTATTCCTGATTATCATACAATTGGAATTCCCGAACAAGTTTTGGCCTTAGCAAATCAGAATAAGGGCTTAGTTTTGGTTACTGGTTCTGCAGGAAATGGTAAATCAACGACTCTGGCATGTATCCTTCAAAGAATTAATGAGACAAGAAGTAACCATATCATTACCCTTGAAGATCCGATTGAATTTTTGTTCCGCAATGAAAAATCCATTGTCAGCCAGAGGGAAATTGGCTTAGACACCGCAAACTTTGTAACGGCATTGCGTTCCAGCCTGCGTCAATCTCCCGATGTAATTTTGGTAGGAGAAATGCGAGATTATGAAACCATACAAATTGCAATGGCGGCTGGTGAAACAGGACATCTTATTCTTTCTACACTACATACGGTGGGAGCGGCAAATACAATAGATAGAATTATTGATATTTTTCCACCAAACCAACAGCAACAGATTCGTATTCAGTTATCAATGGTCTTAAAAACTGTTGTATCTCAACAGCTTATTCCAGCTATTGATGATACATTGATTCCTGTTTTTGAAATCATGCATATGAACAATGCAGTGCGAAATATGATTAGGGATTCCAAAGTTCATCAAATTGAATCGGTGATTGGCATGTCTGGGGAAGAAGGCATGATTTCTATGGACAATAGCTTATTCGAATTGGTTTCGAATGGTAAAATATTGGCAGAAACGGCATTGCAATATGCCCTTCATCCAGAGCTTTTAGAAAAACGAATTCGCATGAACCTAAAAAAATGATTTACGACGGCAAATAAACTGGGACATGTTGCATGGATTCCTATTGAGATTACATTCTTAAGTAGATTTGCTTTATGGCCAAGTTCATATATTATTCATCGATATGTGCATTATGCTGTTCATGAATTAGGAGACATATTTCAAAAGAAAAGAATGCTGTGAACTTATGAATGAAACGAGCCAGAGAATTATATTTCTGATTATTCTCATTTATAATACGTTAAAGCAGTATGAAAACTAAGTTTTAAGTGATAAGAAAAAGGGGGAGGCCTGTGGGCGAAGAATTTAGAGTTACATTATTAGGTGAATTTACCATTGAATATGGAAATAGTATTATTTCCGACCAAACGAACCGCTCAAAGAAAGTGTGGACACTGATGGAATATATTATTGTTCACAGAAAGCGATTTATAACCCAAGATGAATTGATAGAGTTGCTATGGTCAGACAGCAATTCTCGAGATCCAATTAACACATTGAAGGTGCTGATGCACCGTGTAAGAGCAGCTTTAGATGAACTGGATTTTGATAATAGCCGACGCATGATACTGTATCGGAATGGAGCTTATGGCTGGAATCAAGATTATAAATGTATCACCGATGCCGATGAATTTCAAAGACTAATTTATGAAAGTGAATTGGAAACAGAAGATGTTTCACGAAAGATTTCCCTTTTATTACAGGCTGAAAGCCTTTATAAAGGCCACTTCCTGCAAAAAAAATCATCAGAAGCTTGGGTTATACCAATTGCCACTTTTTATCGATCATTATATAATAGAGTTGTGGCTGATTTGGCTAAATTGTTGTTTGAGCATAAAAAATATGAACAACTTTCTGCTATTTGCCAAAAGGCTATTCTTTTAGAACCGTATGAAGAGCAATTATACATTTATTACATACAAGTATTGATATGTACAGGACATTTAGAAAAAGCCTTGGATTTATATCATCAGGTGACAGACTTATTTATGAAAGAGTTGGGAATAACGCCATCTGAGGAGTTTTTGGCGTTATATAAAGATGTTGTTCGGACAATTAAAACACCAGAGATGAATCTGGAAGTAATTAAGAACAAGCTGGATGAAAGCAAAGATGAAATTGGTAGCGTGTATTGTGAGTATGAATTTTTTAAGCTTGTGTACCACTTGGAGTCTAAAAACATAGGAAGAACAGGCGTGACATCTAATTTGTGTTTAATCTCTGTGGTAGACAAAAATGCCATTAGCATTCCCACCAGCAGAGTTTTAAATCGAGCAATGGATGCATTAAGAACGACAATTCAATACAACATACGTGGTGGAGACGCATTTGCCAGATACAGTGTGAATCAATATTTGATTATGCTGTCCAATACCACAGAAGAAACAGCAAATGTGGTTGCACAGCGCTTATTGAAAGCTTTTCGGTCTGAGTTTCCAAATATAAATATCGTTTTAAAATATTCAATACAGCAAATTACACCAGGCTCCGATCGTTTTAGATAAATTGAAATGGAGACTTAAATTTGTAGAATGAATTAAATCAATTATTCAAAAACAAATAGATTCAAAAATTGTATGAAAATTTCAATCAGGAAACAGTTTTTGATATCAACAATCGGAGTGTGGGCAGTATAATAGTTAAAAAAATGAATGTTTGAAAAAAGCCTCTTATGAAAAATCATAGGAGGTTGTTGTTTTTCATAGAAATAATTTAAATGATGTGAATATAATTTACATATCTTTTTTGTCATAAGTGAAAGCTTAAAACTCTACAATAAGCGTATTATATGGCGCAATAAAGCATGACATGCTATAACAACATTAAAAGAATCCGTTCCTCACAACTTTTTTCTGCATAAAAAGTAATGAAATATGTTTGCGATTTTATACATAATGTATAAGGCCCCTGAATGGTTTTTCAGAGATTGAAATTTAATATATATTGTTTGTGCAAAAAAACCATGGCAAATTAAATTAAAAATTGTAAGATATGGTATTTTTTTAGGGTAAATTCATTGATTAATATTTTCTTTTATGTTAAATTAAGAGTATACAATTTTTAACAGGTATTCACTCGGCATATCGTTAAATTGCCTATTGTATTTGATACCCATTATGTTATTTATGAACATGATTTTATGCTAATGTTATCGTACTTTTTATAGTGAAAGTGATTTATATAATTACATTTTGTTGAAATAGTAGCTGTGACAACGGGTATTAGTACAAGGGAGGGATAGCATCGAAAGGATTTTAATTATTTAAAAAGGCCCTCCAAAATTTGCTATGCAGAACAACGACACTGCGTTTTCAAAAGAAACATTTGGACAAGGTATGTGAGGTTTAGTCTGCAAGAAGCAAAAGGGGGGGATGTCCGTTTTGGAACGATATTCTAAAGGGATAGAGAATATTGTTTTGGAATTAAGCGGAAAGTAGAGAGTGCAAAGAAGAGGGGAAAATGAGGTGTTAGAATGAAAGTGTTTACAAAGAGTATTGCAAGAAAAATGATTTTGGCAACAATTATACCATTAGTTATTTTATTTCTAATTCTAATTATTGTGGTATCCGGTCATGTGAAGAAAAGCATTAACGTTCAATCAAATGAGGTAATTAAAACAACCTCCAATAGTGCTGCATGGCAAATTAATCAATATTTGGCTAAATATTTATCTTTGGTTGAAACTGGTTCAAAAGATTCTTTGTTTCGGGATTTTATGGTAAAGGCTACACCTGAAATAAACGTGAAGGAACTTCCAGAATTTCAAAGTGTTTTTAATGAATTAAAAGAAATTGCTAAAATTGATTCAACAAATATACAGTCAGTTTGGATGGCAGATCTTGATTCCAGCCAGCTAATTATGTCTGATGGATATGTGTCTCAATTGAATGGAGACTGGCAGATAACACAACGACCATGGTATATCAAAATGATGGAGAAAAAGGGATTAGCCATTTCTGAGCCTTATGTTGATGCAAGTACAAAAAAATTGGTCGTAACAATAGCAATTCCTGTTAATAACAATGGGCAAATTGTTGGTGCATTTGGTATTGACATGGCTCTTGATCAGGTTTCAGTAATATTGAGTAGCTTAAAGTTGGGAGAAACTGGGTATTTCTGCTTCGTTACAGAAACCAACACCATAATTTATCATCCCAATGGTGACTACGTAATGAAAAATATTGATGAGCTTCCTGTTTCTGATGATGCGAAGAATTTTGTAAAAAATGTATCTACCAGTGTTGTTCAATATGAAATAGATGGAAAAACTCTTACAGGATTTACTTCTGCTGTAGGCACAACGGGATGGAGGGTTATTTCCACAATACCACAAGAAGAGGTTGATATACCTTACGTTGAAGTGCGCACAATTTTATATTCCATTATTTCAGTAATTATGCTAATTCTTTGTGCACTTGTATATTTTACAGCAAAGAAAATGATAAGTCCTTTGCGTAAGTTGGTGGCTGCTTCAGACAGAATTGCAGCTGGTGATCTTGATGTGGAAATAGATATTAATACACATGATGAAACGGCTTTCTTAGCTGAATCTTTTGATAAAACTGTCGTCCGCTTAAAGGGCTATATCGCATACATAGATGAAATCTCCGAATTACTGAGACAGCTTGGTACAGGTAATTTTAATCTTGAGTTTAAGCAAAGCTATGAAGGTGAATTTGCAGTCATTAAAGATGCTTTGGTTTCTACTACAGAAATGATTCGGGAGACATTGATTCAAATTAATTTGGCTGCAGAACAGGTTGCTTCTGGTTCCGATCAGGTATCCAGCGGAGCTCAAGCTCTTTCTCAAGGCGCAACAGAACAAGCAAGCTCTATTGAAGAACTGTCTGCAACTATGAATGATATTTCTAATCAGATTGTTCAGACTGCAGAAAATGCAACAAAGGCAAAAGCAATTGCTCTGGAAGCATCAAATGCTACAACCTATGGTCAAGAGCAGATGAAGCATATGGTTGAAGCGATGGAAGATATCAGCCGTACTTCCAATGAGATTGGAAAGATTATTAAGAATATTGATGATATTGCGTTCCAAACAAATATCCTTGCACTGAATGCCGCGGTTGAGGCTGCTCGAGCAGGAAATGCGGGAAAAGGTTTTGCAGTGGTTGCTGATGAAGTTCGTAATCTTGCTAGTAAATCTGCTGAAAGTGCAAAGAATACAGCTACTTTAATTGAAGGTTCTTTAAGAGCCATTGAAAAAGGAACAAAGATTGTAAATGGAACAGCAAAATCACTGGAAGATATTGTTCAGGGCTCCGAACAGTCAACAAGAATTATCCAATTTATTGCTGATGCTAGCAATGAGCAGGCTCAGGCAATCAATCAGGTTAATCTTGGTGTAGAGCAAATTTCTGCGGTTGTTCAAACAAATAGTGCAACAGCTGAGGAGGAAGCAGCTGCAAGTGAAGAGCTGTCTGCTCAAGCACAGTTATTAAAAGAGCTTATGTCAAGATTTGTATTAGATGAAAATGGCTCTGGAAAGAGCAGTTATTCAAATTATTCTAATACCAAGAGCGTAGAGGAATTTGATTTTAATGGTGAAAATGACGATGAATTCAAATATTAATCGCCCTTGACTGTTATTGAAACTTAAATGAACGGATACATATAACAATGTACATGTTAACCCCCAGATCATAATCGAATGGTTTGGGGGCTTTTATATGGAAAGAAAACATGGGTTAGACGCATGTTTGAGAAGAGACTAGGGCGATAGGATAAAAGGAAATAAAAATTGTAATCAGCTAACCACAAAGATACAGGAAGATATAATAGCAGACCATTTTTCATTAAAAGAATATATTAACCCCTTTATGGGTGATTAGAATTAAAGGATAAAAAAAGCCGTTTTAGAGGCTCTATGCGAATGGCGAAATTTTAACGTGTCTAAAGGGCACGTGCCAGTAAAATCCTGCAAAGGCTAGTTCAAACCACCCGTTTATCTAGGGGTATTGATTAATTAAATCTAGAAAAAACAATCTTATTATAGGGATAAAAGAGGAATGTGAGTTACAAGACTGGGACTTTATATGGTCAGGTCTTATTTTCACATTTAGCATGACATTTCTTTAGGAATTCTTCATAATTCTGCTGCTCTTCTTCCATATCGCTTCCTTGACGCCCCATTCGGTCGCAAAAACCTAATAAAGCAATTTCTTCAATTTCGGTTTCTGCTTTCATTCCATGTATATCTCCGAAGGGTAGGCTTTTCAGGACATATAAGGGGTGCATATGATACTTTACCAGCACACTAACCATTTTAATAAATACTTCATCCTTTGTGAATTGGGATAAAAATTCAATAGAAAGCTTTGCGCCAACAGTATCATGGTCATAAGCAGTAATTTTTCCTCGACGAGTGCGGGTAGTCTGTACTTTTCCAACGTCATGTAAGAGTGCCGCCCACATAAATACTTTGGGATTTTGGCTTTTATGACGTACCACTGCTGCTTGATCTACTACAAGACAGACGTGGTTCCATACGCATCCTTCAGGGTGATGTATTGGCGATTGAGGAACCGTTTCCAATTTTTTTAACATGGAGAAGGGGAAGTCGTTAAGTCCGCCTGAATGAGATACCAAATTTAAGTATTCGGAAGGTTTGAAGTCCTCACATAAATGCTTTGTTAATTCTGTATAAAGTTGTACCGACGTCATATTTTTAATAGAGTTCTGATTATCTGAATTGTTATTTAATGCATAACTAAGCGTTTCTGTTTTTAGATTTCCCATTACGTTCACCTCAGAGATTATTTTTCACAGATGGTAAGCCACTTATACACATAAAAAGATAGAATAAAAAACGATGCAGAAACAATCCTAAATCGGACGTCTCTGCACCGTTTTTTGCAAAATTACAAAGGGAAATTTATTAATATAAAATATTAATCAGGAACGTTGAAACTACTGGTATATAAGTAATCACTAACAAATCGATCACCAACAGAATATAGAAGGGCACAGCTTCTTTAATGAAAGCCGCTGTTTTGCACTGGGTTATTCCGCAGGTAACAAACATCAGAGTTCCCATAGGAGGGGACAATGCGCCGATTGCGTTATTGAAAATATAAATCATAGCAAACTGAATTTCATCAATGCCATAGTTTGCTGCAATCGGTGCCAGCAAAGGTACAAGGATTATCATGGATGCGTTACCCTCAATGAACATACCAACAATTAATAAGAAAATATTAATAACCAATAAGAAGATATACTTATTATCAATGGTTGTTACAATCCATTCTGTTAACTGCTGAGGGATACGTTCTTTCGTCAAAATCCAAGAAAATGCACTTGCAGCTGCAACGATCAGCATAATGGATGATGTTGTGCAAACGGTTTCTCTTAAGCCTGTGAAGGTATTTTTTAAATCCAACTCTTTATAGACTGCACCAAGAATGATTGCATAAAGAATTGCGATTGCACCTGCTTCTGTGGCTGTAAAAATACCCAAACGGATACCGCCGATGATGATAATAGGCAAGCACAAAGGTAAGATTGCAGGCTTTACAGCAGCGATGAATTCTTTTGCTGGAACTTTTTCGGTATAAAGAGGTTGATATCCACGTTTTACTGAGATAAAACGTACCAGAATCATCATAGAAACACATAGGAAGGTACCGATTCCAAGACCTGACATGAACAGCTTGCCAATAGATACATTGGCAATACAGCCGTATAAAATCATGGCAATACCTGGGGGAATCAATGGTGTGATCATAGAAGAAGCTGCGGTAACAACTGTTGAAAATTCTTTGGAGAAGCCTTTTGCCTCCATTTCAGGAACTAACATTTTTGCTTCCATGGCAGCATCAGCCAAATTGGAACCAGATAACCCGCCCATTAGTGTAGATAGAAGAATGTTTACCTGGGCTAAACCACCGGACATACGCCCTGTAAGTACGGAACAAAAATCTAAAATTCTTTTTGTTACACCGGTGTAGTTCATTAAAATGCCGGCACATACGAAGAAGGGAATTGCCAACAATGATATACTTTCAACACTGGTAATTGCTCTTTGAGCAAACATAATGGTGTTTATTGTCGGATTTAGAATGAAATAAACTGCAGAACCGCCTAATACGGATAAATAAACCGGAACTTTCAAGAATAAAAGTACCAGCAAAACAATGGCGGAAAGAGCAAGAACACTATTCACTTTCTACCGCCTCCTTTGCTTCAGATTTTACACCTTTAATAAGGGCATAGAAGTAATTAAAAATCATTAAAATATAAGATACAGGTGCAATACCGTAAATAAGTGCATAAGGAATTTTTAACATAGGGGTTGTACGCCCACTGTTTACGAAAAGCTGTATAAACCCGATGCTTTGAATAAATAAGTAAGAAATAACGGCTACTACAACAGCAGAAATAAAAACTGTAAAGGCTTTCTGAATCTTTTCAGGCATGAGATCTACAATCATTTCAATTGCAACGTGATTGCCATAGCGGAATGCTGCACCCGCTGCTGCAAATACAATCCAAACCATGCATGCAAGCTGAACTTCTTCTAACCATGTAAAGGGCGCACCAAAGACACGACGCCAAACAACGCCTAAAAACGTAAGGAGGATCAGTAGTGCTAATACTATAGATGCGACCAATACGTCTAAATTAATAAGCTTAGATAATTTATTATTATTTTTCATATTCGCTCCCTCGAATCTAATTCTGAAAATTACGGCGGCGGGAGGTTTCCTGCCGCCGTAGAGGTCAGATTATTTGTGTGGATGTTATTTATTTTGCACCCATTGCAGCGCGAACTGTGTCATAAAGGCCTTCGGACCAGCCAAATTTGTCGCCCATTGCATAGAATGCTTTTGCTTTTTCACGGAAGCCAGCCATTACTTCTTCAGAAGGTTCTACAACTGTTACGCCTTCATCTTTCATCTTCTGCAGATAATCAGCTTCGGATTCTTGCTGAATCTGATTGTTGTAAATACCAGCTTCTTTACCTGTTTCAACAAGGAGGTTCTGCTGTTCTTCTGTCAAAGAGTTAAACCAGTCATTAGAGCAAACCCATGTTGTAAAGTTCAAAACGTGTGCATCTAAAATAAGGTTTTTTGCAACTTCATGCAATTTACGGCCATACAGTGTAGCAAGAGGGTTTTCAGCGCCATCAATTGTCTTTGTCTGCAATGCCTGATAAACATCACCAAGGCTCATACCTGTGGAAGCAGCACCTAAAACATCGAAGCCAAGGGACTGAATCTGGTTACTTGGTACACGAATCTTCATACCGGCCAAGTCTTCTACTTTGTTTACGGGTTTTACTGTCAAAGTATGACGAGCGCCGTATGCCCAGTTGGAAGCAATAATCTTTAAGCCTTTTTCCTGCAATTTTGCTTCCTGTCCTTTGTACCAATCGGATTCAATCAAAGTCCAGCACTGATCCCAATTGTCAAACAGGAAAGGTCCGAACACGATACCAAAATCAGGCACACCATAATCAGCGTAGAATGCACCATCAGCTAAAGTTGCTACATTTTCGCCCAAAAGCATGGAATCGATTAAGTCTGTCTTGCTACCTAACTGAGAGTCAGGGTAGAGTACAATTTCCATTGCGCCGTTTGATTTTTCAGCCAATAAATCAGACCATTTCTGCAAAGCTTGACCGATAGGCTCGGACATAGAATTTTCAAAACCAATTTGCAATGTTACTTTCTCCTGTGGAGTTTCTGCTGGTTTTGCCGCATCCTCTGCGGGCTTACTGGAACAACCTGCGAAAGAAGCGACGGAGATTGCTGCAATACACATAGAAGCTACTAATTTTTTAAATTTCATTTCTTTTTCCCCTTTCAAGTCTTGTTTTTTCCATGTTTATATGAATACACGCCAATTCTCATTGGGTGAAATCCAACACAACCTTTAGCATTTTATCAGCATTTTCAGAGAAATCTGCAAGTGCCTGTGGTCCATCTGTCCATTTATAACGATTTGTAACCACTTTATTCAATTTTACATCATTGTTCAATACTAAGTCGATTAATTCTATAAAATCTTTTTTCAATGCATTACGAGAGCCATAGATATTAAGTTCCTTTTTCTGAATGATGGTGAAGAAGAAATCTTCAATATTTTTTTTGGAAACGCCAATTAAAACAACTTTACCGCCAAAGCAAGCAGCATCGATACAGTTTTGGAATGTAACAGGCAAACCAACAGCCTCTATTGTAACGTCAAAACCATTATTGTTTGTCAATTCCGCAACACCTTTTTGAAATGCTTCGGGGGAGGTGTTTAAGAGCTTATGGTCAATTTCAAAGGTTTCGTAAGCATAATTTAATTTTTCTTCTGCAACATCACAGATGGTTACTTCGGCACCTTTTGCTTTTGCTGCAATAGCCGCCAAAACGCCAATGGTACCTGCGCCCATAATTAAGACTTTATCTCCAGCCTGAACCTCAGCACGGGATACACCGTGATAGCTGATGCAAAAAGGTTCAATTAAAGCCAAGGTTTCGGCGTCTAAACCCTTACCATCATAAATTCTTTCCACGGGCATGGTGATATATTCACTAAATGCGCCTTCACGCTGCACGCCCATAGTTTGATTATCATGACATACGTTGACTCTGCCTTTTTGGCAGGAATAGCATTCGCCGCAGTTAAAGTAGGGATTACAGGTTACGATCATGCCTGCTTTTAACCCATAGCTGTTTTCACCCACTTCGATGATTTCCGCAGAAAATTCATGTCCCGGAATACGAGGGTAAGAAACATAAGCATTTGCACCACGATAAGAGCTTAAATCACTGCCACAAATACCGCCATACAAAAGTTTTAGCAAGGCTTCGCCTTCCTTTGGGACGGGCTTTTCGATTTCGGCAATCGAAACATCGCCCGGTGCATTAATTCTTAGTGCTTTCATAATATTTTGATACCTTCCTTTTTCAGCAACAATTGGTGCTGTTTCATTTGATGTATACATCACTCTATAAAAGGAGTATAATTGGTTTTCGTGGTTGGTGTCAACTTAAAATTAATTTTCTTCTTAATTTTGAATAGTATAAACAATTTTGAGGTATGCTATTTAAACAAAATACACAATAAAAACAACTATATTACAAAAAATGTATTCTGTAAATGTTATTTCTGTATAACTATTTTTGAAGTTTGCTTATGATGTATCCAAAAGCCTTTTTCTATTCAAAAATTGTTATATTAAAATATTTACAATCTTTTTATTTTTTATTTCTTGTTGTAAAATAGATTCGAGTTATAATAGAATAATAATTGTAAAAAATCAATTCTCAACAGACGCTACGTATTTTTTCTTTGCAAGAGCAGAATTATGTAGTATACTTATGCAAATTTGGGGGAGGCACAATGAAATGTCTGGGAAAGAAAGCTTAAAGCAAAGAGCGTACCATGCAATAAAAGAAAAAATTATTTCCTGTGAATATGCACCGGGAATTATGTTGAATGAGGAGACTTTGCGGGATGAGCTGCATGTAAGCAGAACGCCCATCCGTGATGCGCTGAGTCGTTTGGAACAAGAGGGGCTTATTTCTATTTTATCGAAAAAAGGAATTGTGGTATCAGGTTTAACCATTAACGATATTAACTTTATTTTTGAAGTTCGTCTCCTTTATGAACCATATGCAATTATGAACTATGGCCCTAAAATTGGAGATGAGGTAATTCACAAATTTTTTGAAACATTTTCTTTACCGGTGAATACCCACGGGGAAGAGGAGTATTACTCTCTGGATGATGCTTTTCATGTGGCTATTGTTGAAGCCATTCAAAACCCTTATCTTTTAAAAACGTATGATTGGATTCATAATCAGAATTTACGTTTTCGTGTAATGACGGGACAATTTGTGGATTCTCGACTGGAGAAAACAAATGAAGAGCACTTAAGGATTGTAACTGCGTGTTTAAAACATGACTGGGTCCTTGCGGCAAAAGAAATGGAAGCCCACCTTCTTGCATCGAAAAATGCCACCTTTGATTTGGCATTGAATAAAAACAGCGGGATGCAAAAAGGCAGATAAGTTTTTTACTCGGGATAAAATAAGAAACTTGAGCAATTTTGCATAAAGAACGAATAAGAAGAGAAATTAAGGTATGTCTTTTTCTATGAAAAAGGCATATTTTTTTAGCATTTATTCTTACAAAAACAGATTGTATACATCAGTATAAAATAAAAAAATCTGGTTTATCCTAAAAATGCACAAAAATTTAAGTTGGATATTGTTTTGATTCAACAAAAAAACATTTTTTTTGTTTTTGTTGTATACAACACCATGTTTCTTGTTGTATACTGTTCCTGAGATTATCTTAAACCAGAATAACTTGGAGGTATAAGGTTTATGAAAAAAATAAATGAAGTATTGACTCCGCAAGCACCAGCTTTCAAGGAGAAGGTATTACAATTTGGAGAAGGAAATTTCCTTCGTGCTTTTACAGATTGGATGATTGATAAAGCAAATAGACAAGGGCATTTCGATGGTTCCATCGTTTTATGTCAGCCTATTGCTAAAGGTATGGGAGAGGTTATTAATTCTCAGGATGGTATGTATACCTTAATTATGCGTGGCATTGAAGACGGTAAGCCTGTAGAAAAAATTGAGCCAAATACATCGGTTTCCCGCTGTATGAATCCTTATGAAGATTATGAAGGGCTGTTGGCAATGGCTCGCTCTGAAGATTTAAAGGTGGTTATTTCCAATACAACTGAGGCAGGTATTTCCTATAAAGCAGGTGATAAACTGACGGATAGACCGGCACAGTCCTTCCCAGCAAAGGTTTGCGCTTTTTTATATGAAAGATATCAAACGTTCAATGGTGCAACAGATAAGGGTTTATTGTTTTTGCCTGTTGAACTGATTGACAATAATGGGGCAAATTTACTGCGTATCGTTTTGCAGTATGCAGAAGAATGGGGTTTAGAAGAAAGCTTTAGAACTTGGATAAAAGATAGCAATCATTTTTGTTCCACTTTGGTTGACCGCATCGTAACAGGTTACCCCGGTGACGAATTGGAGTATCTGTATAGTGAAATGGGCTATGAGGATAAATGCCTTGTAACAAGTGAGGTCTTTAACCTGTGGGTAATTGAAGGGAAAAAGGAATGGGCAGAAATATTGCCAATTCATAAAACAGATGCAAACGTCATTTGGACGGAAGATGTGACACCCTACAAAAAACGTAAGGTTAGAATTTTGAATGGTGGACATACGGCTACTGTTTTGGCAGCATATTTGGCGGGACACAATATTGTTTTGGAAATGATGAATGATCCATTATTTGAGAAATTTTTGGATCAGCTTCTTTACGGTGAAATTATCCCCACCTTGGATCTGCCAAAGGCGGATTTGGAACAGTTTGCTTCTGATGTAAAAGATCGTTTCCGCAATCCATATATTAAACATAAACTATTAGATATTTCTTTGAATTCTTGCTCAAAATGGTGCGCAAGATGTATGCCAAGCTTGTTGGGTTATGTGAAGGAAAAAGGCCAGTTACCGAGGGCATTAGCATTCTCTTTAGCAGCTTTTATTCGTTTTTATAAAGGGAAGATGGAAGACGGCAGCTATGTTGGTTCTCGTGCAGACGGAACAACTTATACCATAAAGGATGACAGCGACGTATTAGAATTCTTCGCTAAGCTTTGGGCAGAAAATGATGTCAATGGCATTGCAGAGGCGGTTTTATCCAATTCAGCATTTTGGGATGGCACAGATCTAAATGCCATTGAAGGTTTGACAGATTTGGTTGCATCTTATTTAAAGGAACTGGAAGAAAAAGATGTGAAGGAAGTTTTAACTTCTCTTCTGGCTTAAGGAGTGTTACACCATGAAGGATAACATAATTATTGTAAATCCAAAGGACAGTGTTGCGGTGGTTCTTTGTGATATAAAACAAGGAGCTACTTGCCAATTTGGTGAAACTACCCTCGTAGCGAAAGATGATATTGCTTTTGGCCATAAGATTGCTCTTTTTGATATCAAAGAAGGGGAAGACGTATTAAAATACGGAAGTCCCATTGGTCATGCCACAAAAAAGATTGAAAAAGGACAACATGTACATGTTCATAATGTAAAAACCAATCTAGCGGAAAGTGGTGCCTATGAATTTCACAGTACCCAGGAATACCTTTGGAATGAACAGGATGGGTTTTTCATGGGATATCGCAGAAAAAATGGTGGGGTTGGCATCAGAAACGATATTTGGATTGTACCTACCGTGGGCTGTGTAAATAAAACTGCAGAACGATTAGCAAAGGAAGCTGAAAAATTGGGTATGCCTGTACTGGCAATGACCCATCCCTACGGTTGTTCCCAGATGGGCGAGGATCAGACTACAACGCAAAAAACTTTGGCGGCTTTGGCAAAACATCCTAACGCTGGTGGTGTGCTTGTTTTGTCTTTGGGCTGTGAAAATAATAACCTTGATGTTTTTAAACCTTATTTGGGTGAGTATGACAACGAGAGAATTCGTTTTATGATTACACAAGAGGAAGAAGACGAGATGGAAAAGGGATTAGCCCTTTTAAAAACTCTTTTCCAGCTGACAGAAAAGGACAAAAGAGAAAAAATTCCTCTTCAGGAATTAATTATTGGGTTTAAGTGCGGTGGTTCCGATGCTTTTTCCGGTATCACCGCAAACCCCCTTTGCGGTCGTTTGACAGATTTGCATACATCCGCAGGAGGAAGGGCAATCTTAACAGAGGTTCCGGAGATGTTTGGGGCTGAAGACAGTTTATTTGCTCGTTGCCAGAGCAAAGAGATTTTCGAACAGGCTACAGAAATGATAAACGAGTTCAAAAATTATTATGTAAGCCATAATCAGGTTGTATATGAAAATCCTTCCCCGGGAAATAAGGCGGGGGGCATAACGACACTGGAGGAAAAATCTCTTGGCTGTATACAAAAAGGTGGTTCGGCCACTGTTACCGATGTTTTAGGCTATGCAAAACCTGTAAAAAAGGCAGGACTTTCCCTACTGACAGGCCCTGGTAACGATATGGTATCTTGCACTAACCTTGCGGCTTCAGGTGCTCATATCATTTTATTTACGACAGGGCGTGGAACACCCTTTGGCACAGTGGTACCTACATTAAAAATTTCTTCAAACTCTGCATTGGCTGAGCACAAAGCTAATTGGATTGATTTTAATGCTGGTATGATTTTAGAGGGAACAAGCTTTGAAGAAGCAACGGAAAAGCTTATGAATTTGTTAAAAGAAACTGCAAATGGAAAGCTTGCAAAAAATGAAGAAAATGAGTATAGAGAAATTGCAATTTTTAAAGATGGGGTGACATTATAATGATTCAGTTAAGACCAAAAGAAGAGTGTATGTTTGATCAGGTTTCCTTAGGTGAGGTAATGCTGAGATTGGATCCCGGTGAGGGGAGAATCAAAACAGCAAGACAGTTCCGTGCTTGGGAAGGCGGCGGTGAATATAACGTTGCCCGTGGACTCCGTCGTTGTTTTGGCTATAAAACTGCTATCTTAACAGCTTTTGCCGATAATGAAATCGGCCGTTTGATTGAAGATTTTATATTGCAAGGTGGCGTAGATACCTCTTTTATCAAATGGTTACCATATGATGGTATAGGTAGAACCACACGTAATGGTTTGAATTTTACAGAAAGAGGCCATGGTGTCCGTGGTGCTGTGGGTGTTTCAGACCGTGGTAACACAGCCATTGCGCAGATGAAGCCAGGCGATTTTGATTTTGATTATCTTTTTGGAACTTTGGGTGTTCGTTGGTTGCATACCGGCGGCATCTTTGCAGCATTATCTGAAAACAGTGCAGCAGTCACCATTGAAGCAGTAAAGGCAGCAAAAAAATATGGAACCATTGTATCCTATGACTTGAACTATCGTCCCTCTATGTGGAAATCCATCGGCGGACAAGAAAAGGCTCAGGCCGTTAACAAGGAAATTGCCAAATATATCGATGTTATGATTGGTAATGAAGAAGATTTCACAGCTTGCCTTGGTTTTGAAATTGAAGGTAATGACGAAAATTTGGTGGAATTAAACTTAGACGGTTATAAAAAGATGATGGCAAAAGCCGCAGAAACATACCCTAACTTTAAGGTAATGGCAACCACATTAAGAAGTGTAAAAACTGCTACAGTAAACGACTGGGCGGCAATGTGCTGGGCAAATGGAGAAATTTACTTCTCTAAAAAGTATGATGGTTTGGAAATTATGGATCGAGTTGGTGGCGGCGATAGCTTTGCTTCCGGTTTGATTTTTGGACTAATGGAGACCGGAGAGCCTGAAGTAGCAGTAAATTATGGTGCGGCTCATGGCGCATTGGCGATGACAACTCCTGGGGATACCAGCATGGCAAGTCGTAAGGAAGTAGAAGCATTGATGGGTGGCGCAGGTGCTAGAGTACAGCGCTAAGGAGGAAAAAATATGACTATCGCAGAAAGAATTTCTAAAATCGGTGTAGTACCTGTTATTAAATTAGAACGTCCGGAGGAAGATGCATTGCCTTTGGCGAAAGCTCTTATTGAGGGTGGGTTGCCTGTTGCAGAAATCACCTTCCGTGCTGAGGGCGCAGATAAAGCAATGAAGCTGATGCGAGAAAATTATCCTGATATCATTGTGGGTGCAGGCACAGTTTTGTATAAAGAGCAAGTTGACAGAGCGTTGGAAGCAGGAGCACAGTTTATTGTTTCTCCTGGATTTAACCCTAAAATTGTATCTTATTGTATTGAAAAAAATATTCCGATTTTCCCCGGCTGTGTTACACCTA
Source organism: Anaerotignum propionicum (assembly GCF_024461735.1). GTDB lineage: Bacteria > Bacillota > Clostridia > Lachnospirales > Anaerotignaceae > Chakrabartyella. The sequence goes on from NZ_JANGAD010000013.1 coordinate 17,993, forward strand.
CGGAAATTGAAGCTGCCCATGACTTGGGTTTGACGACCTTCAAGTTTTTCCCAGCACAGCAATATGGTGGTTTGTCTACCATCAAGGCATTATCCGGTCCATATCATCAGTTTCAATTTATGCCTACGGGTGGCATCAGCTTGGACAATTTAAAGGAATATCTGTCCTTTAAAAGCATTTGTGCTGTTGGGGGCTCCTTCATGGTTACCGATCAATTGATTAATGCCAAGGACTGGGCTGAGATTACCTCTCTTTGCCGTAAGGCCGCAGACATTGTTGCAGAGGTAAGAGGCTAATCGTATAGCATGTCACTATAAAGGATTAGGCTTTTCTATGAAAAGTAGTTTTTTGATTCCCGCTAGTAATATTTATTTTAATAGAATCATGGATTCACCACTGCCTGAGAATACCCCGTTCATACTCTGGCAGTGGGTGTAGACACAGAAAAAAGACTGGAGCAATTTTCATGTTTGTTTGCTTCAGTCTTTTTTTGATTTATTTCATTAAATGAAGTTTTTCGAATTCGCCGCTGGGCACAGGCTTACCGAAAATATAGCCCTGCACTTCATTACAGCCCAATTTTTTTAAAATCTCCAGTTGTTCAGCATTTTCTACGCCTTCGGAAATTGTTTTTAGATTCATACCAGTTGCCATCATGATAATAGCTTGAACAATCAAGAGGGCGTTTTCATCATATGCAATGGCATCAATCAGCTCTTTCGCAATTTTCAAGCGGTCGATATTATATTTTCGAATATAACTAAGTGAGGAATATCCTGTACCGAAATCATCAATTGAAATGCCAATTTCCATCTCATTTAAGAAATGAAATATCTTTTCAATGGAATTTGTGGAAATCATAGCAACGCTTTCAGTAATCTCTAAGTCAATCCATTCCGCATGAATCCCTTCTGCCTTTATTTTCTCCTCTAACCATTCAATGAAACCAATATTTTTAATTTGAACAGGTGAAATATTAATACTCATTTTTAAATTCATGGAATAGGTCTCATTCCATTTTTTTATTTGGGAAAAAGCAGTTTCAGCAACCCATTCTCCTATATGAATGATCATTCCTGTTTCCTCAGCAATCTGAATAAATTCAGACGGTGAGATAAGTCCTTTTTTCGGGTGCTGCCAACGAATTAAGGCTTCCATGCCAACGAGCTTTTGACTTTCGATATTGTATTGAGGTTGGTAAAATAGCATAAATTCTTTATTGTAATCAGCATTTTGCAGTAAAAATTCGATTTCCTGTTTTTTATTTATTTTTTCTATAAAGTTCTTATCAAAAAATAAATAGTTGTTTCTATGATGACTTGATTTTACTTCATACATTGCAATATCTGCATATCGTATTAGAACATCTTTATCAGTAGAATCTTCCGGATAGAGAGTAATTCCAATACTTGCCGTTAAAGTAAAGATGTAAGGGGAAATAGAAATAGGCAATTGCAGTATTTCAAATATTTTATCTGCGATGTTGGATATTTCTAATTTATCCTTATAATTTTCAATGATTACGGCAAATTCATCGCCGCCAATACGAAAAGGTGTGCACTTAGCAGAGCAGAATGATGAAAAGCGGTTACCCAAGGCGGCCAAAACCTTATCTCCAATTGCATGTCCGTAAGAGTCGTTAATTGGCTTAAATCGGTTTGCATCTATGTAGAGCAGTGCAAAGTTTTCAATTTCATTGGCTGAAATTAAATTATCTAAATGATAAATCAGATATCTTCGGTTGTATAGACCTGTCAGGACATCACGGTTTGAAATTTCCTCTAAATTCTGATTTGCTAAATTTAATGCTTTTGTTCTTTCAGTGATTTGTTTTTCAAGATATTCATTGATTTCTTTCTCTGTTTTCAGCATTAGCCGATCAAGCACATTAGCTCGAATATTTGTAGATAATACCCAATAAATCACACATAACATGATAATTTGAATGTACGAATTAAAGCTTAAATAGTCAATAAAGTAAAAGAATGAAAATAATACAAGCAAAATGAATATTACTTTGTCTGGTTTTCTTAAATTTTCGGATATCTCTTTTTGTTTCTGATGTTTATGGAATGATGGATTTATCATGTCATAAAAGGTACCTAAGGAGAAAAGCACTAGGCATAGTATATATGTTATATCTACCAGTATATTAGCAGTATACTCGTTATCTATGCTAAGGAATGCATAATAAAAATCCGTCAAAGTGAAAATAAATATTCCTACTAGGATAAGTAAAAATCCAAACTCAATTTTAAAATCTTTCGAGAGACAAATGATAAGTATTTCAATTAAAACATAAAAATCTAAAAAGATATAAAATGCAATGAATGCATGATCAAAATTAAATAAAACCTTAAACTCCATACTAGAAAATATGGTTGACCAAAGCAAAAGCATACCTAGTGCACAAAAAGCCAATATATCAATAATCAATTGATATATATTCCAGTTAATGTGACTTTTATAAATGTAATGAGTTAAGAAAATAGCGAAAAAAATATTTGGAAATACATAAAGAGAATAGTAGAGAGGAATATACGTGGGATTCGCTCTTACAAAATCCTCAGAAATGAACCACAAAAAATCTGCTGCTCCCCATATAAAACAGCAAAGCAATAGTAAAATGCCCTGTATTTTGTTGCTCCTCTTATCCAATATTGAAAGAAAAATAAATAAGGAAGATAATAAGGCAATTCCAGGGGAAAGGACATCACTCCATAATTCATTTTTTAAGATAATGCTAGCTATGTAAAAGAAAAAGGCAAGAAGCAATGGAAACACTAAAAAAAGATTCCTTTGATAATTTTGCATAAGGCATATCCTCCTAGAGATATGATGGCTTAAACCCTTCATTTGAGAATAAAGTGGATTTAAAAGCTGCAAATATCAAATTGATATTTGCAGCTGATTGTTAGATTTTTTCAGTGAAACATGGGTGAAAATACGCAAGTCATTCCTTTTATGTTACATCATTCATTTACTTTCTTTTCCTATGCTACTAAAGTTTTAATTACATAATAGAATCATCAAGCTTAAATTCTGAGATAAGATCATTTAATATATTAGATTGACCAGACAGCTCTTGGCTTGCTGCTGCACTTTCCTCAGCGGTAGCAGCATTGGTTTGAACAACAGTAGAAATTTGCTCTATCCCCAAATTAATTTGTGCAATGGCTGCTGCTTGCTCCTGAGAGGCTTGGGCAATCTGTTCAATGAGAACAATGGCCTCGTTGGTAACATCGGCACTGGTAGCTAAGGAACCTGCAGTCTTTTCAGTAATCTGAGAGCCGTTTTTTACAGCATGGATAGTTTTCTCAATCAAAACAGTTGTGTTTTTAGCGGCCTCAGCCGATTTTCCAGCAAGATTTCTTACCTCATCTGCAACAACTGCAAATCCTTTTCCTGCCGCTCCTGCACGGGCAGCTTCCACAGCGGCATTTAACGCAAGGATATTCGTTTGGAAAGCAATGTCGTCAATAATTTTTATGATTTTAGAAATTTCCATTGACATAACTGATATGTCATTCATTGCTGCAGTCATTTGTCTCATATCACTATTGCTTAAAGTCATTTCTTTCCCAGCAAATTCAGCTTTTTCTTGTGCAACTGTTGTATTTGCTGCATTTCTTTCAATTTGTGCCGCTACCGCAGCAATAGATGCAGATAATTCTTCAATGGAACTTGCTTGTTCTGTGGCGCCCTGAGATAGAGCCTGCGCAGCGTTTGCTACCTGTTCAGCACCACTATGTACTTGGTCAGCAGATTGGCTGATTTGCAGTAAGGTTCCATTCAAATTGTTAACAAGAATATCCATACTATCTTTCAGCTTCTTAAATTGGCCATTATATTCTCGATGTAACGTAACTTTAAGATCTCCCAAAGAAACCTTATGCAAGGCTTCCGCTATTTCATTAATATAGCCTTGGTAATTTTCCAATTGCTCAATGGTTAGCCGAAAGGCTTTGGCAAGCTGTCCAATTTCATCTGTCGAATGTAGAGAAAGCTCCACATTGAAATTACCTTCTGCTATTTGCTGTGCTGCAGAGGTAACCTTTTGAATAGGTCTGGCGATTCCCCTGCTTATAAAATAAGTAATGATACCCACAAGCAGTAAAACCAAGGCAGCCAAAGCAAGCACAATTTTTATTGTTGCTATCAGTCCATTGGTCAAGATACTATGTACATCTTCTACAGGGATACCTACAAAATAAACACCAATGATCTGTTGTTTTCCATCATAAATGGGGCGGTAACTGGTCATGTATTTAGAACCAAGAATATCTGCTTCTCCCCAAAAGGTGTTACCCTTAGATACTTCTTCGTATGCCTTACCTGTTGTATCTAGATTAGTACCGATTACGCGGTCTCCATTTTCATCTTTGATTGTAGTAATGATTCGTTTAAAATCACTGCCTTTTTTCACAAAGACCGTTGCAACAACATTCATTTCCTCGGAAAACTTATCAATATAGGCAAAGTTTCCTTCTAAAGGCTGTTGATTCAATCCAACCAAATCACTGTTTGCATTTAAATTTAGAGTGCCAAATTGTTCCTTTAGATAAGTCTCTAGCATATTGTTTGAACTGGTCAGCCTATCCTCAATTAAGGTGTCCATAATTTGTTCCGTATATTTAAAGCTTTCTGCTACTCCGATGAATCCAGTGAGGGATGATGAAATAATTACTAAAATCAGTATGGTAAAAATAAGTTTACTTTTGATGCTTTTCAAGTTTTTTCCTCCTCAAAACCATTGTTTTCCATGTGTATGCTCTATTTCTTCAATTGACGTGTAAAAGAAATAATCTTAAGTAATAATAGATCATTTCTATTATAAACGATGTTTTTGGAAAAGTATAGATTAATTTGCCTATACCGAAGATAGGATTTTAAATAGAATTAATGCTTAATCAAAGTTATTATTTATTACAAAAAATTGCAAAAGTTACAAATTTTCTTTATTTTTACCATATTTTTGATATAATTATATTGAATTTCTTTTATTATGTAATGCTTCATTTTTTATTTAGATTCGAAAGTACCTTTTCTGATAATATAGGGGGCAATCAAATGGGTGGTTTAAGAAACAGTATAGTTAAAAAAATCGGATTGACCATATTTCTATTTATTTTTCTGTTGTTTATTATTTATTATAATTTTTTGAATGTTCAAATTAAAGATTATTTGGAGCAAAGAGGCATGGAGCAGCTTAGTAAAGAGTCTGAAAATATTTGTTCCGAAATTGAGGTCTTTTTGCAGAAATATATTTTGATTGTTGAACAAGGGAAGAATAATGAAGAATTCATTAACATAGCAAAAGAGGTGAAAGACCGTCATCAAAAAAGAGAGAACCCTTTATATGGGAAGGTGAGCAAACAGCTTGAAAATATTCGTGGTTTGGATCAGAATATTGCCCAGGCATATATAGCCCTAGCATTGGAAAACGAAGATGACTTAATTACGAATCTTTATGATTATGATATGGATCCCACATATGATTTATCAAAGAGAGAATGGTATCTTAATACGATTGAACAAGATAAAACCACAATTACAGCCCCCTACGTAGATATGATTTCTAAGAAAACTGCAATAACCATAGCCACACCCTTGAAGGATAATAATGAAATTGTGGGAGCATTCGGTTTGGATATTTTGATGGAAAATATTCATGCAATTATGGATAATTATAATGGGGAATCCGAAGCAGATATAGATTTAATATATGATTCGGGACTCATACTGTATAATGCCAAGGGAAGGGGCTCCTTTCAACGAACCAATGACTACATACAGGATATACTCCCTCCGGAATTGGTTGCAGAAGTTCTTTCAGGAAAAAGCGGGGTATCGCAATACACTTATGAAGGACAGGAGAAGTATCTCGCTTATTTCCCGGTGAAAGATACAAATATCATTGTAGTAACAGATATATTGCGCTCGAAAATACTAGCACCTATTCATAAATTTGTACTCATGAACTTGTGTATTTTATTTTTAATCATTTTGTTGTTATCGTTGGTTTTATTGATATTAAGAAAGCATTTTTCGACTCCCCTTATAAAAATTTGTGATGAGATGAATCATTTTTCTAAGAACGGTTCTATTACTCTGCCCCCTAAATATTTGGTAAGAAAAGATGAAATTGGAGTCTTATCAAATGGAATTATTTATATGCTGAATGAAATTTCCAACTATATTATGAAATTAGAAGAAAAAAATCAAGATTTATTTGATGCAAAAGAAACCATAAATAAAGAAAGGTTGTTGTTTAAAACTACAATTCATTCTTTGGGGGACGGAGTGATATCGACAGACGCAATGGGCAATATTCTAATTATGAATGATGTGGCAGAAAAATTGACAGGTTGGAGTATGGGAGATGCCCTAGGCATGCCTTTTGAAACGGTATTTCATATTGTCGATGAAAATACGCGTGAAAAGTGTATTACTCCTATAAAAAATATTGGGGAATGCAAAGAACATAATGGATTAGAAGCAAATGTTTTACTGATAAAAAAGAATGGCGAAGAGATCGCCATTGAAGAATGTGCTGCTCCAATTTTGGATGATTGGGGTAATATTAAAGGATTAGTTGTTGTTTTTAGGGACTATACAGATAAGAAGGAAAAACAAGCAAGAATATCCTATTTGAGTTCCCATGACCAATTGACAGGACTATATAACAGGCATTTTTTTGAAAATGAGATAAATAGGTTAGAACAAGAATCGGTTATTCCTTTATCTTTGGCACTCATTGATGTGAATGGTTTAAAGCTGATTAATGATGCCTTTGGTCATCAGAATGGGGATAAGCTATTACAAATTGTTTCCAGAGCATTGGTAGATATTTGCAGAAAGGATGATATTATTTGCCGTATTGGTGGAGATGAATTTGTTATCTTGCTGCCAAAAACAGATCATCAAGAAACAGAGCTTGTGATAAATAGAATTTATCATAAAATATCAAATCAAAGGCTCAATAATACGACAATTTCTGTCTCCATTGGCTGGGCAACCAAAACAACCTTAGAACAGAAAATCTCAGAAATTTATTTGAAAGCGGAAAAGGATATGTATCGGCGTAAATTAATTGAAAGTCAGCAAATGAAAGAAACTACTATACAAACTATTATACATACCTTGCACGAAAAGGATCCTAGGGAGAAGTTGCATTCTGAAAATGTTGGAGATATGAGCAAAAGGATTGGTAAGGCATTACAGTTGAATCAAGAGCTTTTACAGGAAATCGAAATGGCAGGTTTTTTGCATGATATTGGAATGATAGCCATTGATAGGGGGATTTTAGAAAAGCAGGATAGACTAACCCCTTCGGAGTATGAAATCATTAAACGGCACGCTGAGGTTGGGTATCACATACTAAAGTCGATAGACACATTCGCCTATTTATCGGACTATATTTTGGCACATCATGAGCGTTGGGATGGGACAGGATACCCAAGAGGTCTAAAAGGCAAAGAAATACCTTTGGTTTCCAGAATTATTATGGTCGCCGGTTCTTATGAAGCTATGACTTCGGAGCGTGTATACAGGTCCGCTTTCAGTAAAGAAGAAGCTATGCTGGAGCTGATTCGTTGTTCAGGTACTCAGTTCGATCCTAATATTGTGCAAGTGTTTTTGAGTATTTTGCAAAGGAATGAATGTCAATGATTCATAGTTTGCTCCGGGGGAAGATCGAATATGAGAAAGAATCTTAGCCCTAACAATTTATTTTGGTATGAGAATAAAATGAATTGTTTTATGGTATTAGAGAAGGCTTGTGCTGCTTATTTTTAAATTTGATAGGGGAAATTGCCTGTATTATTCCGTTTTATAAACATATTTTGTATTTTATTGAATCAGGACGAACATATATGACGGGACAAACATAGTATATATTAAGAACCAAAGAAAGGCAGGATAAAAGCAAAAAAGATCTATTTTTCAGTTGAACATGGGATGGCCAAATCCATGAATAAAGCAAAAGCCTATAAGAAAACTCCTTTTTACCCTTTCGAGCAGACTCCAAATACATTCCGTTTTGTAGCGATGAACAAACGGGACTGTGCGGATTGTTACGAAAGGGTTATAATTTTTTATAGTAATATAAAAGTTTTTTTGAGCTTGAAATAAAAAGACCTTATTGATATTAAGGTCTTTTTTTGGTTTATAGAGTTCATTTTTAATTATCGAAAATTATTTTGTTATTTATTTCTGATTTTTTAAAACTACTTTTGGAGGCAATGTAATAATATATAAAATGATTAAATCCAGTTAAATTTACAAATATTGGATAAAAAATTGATATATACACCTTTTCACAAAATAAAATCATCATCTTAGCAATATAATTTACTATTAGAATAGTTAGGGTGATATCAGTGTTTAATAAAATTGAAAATTTAGTTTTTGAGGGTGGAGGAATACTTGGAGTATCATATCTAGGTGTATTAGACTATTTATTTCGTAATGGTCATATGGAAGATGTTACTCGGATTGCGGGCACATCAGCCGGTGCTGTCACAGCATGTATTACTAGCTTTAACCTTCCTTTTGGGGAGAGCCGGAAAATTTGCAATACCTTGGATTACAGGCTGGTCCCGTCAAAAGGAAAGATAGAGAATTTTGGTTTTATGCCAGAGGAAATAAACGAACGGCTTGAAAAATTTTTGGGAGACATGAGTTGTGTTTATCGTTTAATAAACCGATATGGCTGGTTTTCTACAGAGTATTTTTATGATTGGATAAAGGGTGTGATTGGTGACCAATTTGATCCTACAAAAAAAGCGCCGCCTTATACTTTTGCTGATTTTAAAGATCCAATGCTCCATAAAGACGGCAGACCATTTCTGGATTTGTATGTGGTTGGAACGGACATATCTCTAAAAACAACGCAAATTTTTTCCTATGATACAACACCAAAAATGGAGGTCGCCCAAGCAGTACGAATTTCTATGTCAGTTCCTATTTTTTTTGAGGCTGTCATCAGGGAAAGAACCAATACTTTGGGAAATTCCGTTATAAATGTTTTTTGTGATGGGGGGTTATTGCATAATTACCCTTTAAATATTTTTGACTATCCCATGTATAGTGATAATCTTTACGATGGTGTAAATATGTCAACCCTTGGTGTTCGATTCAAATATAAATATGGTCATACCCATATTGATAACCTTTGGCAATATATAGATAGCCTTTTGCGTGCCTCTACTTATATTCAGCAGCAAATTTATGAAAGTAATCCATTAAATAAAGAACGCTCTATTACAGTTGATACAAGCGACATCCAAGCATTAGACTTTGACATTGATGTTAATGATGTAGCCTATCGCTTTTTATATCGCCAAGGCTATGAAGCAGCAAAAGAATTTTTTAGCGATGGCAGATATGGAGCAGAGATTCAATGAAAGAATGGTGGACAGCTCTTCTACCGAAACATTTTGCAATTGGATTTTTCTAATCCAACGGAATGGAATGTCAGCAGATTCTTTTTATTAACCATATGTCAGCTTCAAGAGGATATTTGAGGTGATTACTAAGAGATGAGAAAAAAATGCATACTTGTTTTTTGCCCTGTCTTTGTGGCATACTATTTCTAAGTATATATGTTTCTAACCAATACCATGCTGTTTTCTAAGAAATTTAAACAAATGAAGAGAGGATGAAATAAGATGGGAGAATTAGCGAAACTTGTAAATATTGGAGTGGTCATTGAGGAACAATTGAATTCTGCTGGAATAACAACGTATGATCAACTAAAGGAGCTAGGGAGTAAAGAAGCATGGTTAAAGATCAGGGCCATAGACTCATCGGCATGCTTACACCGCCTATGTGCCTTGGAAGGTGCCATTCAGGGTGTTAAAAAGAGCCTGCTATCTCAAGAAAGTAAGGCGGATTTACAAGACTTTTACAGATTTTTTAATTCATAAAGGAATGGCGTGATGATTAGTTATTAGCCATTAAGAATCCTTTTACTTTCCATCTCTTGTTATGGAAGTTTTTGATTGATTTAGATGTCTAAAACAGCTGATAGATTTTTCTTATCTATCAGCTGTTTTTATATCTTTCCATTCAGAATACGTTCTTTGAGATTCAATATCTTTGTTTCAATTAGCGCAATGGTTTCTATGAATGTTTCATAATCCAATCCCCAATCCTCCCGATGCTTGCAGGCGAGGGTGGGACATTGCACATTATAACCCATGGTTACAACGATATCCACCGGTGAGATGTCTGCAAGAAGCTTGCTAAACTTGGATTCCTCCATATCAATTTCGTGATACTGCTTTATAAGTCGCACTGCAGCGGCAAAATATGAATTAGAATGAAAAATCCGTCATAATAAAAATGATGGATACAAGAAAAAATATTAATTTCTACGATTACTATACCATAAAATGAGGGAAAATTCAAGTCTTGTACTCATTCCCGTTTAGGTGTATTAAGTATAAGAGGTGATTTAGAATGGAAGAAAAAAGTGTGACTGCACTGGCTTGTGCATTCTCAAGAGCGTACCATGTTGAAAATAACAAAATCAAAATTTTCGATGACAGCATAGCTAGGTTACTCTTGAGTAAGGAAGAATATTTTCAAATATCAAGAAGTATGGCAGATGGGATTGGGTTTTTTAATCCCAATTTTACAGGTACTGATGAGGAGGCATTAAAATGGATTGTTGACAACCAACTTTCTCAAACGCCCCTTGCAAGAGGAATATTCACTGAAACGGCACTGCAAAGGGCTGTAGCCATTGGCGCAGCTCAATATATTATTTTAGGTGCAGGATATGATACATTTGGGTACAGACAACCTGATTGGGCGCAGAATATACAAATTTTTGAAATAGACCATCCTGCCACAGCAAAGGATAAGAAAATTCGTCTTGAAAAAGGAAAGATTGACATACCCAAGAATGTTCACTTCATTCATGCTGACTTTACAAAAGAACTATGGCAAGAGGCATTGATAAAATATAGCTGTTTTGAAGAAAGCAAAATTAGTTTTTGCAGTATTCTTGGTGTTGTGTATTATTTATCAAAACAAGCTTTTGAAAAATTGGTCTCCATCCTTAGTGCTATTTTACCAAAGGGAAGCACCCTTGTTTTCGATTACCCTGAAGAAATTAAAAATACAGATATTGCAGATGAACGTTGGAGTAAACAGATTTTGCTGGCAGAATCCGCAAAGGAAAAGATGCTTGCTAGCTATTCCTATAAAGAAATAGAAAACATTCTTTCAGAACACGGATTTTTGATTTATGAGCATTTAACTCCCCAACAAATGACAAACCAATACTTTGATGTCTATAATCATGAAAATCCCACCCATCCTATGTCTGCAATTGAACATGTGAATTATTGTTTGGCAGTAAAAAACTAAAAAAACCATGAAATAGTGATCTTTGAAGTGGAAAAAGCAATAAAATAAATTTTATTTTAAATAGGCCTTGCAAATGATTTTTAATCGTTATATGCTTTCCACAAGGATATCCTTTATATATCTAAAGGAGGAAATAGAAGTATGAATGAAGAAAAAATCAAAGAATTTGATACAATAATTCAAAGAGACTACCAAAACATAGCCGGCATTGTTGCCGAAAAAAAGGGTGTTAGAGTATATGAAAACTACTTTAACGGGTATACCTCTGAACATACTGTTCATGTAGCTTCGGTAACAAAGAGTGTTTTTTCGGTGTTGCTCGGGATTGCTATAGAATTAGGGTATATTAAAAGCATAGAACAAAAGGTATTAGATTTTTTTCCTGAATACCAAACTCACTCAGAAGAAAAGACCATACAGAAGATTACTATAAAAAATTTGCTTACAATGACTGCTCCATATAAATATAAGGTGGAGCCTTATGAAATGTTTTTTACAAGCCAAAACCCCATTCAAGACGCGTTAAATTTCTTAGGGGGAGATAACCCTATTGGAGAATTTTATTATTCTGCTGTGGGTGGAACTCATATTTTATCAGGAATTCTCATGAGGTCCACGGGGCAGTCTGTTCTTGAATTTGGGAAGAAGCACTTATTTGAGCCATTGGGAATAGACGTAACCCAAAATGTGATATTACGCAATAAGGAAGAACATATTTCTATAATGAATGATAAATACACAAGGGGATGGGTTGTTGACCCTCAAGGTAGAAATATGGCAAGCTGGGGTCTTTTTCTGACACCGTCTGATATGGTCAAAATAGGTAATTTATATGAAAATGGCGGTATGTGGAGCGATAAGAAAATTGTAACGGCAGATTGGATTGACAAGAGCACAATGGAACAGAGCAGATGTGTTGAGTGGGGCAATCTGGGGTATGGTTATCTTTGGTGGATTATAGACCAAAATTCCTATGCCGCTTTGGGAGATGGTGGAAATGCAATTTATGTCAATAGGAAGAAAAATATTGTTGTCTCTATTGCATCCTTTTTTATGCCCGATGCCAAAGATAGGATTGCTTTAATCAAGAAATATATCGAGCCTATGATTGAAGATTCTTGGAATTGATTTTTTAACTATGGGTGCTTTTCAGAAATCAGAACAGCAGTGATTATTATAAAAACAACCTTTCAAATGGAAAGGTTGTTTTTTATATGAGTAAAAATTAGAACAAAAGATGAATTAAGTAGACAATAGATTTTAGATATTGATTTGATTTCAATAATAGTAAGCAAAAGAAATTATCAAAACACATAATTTTTACAAATTCATTTATTAGAATAAATAAAAAATGGTAGGAGTGGATGTTAAATGAAACTTTGGTGCTATCTAAGAGAAGCATTGAAAAGATACGTAATACAACTTGAAAAATCAAATCAAGAGGTTTTCGGAAACCAAAAGCCGGATTGCTGTAGTTTAAATCGACAGAAAGGGAGAAACCTCGGCTATAAAAACGTAAAAGAAAATACACAAAAATAGGAGGTCTTTTATGGAATCCTCTATAAAGGAAAAACGGCTTTTCATCCGTGGAATGACATGTGTAAGCTGTCAGAATAAAATCGAAAAAACACTTCGTAATACAACTGGAATAAAATCGGTTCAGGTGAGCTACATAGATGGTTTTGCAGATATCTCTTTTTTCGAGAATGAAATCACCCTCCAGAGAATTACTACGCTGATTCAGGGACTGGATTATACTGTGTTGCCAAACAAAGATTCCCACCAAATTCAAAAGAAGCAGGTGGCGGGAGTTTTAGTCATTATCCCTTCGTTATATTATCTAATGCAGCAATTTGGCATTCTAAATTTATTTACACCAGGCCAGTTGGCAGATGTCAGAATGGGGCATGGCATGCTCTTTATAATTGGACTTATGACGTCTGTGCATTGTGTGGCGATGTGTGGAGGTGTTAATTTATCTCAATGTGTTCAAATTGAAAAGACTGGGAACGGGAAAAATGATGCTCTTTCTACGCTTAGACCAAGCCTTTTGTATAATTTGGGTCGGGTGATTTCTTATACTGCCGTTGGTTTTGTTGTAGGCGGATTAGGCTCCTTGATTACGTTTTCAAATACCATGCAGGGGACAATTAAATTGATTGCGGGAATCTTTATGATAATTATGGGATTGAATATGTTGGGAATCTTTCCGTGGTTACGACGGTTTCAACCGCGGATTCCCTTTCTATTTTCCCATTCCATAGAAAATAAAAAAGTTGGAAAGGGTCCATTGTTGGTGGGTCTGTTAAATGGGCTTATGCCTTGCGGCCCATTGCAGGCAATGCAAATATACGCATTGTCCACGGGGAGCCCCTTTGCTGGTGCACTTTCCATGTTTCTGTTTAGTTTGGGAACGGTGCCATTGATGTTTGGACTAGGTGCACTGAGTTCTTACTTAGGGAAAAGGTTTACCAATAAAATTTTGACAGTAGGGGCGGTATTGGTTGTCGTTCTGGGGATGTCAATGTTTTCTCAGGGCTGGAGCTTGTCGGGTTGGGGATTTCCTCAAATATTTTCAGGCAGTCTATCTTCTAAAGCCGACACTGACAAAAATAACGTGAAGATTGAAAATGGTGTTCAGATTGTAAATAGTACTCTTGCATCAGGTAGTTATCCGTCTATTACTGTAGAGAAGGGAATGCCTGTAAAATGGATCATTGATGCGCCTGAGGGTAGTATCAATGGTTGTAACAATCGAATTCTCATTCCAGAGTATAACATTGAGTATCAATTTAAGACTGGGGAAAATATCATTGAATTTACTCCTTCCAAAGCAGGTAGCTTCCCTTACAGCTGTTGGATGGGAATGATAAGAAGTTCAATTCGTGTTGTGGAAGGGGATTCCGCTATTGCTGAAGGGGATAAATCTTTGGAACAGAGGGATGTTTCTGGTGAACCAGTTCCCTCGGATTACATAATTCCCACAGAGGAGATTGGGCTTGGAGAAAAGAGAGATAACATTCAGCGGGTAACTGTTGAACTGACTGATGATGGATTCAAACCTGGGGTAATTGTTCTACAGAAAGATTTGGAGACAGAATGGATCATTCTTAATTCTTCATCGAAGGAAAGTAATTCTATGTTGCTGATTCCCTATTATGTGGCTCAGATTCCTTTGAATACCTCCGAAAACTCGCTCCTAGTCTATCCCACGGATGACTTTGCATTTTCAAATGGGGATAGCAGCTTCTTTGGATATGTAAAAGTGGTGGAGGATACTTCAAATATAGACACCAATGCCATTAAGAAAGAAGTAACTGATTTCCAGCCTATGATCTGGCCTCCTCAGACATTTGCAGGAAGGGGTGGGGCATCCAGTTGTCATTGATGTGAGTTTTAATTCAATTAAAATCCACAGACTATGCCATAAGAAGGCTGTATAATTTAAGCTCATAGGTATTTATATAAATAACATTTTAAGGAGGCATGATATATGGATTTTTTCATAAGTCATTGGCATTGTATACTTCCTATTGCAGGAATTGTCATCGCATTTTGTTTATTATCAGACAAAGGAAAAGACAGAAACAACAAAAAATAAATAGAATTTTACACACAAATCAGGAGGAAATGATTATGAAAAGAAATAAAAACACACTCAATAATAAAACAAGAAAATTAGAACCCAAAAGGAAATTCTCCATTAAGTCAACATCAATGTTTATCATGTTACTGGTTGTTGCATCTTTTGTATCTGCTTGCGGAAGTACGCAGACTGTTGAAGAGCCAAAATCTACGGTGAAAGATAGTTCTGCAGCTATCCCAGCGGATCAGGACATTGTAATACCCATCAGTGAGATAACCGAGACAGCAAAATTCTATCCTGTTGATGTGGAGGGAACAACCTTAGAGGTGGTGGCTGTGAAAGCATCAGATGGTTCTATTCGAACAGCATTTAATACCTGTCAGGTTTGTTATGATTCAGGGAAAGGATATTATGAACAGCAGGGAGATTTGCTTGTTTGTCAGAACTGTGGAAACCAATTTTCCATGGATCGGGTAGAAGTTGAAGCCGGCGGTTGTAATCCATGGCCCATTTTTGATGAAAATAAGACCGTGACAGAGGATTCTATCACGATCTCATATGGCTTTCTCAAAGAATCCAAAGGGATTTTTGCAAATTGGAAAGGTTCTTATTAATCATTTGTAGACAGATGCATTTTCATTGAGCAATTAATTTCTAGACCACTTTTTCTCAAATAATCTTGTCCCCAGCTATACATAGCCTCCAAAATGGGTCGCATGCTGATTCCTAATTCTGTCAGACTGTAATCCACCCTTGGAGGTACTACGGGGTACACTTTTCGCACAATGAGTTTGGCTTCTTCTAATTCCCGCAATTGTTGGGTAAGCATTTTAGGGGTTGCCTGGGGAATTAATCTGCTAAGTTCTCCGAATCTTAACGTAGAGTCAATTAGATGCCACAAAATAAGTGATTTATATTTTCCGCCGATGATGTCTATGGTTGTTCCCACGGGACAGTTGATTTGCGAAGCATTACATTTCATTCAATTCCCTCCAATACTATCTTTTTGGGTAGTATATCACAATTAAGTGCGTACTTGATAAATCTGTATTAACTGTCATAATAATATCATCAGAATGATTCTTGGTCAAGGATAACATAAGTAAGAAAAATTAGGTTTTCGCATGGAGCCATGACATATGGGCAGAATAAAATGGATTGGTAATTTATTGAATTGAGATGAAAAACTGAAAAATAGGTGAAAACATATTTTATGATTTATATAATTTGAGAAGATTATTGTAAAATGGAAGCGTTCGGTTATTCATGGGGAACGGTTCTATTTGGAAAGGAGTTAATATGGACAGTCAAGTATTGAACATCAGAGGGATGACCTGTGCCGCTTGTGCCCAAAGAATTGAAAAAACGGTGAGGAAGTTATCTGGAATAGAGGAGGCATCCGTAAACCTTGCTAGTGAAAAGCTATTTGTAGAATACGACGAAAATGCCCTTTCTCTTACTGCAATTAAAGAGGCTGTGAAAAAGATTGGGTATGAGGTGGAAGAAAAGGCTAACAGTAGCGTAACAATACCTATAGGTGGAATGACCTGCGCCGTTTGCGCCCAGCGTGTGGAGAAGGCAATGAAAAAGCTGGATGGTGTGACAAGTGCTTCTGTTAATTTTGCTTCGGAAAAAGCGACGGTGGTGTATGAGCCTCAAACGGTGCGTTTGTCTGCCATTCGTGAAGCAATTGAAAAAGCAGGATACGAGGCCTTAGAAATAAATAAAGAGGACGCAGCAGATGAGGATAGACAAAGAAAGGAAAAAGAAATTAAAATTCTTCAAACAAAGCTTGTTGTTTCTGCATTGTTTTCCGTTCCACTTTTATACATTGCTATGGCACCTATGATTACATTTGTTCGCCTACCTTTTCCTGAGGGGCTTGATCCTATGGGATTCCCTTTGCTTTTTGCATTGGTGGAGCTATTACTGGTAGCACCCGCAATTGGTGTGGGCTATAAATTCTATACGGTAGGCTATAAATCTTTATGGCAACGCAGTCCAAATATGGATTCTTTGATTGCCATAGGTACCACTGCCGCTGTGCTATACAGCCTTTATAATACTTGGTTGATTGCCAATGGCAATTTTGGAGCAGTGGATCATCTTTATTATGAATCGGCAGGTGTAATTATCACTTTAATTCTCCTGGGTAAGACTCTTGAGGCTATTTCAAAAGGACGTACTGGTGAGGCGATTAAAAAGCTCATGGGGCTTGCACCGAAAACTGCTATAATAATAGAAGATGGTAAAGAAAAAGAAATCCCCATTGACGAGGTAGAAATCGGCGATATTATTGTTGTAAAACCCGGTGGTAAAATTCCAGTTGATGGTTCGGTGATTGAAGGGCATACTGCCATTGACGAGTCTATGCTTACTGGTGAAAGTATGCCGGTGAATAAAAAGGCAGGAGACCCTGTTTATACAGCCTCCTTAAACACTACGGGCACCATTCGTTTTCGAGCGGAGAAGATTGGCAGTGATACTGCTTTGGCTCAGATTATTAAGCTGGTTGAGGATGCACAGGGCTCCAAGGCACCCATTGCCCAGATGGCGGATATTGTATCAGGATATTTTGTACCTGTGGTATGCGTCATTGCCCTTGTGGCTGGAATTGGTTGGTACATCGGCACTGGCAATATTGAGCTTGCGCTTACCATTTTTACTGCAGTTCTCGTGATTGCCTGCCCTTGTGCTTTAGGCTTGGCGACCCCAACAGCCATTATGGTTGGCACGGGTAAAGGTGCCGAAAACGGTATTTTGATTAAAGGCGGCGAGGCATTGGAAACTGCCCACAAAATTGACACCATTATCTTTGATAAGACAGGAACGATTACCGAGGGCAAGCCTACTGTGACGGATGTGATTACTATAGAAGGTGTGGAAAAGAACCAACTATTGCAAGTAACTGCTTCAGCAGAAAAAGGCTCAGAGCATCCATTGGGGCAGGCAATTGTTCGTGGGGCAGAGGAAAAGAGTTTGGAAATGCTTCCGATGGAACATTTTGAATCTCTCACAGGCAGAGGCATTGAGGCACAAATGGACGGGCAAACTGTATTGGCAGGAAATCGCAAGCTGATGGAGGAGAGAAATATTTCTCTAAGTGCTTTGGAAGCAGAAAGTGATAGGCTGGCGGAAGAAGGAAAAACACCTATGTATGTGGCTTTGAATGGTAAGCTTTCCGGTATTGTGGCAGTTGCCGATGTTGTGAAGCAAAGCAGTCGAGACGCCATACGGGAGCTGCATAATATGGGAATAGAAGTTGCCATGATTACGGGAGACAATAAGAAAACTGCATCTGCAATCGCCCGACAGGTGGGCATTGATCAAGTTTTGGCTGAGGTACTCCCTCAGGACAAATCCAATGAGGTGAAAAAGCTTCAGGCCCAAGGCCGTAAGGTTGCCATGGTTGGCGATGGTATCAATGACGCTCCGGCGTTGGCGCAAGCTGATATTGGGATTGCTATAGGCTCAGGTACTGATGTTGCTATGGAATCTGCCGATATAGTACTCATGCGATCAGATTTGATGGATGTTCCCACTGCGATTCTTTTAAGCAAGAAAACCATCCGTAATATAAAACAAAATTTATTCTGGGCGTTTGGTTATAACGTAATTGGTATACCCATTGCGGCAGGCGTTCTTTATCTCTTTGGAGGACCACTGCTGAATCCTATATTTGCGGCGGCGGCCATGAGTCTAAGCTCTGTCTCTGTACTTACCAATGCTCTAAGGCTTAAGAGATTTAAAGCAACAGTCAGAAAAGAAGGGGGGGTATCGGCATGAAAAAAAATTCAAAGCTAATTTGGGGAATTTTAATCGGTGTAGTTATTCTTGCCTCAATCATATTTGTTTTTCTTAGAGCCGCAGGAGGAAGCATCGATGTTGTTGGAACAGGCTCTACCGCTTCTTTTGAAAAGATACTCACAGCATCCAACGATAGGGTGAGGGTTGATGAGAAAAATGTAGGTTGGTCTCTGGAAGCGCCTGATGGTTCTGTAAGATTTATCTGGAGTGGTGATTACAGTAAAAGCCCTCTTTATGATATTATGTTAGAAATAGATGAAGAGCCTTTTATTCAGGCCGGTTTAGATGTATCAAAACTGCCGGAATATTATAATGCCTCCGAAGGAATGCTTACAGTGGGGGTAAAACTTACCAATGATAAGCTTACCCATGAGAGTGATTCCACTCCATTGGCTGGCTATAAGCAGATTGTAGAGAATGATAGAAAAACATTGGGTTATCATATGGCGCTGGATCATTATAATGTGAGTCTTGGTAATGGGAATATGTTTGAATGGGCAAAGGATATGCAGGAAAATGGAGTTACAAAAGAAAAACAGGATAAGGATATTGTGTTTGTCCTCAATCCGGAGCCTCTGATTGCCGCTGGTGTTGACCCTGAGAAAGTTGAGGGATGGGTTTATACGACGGTTAACGTTGAAATGAACGGAAAAGCCCAAGATGTTTATAAATTCTTGAAACCCGTTGATTTAGAGTGATTGGAAGGCAAAATCGTTCTTTTAAGGGACGTTGAAAAATAATATAAAATTTATATGAATGATGGGAGGAACAACAATATGGAAGAAACAGTATTAAAAGTAGAAGGTATGTCCTGCGAGCACTGCGTGAAAGCGGTTCAAAAAGCCGTTGGGGCATTACCTGGGATAGAGAATGTCTCTGTAGATTTGAAAGGCAAAACGGTTTCGGTAAAATATAATCCAGAGCAAAGTACGCTGGATAAAATTAAAGCAGAAATTGACGATCAGGGATATGATGTGATTGGCTGATTACAAGGGGGGATACGCTGATAAAGCGCCCCCCTTTGTGTTTTTAAGATGAGAGGTGAGAGGTTTTGCGTGTGGAGAATAAAAATATACTGGTTGTAGATGACGAGCCGAAAATTTTGGAGGTTGTATCCGCTTTAATGACTAGCAAAGGTTTTAAGGTTTTTTCTACCGACAATGGAGAAGAAGCTTTAGAAATATTTAACCGTCAAAATATAACCTTGGTAATACTAGATTTAATGATGCCGGGTATCACCGGGGAAGAAGTATGTGCCCAGATTCGAAAAAGGTCACGTGTACCCATTATTATGCTCACAGCCAAGGTAGAGGAAGAAGATGTGGTGCAGGGTTTGGAGCTTGGTGCGGATGATTATATTATAAAACCCTTTGGTTTAAAGGAATTGTATGCTCGAGTAGAAGCACTTCTTCGTAGATCAAGAGACGATTTGATTCCTTTGTCGTTACGCAATTCATGGAACAGTGGGGATTTGGTTGTTGATTTTGAGAAAGGGCTTCTTTTAAAGAAGAATGTTTCGGCTGTTCTGACACCAACGGAAATGAAAATTTTGTCTGCGCTGTTGAAATATCCAGGTAAGGTTTTTACCAGAGAGGAATTAATCATAATTGCATTAGGGGACGATTTTGATGGGTACGATCGGGCTATTGACAGCCATATAAAAAACATTCGGCAAAAAATTGAAGATGATCCTAAAAACCCTGTATATATATTGACGGTTCATGGTTTGGGCTATAAGTTTGGAGGGGAATAATTTGGGGAAAAGTTTGCGCTCTCAAATTTCATTATATATTTTGACTATTGTTTTGGTGGTGGTGACCCTTGTCAGTTTTCTTGCCAATGCCGCTGTCAATCAGCAGTTTGAGGAGTACATGATTAATCAGGAACGAGGGCAAAGAGAAAAAATCGTAAACGATTTGGAAAATCTATATAACGGTATGACGAGAAGTTGGAATTTAGATTATATTCATGCCATAGGGATGTATTCGTTATATGATGGTTATGTTTTGACTGTATATGACACTGAAGGGAAGATGATTTGGGATGCAGCAAGTCACGATATGGCTCTTTGCAAACAAATTATGAGGGATATTACAGAACGCATGAGCCAGAGGAACAATAGCGGATTTACAACGTATTCTTATGATTTGATGCAGGGTGACCGAAAGGTTGGTACTGCTTCTATACAAGCTTATGGCCCCTATTTTTTGAATGAAAACGAGTATCAATTTATAGATGATCTTTCTGAAATTTTGCTGATAATTGGGTTGCTTTCCTGCGTTGTTTCTATTGTTGCGGGAACGATATTAGCCCATAGAATTGCCCGCCCAATTACCAAAACTGCTGAAATTGCCCAGCAAATATCTAATGGCGACTATAATATAAGACTTGAAAATGAAACAAATACAAGAGAATTAAATATGCTTTTTTCTTCTATGAATCACATGGCGAATTCTCTTAGCAGGCAAGAGCAATATCGAAAACAGCTTACGGCCGATGTTGCGCACGAGCTTCGCACACCCCTTACTGCCCTTCGTTCTCATTTGGAAGCCATGTCAGAGGGGCTTTGGGAGCCTTCTGTTGAAAGATTGAATGGTTGCGTGGAGGAAGTGAAGCGGCTAAGCAGTTTGGTGATTGATTTAGATGGTTTGGCAAAATTGGAGCAGGAAAATCTTCAGCTAAAAAAAATAGAAGTAAATTTACTTGAAATTGTGGAAAATGTTTGCGTTAATTTAGAAAAAGAAGCTGACAATAAGAATATAAGCATTCTTGTAGATGGGGTACCTTCTAATATCTTAGTTGACAAAGATAGAATTATTCAGGTTATAATCAATTTGTTATCCAATGCAATTAAATACACACTGGAAGGTGGGAAAATAAATGTTTGGGTAAAGGATGAATTCGATAGAGGAGTAGTGATAATTGAAGATAATGGAATTGGCATTTCTCAAAAAGACTTACCCTATATTTTTGAAAGATTCTATCGTACTGACCAATCTCGTAATCGGAAAACGGGAGGAGCAGGCATTGGATTGACTATTGCAAAGTCTATCATTGAAGCCCATGGGGGAAAAATAACGGTGGAAAGTAACAAGGGGACTGGAAGTAAATTCACTGTTGTACTACCGAAATAGGAAGCAAAATTATATTCTGAGACATTCTTTAAAGGCAGTATTTTCAATAAATATGAGGAATGGAGATTTTTTCAGACTTTTTGTTCATGAAAGTGCCGATCAGTTTCTTGGAACTAAAATAAAAAGATAGTATGGGAAAAGGGGATCAGAAGAAAACTTCTGATGCCTTTTTATTTTGTAGCAACAAAATAGTCTGCCTGAAGATAAAATGCGAGTGAGAATTTATGTGGTTTGAAAAAGAAAACCTTTCTTTATTTTGTTAGCCCTCGTTCAAATAATTCAGAAATGAGTTTTGAAAGAAAGGCTTGTTTCTCTAAGAAAATGTTGATTTGGATAGGGCGGGTTTTGGAGTTAGAAGAGGTATAAACTAGGTTAATAAAAATTCCCTAAATATTTACATTCTCCAAGCGGAGACGAATTTTGGAGTATTTTGAAGTTTTTTTTGTTATTGAAATTACGTGTCTCAATTTGTAACATTAGTTTGTATCATTTATTCACAAATTTTGAGCTTGATTTTGTGGCAAAAACTATAAGAAACTAATAAAAAATAAAGTTTTATGAGGAATATTGATGCGTAACTGACTCTTTGGCATGATAGTTGCTTTAATATTGTGTGAAGAGATAAGCAAAGTAGAAAAGAAAATATGTATTCATATTTTCGTTATCATTTGTCTAGCGTGTTTTGTGAAAAGCAATAAGAGACGAGGCAAATTGACTATAAGGAGTATCCAGTGTAGTACACCTGAAAAAACCTAGAAAAACAGCTAAACAAGAGGATTTTTTACTTTCTACTTTTTTTGTGTGGGCAATCGTAACATTTGTTCTTCTATATTTTATGATAATGTGCTACGATAAAACACGAAAGATATTTGTATAAAAAGAGAGAAAAAAGTCTACAAATGGAGACGTTGTCGCAAAATGGAGAATTAATTCTCTAAACGGAAACAATCTTGCATGTTGAGATTCATAATTACGTTTTGAACAAGGCATACTATCGATGGAAAGTAGTCAATTATTTTATTGCAAATTTATAAGAAGCGCCATTCAATTTCATGGAAAGGAAGAACTTTTATGGAAACCAATCATAACAGATATAAGTACATATTTGACGAAATACTTAGTCTCTCGGATGATGGATTTATTGTGGTTGACACGAAAGGGATGATTACTGATATCAATGATCAGTATTGTAAGTATCTGAAAACCACAAAGGAAGAAGCAGTTGGAAGATGCATCAAAGAAATAATACCAAACACAAAAATGCTTGATATTATTAAGAATGCATACAAAGAAGAGGGGGCGATTTTGCGGCTTCAGGAACAAAGAGACGATGTGGAGGATGCAACTTTTTTGGTAAACCGTTCATGTGTTTACGATGATAACAAAAAGGTTATTGCTGGGGTTGCTCAAGTAAAATTTAGACTTCAAACCTTAGATTCTGCGAAGAAGTTAATTCAAGAGTATGCGGAGTTTGAATTTTATAAAGAAGAATACCGTAAAAAGAATACAGCAGGCTATTGCTCTTTCGATACGGTGTTGGGAGAAAGCCAAAAGTTCAGAGAATTGAAGAAACGTGGTATAAAAGCCGCAAGGACATCATTTTCTGTACTTCTCACCGGAGAAACAGGAACCGGTAAGGAGGTATTTGCCACAGCAATTCATTATAGCAGTGATCGTAGAGAAAAACCTATGGTTAGCATAAACTGCGCAGCTATCCCTGCAGAGCTTCTTGAAAGTGAACTCTTTGGATATGAGGAAGGTGCATTTACTGGAGCCAAAAAAGGTGGAAAAAAAGGTAAATTTGAACTTGCCAACAAAGGGACATTGTTCCTCGATGAAATTGGAGATATGCCATTAGGAATGCAGGCAAAGCTCTTAAGAGTTTTGCAGGAACGGGAAGTTGAGAAAATAGGAAGCTACAAACCTGTTCCCGTTGATGTGCGAATCATTGCAGCTACCAGAAAGAATCTATATGAAATGATGCAAAACGGCGAGTTCCGTGAAGATTTATATTACAGATTAAATGTAATTAATATCGAGATGATTCCCCTCAGGGAACGTCGTGAGGATATCCTTGAGTTGGCAAATCATTTTCTAAAACGGTTGAATAATGATTACAAAACTACAATTGCCATTTCGAAAGAGGTAAAGGAGTGCTTTAAAAATTATTCATGGCCGGGCAATGTTAGAGAACTGGATAATGTGATAAAAAGTGCATACGCTGCATGTGAAAATTTCACCATTCAGCTTTCAGATTTACCCAGTAAAATGGTTTCAAGACATCGATTTGGTTCTTTTGAAGAAAGCGATGGAAAGAAACTAAGTCAGATGATGGATGAGTATGAAAAGAATTTGATTACTGAAGCATTAGTAAGCAATGAATGGAACTGCCAAAGTGCTGCAGAGGAGTTAGGTATTCATCGCAGTGCAATTTACAAAAAAATTACGAAATATGAAATTAAGCAATTTTCAAGAAAAACACAAGAGTGATATAGGCTAACAAAATAACAAAAATTTACATTAAAATTATGCAGATTGCCATGCCGTAATTTTGGTGTTATTTTTGCACACTTTTTCAGGGTGTATGTAGAAAAATACTAAAATAAAAGCTAAAATTTATGCAAGATATACAAAAACCGTTCAATTTATATTTGTTTTGAAAAAGGGGACTAGAAACATTTTACAGGAACTTTTGACAAACTAGATTGCGTGATTTTGGCAATGATCGATGGATTGAAAAGATACAAAAGACTTATGACCTTTGCTCTGCTAAAGAAGTGAAGAAAATATTTAGAATACATGCATTTTAATAACGAAGCACCTGAATTTAGATAATTATTTATTTGGCTTATGCTTGTTTTAAGCGGAGTCACTGAAAAATGAAATGATTCGAGGTAAAAAAATGAAAAAAATCAAGATTTACAGTGCAGAAGAAGCCGCTCTGCTCGTGAAAGACCAAGACACCATAAGCGTAAGTGGCTTTGTAGCTTGTGGTTTGCCAGAAACATTAAACGCAGCTTTAGAGAAAAGATTTATTGAAACTGGTTCTCCTAAAAATTTGACACTGTTTTATGCCGCAGGTTTAGGTAACCGCGATGGCAGCGGAGCAGATCACTTTGCCCATGAGGGCATGACAAAAAGAGTAATCGGCGGCCATTGGAATTTGGCTCCTAAACTTGGTCAATTAGCGATTGATAATAAAATCGAGGCATATAACTTTCCCCAAGGTACCCTTTGTCAGCTATATCGAGATATTGCAGCACATAAGATGGGAACCATAACCCATGTAGGCTTAAACACCTTTGTAGATCCCAGAAATCAAGGTGGCAAGCTGAATGATATCACTACCGAGGATATGGTCAAGTTGATTGAAATTGATGGGAAAGAACAACTTCTTTACAAAGCAATTCCTATAAACATTTGCTTCATTCGTGGTACATATGCAGATGAGTATGGAAACATCTCTCTGGAAAAGGAAGTCGCACCATTTGAAGTTACTTCTTTGGCACAGGCTACAAAAAATAGCGGCGGAAAGGTTATTGTCCAAGTACAAAACGTTGTTCGTGGGGGCACACTGGATCCAAAGCTTGTAAAAATTCCTGGTATTTATGTGGATGGCATTGTTTTATCCAAAGAGGAAGAGCACCAGCAGTGTCTAAATGGCAAGTATGATCCGAGCCTTTCTGGTGAGATTCGTATTCTGACAGATAGTACCAACACTTTGAAATTAGATGCAAAAAAAATAATCGCAAGACGTGCGGCGATGGAACTGCAAAAAGATACTGTTGTAAATTTGGGAATTGGTGCTCCTGAATATGTTTCAGCCGTTGCAAACGAAGAGGGTATTGGCGATTTTATGACACTTACCGTTGAGGTTGGCCCTGTGGGTGGTATTCCCCAAGGTGGTACACGTTTCGGTGGCAGTATCAATGCGGATTGTGTTTTGGATCAGCCATATCAATTTGATTTTTACGATGGTGGTGGCGTAGACCTTGCATTCCTTGGTCTTGCACAAACAGATGGTGAAGGAAATGTAAATGTAAGTAAGTTTGGCCCAAGAATTGCTGGCTGTGGTGGATTTATTAATATCACACAGAATGCAAAAAAAGTGTTTTTCTGTGGGACATTTACTGCAGGTGGTTTAAAAACAGCAGTAGAAAATGGCAAAATGCTTATTACAAAAGAAGGGGCTGAAAGAAAGCTTGTAAATGCCGTAGAGCATATCACTTTTAGTGGTAAATATGCAAACAAAACGAATCAGCCTGTTATGTACATAACGGAAAGAGCTGTTTTTGAACTAAGACAAGATGGTGTGCATCTGATAGAGGTTGCTCCCGGAATTGATATTCAAACACAGATTATTGATCTGATGGGATTTGTCCCTAAAATGGAAAAGGAAGTTCAGCTTATGGACGAAAGAATTTTCAAGGACGAGCCAATGGGTCTTGCTAAATAACTATAAAACTTAAGAACTTTAACATTAAACAAAGGAGATGTCATAATTGAAATTAGCAGAACTGAAAGACAGCATTAAAAACATTATTATCGAGATTGAGGGCGAGGTAGCTATTTTAACAATGAATAGACCAAAAGCACTGAATGCGCTCAACGCTGAAACCATGCAGGAAATGATTAAAGTTATGGAATGTATTGGTTTAGATGATTCCATTAATGGTGTTATTATCACAGCAGAAGGCAAGGGCTTTATTGCAGGAGCAGATATTACACAGTTTGTTCCTCTGGATGCTTTGGGCGGAAGAGATTGTTCTGAGCTTGGACAGATGTGCTGTAGTTCTATTGAAAGACTTGAAAAACCCGTTATTGCCGCTGTAAACGGCTATGCTCTTGGTGGTGGAAACGAAGTTGCTATGGCATGTGATATTAGAATTGCCAGCACAAATGCAGTTTTCGGACAGCCAGAAGTAAACCTCGGAATTATGCCTTGTTTTGGTGGTACACAGCGATTAACAAGACTGGTAGCTTATGGTGTTGCAAAAGAACTTATTTTTACAGCAAGACAGGTTAAAGCTGATGAAGCTCTTTCCATTGGACTTGTAAACAAAGTGGTTGCTCCTGAAGAATTGCTATCTTCTGCAAAAGAAATGATGGCTACTATTCTTACAAAGGCACCAAAAGCAATTTCTATGTGTAAGGTTGCAATCAACAGAGGTAAAGAAATGGATTTGGTAAACGCTCTTGAACTGGAAAGAGATGTAACAGGCCTTTTGTTCTCCACAGCTGACAAGGTTGAAGGTGTTGCTGCTTTCCTTGAAAAAAGACCTGCTAAGTTTATTGGCAAATAATCAATTCGCTTAACTTCTTTTTTGCGCAGGATAACCCGGGATTCTTGCGCATAAAAATCTACATAATAAAACATAAATTGCTAATGAATTCATATTAAATTTTTGCGCAAAACTCAGAACTTGCGTATTTAAATAAATAACAGACAGAATAGGAAATATTCTAAAAGGAGTGGTAGGGAAGAAGAGAATTTTTTGGGGTTTGTGTTTTTCTAACATAATTTAGGAGGATTAAAAATGATTGGATTTATAGGTATTTTATTATCATTGTGCCTTTTGATTTATCTGGCGTATAGAGGTTGGTCAGTTATACTTTTGGCACCAATTTTGGCTCTGCTTGCAACATGCTTTTCCCTTTTTGATGGTGGAGAAGTTCATCTTTTGGCTACATACACAGAAACATTTATGACTAATGCAGCAAACTACGTAAAGAATTACTATCCTGTATTCTTATTAGGTGCATTGTTTGGTAAGGTAATGGATGATACGGGAACAGCGAATTCCATCGCTATGTTCATTGCAAAAAAAGTTGGTAAAGGTAAAGAAATTTGGGCAATCGTAATTGCTGGTGGCATCATTGTTTATGGTGGTGTTTCTATGTTCGTTGCAGCTTTTGCCCTTTATCCAATTGGTGCTGCTTTATTTAGAGAAGCTAATATTCCAAAGAGATTGTTGCCCGCAACTATTGGTATGTGTACACTTACTTTCTCTATGTCAGCACTGCCTGGTTCACCACAGATTCAGAATGCTATTCCCATGAAATATTTAGGTACTGACCTTTTTGCTGCACCTGTTTTGGGTATTGTAGCAGCACTGATCATGTTTTTTGGTGGCACTCTTTGGATTATCTCTAGAGCTGTAAAGGCTAAGAAAGCTGGCGAAGGTTATGGAAATCATCCTAATGAAAATTTAAACACTGTAGATGCAAATGATTTGCCTAGTTTTGGTACAGCAATTATTCCTATTTTAATTGTGTTAATTGGAAACTTTGTTCTTTCAAAGATTGTTTTCCCTGGTATGGATTTTAGCTATTTGCAGGACAAGTATAATATTGCTCCTTCTGCAGTTCTTGGAAACTGGAGTTTGATTTTATCTTTAATTGTAGCAATCGCTTTTGCAATTTCATTAAATGTTAAGAGATTCAAAAAGGGTATTATGTCCACTTTAAAAGAAGGGGTTCAAGGATCATTCCTTGCTATTATGAACACTGCCAGTGAAGTTGGTTATGGTAATGTTATCAAAACCCTTGCAGCTTTTGGTATTGTTGGCGGTGCATTGATGGGTATATCTTCAAACCCTCTTGTTACAACAGCTATTTCAAGTTCTGTGCTTGCAGGTATCACAGGTTCTGCTTCCGGTGGCGTAAGTATTGCTCTTGAAGCATTTGGACAAACCTTTATGGATCAGGCTATGGCAAGAGGCATTGACATTCAAGTTCTCCATAGAGTTGCTGCTGTTGCCTGCGGTGGTTTGGATAGCTTGCCTCATAATGGTGCGGTAATAACACTTCTTGGCATCACAGGCATGACACATAAGGAAAGTTATGCTCATCTTGGTATGGTTACAGTAGTTATTCCTACCATTGCAGCAATTGTAATAGTTACTTTAGGATCATTTGGTATTGTATAATTAATTATGATATAAGTTTTAAAGCCGCCTGACAAATCAATCAGATTTGTCAGGCGGCTTTTTTGCTAATATTTTGATTTCTTATGATTAATTGGAATAGTCTACCTTCAATTTGGAAAACTAATTTAGATTAGAATAAAGACGAGGAGGCTAATTTATGGATAATTCAATGTTTTGTTATCAATGTGAACAAACATTAGGTGGAAAAGGCTGTGTGAAATCTGGTGTATGTGGGAAAAATCCCACTGTTGCAAATTTACAAGATGTTTTGATTCACGAATTAAAGGGAATTGGGTTTTATGGTCAGAAAAATTTAGAGAAGGGGTTAAAGATTAGAAGTGAAATTAACAAGTTCGTTGTTGATGGCATGTTTTCAACGCTGACAAATGTAAATTTTGATCCAACACGATTTGTAGAATATGTGAAAAAGGCTGAGGAAATAAAAGAAGAACTGAAAAAAGCAGTTGGCGAAATAATGAATGTTCCGGAGGCTGCAAAATATAAAGCTCCGGATACCATGGAGGGAATGCTGGAAGATGCAAAGAATATTGGCATTATGGCTGATGAAAAGCTGGATATGGATATTCGTGCATTAAGAGAGCTATTGATTTATGGTTTTAAAGGAATGGCGGCTTATGCTCACCATGCATATATTCTAGGCAAATTTGATGATGAAGTGAATAATTTCTTTTATAAAGGCTTATCAGGAACAATTGATGATAGCCTAAGTGTTGAAGATTTGTTTAACTTAAATATGGAACTGGGGAAAACAAATATTAAGTGCATGGAAGTTTTAGATTCAGCAGTTACAGGGGCATATGGTAACCCTGAACCTACTCAGGTTCTAATTACAAAGAAA
Source organism: Anaerotignum propionicum (assembly GCF_024461735.1). GTDB lineage: Bacteria > Bacillota > Clostridia > Lachnospirales > Anaerotignaceae > Chakrabartyella. The sequence continues at coordinate 47,687 of NZ_JANGAD010000013.1, forward strand.
AAAGGTCCCTTTATTATTGTTTCGGGTCATGATTTTAAGGATTTAAAAGAATTGTTGGAGCAAACAGAAGGAAAGGGCATTCAAGTTTATACCCATTGTGAAATGCTTCCTGCAAATGCTTATCCTGAATTAAAAAAATATAAACATCTTGTAGGAAATTACGGCGGAGCTTGGCAGAAACAGCAGGAGGAGTTTGATGGAATACCCGGTTGCATTTTAATGACCACCAACTGCGTACAAAAGCCAAGGGATAGTTATAAAGATAGATTGTTTACAACAAGCATTGTAGGAATGCCCGATTGTCCCCATATAGATGAGGTCAATGGCAAAAAAGATTTCACCCCAATTATTGAGAAGGCTTTAGAGCTGAAGGGCTGGCAGGAAGATGAACCTGAAAAAAGAATCACCATAGGTTTTGCTCATCATGCCATTTTAAGCCATGCAGGCGAAATTGTAGATGCAGTAAAGAGCGGAAAAATCAAACATTTCTTCTTAATCGGTGGTTGTGATGGGGCAAGACCTGGTAGAAACTATTATACAGAATTTGCTGAAAAAACACCAAAGGATACAATTATTTTAACACTGGCTTGCGGCAAATTCCGCTTTAACAAGCTGGATTTGGGAACAGTAGCAGGTTTTCCTAGGGTGCTGGATTGCGGACAATGCAGCGATTCCTATTCTGCGGTAAAGGTAGCTATGGCTTTAGCAGAAGCGTTTGAATGTGGTGTGAATGATTTACCTCTGTCCTTAGTTCTTTCTTGGTATGAACAAAAGGCGGTGGGAATCCTTTTGGCATTGCTTTCCTTAGGAATAAAAGATATTCGCCTTGGACCATCCTTACCAGCATTTATTACACCGAATATCATGCAAGTTTTGGTGGATAAATTTGACTTAAAGCCGATTTCGTCTCCCGATGATGATTTGAAAGCGATTTGGGCAAAATAAGAGATACAAAATCACGGATGTGGTTACGTTTTGTACTATATTGCAATAGGTAGAAACAGGATACTATTTATGGTAAAACAGGAAAATTACACTTGAAGGATGGAAGCTGTTGAATCATTGAAAATCATGATTCAGCAGCTTTTTCATTTATAATCACTAAGTATCAGCTTTTGATAATTGGTTAGAAATCTAAAAACCATGATAGTATCCTTAAAGAAGTGCAATTTTTAATATAATTTCATTGCAATGGGGACCATCTTATGGCAGTATAATAACAGACTGAGTTCATGTGAATGGCCCACCGTTTAGACAGTTTTTTAAAATAACTGTTGGTGTTCAGCAAAGAAAAACACATTTCTGATTAAAAGTAGAGCTAAATTCCTTAGTTTTTATCAACAAAAATAATAAAGGAGAGATGAATTATTATGAAGTTTTTATGGACAACATTACATGTGAAAAATCTAGAAGAATCGATCACTTTCTATTCCCGAATTATTGGCCTTCAGGTAGTGAATCGCTTTAAAGCGGGAAAAGGCGTGGAAATTGCATTTATGGGCAATGGAGTTGAAGGAGAAACGTTGGTAGAACTATTAGAAGATGAGAATCATGATAACGTTTCCTTTGGTGGAGCTGTCTCAATAGGTTTTTCCATTACATCTGTGGAAGATATGATGAAATCTTTGGAAGAGAGAAATATTAAAATATATGGGGGTCCTTTTGAGACTCCTGATGCATTGTTCTTTTTTATAAAAGACCCCAGCGGTTTCACTGTTCAGCTATTCCAATATAAATAAGTAATTATATTAGCGTTATGGGTATGAACAATTAATCACTTCATTAAATTGTGAGAAGATCCTGTAGAGTAAGGAAATTTCTGTATTCTCAAAATTTCCTCTAGGTAACAAGGCTCATGCTTTTTATAGACATAGAAAAAGTTGTTTACTTCAATAAAGTAAACAACTTTTTTTCGTAATGACTTTTTAGATTTGTATAATAAGGGAAGTTGGAAAGGTAAGATAAGCATCTTTGCATGCCATACCATTAAATAAAGTATATCAGTCTCAAAAGTTATAATTTGAATCAAATTTTGTCTAAAAGTCTTAAATAGAGAAACAGTCAAATTTCATATAAAATGCAATTCTTACAAGCACTTTATTATTAATAAACCAATTTTTAATTTTGTATTTATATTAAAACACAATTTCTATATAACATAAACGTTAAAATATAATCAATCTGAAGAAAGGTTATTTATTTAAAAAATGAGGAATCTTCGTTTTCAATCGTGTTTGCATTTAAAGATAATACAAATTATTGTTAAGAAACTTTTTATGTTGTTTTTCTTTCAAAAATCAAAGTAAATATTGATAGTACTTTATTTTTGGTCAAGAGTTTAAGACAGATAACGCCCTATTATAGGGGAATATTGTACGTTAAAATATACTTAAAGTACAAGTAAAGTTTTAAAAAGGGAGGGATTTGTGTGGAAGTGGCGGAGTTTCAAAAGATTATAAATGGATACGATATTTGGCTTTGTGTCATTATTATGATTGCTATTGTAATATTACAATCTGTTTTTTTTATGAAAGAGGCAATAAAAGAAGCTGCAAAAATTGGGATTTCTCAAGAAGCAAGGAAAGCAGCAATTCGTTCCGCCAGTATCACAGCCATTGGTCCTTCACTCTCTCCAATAATTATAATGATTGCTATGAGCGCAATGCTTGGTACACCCTATACCTGGTTTGTTTTAAACAATGTGGGAGCAGCCCGAACAGAGTTGGCGGCAGCTGCAATGGGAAGTTCTGTTGCCGGAGTAACGGTTATGGATGGGAATATAGGTATAAAGGCATGGACTTATGGGATATGGGCCGGCGTGCTAAATAGCGCTGGTTGGTTGATTTTTGTCTTTTTGTTTAATCATAAAATGGAAAACATGGTAAATATCATGTATTCCAAATATGATAAAAAGTGGATTAAGGCTCTTTTGGGCGGCGCAACCCTAGCCTTATTTGCTTATTTGCTTAGCAGTCAGCTGGTTGGAAAGTCGACAGCCAATTATGCTGCTGCAGCAATTGCAGGGGTATGTAGCTTTGTACTTGGTACGGTATTAAAGAAGTACAGTCGGCTACAAGAGGTTTCTCTGGGATTATCTATGTTGGTGGGTATGTTTTTGACCCAGTTTTTGTTTGGATAGATAATCATAAAAACTTTTAATTAAGGTAGAAACACATTTTATTCATTTTTTAAGGAGGCGAAACTATGGAATTTCAACAAATGATTAATAGCCCCGGACTATGGATTGTTTCAAGCTTTTTAGTCATTATATCCGTTTCTCAGGCGGTTGTTTTTATGAGGGCTGCATTAAAGGAAGCATCTTCAATAGGAATTGATAAAGATAGAAGAAAGGCTGCTATTCGTTCTGCTAGTATTACGGCATTGGGACCATCTCTATCCCCTGTAATTACGTTGTTATCACTAATTGTTGTAGTAGGTGCACCGACAACTTGGATGCGTTTATGTGACGTTGGTGCCGCAAGAACAGAATTAGGCGTTGTTTCATTGACCTCAACCTTAGCAGGGGTTGAAGTAGGCAGTGCCGCATTTGGTTCACAAGCTTTTTCTTATGCTCTTTGGGGTATGGCTCTAAATAATTTCGGGTGGCTCTTTGTTGTATTCATTTTGGGTCATAGAATGAGCAAGGTTGTAACGAGTATGAATGAAAAATATGATCCAGCGTGGGTTAAAAAGCTAATGGCAGGTGCAACAGTTGGTTTGTTTGGTTATTTACTGGCAAATCAGATTAAAGATATGGCAATGCCTAAGTTGGCACCTGCAATTATTTCAGCGGCTGTAATGTATATTTTAACCACAGTATTCAAAAAGAATCAACGTTTACAAGAGCTTTCTTTGGGCATTGCAATGCTTGTTGGTATGTTTGGAGCACAATTATTATTTTCATAAATAGATAAGAGGTGACAATTATGTATGATAGTAAAATGGTAAAGATAGGTAGAATCTCCATGGGCTTGGCGATTATTGCAAACTTTATTCCTGCAATTTATATTGGGCTTCGTTATGGAGAAATGCCATCTATGTCGGTTATATTTAAAATCTGGGGGTTGGTTGCCGCAACGTATGGCATTAGCTGGATTGTACAGCCTATTGCATATTATCCAACACTGGGAGCCACTGGCTCATATATTGGTTGGTTAGCTGGTTCTGTTGGTGATATCCGTATGCCTGCTGCATCAATGGCGCAAAAAATTGCGGGGGTAGAGCCCGGCACCCATGCAGGTGAAGTCATTGGCACCATTGGTACTTGCTGTTCTGTATTGGTGTCAGCAACGATGATTACTGTGTTCACCGTCATCGGTTCACAGGTAATTCCGCTGTTACCGGAATTTGTAACAAGCTCTTTCACCTATATTCTTCCTGCATTGTTTGGTGCCATTTATACAGATATTGCGAGAAAAGATATTCGTGCAGGTATTTCTACAATTATCATGGCACTTTTACTTATGATTTTTGGGGGCAAGATTGGTATTCCCGGCGGTGTTCTCACATTGGTTATCGTTTTAGGCGGTGTTTTAATTACAAGAGGTTTCTTTGTTATTGATAAGAAAAAGGCTTCGGAATCATAAATTAAAATAATTTGACCCTTATAAAATAGAGAGTGATTTATTTAATAAGCACATACCTAGATTTTTATGGGGATTTATTGATAAAGCTTTGGGAAAGGGGATAGAAATAATGTTTGATATTAAAATTGTAAATGGAACTATTTTGGACGGTACAGGCGAAGCACGCTTCAAAGGTGATGTAGGCATTATAGGAGATAAAATTACTGCCATTGGGGACTTAACAAATGCAGAGGCAAAGCAAACAATCAATGCTGAAGGGAAATTCGTTTCTCCGGGATTTATTGATTTTCATACGCACTCTGATTTATCCTTGGTTTATGACAGATATACAAGAAGCAGAATATACAGTGGAGTAACAATGGATGTTGTGGCCAATTGTGGAATTGGAGTGGCACCCATTAGAGAAGAAAGAAAACAGGAGCTGATAGATTATCTTGGTACAAGAATTATTGGAACTATCCCTGCGAAATTGGAATTGCCATGGAATACAATGGAGGAATATTTCAATTATTTAGACACAAATACTCCTGCAGTAAATGTTGTTGGTTATGTGGCACACGGACCTGTGCGTATTGACGAAATGGGATTTTCTAAAGAAAAAGCAACACCTCAGCAGTTGGAGAATATGAAGGCAGAGGTAAGAAAAGCCATGGAGGCAGGCTGTGTTGCTTTATCCTCTGGTTTGGTATATTTACCTGGGGCATATACTACAAAAGAAGAATTGGCAGAACTGTGCAAAGAATTAATACCTTACAACGGCTACTATATTTCTCATATCCGTGACGAAGGGGATGAGGAGATGGAAGCACTGGATGAAGCAATTTATATTGCAAAAACAGCAGGTGTTCCTCTTCATGTTTCTCACTTAAAAATAATGGGACATCGTAATTTCGGTAAAATTGATGAAGTGTTCGCAAAACTGGATGTTGCAGAGGCTGAAGGTATAGAGGTAACCTTTGATTGCTATCCCTATGCGGCAGGTATGACCTCCTTGGGGGCACTTCTACCACCATGGGCATTTGAGGGTGGTGTGGAAAACATGATTCAGAGGTTATCGGTTCAGGATAACAGAGAAAGAATTGTGAAAGAGTTAAAGGAAGGGATTCCAGGTTGGCAGTGCTTTTACCGCATGGCAGGAGGCTGGGACGGCGTAGTACTTGCCTCTGTTATGACGGAAAAAAACAAGTATATGGAAGGTAAAAAGATGTCAGAAGTGGCAGAAATAAATGGAGAAGACCCATTTGATTCATTCTTCCGCCTTCTCATCGAAGAAAAAAGTAAAATTCAGGTGGTTGTTTTTACCCAGGGTCAAGAAGATACAGATCGGGTTGTTTGTCATCCAAAGACATGTTTTGGTTCTGACAGTATGGATCTTTCTATGGAAGGATTGCTTTCCATCGGGAAACCCCATCCCCGTGCTTTTGGTACATTTGGACGCATTTTTGCCTATTATGTTAGAGAAAAAGGCCTGTTGACCTTTGAAGAGGCAGTAAAAAAGATGACATATATTTCTGCAAAAACGCTAGGAATTGTAAATGAGAGAGGCTTGCTAAAAGAAGATTATTTTGCAGACATCACGATTTTTAATCCTGATACCATTGCCGATAAAGCTACTTATGATGATCCAAAGCAATATACTATTGGTGTGGACTATGTTATTGTAAATGGGCAGGTTGCTCTTGCAGAAGGAAAGCAAACAGATATTTGTGCAGGTCGAGTGATTAAAAATCCAAGTCGCTTTGGAAAAGAGAAAGCGTGAAAGCTGTGGTTTTATATAACTTCTCGGCTTGACAATAGATAAGAATTTCTTAGGTATATTCATTTATTCCAATAAGTAATTATGGCCAGCGCCAAAATGACGCTGGCTTTCACTTTTTGTAAATTCAGAAGACATATTCCTGTAATTGTCCTTTTAGTAACGTGGCACTTCTCATGTGCGCACTATTTGCCATAAAGATGATGTAACTATTTGTAGCTATCTAGCAGTAAAATAATGTTTTTTTCAAGCTACCCTTTCGTGGCAGAGTCAAGTTAATCTCTTAAAATTACCATAAAATAAAAAGGAAAGGTCTTTTTCAGTGAAATCGTTTATAATAGAAGTATTCAAAAGATAAAGGGGGAAATATATGAAAATACTTTACGTGGGTCCATCTATGATTACTGATAAGCTTTTATTGGTAAGTCAGAAGAATTTCCCGAATCTGGAAACCGGGTGTCTAAAGTATAATAGATATATTGAAGTGCCGGAATTAATGGATCAATATCAAGGAAAAGCAGATGCTGTACTTTTTGCTGGAAAAACACCGTTTAAATATTATGAAAAATCGCGAAGTGATTTTGTATTATGTGACTATTTACCTCGTCATGAAACTACCTTATACCGAGTTCTTCTGGAGATTACGTATTTTCTAAAATATGATATTAGCCGATTGAGTGTGGATACTTTTGACAAGAAGATGACCAAACGGCTCTATAAAGAAATTGGTGTTGAATTTCGGGATGAGAATATGTATTTTGCGGAACAAAAATATCTCGAAGAAAGCTACACTGATTTTATAATTGAATTTCATAAAAGTAATTTTAACAACAATAAGGTTTGTTGTTGTATTACTGGGCTAGAAGAGGCGTATTATATTTTGAAAAAAGAAGGACTTCCTGTGGTTTTAGCCACCCCCTCGGAAGATGTAATGCTCCAAGGTATCCAAAGCACCATGATGCGTTGTATTGCTCAAAAAAACAGTGAAAATCAAATCGTAGTAGTTACAATTAAATTAAATATACCGTCGGAATACTCATTGATGAAAGACGATGAATATGCATATCTCTCCCAAAGAATTAAGGTTCTGGATAAACTCTATCATTTTAGTAGTCGAATTGATGGGGTATTGGTGGAGCAGGGTAGAAGCGAATTTATGATTTTTACAACAAAAAAAATTATTGAATTGGAAACAAAAAACTATCGAGATATTTATTTATTGGATTTACTGAAAGAGGTTTCTGTTATTAATACTTATATTGGAATTGGGTATGGAAAAACGGCAAATGAAGCTAAATTTAATTCTTATGAAAGTATCAAGCTGGCACAAAGGCATGGGAATCAAACTGCATATGTGGTTTTCGAAAATAGTCAGATTCTCGGTCCATTGGAGCCAATTTCATCAGGAAAAAAAGAGGATAATTTTGATGAGCGTTTTTATCAAATTGCAAAAGAGACAGGATTAAGCGCCAATACGGTTTATACAATATTCAGTAATATTACAAAGGAAGAAAAGACTGAATACACTTCAAAAGAATTAGCAGATATTTGCCGTGTTAGTATTCGAACAATGGATAGAATTATTTTACGCTTAACAGATGCTGGGTACTGTCAGGTGGTTGGTGAAAAATTAATGAGCAAATATGGTCGACCTAGTAGAATTCTACGATTTAAACCCTTCTTGTTATTTTGATGTTGATATTCCTTTCTTTTCTAGTTGAAAAGATAATGGTCAAAGCAGTGGGAGTGCACGCAGATAGTTTTCTTTGAGGGAATAAAAATCAGATGTAGGGGTCTTTTCGATTATGCTTATAAGTGAAACATATTTTATAAGGTCTGGATATTGGATGTTTTTTAGAGAATTGTATAGAGAATTGATAGACTTTATAAAAAGTAACAGAAAAGGACATTTTATCCTTGACAGAACAGAAAGGGCATGTTATTATAAAC
>NZ_JANGAD010000014.1 GCF_024461735.1 Anaerotignum propionicum
TTGTGAAGGATGCAGCAGGCAATGTAAGTACTGCAGTGAAAATTGCAGTAGCAGCCTTCGAAGGTCCCTAACTAATTAGGAATAATCAGTTAGCCCCTATGTGATAAACATGGGGGCTTATCTATTATTGAAGCAGTGAAACAATTTATTGGATACATCCAACAGGAGTTGTTTAGTTAGTCTTATTGACCAAGTACTAAAATCCTTGTATAATTCAAAAAGATGAAGTAAATCCTGAATTTACTTATAAAACAGTTATGAAATATAAAGGAGATCGTATCCATGAGTATTGAAGAAGAGGCATTAAAACTGCATTATGAAATGCAAGGTAAAATAGAAGTGGTTTCCAGAAAAGAAATTAAAACAAGGGAGGATTTATCCTTGCTTTATACCCCAGGCGTTGCGGAGCCTTGTCGGGTAATTGAGAAAAATTATGAGGAATCCTTTCGTTTGACACGCCGTTCCAATTTGGTGGCTGTGGTGACAGACGGTACGGCAGTTCTTGGCTTAGGGGACATTGGTCCTGCGGCAGGTATGCCTGTTATGGAGGGAAAATGTGTTTTATTTAAGGAATTTGGCGGCGTAGATGCCTTTCCTCTTTGCATTGATTCCAAAGATGTGGATACCATCGTAAATACCATTTATTTGATCTCCAAAAGCTTTGGCGGCATTAATTTAGAAGATATTTCTGCCCCCCGTTGCTTCGAAATTGAACGAAAGCTCAAGGAAATTTGTGACATCCCCATATTTCATGATGACCAACATGGAACGGCCATTGTGGTTGCGGCGGCTATGATTAACGCCATGAAGGTGGTTGGCAAAAATATGGGTGAAATGAAAATTGTCATCAATGGCGCAGGGGCGGCTGGTATCGCCATTGGGAAGCTTCTCATTGCCATGGGTTTTGGCAATATCGTGATGTGCGACATTAACGGCATCATTTGTGAGGGTGACGAAGGCTTAAATGCTGGGCAGGAGGAAATTTCTCATATTAGCAATATCCATAAGGAAAAGGGAAGCTTGGCTGATGCAATGAGAGGTGCGGACGCTTTTGTTGGTGTTTCCCGCCCCAAAATGGTAACTGGCGAAATGGTGGCATCCATGAACAAGGGGATTGTTTTCGCTATGGCAAATCCTATTCCTGAGATTATGCCCGATGAGGCATTGGCGGCTGGTGCGGCTGTTGTTGGTACAGGCCGTTCTGATTTCCCCAATCAGATTAACAACGTATTGATTTTCCCAGGGATTTTTAAGGGGGCTTTGGAGGTACGTGCCAAGGAAATTACGGAGGGGATGAAGCAAAGAGCGGCATATGCCATTGCGGCTATGATTCCCGATGATGAGATTCATGCCGAAAATATTATTCCTTCGGCTTTGGATAAATCTGTGGCGAATGCTGTGGCAAAAGCCGTTGCTGATGTGGCAATCGAAGAAGGTATTGCTCGTGTAAAGCCATGCTGAGTATTTTTTAGTTTTGCAGAATATTTTTGCATCCCTTATTCGGAAAAATAGAATGAACAGTTTTGTTGATAAGAAAAAACGGTGGGGCCTTTCACTTATAGCCCCACCGTTTTGATTTAAAATTAATTATTTAACTGCAAATGCTTTTTCGAAAACGGAGAGAAAGGTCATATCATCCTCTTTTGTCCGTTTATGGATATGTCCGCTACGTCCTTTTTTCTGCCGCCGCATTTCTCGGGAAAGGTGACGCTCAAAAAGCATACGCTCAATATTTTCAGCGGTATAAAAAAAGCCATTTGGATGGATTGCTGTAGCCTTCTTCCCTAAAATCAAAGCAGCAAGGCCATAATCGGCAGTGACACAAATATCGCCTTTTTCCGTACGATTGGCAATGGCTAAATCAGCACTATCTGCCCCTTGGTCAACTGTAACAACATGCACGTTGGCTTCGGGGTAAAACAAAACATGAGAGGCATCGGTCACCATATAAACCTCTACATTATTTTTCGTTGCTATTTCAACGATAATTTCTTTCACTGGGCAGGCATCTGCATCGACAAGAACTTTCATTTCATTCTCCTTTGCCCCAAACTGAAAATGCATGTTACCATGTATTTCGCGGGCATTTATTTATTATTGACAGAAGGCCTGCGTTTTACTTTGCCATCTGGGAGAAATCAATATCCCATTTCTTCTCCAACAACAATAACTTTAATTCTTTTTGCAGGTCTGCATAATCTTGTAATCAGAACTTGGCTGCAAATAGAATCAGTTGAGGTGCAATTATGACAGACCCCTGTGGTAACGCAAGGGGTTTTTCCCATAAAACGAAATGCATTTGTTGGTGCTGCCGTGTTTCTTGCCCGAGAAACTGCTGCATCAAGGTTTGGAGCAACTTTATTGATACCACAAATGATAATAACATTTTTGGGACCAAAAGACATGGCAGCAATGCGGTTTCCTGTCCCATCAATATTTACCAGAATACCATCTTGGGATAGAGCATTGGTGCTGGTAATAAAATAATCAGCTAAAAGTCCTTGACGATGTAAATTTGCAGTTTCCTCAGGGGATTTTGCCAAGTCTCTATCAATCACTTCAAAATCTCCATCATGGAAGGCCTTTGTAAGACCCATGTTGCGGATGGTCATTGAGCCTCCCCAAGAAACAGAGCTTTTTTCGGGCACCAATGATACCGCTTTTTCCAAAGCTTCTTTAGCAGTAGGACAGTAGTAAGCCTCGAAATGTCTACCTTCTAATTTTGAAACTACACTTTTGCCTAATATTTCAGTTCTCATTTCAATCGGTGTACTCATGCATAAATCTCCTTTCATAATAAAAATACGGATTACTTTATTCTAACATAATTTTTCTAAAACCAATATAGAAATCGAACTTTTATTTTTTCCTTGTCAAGAGAAATATGCAGTTTTTTTCTTGTGGATTCTTTATGTTGCAATAAGAATATGTTTTGTATTATGATAGGGGGAGAATTTGAGAAACGAGGGATAAATATGGCGTTAAAAATAGAAAGCCATCAAAATAAAATATTCAAGCGGGTCAAAGGCCTGAATTTAAGAAAGAACCGTGATAAAGAGGGGTTATTTGTAGCAGAAGGGCTTCGATTTATTTCTGAAATTCCTCTGGATTGGCCAGTAGAAATGTTCCTGATGACAGAGGCCTTTGCAGAAGAAAATGGAGTAGAGCTTTTTGAAAACAGGGCAGGAACCTATATCCTGTCAGAGGAATTGTTTTGCCTATTGTCAGATACAGAAAATCCCCAGGGGGTATTGGCTGTCTGCAAAAAACAACAAGAAAACATGGATAAAATCTGGTTAAGAGAAGATTCTTTTTTTCTTTTGGCGGAAGAACTAAATGATCCAGGCAACCTTGGCACTGTGATACGAACGGCAGACGCAAGCGGTGTGGATGGGATTTTTCTTTCAAAGGGTAGTGTGGATGTATACAATCCAAAGGTTTTGCGGGCAACAATGGGTTCCATATTTCATGTACCTGTGTTCCAAAATATTGCATTAGATGAAATTTCATCAGAATTGAAAAAAAGAGAGATTTCATTATACGCTGCTCACTTAAAAGGTGAAAGCCTTCCTTATCATTTGCCGTTAGAAAAGAGTTGTGCGTTTTTGATTGGCAATGAAGCAAGAGGTCTTTCTGATGAAGCAGCAAATTTGTGTGACCAATGGGTGAAAATACCTATGCCCGGACAGGCGGAATCCTTAAATGCTTCAATTGCAGCGGGGATTTTGATGTATGAGGTAGTGCGTCAACGGTTGAAATAGTAGGTCACATGCAGTTTTATTATCTGCGTAAGATATAGGAAATCGGAAAAGGTGTCGGCAAAGCCGACACCCGGATAATTTTTTATAGCTGACACCAACATGTTTTGATTGCGTCAAAATTTTTACATTACTTTCTGAGTAAATTATCTTTTACTCATTTCTTCTGTGGATACGGTTGGCAGGTTAGACAGATTGTTATCTTCTGTTCCATCGGGGATAGATTTTAAGTATTCCGTATCCTTTCGATGGGCAATACCAACACCTGCTATTTCACCTTGCCTTGCCATTTCTATTGCTTGATTCTTATCAATCATTGTGTCATCGGAAAGGCGATAGCCTGTGATTTTCCCACTTTGCTTTATTAAGCCTGTAATTTTTTTTGCGTTGGGTTTTGGTGTAGGAATATCATCCAGTGTGTTTTTCGCCAATGCTTCTGATAATTCATTTCTATCAAGGGTTTGATTCATAACCACACCTCCTTTTTTATTATGTTATCCATAAATTCAAAAAATAGAAAAGAAGTATAGATGTAAGTTTTGTTAATTTCCATATGTATTTTTGATATTTTGAAAATATAGATGATATCAGTTTTATATATAAATTTTGATAAATTTTAAAGCGCATTGCTATCATTTTATTAAAATAAAAAATAAACTCATGATATTATATTAGAAATAATCCCATAAAACCAAATTAAGCTACAAATATTTACAAATTATTGACAAATATCACGAATTGTGATATTTTAATAGGAGATAAAGATAAGAAATGGGGAAAATTCTATACTTTATTCAAAAACTAGGCACAAGATTTCGTAAATTCCTCCGCCTATTAGAGACGGGGGAACTTGCGAAAAATGATGATTTTGAGAAATGATGAGAAGCGTAGGGGCTTCTTTTTTTATGGATAAATTTGTAAATTTCATATTAAAATAAGTCAGGTTCCATAGTTTGATTCAGGTTTTTCAGAAGCAATTTGGAGATTTCAGGGCAATGTTCACAAAAATCTGAAAAATAGGGTTTACATACAAATGTCTTTGTGGTAGTATGTTTAAAAATAACCAAATAAAATTAATTGTGAAAGAGGTTGCGAATATGAATCAGATCAATTTTGCTGCAACTACATACTTTTACTTTTACCGTGTTTTCAGAGATTCAAAGTGAATTTTACTGTGAGAAAAGACGGTTGGTTTTGATGGTTTTTTCTAGAATGAAGGCTAAATAGACTTCGCAGTGAAATTCGCTGCGGAGTCTTTCTTTTTATACTGGAAAACCCAAAATATGTAAGTATAGATTCTATTATTGCGAAGCATCTTTCAAAATTAGAAAACAAAGGGATAGAATAAAGGAGGATAAAGATATGATCGTAGTGTTGAAAAACGGAACAAAACCGGAACAAATTGATAACTTGAAGGCGTGGTTAAGAAGCATGGGCATTGATACACATATGTCTGTTGGAGTGAATCATACCATTGTTGGTTTGGTTGGAGATACTTCTGGTGTGGACATGGATTTGGTGCGTTCTTTGGATATCGTAGAAAATGTTCAGAGAATTCAAGAGCCATTCAAAAATGCAAATAAAAAATTCCATAACGGAAGACTTGTGGTAGACATAAATGGAGTGAAAATCGGCGGTGGAGAATTCCAGATTATTGCTGGTCCCTGCTCGGTAGAATCAAGAGAACAGGTTTGCTTTGTTGCAGAGTGCGTGAAGAAATCCGGCGCTGGTTTATTGCGTGGGGGTGCATTCAAGCCCCGTACTTCCCCTTATGCTTTCCAAGGCCTGTTGGGTGAGGGCATTGACCTTTTGCTCGAGGCAAAAAAGATGACAGGGCTTCCTATCGTTTCTGAAATTATGAATATTACCCATCTCCCATTATTTGATCCCGTTGATGTTGTGCAGGTTGGGGCAAGAAATATGCAGAACTTTGAACTTTTAAAAGAGCTCGGTAAGACAAAAAAGGTAATCTTATTGAAAAGAGGCTTAGCAAATACCATTGATGAATTGCTGATGAGCGCTGAATATATTATGGCGGGCGGTAATGAGAATGTAATTCTTTGCGAAAGAGGTATTCGTACCTTTGAAACAAGAACCAGAAATACATTGGACTTATCCATCATTCCTGTTTTGAAAAAATTAACCCACCTGCCTGTAGTGATTGATCCCAGCCATGCGTTAGGATACTCCTACATGGTGAAGCCCATGGCTTTGGCAGCAACTGCTGCGGGAGCGGATGGCTTGATGATTGAGGTGCATAATGACCCTCCTCATGCTTTATGCGATGGAGCACAATCATTGACTCCGGAAGCATTCGACGATGTTGCAAAGGCTGTATTCCAGATTAGACCCTTTGCTTGCAGATTTGACGATTAATTGACAGAAGCTAAAAGAAGGAAGCATCCTTATTGAAAAGTTGGGAGTAGCTGTTCACAAAGAAAGGAGATTGAGGTGAGTTTATGAATATAGGAGTAATTGGTATGGGGCTCATTGGGGGCTCTATGGCAAAGGCAATCAAACAAAAAACGGAACATACTGTATTTGGCTGGGATGAATCGGAGAACGTTCGTTTCAGTGCAAAGCTGGCAGAGGCGGTGCATGGCATTTTGGAGGAGGGAAACCCTTCCGACTGCGATTTGGTTTTAATCGCTTTATATCCGGGTGCAACGGTGGATTATGTGAAAAAATTTGCCACCCAGTTTAAAAAGGGCGCGATGGTTGTTGACTGTGCAGGAATTAAACGGGGTGTTTGCCAACCATTGCAGGAGGTGGCAGCAGAAAATGGATTTATTTTCTGCGGTGCCCATCCTATGGCGGGAATTGAGCGTAGTGGCTTTACGTATTCAACCCCCGACTTATTTGAGGGTGCAACAATGATTTTAACACCTTATACAGGAACGGATATTGCACCTATGAATGAGTTAAGTTTCTTTTTTAAAAGCCTTGGTTTTGCAAAAATGCAAGTTGCCACCGATGCTGAACATGACCAAATGATTGCATATACCTCTCAATTGGCTCACGTTGTTTCCAGTGCATACATCAAAAGCGAATTATCCCCTAAGTTTAAAGGGTTTTCAGCAGGAAGCTTTCATGATATGACCCGTGTAGCCAAGCTCAATGAAACCATGTGGACGGAATTATTTCTTGACAACAGTGATTTTCTTGCAGATGAAATTGATGGTTTGATTGAACGTTTGCAGGTTTACAGCAAGGCAATTCGGGAAAAAGACGGTGACAAATTAAAGGCAATACTAAAAGAGGGTAAGGAAAAACGCCTAGCAGTAGACGATATAAAGGAATTTGAATGAGGGGTTGCCCATATGAGAAAAGTCGAGGTAAATACATCTACGCAATACGACATATTAATTGGAAAAGGACTCTTGACACAAGTTGGCAAAGAAATGGCAAGCCGTATTTCCCCCTGCAAGGTGGCACTGATAACAGATGATAAAGTGGATAGTTTATTTTCTGCCACCGTTGCCCATTCATTAACACATGCAGGATTTGATTTGTGTAAATTTGTGTTCCCAAGGGGAGAAGGTTCAAAACATATCGGCACACTTAGTGATATCTTGGAGTTTCTGGCAGAGAATGAAATGACAAGACAAGATATTATTGTTGCTATGGGCGGCGGTGTCGTAGGTGATATGGCAGGCTTTGCAGCCGCCGTTTATCAAAGAGGAATTGATTTTGTGCAAATCCCCACAACTTTTTTGGCGGCAGTAGATTCCTCTGTGGGAGGGAAAACTGCCATTGATTTAAAAGCGGGCAAAAATATGGCAGGTGCATTTTATCAGCCAAAGTTGGTTCTTTGCGATACAAATGCACTGCAAACGTTGCCGGAGGAGGTTTTTGCCGATGGCATTGCAGAGACCTTGAAGTATGGAATTATAGGAAATGAAGATTTATTTAATAGGGTTGCGTCATTAGATTTTACCCAAGACTTGGAAGAGATCATTGAAATTTGTGTGTCTATGAAAAGAGATATTGTAATGCGGGATGAGTTTGACAATGGGGAACGTCAGTTGTTGAACCTGGGGCATACCCTAGGGCATTCCATTGAAAAGCTAAGTGGGTTTACTATTTCCCATGGCCACGGGGTAGCCATTGGGCTAAACCTAATTGCCAATGCCGCAGAAGCGAAAGGTTTTGCAGAAAGTGGTTTGGCAGAACGCATTCGCAAGGCATTAACAAAAAATGGGTTGCCGGTGAAAGCCGAGTTTTCTGCCCAACAGATTGCCCATGGAACGTTGATGGACAAAAAAAGAAGGGGCGGAGCTATCAGCTTTATATTCCCCGAAAAAATCGGACAATGCCGTATTGAAAAAATACCTGTTGAGGAAGTTGAGCAATTAGTGGCGGAGGCCATGAAAAGTAGGTGAAGTGATTGAATATTAAAATCGGAAAAAGCATTCTTAAGGGAAATATAAAAGTGATTTCTTCCAAATCCGATGCCCATCGTTTGCTGATAGGGGCGGCTTTGGCAGATAAACCTACAAAAATTTTCTTAGAGGGCTGGTCGAATGATATAGAGGCTACAAAAAATTGTCTTGAAACACTGGGATGCAAGGTAATACGGGACAATGATGGCATCCAGATTACCCCCCTTTGGGATGAGCAAGTAGATGATATTGTATTGGACTGTGTGGAAAGTGGTTCTACCCTTCGCTTTTTACTGCCAATTGTGGCTGCATTGGGGAAGCATGCAATTCTAGAGGGACAAGGAAGACTGCCTGAAAGACCCATTGATGTATTATTGGAGGAGCTTAGAGCTCATGGCTCTTTGGTGAAGGAAAACAATTTACCACTGGTGATGGCTGGGCAAATTAGAGGCGGCGTTTACACACTACCGGGAAATATTAGCTCTCAGTTCATTACAGGTCTTTTATTTGCCTTACCTCTTTTGAAGGAAGATAGTGAAATACGACTAACCACAAAATTAGAGTCAAGAGGTTATGTAGATATGACCCTTGATACTTTGAAACTCTTCCAAATTGAAATAGAAGAGAAAGATTGGGGCTTTCAGATAAAAGGGGGACAAACTTATCGCTCGCCCCTCGAAGTTTCTGCAGAGGGTGATTGGTCAGGTGCTGCATTTTGGGTTGTTGCCGGGGGTATCGGGGGAGATATTACCTGTACTGGCTTACGCAAGAATTCTTGTCAGGGAGACAAAGAGATTGTTGATCTAATGGAACAGTTTGGGGCAAAGGTTAATTGGAAAGAAAATGAAGTTACGGTTTGTGGGAGCAGCTTAAAGGGAATCACCATTGATGCCGCTCAAATTCCTGATTTGGTGCCTGCCCTTTGTACAGCAGCAGCATTAGCAGAGGGAACAACGATTATTTATAATGCAGGCAGACTGCGAATGAAGGAAAGTGACCGTCTAAAGGCGATGGCAGAAGGCTTGCAAAAGCTTGGAGTACGTGTGACGGAACAGCAGGAGTCTATTAGGATTGAAGGGGGCAGCGTGCACCCTGAGGGGGAAGTGATTTTAGATTCCTACGATGATCATCGCATTGTCATGTCCCTTGCAATTGCGGCGGCGGCATTGGGCGTTGAGGCAGTGATAGAAAGGGCGGAGGCGGTTTCCAAATCTTATCCCACGTTCTTTGCAGAATTTACACGTTTAGGGGGTGCGGCGGATGTCTTCTAACTATGGAAACAAGGTGAAAATCAGCATTTTTGGACAATCCCATTCCGATGCCATTGGTGTTGTGATTGATGGGTTGCCGGCTGGAGAAGAAATAGATATAGAGAAGGCACAGCGGTTTTTAGACCGCAGAGCCCCCGGCAAAAATGCTTATTCTACCCCTAGAAAAGAAAGAGATCAGGTTCGAGTGGTTTCGGGTTTGTTTCAGGGCAGAACTTGCGGCGCACCCATTTGTGCAATGATTGAGAACACTAATACAAAATCAAAAGATTATGACCAGTTGAAAGATTTGCCAAGACCTGGCCATGCGGATTTCACTGCAGAAATGAAATATCATGGTTTTCAAGACCACCGTGGTGGCGGTCATTTTTCGGGTAGATTGACAGCACCCCTATGCTTTGCCGGCGCGGTATGCTTGCAGATATTAGAGCGTAGAGGCATTACCATTGGAGCTCATATCCTTTCCATTCATGAAGGGAAAGATGAAAACTTCAATCCTGTGGATATTACAAAAGATCAGTTGATACAGATTACCCAAAAAGCTTTTCCTACAATTGATGATGGAATGGCAGAGAAAATGCAGGATATCATTCAAAAGGCTAGGGAGCAAGGGAATTCTGTTGGGGGTGTAATTGAGAGTGTTGCCCTTGGTTTACCGGTGGGCATTGGCGAGCCAATGTTTGATGGTTTGGAAAGTAAGCTATCTTCTATCTTATTTGCAATTCCTGCAGTAAAGGGAGTGGAGTTTGGTGAAGGCTTTGGCGTGGCGGGGCTTTTAGGCTCAGAAAACAATGATAGCTTTTATTATATAGAAGAAACTGGTGAAATTAAAACGAAAACCAATCATCATGGTGGTAGTTTAGGCGGTATTTCCACGGGAATGCCCTTGGTCATTCGAACTGCATTTAAACCTACCCCATCTATCAGTAAAGAGCAGTCAACCATTAGCCTAAAGGAAGGAAAAGATGCCTTTTTAAAGGTTGTAGGGCGGCATGATCCTTGCATTGTTCCCAGAGCAGTGCCTTGTGTGGAAGCGGCGATGGCCATTGCCCTGTTGGATTTATATGAGGAAAACAAATAATAAAAGGTACACTTTGGTTTTTAATGAAATTTTTTTGTAGGATTTTAATGAGGTAAAGATTTTATAACTTATTTTATTTATATATGTTTTTGAGAAATACAGCATAAGTGTACATTGAGACTTACACAGTGCATTTAAATTAGGAATAGCTACCATTGTGGAAGTGCTATATTTAAGGAGGAACGAAAGATGGATTTAGAGGCTTTAAGATTGAGAGTAAATGAAATTGATGATGAAATTGCCAAGCTGTTTGTAGAACGCATGCAGACATCAGCGAAAATTGCAGAGGCAAAAGCAGAAAAAAACCTGCCTGTTTTAGACCAAAAAAGAGAAAATCAGGTGCTCCAACGGGTGATGGAACAAGTAGGAGAAGAATTTGAATTATATACTAAAACCCTGTATCACACCATGTTTGAAGTGAGCAGAAGCTATCAGGCAGGGCTCTTAACAAAAGAAACACCTCTTTCTCAAGAAATCCTTGCAAACATTCAAGAGCCTAAGCTGGAGTTCCCCAGAAAAGCAGTTGTTGCTTGCCAAGGCGTGGAAGGCTCTTATGCAGAGCGAGCATGCGGAAAGCTTTTTTCTATGCCTAACACCATGTTTTTCAATAGTTTTGAGAGTGTGTTCAATGCGGTAGAAATGGGACTTTGCCAATATGGTGTTTTGCCCATTGAAAACAGCTCTGCGGGTTCAGTAACAGAGGTGTATGATTTGATGGTTCGCCATAAATTTTATGTGGTGAAAAGCTTGAAACTGCATATTAATCATGCTCTTGTAACAAAAAAAGGCATTAAGCTCTCTGACATCAAAGAAATTATCTCTCATGAGCAAGCTTTGCAACAATGCAGTGAATTTTTGAAATCCTTACCTAATGTAAAAGTTACTGTGTTCGAAAATACAGCAACAGCGGCAAAATATGTTGCGGAATGCGACCGTACGGATATAGCAGCACTTTCCTCACCTGAATGTGCAAAGCTATACGGCTTAGATATTCTCAAAGAGGATGTTCAGAACAACGCAAACAACTATACTCGCTTTATTTGTATCGCAAAAAATATGGAAATTTATGCTGGAGCGAACAAAATAAGCTTGTTGCTTTCTGTGGCTCACAAACCGGGTTCTTTGCATGAAATGATTGGAAAGGTTGCATGCCAAGGACTGAATCTTTCTAAGCTGGAGAGCCGACCTATTCCAGGAAAAGATTTCGAGTTCCGTTTCTATTTTGATATTGATGGTTCTGTATTCTCTCCTTATGTATTGACGTTACTGAAGGATATGGAATTATCTGCAGAAAAATTATCCTTCTTAGGATGCTATTCGGAAATGTAAGGAGCGATGGTATGAAGATTCTCGTGCTGAACGGACCGAATCTGAATATGCTTGGCATTCGTGAAAAAGGAATTTATGGAAATGAAACCTATGAGGATTTGGTGTATTTAATTGAAGAAACAGCCAAAGAAAAAGGTATTGAGGTGGAAGTATTTCAATCCAATCATGAGGGTGCTCTGGTTGACCGTATTCAACAGGCTTACTTTGATAAAACAGAGGGGATTGTGATAAACCCTGCCGCCTATACCCATACCAGTATTGCTATTTTGGATGCATTGAAGGCGGTGAATTTACCTGCGGTGGAAGTGCACATATCCGATGTGAGTCAAAGAGAAGATTTTCGTCAGATTTCCTACCCGGGAAAGGCGTGTGTCAAAACAATTATGGGAAAAGGCTTTTTGGGATATAAAGAAGGGATGCTGTTTTTACTGGAAAGAAAGTTGGGAGAGGGGAATAAGCAATGATTTCAAAGAATATGAAGGAATTGGTAGATAAGAGTGCAGCTATTAGCGCGCTTTTTACAGAAGGCCCACGATTGCGCAAATTATTGGGAGATGACAATGTCTTTGATTTTGGCATTGGCAACCCAAACGTAAAGGCTCCCGTTTCAGTCAATCAAACAGCAATTGAATTATTGGAAAATATGGATTCCTTGGCGCTGCATAGCTATACTGATGGGGCAGGTATTCCAGAGGTACGAGAATCTATTGCTGAAAGCTTAAATCGTCGCTTTGGGGAAGAATATACAGGGAAAAATATCGTTATGACCACAGGTGCGGCAGGTGGATTAAACGTAATTTTAAAGGTTCTTTTAGACCAAGGGGACGAGGTTTCGACCTTTGCGCCTTATTTTTCAGAATATGATGTATATGTTGCCAATGCAGGTGGACGCTTGATTTCCATTGCCCCAAATATTCCCTCCTTTTTACCTGATGCCAGCCAATTGGAGGAAACGATAACCTCCAAAACAAAGGCGATTATCATTAATAACCCCAATAACCCCACAGGTGTGGTTTATGATGAAGAAACCTTGGTAAAGGTAGCAGAGGTTTTAAATAAGAAGGGGAAAGAATTCGGAACTACTATTTATTTGATTTCAGATGAGCCATATAGGGAATTGGTTTTTGATGGTGTGACAGTGCCTTATATTCCAAAGATTTATGGTAATACAATTGTTGCCTACTCCTTCTCAAAATCTCTTTCTTTACCGGGAGATAGAATCGGTTATTTAACCATCCCGCCAACGGTGGAGGATTTTGAGGATGTGGTTTACGGTGCAGGGGTAGCTAACCGGGTGCTGGGGTTTGTCAATGCCCCTGCATTACAGCAATTGGTGGTGGCAAGATGCTGTGATGAAAAGTCGGACATTGCTTTTTATGATAAGAACAGAGAGATTTTATACAATGCACTAATCAGCTATGGTTTTGAATGCGCAAAACCACAAGGTGCCTTTTACCTCTTTGTAAAGGCACTGGAAGAAGATGATGTTGCCTTTGTAAATAAGGCTAAAGAATTTGGTATTTTGATGACACCGGGTCGAGGTTTTGGGTGTAAGGGCTATGTCAGGATTGCTTATTGTGTTGCAAGAACTGTCATCGAGAGAGCACTCCCTTCCTTTGAAAAGCTAGCTAAGTCATATAAAAAATGAGATTATAATAATTTGCAGGTATTGCATAAGCAATACCTGTTTTTTTTTGTGTTTGGGGAGAAAAGTGGAGATTGAAATTAACTTTTTTTTCTTCATACAGATTTCATTCATTTTAATTTCTAGTGGGTGAATGGTGGTGGGGAAATAATTTGTCGTTTCTCGTTGAAATATTCTCTTATATGAGTATAAACATTGAATTATCAAGGTTTTTTTCTGAAAAACGCAGAAGTTTTTTGTACTATGGGGCTTGCCTATTTCCGTTAAATATATTACAATGTGGTTAATAGTGGTGGAAAGTGGGCGAAAATGGTTTTAGTTGCCCTGTTTTTCCCTGAAAGGGTGAAGGGTGGTGACTACAAAATGTTTCTCGGTGAATTTCAACATTCAATTGATTCCAAAGGGCGCTTAATTGTGCCATCGAAATTTCGAGATGGCTTAGGTGAACATTTTGTGGTAACCAAAGGCTTAGATAATTGCTTGTTTGCATATCCAAAAAGCGAGTGGGCAATTTTTGAAGAGAAATTGAAACAATTGCCTTTGACCAGCAGTGGCGCAAGAAAATTTGTCCGTTTTTTCTTTTCAGGTGCCATCGAATGCGATTTAGATAATCAGGGAAGAATAAATTTGCCTGCCAATCTTAGAGAATATGCAGGCCTTAAAAAAGATGTTGTTTCAATCGGTGTCAACAATCGTGTTGAGATTTGGAATAAGGATGACTGGGCTGATTATAACAACGAAGAAAATTTTATCAGCAATGAATTGGCTTTTGAAATGGAGAATTTGGGAATTTAATGATTACAGAGGGACAAACCTTAGTAAAAATGTGTTTTCAGGTTGGGTCGTTTCCAAATAAAATTAGTTAAGAATATTTTACGAGTATAACGTAAATCAGAAAGGATAGGGATGGCGTGATTGCGTTGTCCAAGGTGACCATTTTGGAATTTCATCATGTTTCCGTACTCCTATGGGAGTGCATTGAAAATTTAAAGATTAAGCCTGATGGGGTTTATGTAGATGGAACAATGGGCGGTGGCGGTCATTCCTTAGAAATTGCGAAAAAGCTGACAACAGGCAGACTGATTTGTATTGATCAGGATTTGAATGCCCATAAGGCGGCAAAGGAAAGACTAAAGGAACATTTGGATAAAATTACTTTTGTCCATAATAATTTTGGGAATATCGGTAGCATTTTGGATGGTCTTGGCATTCACAAGATAGATGGAATGCTTTTGGATATAGGGGTTTCCTCTCATCAGCTGGATGAAGCGGAGAGAGGCTTTTCCTACCAGCATGATGCGCCCTTGGATATGAGAATGGATACTACCAATCCTTTTTCCGCCTATGCTCTTATCAATGAATATAATGAGGACGAGCTGAATCGTGTAATTTTCAACTATGGTGAAGAGCGTTGGGCAAGAAGAATCGCCCAGTTCATCATTCAGGAAAGGCAAAACAAGCCCATCGAAACAACGGGCGAGTTGGTTGAGGTGATTAAAAAGGCAGTACCAAAGGGAGCCAGAAAGGATGGACCTCATCCTGCCAAGAGAACTTTTCAAGCAATTCGCATTGAGGTAAATGGTGAGTTGGAAGTGTTACAGCAAGCCATTGATGCAGTGGCAAATAGATTGAATCCCGGCGGAAGGCTTTGTATCATCACCTTTCATTCTCTGGAGGACAGAATTGTAAAAGAGGCTTTTCGAAAACAAGAGAATCCTTGTGTTTGTCCCCCTCAATTTCCTATTTGTATGTGTGGAAAAAAACAAACAGGCAAAGTGATTACAAGAAAACCAATTGTATCTAGTGAGGAAGAGTTGGAAATGAACCCTCGTGCCAGAAGCGCCAAGCTTCGTGTATTGGAGGGGGTAGAAAATTAAAATGGAAGGGGTATTGACATGGCAGCGAAAAAATATGACAGATATGGAAATAATTTTAAAGGTTCTTCCTATTATGCCTACGGCAACGTTGCATATGACGTACAGCCGGAATATATCCCTTATTATACAGACGAAGAAGATGAAAAGAATCGTATTGCAGAGGAAAAAGCCCGAAAGGCTGAAAATAGAGAAAGTAGAATTACTGCCTTTAAGCTGATTATAATTATGCTACTTCTTTTTGCTGGAAGCATTGTTTTCATGGGTATGAACGTAAGAGTGACCAATGAAAGAGTTGAGCTTCGAAAAGAGAAAAATCAACTTGCAGATTTGAAAGCAAGCAACGCCATTTTAGAGGCAGAGCTAACAGAGCAGATTGATTTGGGTTATATTAAGGAGCAGGCAACAACACGCTTAGGTATGGCGGAACCTCAGCCTTACCAAATCGTATACATAGATGTACCCAAGCAAAGCTATACAGTGCAATATGCGGCAGACACAACAAATGAAGACAATAATTCCGGTTTTTTAAAATTTAAAAGTCGATTGAAAAAGGATTGATGTATGATGAAAAAAACGACAACAGGAATAAAGGCAAACGGTAAATTTGCTTTTATTCTTTTTGTGTTTATGGCAGTATTTACAACTGTTTTCGGTAGAATCGTTTATCTAAAGGCAGTTCATGGAGAAGAGTATGAGGCTGCTGCGAAAAATCAGCAGATTAACCGTTATGATGCAGTCATAGCTGCCAACAGAGGGAGTATCCTCGACCGAAATGAGCAAGTGCTTGCAATTTCCACAGCTGTTTATAACGTTGTTCTTGATCCCTTGGTTTTAGCAGAAAATAAAGAAGCTGAGCAAGAAAAGACGTTAACAACATTGTGCCAAAAATTCCCTGAATTGGACTATGCAACCCTAAAAGGTTACATTACTGAAAACCCAACCACAGGAAAAATAAACTTACCCAATCACTGGAAATACTTAGTCAAAGAGATTGATCGTTCCTTAAAAGAGGAGCTGGAAGAAATGAAATTAAAGGGAGTTTATTATGAGAAGACAACAAAACGTTCTTACCCTTTGAAAACGTTAGGGTGTCACTTGTTGGGCTTCATTCGAGGGGATGCCCAATGGGGTATTGAAGGCAAATATGGTGATTATATGGTCGGTACACCGGGTCGCTCTTTTATTCTCTATGATGGTGCTGATGGAGTTTCTTATCAGGACTATCCCGCAAAAGATGGAGATACTGTAATCACCACCATTGATTACACCATTCAGCAGTATGCAGAAGAAGCCGTGGCAGAGACTGCCGCCAAATGGCCTTCTGAGCATATAGCTTCAATTGTGATGGATCCCAATACAGGGGAAGTCATTGCTTTGGCCGAATCCAATCCCTTTGATTTGAATCAGCCGGGAACTCCTCTGCAGACTGAAACAGACCCTGCATTTAAAACTGCTTGGGAAGCTAAGAGCAGTAAAGAACAGATGGATTATTTAAATAATATGTGGAAAAACTTTAGCATCAGCAGCACGTATGAGCCAGGTTCCATTTATAAGCCATTGGTGGCGGCGGCAGCTCTTGAGGAGGGGGTCATTACCCCACAAACAACCTTTTATTGTGGTGGCTCCATTGATGTAAGTGGTACGCCAATTCACTGTCATTTAAGAACGGGACATGGCACTGTGAATGTAAAAGATATTTTGGCCCAGTCTTGTAACGTAGGTATTATTCAAATTGCCCAGAAGCTTGGAGCTGAGAAAGTTTATCGTTATCAAATGGAGTTTGGTTTCGGTAAAAAAACAGGTATCGATTTACCCGGTGAAGAAGATGCTTCAAAAGTGCTTCACTCTTTATCAGGCATTGGCCCTACAGAATTGGCTACCATTTCCTTTGGGCAGACATTTAACTGTACAACGATTCAAATTATTTCGGCATTTTCTGCTTTAATAAACGGGGGCAACATTATGAAACCCTACGTTGTTTCTCAGGTGATTGATCCCAATGGTGATGTTGCATATGAAAATAAACCGGAGGTTGTGCGTCAGGTTATTTCCAAAGAAACTTCTGACTATTTGCGTGTTGCACTCAAGGCAACTGTAGAAGAAGGAACAGGTAAAAAAATTCAGATTCCCGGTTATTCCATTGGATGTAAAACAGGTACAGCAGAACAGGGCTCCAGAGATAGAGATGATCTTTGGACATTGACCCATATGGCGTATTTTCCTGCTGAAAATCCAAAGTATATTATCCTTTCGGTCATTCATCTTCCAGAAGCTTATGTGGATGGCGTACAAAGCACTGCCCCCATGACAAAGGCTTTGATGGAAAAAATTATTAAGTACAAAAACTTGGAACCCACGGAAAAAACACAGAATGCATCATCATTGACCACCAAGGCAACCGTCAAGCTACCTGACTATGTTGGAAGTTCTGCTTATGACGTTGTGTCTGATTTGGATGGAAAAGAATTAACCTACAAAGTAGTGGGTACAGGCAACACCATTACAAATCAGGTACCTAAGGGTGGCACACAAGTGGAAAAGGGTAGCGAAATCATTCTTTATGTTGAAAAATCTGAAAAGGATGCAGGGTCAGCGTCTGTACCGAATGTTGTTGGTAAGACTTATGAGGAGGCAACGGCGGCTTTGAAAAAGGCAGGCTTTGAGGTGGTCTTTGAGGGTGAAACCGACGGAGTTGTTTCTTCTCAGAACCCCAAATATGGTGTATCAGCTGCAAAAGGCACTGAAATCAAAATACAGCTGACAAAAAAGGAAGAAGGCAAAAAGAATCCCACCCAAGGTGAATGATAAAAATGAAAGATTGTTTTTTTATTGAGTAAAAAGGATATAAATTATGCTTATTTTCATAACAAGACTTGACTTTCAGAATTAAACGCATACACGCCCTGTTTTTTCCATATATTTTTTATAAATGGAGAAGGCAGGGGTGTTTTTCATGGAAAGACCACCTATAGGGGTTAAAAAAAAGCTGCTGGTATTTTTGTTTGGGGCAATGTTTGGTTTTACTTTATTGCTCGGCAGAATTATTTATATTGAGTTGTTCCGTTCCCAGCAGTGGCAGGAAATGGCCTATGAACAGCAAACAAGAGATAGGCTGATTATGCCGAAAAGAGGCAGTATTTTGGATAGAAATGGTGTGGGAATTGCGTTGACGGAAACGGTAAATGCTGTTAGTGTTATTCCAGTACAAGCAAAAGATAAAGAAAAAACTGCATCTTATCTGGCGGAAAAGTTAGATTTGGATTATGAGACCGTTTTAAAAAAGGTTCAGGAGAAAGTGGCTTTGGTCAGAATAAAAACCAAGGTTGATAGTGAGCTGGCGGCGGAGATTCGAAAGGCGGAGATCCCCGGTGTCATGGTGGACGAGGATGTAAAGCGGGTATACCCCTTTTCGGAAATGGGTGCCCAAGTAATTGGTTTTGTGGGAAAGGACAATCAGGGTATTTTGGGCCTAGAGGCCAAATATGATGATCTTTTAGAGGGGAAGCAGGGGAAGATTTTAACCCTTACTGATTCCAGAGGAAATGAAGTTGACAGTCAACAGGAACGAATTCCACCCGAGGATGGAAAAAATCTTGTGACAACCATTGACGTGGTGCTACAACAATATGCAGAGCAAACGATTGCAAAAGCGGTGGAAACGAAGGGGGCAGACCATGGTCTCATTATCGTCTTAAATCCACAAAACGGTGAGATATATGCGATGGCAAACTATCCATTTTTTGACTTGAATGATCCTTTTACCATTAATGATGATGCTCTGGCGCAAATTTGGAGCACCCTTTCGGAGAAGGAGCGCAATGATTATTTGAATGCAATGTGGCGAAATACGGCCATTAATGATACCTATGAACCGGGTAGTACTTTTAAAATTGTAACCTCGGCGGCAGGGCTTGAAGAGGGCGTTGTAACGCCAGAAAGCACCTTTCAGTGTAACGGCTTTTATGTAGTTGGTGATAGACGTATTAAATGCTGGCGTTTTCCCCGTACCCATGGTTCGGAGACTTTTATTCAGGGTGTACAAAACTCTTGTAACCCCGTTTTTATGCAGGTTGCTGAGCGGGTAGGTGCAGAGAAGTTCTTAAATTATATGAAAAAATTTGGCTTTGACCAAAAAACAGGGGTTGACCTTGCCGGTGAAGCGGTGGGCATTATCCACAAGCTTGAAAACATTGGCCCTGTAGAGCTTGCGACCATGAGCTTTGGTCAGTCTTTTCAAATTACACCGTTACAGCTTCTAAGAGCGGCAGCATCTATTGTGAATGGTGGTAACCTTGTAACGCCTCATTTTGCAAAGGGAATTGCTGATGAGGATGGAAACATGGTTGAGGAATTTCAATATGAAAAAGGGGAACAGGTTATTTCAAAGGAAACTTCTGAAACGATGAAAATGATATTGGAAAGCGTTGTATCCCAAGGAACCGGCAGCAAGACCTATATACCGGGATATCGCATTGGCGGTAAAACAGCTACATCCGAAAAGCTGCCACGTAAAAGTGGCAAATATATTGCGTCGTTTATGGCTTTTGCGCCGGCGGAAAATCCCCAAGTAATGGCGCTGGTTTTAATTGATGAGCCAAAGGGTGTTTATTACGGAGGTACCGTAGCAGGCCCTGTTATGCAGGAATTGATGAAGAATACTTTACCATACATAGGGGTTGAACCGGTTTATAGCGAAAAAGAAGCCCAAGAGGCGGCAAAAGAACAAGCCACTATGCCTGATGTGATCGGTATGACTTATCAGGAGGCAAAAAATACATTGCAAAAAGAGGGGTTATCAGTAAGTGCTCGAGGAGAGGGAGAAACTGTTAAAAGGCAATTACCACCCTCTGGAGAAACCATAAATAAAGGAACCCAAGTAATCGTTTATTTAGAATGAAAAAAACTTATGGTGTATTATAAATAAGAAAATCCTTTTGTAGATGAAAGAAAAAGCTCAGAAGTGGTAAAAATAATTGGTAGATTAGCGTAAATGTGGTATACTTTTCCCTGCGTGATTTTTTTCGTAGACAAAGATAAGATTTTGTATTTGAAAATCAAGATTTTTCTTGTTTTTAAAGGGAAAGGTACCCCCATTTACGAGGGTTTCAATTTGAAATTTTTTACTTTTACCAGTCAAATATATTCTTTTCAATCTAGTTGAAATGAACAAAGCCGTATTTCATAAAAAAATGGGATGAAATACGAAAAAGTATTGTAATTATCGCTCATTGTATTTAAAATGATGAAGTGATTTTACATAAATGTTTTTACTGACGACAAAAGCTTTCCTCAAATATGCCGAGGGCTGGCAATCGTTTAACCAAAGGAGGAAACAGCCATGGAATTGCAAAAGCTGTTAGAGGGGGTTTCCTATAAAGTATTACAAGGAAACCTATCTATTGAAGTGAAAAAAATTGAGTATGACTCCCGAAAGATTCTTGCGGGAGATGTTTTTGTGTGTGTTACCGGTTTTCAGGTGGATGGGCATAAATTTGGGGCAAAAGCAGTAGAAAACGGCGCAGTTGCCTTGATTTGTGAGCATTTACCAGAGGAAATCGGCGGGGAAATTTCAGTTATACTGGTGGAGAATGCCCGTGAAGCCTTGGCCTTCATGGCGGTAAATTATTATAAAAAGCCTTCTGAAAAAATGCATGTTGTTGGCGTTACCGGTACTAACGGAAAAACCACCACCACATATTTAATCAAGTCGGTATTAGACCATATGGGAAAAAAGGTTGGTGTTGTGGGAACCATTGAGAATCGTATTGGTGATAGAATACTCCATACAGAGCGTACCACCCCAGAATCAAAGGAGCTGCAGGAATTACTGGACACAATGGTGAAAGAAGATGTAAGCCATGTGGTTATGGAGGTATCCTCCCATTCCTTAGATTTGCATAGGGTTGATGGCATTGCATATGAGATTGGGATTTTTACAAATTTAACCCAAGACCATTTGGATTATCATAAAACCATGGAGAATTATAAAGAGGCAAAATCCAAACTATTTCAACGGGCAAAAAAAAGTATAATCAATATGGATGATGCCGCTGGAAGCTTTATGAAGGATAAGGCGACTGGTCAGGTATTGACTTTTTCTGTTGACAACGCTGCTGATTTACAGGCAAAAGATATAGAAATTACTGCTGAGGGTACGGATTTTTCCTTGTCTTGGGATGAAAAGGAATATCATGTCCATTTGAGTACCCCAGGTAGATTCAGTGTTTACAATGCTTTGGGTGCCATTGGAGCATGCTTGCTTCTGGAAATTCCCATGGAGGATATTATAACTGGGCTTCAAGAAAATCATGGGGTGGCTGGTCGCTTTCAAGCTGTGCGCAGCAAAAAAGGGTACCAAGCTGTTGTAGATTATGCTCACACGCCGGATGGGTTAGATAATATTTTAAAAACTACCCGTGAGTTTGCCAAAGGGCGAATAATTACTATTTTTGGTTGTGGTGGTGACAGAGATAAAACAAAACGACCAATCATGGGCGAAATTGCAGGCAATGGTTCCGAGTATTGTATTATTACATCTGATAATCCCAGAACAGAAGACCCTCTAACCATTTTAAATGAGGTGGAGGTAGGGATGAAAAAGACATCTTGCTCCTATGAAAAAATTGCTGACAGAGGTGAGGCAATTTATAAAGGGGCAAAAATGGCAAAGGCCGGCGATGTGATTATCATTGCAGGGAAGGGACATGAAACTTATCAGATTTTTAAAGACTGCACCATTCATTTTGACGATATGGAAGAGATACGAAAGGCTTTTGGTGAGGATTGCTTATGAAAAAAATGACCATTGGAGAAATCATTGAGGCAACGAATGCGCAGGTAATTGCAGTGGACGGTCTGGATGAAGTTTTAAATAAAACCATTTCTCATATTACGCAGAATTCTAAGGAAGTAACGAAGGACAGTCTGTTTTTTGCAGTACAGGGAGAGCGTGTGGATGGGCATCAGTTTATTGAGGAATGCTTTGAAAAGGGCATTGCTGCCTGTTTGTCCTCCAAGGTAATCGCGCCCAAAAAAGGTAGCGTTTTGCTTTTGGTTCCCGATGTAAAAAAGGCTTTGCTGAAATTGGCGGCACATTATAGAAATAAATTTAATATTCCTTTTATTGGGATTACCGGAAGCGTAGGGAAAACTACAACTAAGGATATGGTGGCTTCCGTTTTGGGGCAGAAATACGATGTTCTCTGGACACAAGGGAATTATAACAATGATATTGGTGTACCTTTGACATTATTCCGTTTGGAGGATCATCATGAAATTGCGGTGATTGAAATGGGTATGAATCATTTCGGCGAAATTCATGCATTGGCAGAGGTAGTTCGACCGCAGTTAGGGTTGATTTCTAATGTTGGCGTTGCCCATATTGAGTATTTGGGTAGTAGAGAGGGCATTTTGAAGGCCAAGTGCGAGATGTTCGATTTCATGCCAAAGGATGGCATTGCGGTTTTAAATGGAGATAATGATATGCTCAGCACGTTAGAGGGGAAGCTTCCTCAAAAATTGCGCTGGTTTGGCATTGAAAATAAAAAAGATATTTATGCGGATCATTTGGAGCTTATGGGGATGGAAAAAACCAAATGCACCATCCATACCCCTGGGGGTTCTTTTGATGCAATGATACCCATGCCTGGAGAACACATGGTCTTGAATGCCTTATCTGCAGTTACAGTGGGGCTTGAGATGGGTCTGAGTTTTGCAGAAATAAAAGAGGGCATTGAGAATTTTGTGCCAACGAAGAACCGAATGAATATTATGAAGCTGGAAAATGGTATAACTGTTTTAAATGATGTTTATAATGCAAACCCTGTTTCCGTGAAGGCGTCACTGAATATTCTCGCAAATGCAGAAGGTCGTAAAGTGGGAATCTTAGGATTTATGGGAGAGCTCGGAGAGTATGCATCTCAAATGCATGAAGAAGTTGGTGCCTATGCCGCAGAAAAAGAAATTGATCTTCTTTTTTGTATAGGAAGATTCAATGTTGAAATGATGCAAGGCGCAAAAAACAGTGGACTCAAAGAGGTTTATTGCTTTAATAGTCAAGAGGATTTTTGGAACGAAGGTTTGGCAATGCTGAAAAAGGGGGATGCTGTTTTGGTGAAGGCATCCAGAAGCATGGCATTGGAAAAAACCGTAGAAAAAATACAGGGAGTGAACTAAAGTGGGGTCTTTGGAACAGGCGGTATACGCAATCATTATATCTTTCGTGGTAGGGGTTATCCTTTGTCCGGTTATGATTCCTATGCTGCACAGATTAAAGTTTGGGCAAAATGTAAGGGATGATGGACCTCAAAGCCATTTGCAAAAGCAAGGCACACCAACCATGGGGGGCATTGCATTTTTAATTGCATTTGCTGTAGCAGCAGCATTTTTTATGAAAGGAAATACCGATGGTACGGTTATTGTTTTGGTAACAGTTTGCTATGGAATTATCGGTTTTTTGGATGACTATATCAAGGTAGTAAAAAAGCGTTCCCTTGGATTGCGGGCGATGCAGAAAATATTGCTCCAGCTCATTGTGACAGGAGGTTTTTGCTGGTACATGTATGCTAGTGGCATTGGGACAGAAGTTTATATTCCTTTTGGCCAAGGTGTAAGCATTGATTTGGGAATTCTTTTTGTGCCATTTTTATTTGTGGCCATACTTGGCACAGTAAATGGGGTTAACTTGACCGATGGTTTGGACGGTCTGGCAGGAGGCGTTACTCTGATTGTGGCAGCTTTTTTTGCTGTTGTAGCTTGGGCGGCAGGAAGCACAGTTTCACCCATTTGTGGAGCAATTATCGGTGGGTTGTTGGCATTTTTGATTTTTAATTCTTATCCCGCAAAGGTTTTTATGGGGGATACTGGTTCTCTTGCCTTAGGAGGATTTATTGCTTCAACGGCTTTTATATTAAAAATGCCCATTTTTATTTTGATTGTAGGATTTATTTACCTTTTGGAATCCATCAGCACAATGCTTCAGGTTGGTTATTTTAAGCTTACAAAACGTAAATATGGCGCGGGAAAAAGATTGTTTAAAATGGCGCCCTTTCATCATCATTTAGAGCAGAGTGGTTGGAGAGAAACAAAGGTTGTCACACTGTTTTATGTGGCCACGGCTATGCTTTGTTTAATCGGTTTTTTGGGTTGTGACGGTATATTCTAGAAGGGATTTTCCAAGAAAAAACGTTGTTTATTTCAAAGCATTGAGTTGTTAGAGATTAAAATAAGGTAATAAATGTTCTATAACTTTAACATTTTGCATAAAATTCGCAGAATATGGAAGTTTCATAATAGAACGTTCGGACTATATTTGACTGAAAAAGTACTTTGTTTTGCTGAAAACTTTCGGAAAGAGGGAATCTAAATTGGACTATAAGGATAAAAAAGTTTTGGTTTGCGGTATGGCAAAAAGCGGCATCTCTGCTGCCAAGCTTTTAAATACACTAGGGGCGAATGTTACCCTTCAGGATATGAAAAAGAGAGAGGAAATAAAAGACTCTCGGCTCTTAGAGCAAGAAGGGATTTCCCTTTTTCTGGGGGAAAATCCTGATGAAATTGTTTTAAAGCAGGATTTCATTGTGCTAAGCCCGGGGATACCCTGTGATCTTCCTTTTATTCTTAAGGCAGAGGCTGGAGGGATTCCTGTCATTGGTGAGGTTGAATTGGCATACACCCTTACGCCCTGTCCTGTGACAGCAATTACAGGTACAAACGGAAAAACGACAACAACTACCCTTGTGGGTCAGATTATGCAGGTGGTAAAGCCGAATACGGCGGTAGTAGGGAATATTGGTGTTTCTTACAGTGGTGAGGTTTCGCGATTGACGAAAAATGATTGGGTAGTGGCAGAAATCAGTAGTTTCCAGATGGAAAAGGCTAAAACCTTTTCTCCCCATATCAGTGCAGTTTTGAATATTTCACCTGACCACTTAAATCGTCATAAAACTATGGAAAATTATATTTCTATGAAGGAACGGATTTTTGAGAATCAGACGGAAGAAGATTTTTGCATCCTAAATTATAGTGATGAGGTTTGCCGAAAGATGGCGGCGAAAACTAAGGCCAGGGTATTTTTCTTCAGCAGTCAAGAGTCTTTAGATGAAGGGATTTACCTAGAAGGTGATATGATTTGTGTTCGTTGGGACGGCATACAAGAGAATTTAATTTCAGTTCATGACCTGCAAATACTGGGTATTCATAATTATGAGAATGCCATGGCAGCGGCGGCAATGTCTATTGTTGCAGAAGTACCGTTGGCTATCATCAGAGATGTTTTGAAAAATTTCTGCGGCGTTGCCCATAGAATTGAGTATGTTGCTACGGTGGATGGCGTAGATTATTATAATGACTCTAAAGGAACCAATACGGACGCATCTATCCGTGCAGTGCTGGCAATGAGAAAGCCCATTGTTTTGATTGGCGGCGGCTATGACAAAGGTGTATCCTTTGATGAATGGACGAAGCTTTTTCCAGGCAGAGTGAAGCATCTTGTTTTAATTGGTGTTACGGCACAGCAAATCAAAGCATCTGCGGAGAAATTTGGGTTCACTGATATTTCTATCTGTGAAACTTTTGAAGAGGCTGTTAATCTCTGCCGAGACTCATCTAGCGAAGGGGACTGTGTCTTGCTTTCTCCTGCATGTGCTAGCTGGGGCATGTTTGATAATTATGAGCAGCGGGGAGATATGTTTAAAGAGCAAGTAAAGGGATTTAGATCTTAGGTGGCTACCCCTAAAACCCAACAAAGACTAAGACCTTAGGGACGCTGTCCCTAAAACCTAGCAAGGGCTTTGCCCTTGACCCAATATGGAAAACGTTGTTTTCCAAGGAGAAGTAATGAATATTGAATGTGACGCACAGAAACCTTGTATTTGAAAAAGGGTCAAGGGGTCAAACTCCTTGTGGAGACTGAGGCAGAGCCTCAAGGTCTAAGACCTTTGTAATGTTTGAGGAGAAGTAATGAATATTGAATGTAACTCACAGAAACCTTGTATTTGAAAAAGGGTCAAGGGGTTAAACTCCTTGTGGAGACTGAGACAGAGCCTCAAGGTCTAAGACCTTTCATATGGGCTCAAGGTTTTAACTAAAATCGGAAGAAACGGAGTGAGGAAATGGGAAGAGGGTATAGCCAAAGGAAGGGTCCAACAGCAAAAAGAAAGCGAATTAAACCCGATTCCTTCGATTTCACGGTTTTGTTCGTGGCATTGACACTAATGCTATTTGGTGTTGTAATGATTTTTAGCGCTAGCTACTACACAACCATGACCGGTGCTAAATATAATTATGATATGTTTTTTTTCTTAAAACGACAAAGTGTTTGGGTGGTTTTGGGTATTGTAGCAATGGTTTTTTGCATGAATATTCCGTATAATTTCTGGAAGCGCTTTGCCCTATTGGCTTATTGGGCTTCAAATGTTTTCTTGCTTCTGCTGCCCTTTATCGGGATTGAGGCCGGTGGTCAGAAACGCTGGCTTGGAGTAGGTATGTTGCAGTTTCAGCCATCAGAATTTACAAAATTGGCTTTAGTCCTTTATTTTTCCCAATACATTGTGAGTCATAGACAGGATTTAGCCAATGTTAAAGGCTTTTTTAGGGCTCTAATGGTTTTGGCTTTGCCTGTAGGGTTGATTGCAATTTCAAACTTCTCTTCCGCTTTGTTGATTATGTTGATGGGTTTGACCATGCTGTTCATTGGTAGTCCTAAAGTTTGGTACTTCGTTGCAGGTGCAGGTGCAATTATTCCGGCAGGTGTGCTTGCAGTTGTTTTATTCCCATATCGCCTAAGTCGAATTAGGATATGGTTAGACCCTTGGTCTGACCCCACAGGAAAAGGCTTTCAAACAATTCAGGGGCTTTACGCTGTTGCATCGGGTGGTATTTTTGGCCTTGGTTTGGGTCAAAGCAGACAGAAAACCTTCGTACCCGAGTCTCATAATGATATTATTTTTGCAATTATTTGTGAGGAATTGGGGATTATCGGGGCAGCTTTGGTCATTATTCTGTTCGCAGTTTTAATTTGGCGTGGTATTAAAATTGCCATGAATGCCAAAGATACATATGGAACATTGATGGCCACTGGCATTACATCAGTCATTGCATTTCAGGCAATTATCAATATCGGTGTTGTAACAAATACCATACCAAATACAGGGCAGCCTTTGCCCTTTATCAGCTATGGTGGTACATCACTATTATTTTTAACTATTATGATAGGTTTGCTTTTGAATATTTCAAGATATCAAAAGGACTAAAAAGAAAACAGCACAGAATCCAAAAGGGATTGTGCTGTTTTTTGTTGAAATTAATTAAGATATTCTTGTCTGAAAACTTTTGTATCTATCCAGAAACATACGTAATACTAAAGGCTGAAAATACCGCCCATGTTCAGTACTAAAAATGTGGCGTCGGAGCCTTGTTTTTCTCCAATATGTGAGAGTAGCTGAGGACCTGATGTATTCAAACAGCTAGGGGGTAAATCTTTCATTGTTATTGTCTCCACCGCTAAAACTTCATCAACAAGCAGCCCCAATAAAGAGTTTTGCTTATCTCTTACAGTGACACACATGGTTTTGGTGTTATCACGGAATATTTTTTTTGTTTCGTCCAAAAGCTTTACAACGATATCTTTATATGTATGTGCATCTTGCTTAAGCTGATCCCGCAGACATTGCTCTCTTTCACAATCATTGCAATGACGAGGGCAATCGAAAGCCAGATGAGCGGTTTCATGGAGTTTTTTATGTGGCTCATCAATTTTACTTAAGTGAAATGCAATGGCATGGTTATTGGTTTGATAGGAATCATACCACTTTCCAAATGCACATTTATGGGGATCAGTGGCCAATCGAAAGGTATCTTCCTCCAAAAGGCATCGCTCCATTTCCTTTACCCAAAGAATATGGTCATTTTTTCTATGCTCTAACATTTCGTCAAAAGCATCTTGCTCCTGTTCAAGAGTTTTCAAACCCAATGCCGGTCTTAAATCTATAATGGGAACTACGTTTCCCCTTGAATGAATGATGCCACGTTTTATAATATTACTATCTGGCAACACGCTGACTGGTTCTTCTAATACAGAGATTGATTCAACATAAGAACTATCAATGGCATATAATTGTGATTCAAGTTTTAAGCTAAGCCATAGGTTCGTTTTATCTATAAATTCATCTTTTTGGTTCAGCATGTAGGATCACTCCTTTCTGTGTATCTAAATGATATATATTATATTCATCATACAACAAGTTTTACCATTTTTCAACTGTAATACACCTGAGAATAGTAGACTGTTATTTGTATACTGTTTTCGTTATGAGGGCGTTTAAAGTAAGAATACACCCTTCTCTGTGGATTAATTGTGATTTAACAGTAATTTGATAAAAAGATGCTTGACAAATTTAAAGGAATTGACTAAAATCTTGTGATATAGAAACTGCAAAAGACAGTGAAAAAGAGGAGTATGTATCGGATCATTGCCAGAGAGAAAGGGTCATCGGCTGTAAGCCCTTTTCAAAATAGGATACAGAAGGTAGCTTTTGAGTTGTTTTGCTGAAGGATTATTTCTGTGTAGGCAAAAACGGTTTACCCCGTTATCGGTTATTGAGTGTCTGCCCTTTGGGCAGAAATTAAGGTGGTACCGCGAGCTTTCGTCCTTTTTATGGATGGAAGCTTTTTTTATATTTTTATCTATGAAAATGCGCCTCTAAGTCCATGAAAAGTAGAAAAACATATGCAAGAATGAGGAACATTTTTATAAATCTTGTTATCAATAAAATGCAATGTCTAGATAAATAAGGAAGAATCATTTTATTTTTTGTTTAAATTGAAACCTTGTTTATAAAAGACCCAAGACATGGTTATAACAAACAAAGATGAATCTTTGTAGTAGGGATTAAAATATTGTTTCTATAGGAAAAAACAAACTGCATTGTTTGATGAAAAGAAATATTTTAGGAAAAAATGAGGAGGAGAGTATTATGAAGGAATTAGCTAAAAGTTATGATCCATCAATTGTTGAAGAAAAACTCTATGAAAGATGGATGGAAAAGAAATATTTTCACACAGAGGTTGATAAAAGTAAAAAGCCCTTCTGTATCGTTATGCCACCCCCGAACATAACAGGGCAGTTGCATATGGGTCATGCCTTGGATAATACCATGCAAGACATCCTCATTCGTTGGAAAAGAATGGCAGGTTATAATGCATTATGGGTACCCGGTATTGATCATGCCAGTATTTCTACTGAATTAAAGGTTGTTCAAAAGATGGCTTCCGAAGGCTTGAGCAAGGATGATGTTGGTCGTGAAGGTTTCTTAGATCGTGCATGGGCATGGAAAGAGGAATATGGCGGCATTATTTTGAACCAGCTGCGTAAATTAGGATGTTCTTGCGATTGGGACAGAGTTCGTTTTACCATGGATGAAGGCTGTTCTGATGCTGTTCTGGAAGTATTCTGCCGGTTATATGAAAAAGGCTATATCTATCGTGGTGAAAAAATTATTAACTGGTGCCCTGAGTGTCAGACCACAATTTCCGATGCTGAAGTAAATCATGTTGATTCAGCAGGACATTTTTATCATATTGATTACCCCATTGTAGGTTCTGATGAAAAACTGCGTTTGGCAACAACCAGACCTGAAACAATGCTGGGGGATACTGCTGTTGCTGTTCATCCTGAGGATGAAAGATACAAACACTTAATCGGAAAGAACTGTATTTTACCTTTGTTAAATAAAGAGATTCCTATTATTGCCGATGATTATGTTGACCGTGAATTTGGTACTGGTGTAGTAAAAATCACACCTGCCCATGACCCTAACGACTTTGAAGTTGGTATGAGACATGATCTCCCTCGTATCAGTGTTATGAATGATGATGGCACAATGAACGAATTGGCAGGGGAATATGCAGGTATGGATCGTTATGCATGCAGAGAAGCCATTGTGGCAAAGCTGAAGGATGAGGGCTATTTGGTTCGTATTGAGGACATTACCCATGCTGTAGGTTGTCATGAGCGCTGTAATGTTCCCATTGAACCAATGATTAAATTGCAGTGGTTCGTAAAAATGGATGAAATGGCAAAGCCTGCTATGGAAGTATATGAAAATCAGAAGCTGCGCTTTGTGCCAGACCGCTTTGGTAAGGTTTATATGCATTGGTTGGAAAATATACGTGACTGGTGCATTTCTCGTCAGCTTTGGTGGGGACACCGTATCCCTGCATATTATTGTGCAGACTGCGGACATATCACTGTTGACAAGCATACACCGGATAAATGTGAAAAATGCGGCTCTACAAATCTCAGACAGGATGAAGATACGTTGGATACATGGTTCAGCTCTGCTTTATGGCCTTTTTCAACCTTAGGCTGGCCTGAAAATACCGAAGAGATGAAACACTTCTATCCTACAAGCACTTTGGTTACAGGGTATGATATTATCTTCTTCTGGGTAGTAAGAATGGTATTTAGCGGTATGGAACAGATTGGTGAGATTCCATTCCATGATGTATTGATTCATGGGCTGATTCGTGATGATCAAGGGCGTAAATTCTCCAAATCCTTGGGCAATGGCATCGATCCTCTTGAGGTTATTGCAAACTACGGTGCTGACCCTCTGCGTTTGATGCTCATTACTGGAAATGCACCTGGAAATGACATGCGCTTTTACTGGGAGAGACTGGATAACTGTAGAAACTTTAGCAATAAAATTTGGAATGCGACTCGTTTTGTAATGATGAATTTAGATGAAAAAGTGGAAACAAAGCTTCTCATGTTAACTTCTGCAGATAAATGGATTCTTTCAAAGGTAAATACTTTGGCAAAAGAAGTTGCAGATAACATGGAGCATTATGAATTGGCGTTGGCTGCTCAGAAGGTTTATGATTTCCTTTGGGATGAATATTGTGACTGGTATATCGAAATGGTTAAACCTCGTTTATACAATAAAGAGGATCATACCAGAGAAGCTGCCCTTTGGACACTGAAAACCGTCTTGATAAATGCCTTGAAGCTGTTGCATCCCTTTATGCCTTTCATCACCGAGGAGCTGTTTTTGCACATTCAGGATGCTGAAGAAAGTATCATGATTTCCGATTGGCCAGTATACAAAGAAGAGTGGAACTATAAAGAAAATGAAATGGAAATAGATACGATTAAAGAAGCAGTTCGCAATATCCGTAATATTCGAGGTGAAATGAACGTAGCTCCTTCCAAGAAGGTACAGGTATATGTTGTTACTGAAAATGAGGAAATCAGCCATATTTTTGAGCATGCAAAGGTATTCTTTAAAACTTTGGCATATGCCAGCGAGGTTATGGTTCAAAACACACGAGAAGGCATTGATGAAGATGCAGTTTCTGTGGTTATCTCCAATGCTACAATATATATGCCTTTGGCGGAATTGGTTGATATTTCCAAGGAAATAGAGCGTTTGGAAAAAGAGCGAGATAAAATGCTGGGTGAAATTCAGCGTGTGGAAAAGAAGCTGGCAAATCAGGGTTTTGTAGCAAAAGCACCTAAGTCTTTGATTGATGAGGAAACGGCAAAAGGTGAAAAATACAAAGCAATGTTAGCTCAGATTGAAGAACGTTTGGCTCAGATGAAGTAAAATATCCGAAAATAGATAAGAAGCCGTTTGTAAAGGACTGGGTTTAGGAAGAACCCAGTCCTTTATTATTGCAACAGAGATTGATAAACTTCTAAGCCGTCTTCCTTTAATCGATAAAGTTAGTAAATAAAAAATAATATATTTAAGTATTTAAAAACCCCCGGCGTTGGCCGGGGGAATGATGTGGAGCTACATTTTTATCTGCAGTTGCATCTGTTGTTACAATTACAATTATTATTGCAGTTATTTACACAATTGTCTTTGTCATCCGCATCGCAGTTTGGAGAACTGTAGGTTGGTGTATATGCACAACAGGATTTAGGTTCTTGGGAAGGTACAAATGCATCCCAAGGGAAACTCATAGCATTAAAGTTTCCGCAAGGATCACCGTTCTGCAAAGGTGATACACAGCTTTCAGGCAAGCATGTGCCTAAGGACTGAACTACCATGTTTACAGGGCGATACAGCTTGATAATTGTGAACAAACCGATTGTGACATTTACAGCTACTGGAGCTGTTTGAGGATCACAGTAATCGTTGCATCTGTTGTTGCATCCGTTGTTGCATCCATTGTTACCTCCATTGTCACAGCCGCATCCGCTTTCGCATCCGCAAATGCAACTACAGCAACAGCAGCAGCAGTTGTTGTTACTAGGACTTGCATACTTCAATTCAGCATCCAATGCGAGAGCTTTACCTTCTGCTACAACGTAAGGGCCGCCGATGCCGCTAAAGCAACCATTAAACATTTCGTTTACAGTTGTTGTTTCTGCTTCGGTAGAACCAAACAATGTTGTCTTCAGGGTATAGCTGCTTGTTGCATCAATGCGTCCGATAAAGCAACCATCAGAACGACGGAATTCTAAAGTATATTCAAAGACATACCTTAGTTCAATATCCCAGCAGCCGGTTTGCAAAGAGCTGGGGGTCTTGCGAATAATTTCGATTTTTTTCAGTACCAGATGTTTGATGATAACATCGGTTGCATTGCAAGGGGGAATGATGATATCACCCTCGCAAATCATGTCGTTACCACCAGGACCACCATTCCTTGCAGCTCTAGCGGGTCCCAAAATATCGGGTGTTAAACATTTCTGAATACGGCATTGGTCGAAGATTTTTTGCGCGATGATACATACTTCGCCAGTTCCAGCATTGGAGCCACATCCACATCCACAGCCACAGCTTCTACTACTGAGTTCTGTATTGTTATCAAATTCAAAAGCTCCCATAAGATTGCCTCCTTTGAGTTGTATATGTTCTTATATATAGTATGTAAAGCGAGAAAATGGGTGATAGGAGTAAAATAAATATATTTGAAGTATTTTAGCTTTTCTTTTGCAGAGGTTGGAAGATTTAACCTTATTTTTAATATAAGTGAATTTTTTTTTATCTATTTTGCCAAGTACTTTTTTCCGGCTAAAATGTTATACTCTGGATATAGTCCTTTACAGAAGAGGCCTAGATACTTCTTCCGAATAAAGGGATATGCTCAAGAGGAAAAGAACAGAGAACTTGTGCAAAGCAGCACAGATCAGATCATTCGAGGAATAAAAAAGAATTTTCAGAAAAGAATGGAGGATGAAAAATGGGTTTGAATTTTGAAGAAATTAAAAATGTGGATGCTGAGGTTGCCCAGGCAATTGAGGCAGAACTTGTGCGCCAACAGCATAATATTGAGTTGATTGCATCGGAAAATATTGTTTCCAAGGCGGTTATGCTTTCCATGGGTACGCCCTTAACAAATAAATATGCAGAAGGTTACCCTGCAAAGCGTTATTATGGTGGGTGCGAAAAGGTTGATATTGTTGAAAATTTGGCGAGAGATCGGGCAAAAAAATTATTTGGCTGTGATCATGTGAATGTACAGCCCCACAGTGGTTCTCAGGCGAATCAAGCTGTTTATTTTGCGATGCTTCAATACGGTGATACTGTTATGGGTATGAATTTGGATCATGGCGGTCATTTAACCCACGGCAGCCCTGTTAACCTTTCAGGAAAATATTTTAACTTTGTGGCCTATGGTGTAGATGATAATGGATTTATTGACTATGAAGCATTTCGCAATAAAGCATTAGAGGTTAAACCAAAAATGATTGTTGCCGGTGCAAGTGCATATGCAAGAACCATTGATTTTGAGTTTATGGGCAAGGTAGCAAAGGAAGTTGGAGCCTACTTTATGGTGGATATGGCTCATATTGCTGGATTGGTTGCGGCGGGTTTACATCCTTCTCCTGTACCTCATGCAGATTTTGTTACCACAACAACCCATAAAACTTTGCGTGGCCCTCGTGGCGGAATGATATTGTGTAAAGAGGAATTTGCTCAAAAGATTGATAAATCTATCTTCCCCGGAATTCAGGGTGGACCATTGATGCATACCATTGCTTCAAAAGCTGTATGCTTTCAAGAAGCGTTGGAGCCTTCATTCAAGGAATACATTGGGCAGGTTGTAAAGAATGCAAAGGTTTTAGCGGAAAGTT
Source organism: Anaerotignum propionicum (assembly GCF_024461735.1). GTDB lineage: Bacteria > Bacillota > Clostridia > Lachnospirales > Anaerotignaceae > Chakrabartyella. Next base: position 34,428 of record NZ_JANGAD010000014.1, read on the forward strand.
TGCAGGCAAATGGTGTGAATATTGTGTCCGGCGGTACAGACAATCACCTGATGCTGGTTGATTTGCGCTCTTTGAATATTACAGGTAAGGAAGCAGAGAAAAAACTGGATGAGGTTGGAATTACGGTTAATAAAAACACAATTCCAAATGATCCCCAGTCTCCTTTTGTAACCAGTGGTATTCGTATTGGTACTCCTGCCATTACCTCAAGAGGTATGGTTGAAGTTGATATGAAGGAAATTGCAGCTGTAATAGCCCTAGTTTTAAAAGATTTTGAAAGCAATAAGGAAGAAGCTAAAAAACGTGTAAAAGCGTTAACAGACAGATATCCTATTTATGAGGATTAAAGTAACACTGTTTGATTCCAGGGGGAAGCCTTTTACATCCACTAAATGTCGATGTATGCTTTCTATATGAAGAAATAAATTTGCAACGCTGATGGTACAAATATTTTGGTTTGAATAGGAAAAATAGTCCCCTTGCCATGGATGGTGAGGGGATTTTTTTGTTCGCTTTAGCTTGACAAAACCACCGGCTATGCCGGTGGTAGGAAA
>NZ_JANGAD010000015.1 GCF_024461735.1 Anaerotignum propionicum
TTTGTCTTTTTTCTTTTCCGCAAAGCGGAAAAGTTGAATTGACTATGGGTTGTGTTTTTTCAAACGCTATTCTATTTTCAAAGTTCACAGCACTTTCACAGCGCAGAATTTATTATATCTAAAGCACGGCTAAAAGTCAAGCATTAATTTTCATTTTTTTCTATTTTTTTTATTCCTTCTGGAAAACCTTTAGAATTCAAGGATTTCTCGAAATACCTCTCCGATACTTTTCGTAATAATTAGGGACGCTTTGTCATCATAGGGGGTTTCACTCCTATTGATTAGAACCAATTTTTTACCACCATAATACCGAATTAATCCAGCCGCTGGATAAACATTTAAACTTGTACCTCCAATAATCAATACATCTGCATTGGCAATAAAGGAAATAGCTTTTTCAATGGTTTCTTCATTTAGGCTTTCCTCATAAAGCACCACATCAGGACGTACTACACCACCACAAAGATTGCATCGTGTGATCCCCTCTTCTTTTGTTACATAGTCCAGAGGGAATTCTTGTCCACACTTTACACAATAATTGCGATAAAGAGTTCCGTGAAGCTCAAAAACATTTTTGCTACCTGCCTTTTGATGCAAATCATCAATATTTTGTGTAATGACAGCCCTTAGCTTTCCATCAGCTTCAAGTTTTGCTAAAGCATTATGGCAGTCATTTGGAGTTGCATCAGGGTAAAGAAGGGCTTTTTTGTAATACCGAAAAAAAACATCGGGGTTGCGCTCAAAAAAAGAGTGGCTTAAAATGGTTTCTGGTCTATATCCATACTCGCTCATGGCAGAAAAAATACCGTTTTCACTGCGAAAATCAGGCAAACCACTTTCCGTTGAAACACCTGCACCGCCAAAAAAAACAATGTTATCACTTTCCTGAATCCACTTTTTTAGTAAAGCTATATTCTCCTCCAAGATGGTCCCTCCTTTATAAATTACCCCAAAATGAGAGAGCCCAATAAACAGGCTCCCTTGTTCTCCTATAGCTTATCATATTTTTTCCAATTTTACAACCAACCTGATCAGTTTAATCTTCCTTTTCTGATGTTACAGGCAATACCCTTACAACCGTTTCCCCAATTCGATGATTTTGAACTTCCTTAACATGAATTTCCATACCACAGGTAACAATGGTAAACTGACTTCCATCCTCTGGAATTTTTCCCAGTTCGCTAAAAATAAAACCACCATAGGTTTCATAATCATCTATTGGCAACGGAATGTTCAACGCATCACTTACATCCTCCAAAGAAGCACTGCCTATAATACGCCATGTATCCTCGCCAATACTATTAATCTCTTCCTCCTCCGCATCATTCAGCATATCTCCGATTAAAAGCTGAACCAAATCACGCAGTGTGATGACGCCGCTTAAACCACCATACTCATCCAAAACCATAGCAAAATGCCTTCTATTTTTTCTCATATTCCGAAGCAGAACATCCGCCTTCATGGTTTCTGGCACAAAATATGGCTTTTCCACTGCCTCCTCCATCACCAGTTCACGACTTCTCTCCTTCATGCGGAAATAAGATTTGGTATCAAGGACACCTAAAATATCATCACTATCCTCGCCGCAAATAGGGAAATAGGTAAATCTGTTTTCCAGAATTGTCTTTTCCCATGTTTCCATATCATCCTCAATTTCAAGCATTACCACATCAACTCGGTGGGTGCATGCCTGTTCCACAGCAATATCATCAAAAGCGAATACATTTCGTATAAATGTACTTTCCTCTAAATCGATGGTGCCTTTTTCACTACCTTGATCCAACATCATAAAAATTTCTTCTTCAGAAATGACTTCCTCTTCATCCTCAGGATCAATTCCAATTAATCTTAACATTCCATTGGTCGATGCCGACAGAAACCAAACCAATGGTGCAAACAGCTTAGAAACCAGCTTCAACATTCCACTCATGCCCAAAGCCAACTTTTCTGCATTTTTCATTGCCACACGTTTAGGTACTAACTCACCAAAAACCAAATTAAAATATGCCAAAATAAGAGTGATGATAAATACGCAAAGAGACCGTAAGAAACTTAGAGAGGTTTCTACACCGCTATTTTTAAGAAATTGCGCTAGCTCACCTGCAAAATTTTCCGCCGCAAAAGCACTACCCAATAAACCAGCAAGGGTAATTGCCACCTGTATTGTTGCCAAAAAACGGGCAGGTTGATCTGTTAAATAAATCAGCCGTTCCGCTCTTTTATCCCCATTTAATGCCATCCGCTTCATTTTGGCATCATTCATTGAAATGACTGCTATTTCAGCACTGGCAAAAATCGCATTCATTGCAATCAAAATAATTTGTAATAGTAATGGTCCTATAAACATAAATTCTTCCTCCTGACTTTCCCTTGCAAAAAAACAAAAAAAGGCATACCTTGCCTTGAACATTTTGTTTAGACAAAGTACACCCTTATTATTTCCAAGATTTTAATAGAATATAAATTCTTTACACAACTATTGACATGATAATCCCCATCTGCGTTCAAATCTATTTCGCTCCTTTTTGATATATGTAGATATCATCTCATATTTTTATAAAATCGTCAACTATCTCATTTTAACAAAAATAAAAAGCAGTGATTGAAGTTTTCGTCCAAACACTGCCACTTCCTTTAATTATCAGCTAAGAAAACCTCAATTTTTTGGATGCAAGCCTTTAATTCCTCCATACTGTAGGCATATGAAATACGGATAAACCCTTCTCCACAATCTCCGAAAGCATTCCCCGGAACAACCGCAACCCCACCCTCAAAAAGTAGCTTCTCACAAAATTCTTCAGAACCAAGTCCTGTTTTTTGAATAGAAGGAAATACATAAAATGCCCCCTTCGGTTCAAAGCAAGTCAATCCAAGTCTATTAAACTCACCAATTAAGTATTTTCTTCGCTGGTCATAAGCCTCCCGCATCACTCGGATGTCTTCATCACAAAGAGCATCATCCCGCAAAGCTTCGATGGCAGCCTGCTGGCTCATTACCGGTGCACTCATAACCACATAGGCGTGAATTTTATTCATTTGCTTAATCAAATCCCTAGGTCCTGCCGCATAACCCAAGCGCCAGCCTGTCATTGCAAAGGATTTTGAAAATCCATTTAAAACGATGGTTCTTTCATACATTCCCTCAATGGATGCGACAGAAACATGATCCTTTCCGCCATAGGTCAACTCAGCATAAATTTCATCGGAAATAACCAGCAAATCATGCTGAATCACAATTGGTGCAATTCTCTCTAAATCCTCTTTTTCCATGATTGCTCCTGTGGGATTGTTGGGATAAGGCAAAATAATGGCTTTTGTTTTTGGAGTTATCGCTCTTTCCAATTCTTCGGGCATCAACTTAAAATCATTTTCAACCTTCGTTGTCACAACAACAGGCACACCATGCTGTAAAAGAATGGCTGGCTTGTAAGAAACATAACAAGGCTCAATAACCAGCACTTCATCCCCCGGTTCTAATATTGTACGCAAGGCAACATCAATGGCCTCTGATGCCCCAATGGTACACATGATTTGGTCTGAAGGATTATATACCGTCTGAAAGCGGCGCTCCAGATAGTGGGCAATTCCCTCCCTTAAAGCAGGCATACCCAAATTCGCTGTATAACGGGTTCTACCTTCCTCAAGCAAATCAATGGCTGCTTGCCTTACATGTTTAGGCGTTTTAAAATCAGGCTCACCCACCCCCAAAGAAACAACGCCCGACATGGTCGCCACAACATCAAAAAATTTTCTGATTCCCGAGGGGGGCAAATCTGCAACGTTTTTTGCCACAAAATCTCTCATATTCATCCGCCTTTCTCTTATGTCCCTTTTGCCACGCTTCACTTGATATAATATACTATCACCAGAATAAACTGGAATCAACTCTTAATATGAGAACCATAAACATCAAGCTAATTGGTATTTTAGTGATTAAAGCCATCAGAACTTCACCTGGTATAATGCATCACTTTTTGGTTCTTCCAGCATCTCTCTGCTCTGATTTGCAATTATAATTCGTTCCTTGTCTGTTATTTTTCCTATTATTGCCCCAGAAATCCCATTCTTAGCCAGCTTGTCCACCAGCTCAGCACCTTGCTCCGTAGTAATAATCATGGTTCCGCTGGAAATCAGCCTTAGTGGGTCTATGTTACCTTCCTTACAAATTATTTTGGTTTCATCTTTTATAGGTATTTTGTCCTGCCAAATCTCCACTCCTGTTTGAGAGCACTCTGCCACTTCCCAAACAGCACCTAAAATTCCCCCTTCTGTGGCGTCATGCATTGCTGTTGCCCCATGCTGTGCCGCAATAAAAGATTCTTTTCCTACCGAAAGATACTCCTTCATATTCTGGGCAGACTGAACCAAATCATAAGGTAAGCGCTGTCTCAATACTTTTTCATATTCCTTAGCAATGATTGCCGTTCCTTCCAAGCCAGCCCACTTGGTCATGACCACATCCTGACCAACCTTTGCACCACCTGTTTGAATGATTTTTCTTTCCCTGCTGCGCCCAATTACCGCCGCTGAAACAATAGGTTTACACACTGCATCGGTAACCTCAGTATGGCCGCCTAAAATCTCAATCCCCAATTCCTGAGCACCCTTTAGGGCCCCCTCCATAATCTCCTCTAAATCCCTCTCATTACTGCCCTCAGGCAATAAAACCGTAAGTAAAATTCCAATAGGCTCTCCTCCGGCAGAAAAAATGTCATTACAGTTTATTTGAACAGCCAAATATCCAATATCCTTTGCCGCCCCGGTAATGGGGTCTGTAGACAAAACACATAGCTCTCCTTGCAAGTCTATGGCGGAGCAATCTTCACCGGTTTTTGGCCGAAGCACTACATCCTCACGCTTAACATTATTCTTTTTAATAGGATTCATTACAATGTCCTCCAATATTTCCGGAGGAATTTTACCAATTTTAAACACTCTTTTCAGCCCCCTCGTAGAGAAAGTACCCCTGAACACGGCTGTGTCAGAGGTACTTATTTCGCTATGCATTATTATTGTATTCCAAAAGAATTATCCCCTGGATAACTGGTTTGGAAATCAGTCTGAACATCATCCGTCTGATCATTTGATTGGCTGTCATTCCCCTGTGAAATTGGTTTGGTAACAGGCTGACTTGCCGTCACTGCTTTTTTTGTACCTACTGTTACTTCATCCGCTACAGCTCGATAGGAAGAGCTGCTAAAACGTTCTCTGCTTACTTGTTTTCCATTTTCAAACACTTTTTTGAATACAGAAACCTTAGCCCCTGTTCTGCCTTTACTCGTAACCTCCCTTTCGCCCTCGGGCTTTTCAGGGTCTTCCTTCACAATTTCCTGTGGCTTCTCAATGGTAGCCTCATAAACTGTTTCAAATTCAACTTTTCTACCCGCCTCATGTACCTCGTGTCCGTACAGATTTATCTGCAAAACACCATTTGAAGCATAAGCCTCTAAATAGACTGGGTATCCTGTATTATTTTTAATTTTTAAGTCTTTATAGTTTCCTGCGATAGCGGCATCTCTGCCTAAAGGAACATATCCTACAGTCATGGAGTGGGGTGATCTTTCCGCAATACCCAACTCAGCATAAATCGCAGCATTGTAAAGGGTAGACGTTATCTGGCACACACCGCCACCCATTCCGGCCTCTACTTTTCCATTGACATATACCCCTGCATCACGATAACCACGGGCATAGGTCTGCTCGCCCAATCCTGCCGAAGCTGAAAAAACTTCATCCGGCGCAATGATTGTTCCGTTGATATATTTACAACCAACCACCAAATTGGTATTTCTGTTTTTATCATAAGCGGTATATTTTGTAGAGAATGAACCAATTAAATCTGTCACATACTGATTTTCCTCATAGGTAATATCTGGCTCTGTGGTATTTGCCACAATTGAAGCCCTCCCACTTTTCATGGTTTGCATTACACCATCTACATTCAGCATGGTGGCACCCACATCCATTTTCCGCCCTTGTACCTCTTTGGTTATGGTAAATCGTCCATTGCTGCGACTCAAGGTACTATTTTGGGCTTCCTTGTCAAAAGCAGCGGCAACATCAATGAGAATATCTTGCATTTTTATCTCATCATAAGAAAATTCCAGGGGAATATCCTTTCCTTCTTTTAATAAAGAGGCAACCACCTTCATATTTTCCTTTTCCGTTCCTGTTCTGCCTAATTGATATGCTTCGTCAACAGCCTTTTCTACTTGAAATTTCGCACCAATTTCTTGAAAAGTATAATTCCATTCTTCATTCTCATAAAATAATACCAATGTCTGTGTTGAAGCATCTTTCCCATGGGTACCCGTCAATAAATCCGTAGCGGCATCCTTGCTTAACCCGCTAACATCTACCCCTTCAATGGTAACCCCGGGATAAATCCCACTTTGTGATAAAATTTCTCGTAATTTTTGATTTTGATTATTTGCATAGACGAAATAGCCTCCAGCCATACAAATGCATACTGCAACAAGGCCAATGAAAATACCCGCCCCTGCTTTCTTGGGTCGGCTCCTAAATCGTCTACCTCCACTTTTTTGTTCCATCCTTTAACCCCCTATTTCTACGGCTGCCCCCCAGATTTAACAATAACAGAATCCTTCTAATTCAATTATAGTATGCTTTCTTCCAAAACTTGCATTTGAAACCCGCTTTTTATTAAGGGCTCATCACGTTATTCACAAAATCCGTATTAGTAATATGCACAAACATATTGCCTACAACAAAGGGTATTTCACTCTAATAATTGGTAAAAACCTCAGTATTCATATGAATTCATAGAAAAAATTACAGGCAAACCACTCACTGCATTGCCCAAAGCTCTTTTTCCTTTTTAACCGTGGATATAATGCTGTTGTTCTGTAAAAAACTTAAAATCTTATGAGAATAGAATACCGGTATTTTTCTTCAATTCTATGAATTAGAATATATCAAAATCCGGAAAAAAAATACGCCGTTATGTAAATGACTGAAATTAGTAAATACAGTCAATAAATCTATCATAACGGAGTATATTTTAAATTACAATAATTATCGTCAAAAATTACATTACTTTTTTATTACATTACAGGAACTTTTTTCAATTTCCCCTTTTTTTCTTCGATGCCACCAATTTTGCTGCTGTATTCTCTTTGGTAGGACTCTCTGAGATTTCTATTTTATCTGTCTTTGCCTTTACAGAAATCTCATTTGAAACTTTTTCCTTAACTTCATTTTTCAAAGGTTTTTTCTTTTCCTTTATAAAGGTTTTCTTCTCAAATCCCTTTGAAAAACCCATGCCTTCTAAGGTCAATAATAAAACTGTAAAGCGCCTAAAAGCTATATCCAATAGTAATAACAGCATTCCCAGTACCATAAAAAACATGGATAAATCCTTTTTGCTCACCTCTGGTAACGGACGAGATGCAAACACCTCACTGCCTTTGGTCAGAATTCTCCCGCCGCTTACAGATACAATCTGTTGTAATAGTGCAGAACCACTGCCTTTTTTTGTTATATCATATTCTGAAGGATAGGAAAGGGCAAAACCTGTTTTATAATAATCTTTGCTCTCCTTCTTTTCTATCAGAAGATTTGCAACATAAGCACCTTCTTGGGCTGTCGCCAACTCAGCTTGATAAACCCCCGGAGCAGTCATCGCAAATTGGGTTTCATATTCTTTTCCTTGAGAATTTAAAACCGTTGCCGTAATCTTACTAATACTATCATCAAAGGGCATTTCCAAGCGAAGATTGCTTTTCTTTGCACCACTTTGTGCAGTCAGCTTCATATCCTGTGCCATTTGTGCGTTGATTACCCAACCCAGGGTATTTCTCAATATTCCGCTTCCTTCCTTCGAACTCAGCCACTCCTTTGTCCATCTTCCCCCAACATCAGGGGTCCAAGCCACCGTTCTGCCCAGTCCGTATTGCCATGTTGCAAGAATAGGCTCATCTCTATCGCTGATTAAAACCACATCTCCACGGCTTTTTGCCGTTGTGCCAATATATCCACCCAATCTAGGGACAGAAGTAATATCTGATAATATTGCCGAAGCATCCCTTTGTTGTGGATAAAAATGACGATTGTTCAGATATTCCTTTCCCGCCAATAAAGTTTCTTTAGCAAAAATACTGGGTAAATCCGTAAATTCATCAGTAAAGTAGTATCGTCCGTTCCCAGCACCCGCCAATTTGCGCAAAAGATTGCTATCTGCTCCGCCACCTACGGCTACAGAAGATAATGTAATTCCATTTTTCTTAATTTTAGTCAGTACAGGATCATATCCTTCCTGCTCTGCCTGACCATCCGTCAAAAGAATGATATGTTTCTCTTTCGCTTTTGATTCAGACAATGCGCGCACCGCTTCTGTTAAACCGGGAAGAATACTGGTACCACCACCAACTTGAATTTCCCCGATTTGCTGTTGGATGGCGGCTTTATTCCCGCTAACCAAGGTCATAGGTACTGCCCACTGAAACTGGTCGTCAAAAGCAATAATACCTACTTGATCCTTTTCCTTAAAGCCATCCAAGCTGCGAATTGCCGCTTCCTTTGCCATCTCCAGCTGAGTGATGCCATAGGCTCCCCCTGACATACTTCCCGAACGGTCAATTACCATAATCATCGCCAAATCAGGCTCTTCACCCTCAGTTTTCAGCTCCATATCAACAGGTAGCATTTCCGCAAGCTGGGTATGGAAATATTCCCCCAAAGCATACGAATCTTCACCACCACTCACAATCAAACCGCCGCCCAATGTTTTCACATAGGCCTCCAATACCTCTAAAAATCCCTCCGGTAAATCATTCACCGAAACATTTGCCATTACGACACAATCATAGCTTTGCAAGCGTTCCGTAGAAACAGGCACACTGCCGGCAGAAACCCGATCCACCTGTAATTGAGAGGCAGAAATAATACCATTCCAGCCTTCTGTATCTTTTGAATTCCCTATCAACAATACTCTGGGAATATCATCAATATAGGTGTAGGCAAAAAACTTGTTGTTTTTACTCTGCGTATCCTTTTCAGGGGTGATTTCAGCCCGATAAACCACACCGCCGCCTTCAGCAGTCGTATCTGAAAATACAATACGACTTTCACCTGACGTAACACCAATTGATTCATTGGCAATCAAAGTGTTTCCTTTATAAAGGCGTACATTCAACGGCGTGTCCACGTTGGAATCTATGCGAACAGCAATATCGTAGGCTGTATTTTTATTGATCAGTGATGGAATTTCCAAACCTGTAATTTGAACCTCTTCACCCATTTCCTCAGTCAACCCAAAGCCATCAATGGTTACGCCTTGCGCCGCCAAAGCTTTCGCCTGCAAGAGGGCATCAGAAGTGGTCTCCTCACCATCGGAAACCAAAACAATCCGTTTTGCAGTTCCCTTGGGCAAAATGCCGCCAGAAAGCTTGAGAGCCGAAGCCAAGTCAGAGGCACCCTCATCCACATAAGTTAAAAATCCCTCTGTAGGCAAAGTCCCATCCAAGGAAGGTAATAGCTCTACCCCTGCTTCCTTCCCAAAACACACCATACCCACACTGTCTTTTTTACCTCGGGCATCGTTTGCCTCCTTTATAAAACCGCTAATGTCAATGTTTTTCACACTGGCAGAACGGTCTACAGCAAATACCGTCGCAGTTATATCCGACTTTTTTGAAACTTGAGGGGTCGCCATCGCAAGCACGATGCAGCTGCAAACGGCAATCCGCATACCTGTGTGTAGTCTTCTGCGAAAGACAGAAGCAAATTGCCCCTTTTGAGCCATATACCAGATAAGTCCAACAAGAATGGGTAGGAGCCATAGCCAATAAGGCTTTATAAAATCAATGTTCACGGCAATTCACCCGCCATTCTATTATTAGTATTGCGCATAAAAGCAAAAGCAATAAATTCCGCAACGATTTTCCTGCATGAACTGTTTTCGCTTGGGTATCATCTGCCGCCATTTGCTCTCCCTTTAACGTTAAGTCAGATTCGCCATCAGTTTTGGGGTTTATCCCAAATATCTGAGTTGTTTGGGCTCCATTTCCATCCTCCTCAACCAAGGAATAAAACCCTGTTTTCGATGTTTGGGTAAATGGAAGGGATGGGAATGGGGGTGCCACAGTCATTTTACTTCCTTGCGGCGTCATAACCCATGCTTTTTCCGTTTCTGGACGCAATGAAAACGAGATTGTCTCTCCTGCCTGCTGTTGGGTTAATGCCCCCTCGCCATCAGGAAAATACCACTCCAATAGACGATAAAATAAAATAGGGAAACCTGCATTTAAGGGCAAATCCGAATCATGCAAATCAAATCCGAAAACTGCCATCTTCTTCCCTTGATATTCACCAAAAATGGCTAAGCTATCCCCACCCCCACGTATGAGAGGCCTGCCCCAGTTTGCATTCAACCCACGCGCCTTTGAAACTTCAAAGGAGATGGTAGAAATATCATCTAAACCGGTATTATCCATCATACGAGCTGTAGCAGATATATCCTTTTTTTCGCCCATGGTTACATAAGCATTCTCAGGTGGATTAAGCAACATAACAAAACCGTCCTCAGGCATTATTTCAGGCATGCATCCATCAAAAATATATAATCCATAGCCTGAAATACCCGTCATCTTTTCAGGAGAAGCTTTATATAACTCAACATTGTCAATCAATGAAAGGGCTTTTTCCAAAAATAGATTATTCTCAGTAACCAGAAGGACTCTTTCACTGCTTGTCGAGGAAATACCTACATAGCGCATGTTATCAGTTGGCAAATCATCCTCGGGAAACAATCGAACCATGATAGAGTTTGCATCCTTGGGAACTCCCCGAAAAGTAACATCCGTCTTTTCCCCTCGCTGCAATGAAAAGCTCTTCGTATCAAAAACCGCATCGTCCACATATAGGGTTACTGTTTGCTCCTCTCCTCCCACGCCCCAATTTTCCAAGCGGGTCAAAACGGAAAGGCCATCCTCTTGCTCGGAATAAGACAATAAAGATAAGGCACTATTGTTTCCGCCTTTATTATAAATTTGCTCTTCCACGGGCAAATCACCCAGTGATCCATAATCATCGGAATAAACAACAATTTGGCCACCAAGTACATCTCGTTCCGCTTCCAAAACTTCCTTAGCCTTATCCCAAGCTACGCCGCCGTCTGTCACTTGTGTTTCCTGTATACAGCGAAGAATCTCCTGCTTTTCTTGGGTTCCGCTTAAAACCAAAGATGGTTCCTCACCCAATATGATAAAGGAAAAGGTGGTTTCTGGTGCCGCATCCTCAACCAGACGAAGCATATCTTTTTTTGCGGCAACAAATCTACTTTCAGCCACATCCCGTGCCTGCATACTCATGGAGCAATCCAAAGCAAGGACATAATCCACCACTTGGGTTTTTCCCATAATATATGGGCCTCCTAATGCAAACGCCAAAACCAAGGCTGCAGCAATTTGGAGGAACATAAGGATATTTTTCCTAAGCTTTTGCCAAGGCTCCTGAGCTTTTGACTCAGGTATTGCTTTTTTCCAAAGATAAAGGCTGGGGACCTTTGTCTCTTTATATTTTTGTTTTAATAAATACATCAAAACAATTGCAGGTACCGCCAATAGCCCAAGCAATCCCCATGGTGTGAAAAAGCGCATACGCTCCCCCCTTTCTAAGCTCAAAATATAAGGTCAAAATCATAAGGTTAAGATCATTCTCGGGTCATTATCCCCAACCCTACATTCAAAAGGCTTGATCTAAACTTTTTGACATAAAGTTAAATTTATTTCTCCAGCGTGGAAAAATAATCAGATACCAGCTGTCGCATACCAAAAGGAGTATTTTGTTCATCCAAAGCTTTCATAGCGTCGTTTTGATAGCTATGAAAAACCTGTTCATAAGGCAAACGTTCTCCATCCTCGCCGATGGTTTTTTGCTGTGACATAGAGCTATCGCCGCCCTCATTTTTGGTTCCGCTTACCTGAGTATTATAGCCTGCCTTATCTATGGCTTTTCTTGTAAAAACTTCTTCTCCATCAATATGTCCGCTTCCTCGTCCATTGCCACCTTGTCCTGAACTTTGACCCGCACCTTGTCCTTGTCCTTGACCTGTGCCCTGTCCTTGACCCGCGCCCTGTCCTTGACCTTGGCCTTGCCCCTGTTGAGGTTTTTGACCACTGCCATCGCCTAACGCCTGATTGGCATTTTGCAGTGCTTTTCTTAATTCTGCATTTTCTAGGCTTTGTGCCGTCATTTGCTGCTGCAGCTGTTCTAATAGTTCCGAAGAAATTTCCCCATTTTCCAAGGCTTGTGCTAATTGCTCTAACGCCTTCGCTAAATCTGCATTACTCATTTGTGCCGCTGCTGCTCCCATCTGTTTACCCAAGGCTGAAAGCTGCTCCTTGGTAAGCTTCTTCATTTGCTCCTGAAGCTTGGCTATGGCTTGCTCTATGGCTTTTGCATCACCTTTTTCCGCCGCCTCTGATAATGGGGCAGTAAGCTCTTCTTTTGCGAACTCCTGAGCTAACTGCTTTAAGTCCTTGGAAACGCTGTCCTTCTCAAGCTGTTTCATCTCCTGTTGGTTTTTTTGCACTGCTGTTTCCCCCGCTTCTTTGCTGGGAACACGCTTAAGCTCCTTAGAAAGTGCTTTCATTTCCTTTTGCAAAAGCTTCTTCTCTTCAACAGATAGCCCTTCATCTTTTTCCACATCCTTGATTACCTTTTCTATCTGTACAAGTTTTGCCTTTGCATAAATCTCCGCCTTTTCTTCTCGAGGAGATGGCAAAAAGCCTGTTGCCATTGTAAGAATTAGAAACAATGCCATCCATTGAAGCAATCTCTTTGGAATACCAACCCGATAAGCCTTGGCAAAATCAGTTTGCAATCCAATTTTCATTCCGTCCTCTATTGCCATTTTCTCTATCTTTGTGGGCTCCTGCTTTTGTAATAACTCTAAAGTGGTAATCATACGTTCCTGACCACCTAAAGCATCTGCCGCCGCCGCTGCTTTATGAAAATCAGGGCGCTTTGCAATAGCATAACCCATAGCTAAAAGAAAGGAGATACCGAAAACACCAAGAATAATTAGGATTACATCGGGAAGAAATATAATTTTTGACAGCAAAGCAACGGCAAGTCCAAATATACTTGCCGCCAGCCAGAAGCCAATCAGTTTTTGTAGAAAACCTTCCAAAAACAATTTTCTTTTTAATGGAACCAATAGGGTATGAAACTTGCCCATCGCTTATTCCTCGCTTTTTTTCTTTTTCGTTTTCGACGCTTTATTTCTTTGCTTATGCTCTCGCACAGGATTAATTAAGCCTGCCGCCAATATAACAAATACAGAGCCAACTACGACCTGAAATGCCATATGCAAAATCCATAAATTATTTGATGCCCATAAAATAAAGGTCTTTTTTGTCCCATTTATTTGATGAAAAAATACATCATCTACAATACTGGTACCAATCTGATGGTCAATCAAAGAAAAGAATCCTACCCCGGGGTTTGGTATTAATTTTATAAGAGTGGCTATATTTGAAATTTGACCATAGCCCCTTGTTGCCAATGGCAATAATACCATAAGCAGCGTACCAAAGCATAAAACACCAGTAATAATATACACCAGCATAATTGAAACCACCGTTCTTTTATAAATACAAGAAAAGAATACAGAGATTCCACCAAGCATATATGCCGTTGTCAAAGTGAACCCCATCATCATTAAAAGGGAACCAATCCCCAAACTTCCAAAGTAAAATACAATGGAGAAAACAGGCAGCGTGCTAATAATCAACAGCAGCACAAATGCCATAGAGGATAACAGCTTCCCCGTTACAATAGAAAACGGCGAAAGCTTAGTCACCAAAAGCAAATCTAAAGTTTGTCTCTCTCTCTCCCCGCTGATACTGCCCGCAGTCAAAGCAGGAACCGATAACACAATCAACGCCATTTGTATCGCCGCTAAGGTTACATACAAATAAACGATATTTTGAGGATCGAAGGAAAAACGGTATGATTGAAACACGCTTCCGTAAAAGAAAACACCTGCCCCCAATGTCATCATTAGCAAATAAAACGTTAAAACTGCGTAGTTTTTCCATCCACGCAAGGAGGTAATCGCCTCTCTTCTTAATACAGGGTTCATCATTTGCCTTCACCTCCTGTTACCTGCATAAACACTTCTTCCAGATTTCCTTCCTTTTCCTTAAAGGAAAGCAGCGGAATATCCGCCATGATTAATTGCTTTAAGACACCGGAAAGCTCATCATTGGTGCCTGTAAAGTCGAACTCCACATCTTTTGTGTTTTCCACAATAGATCGAATCGTGGGCTGTTCCTTCAAAATTTGAACCATCTTTTCCATTTCTCTAAGGGGTTCAATATGGATGATTCTCTTTTGGCTCAATTTTTGCATAATTTCCTGAACAGAGCCTTGCGCCGCTAGCTTTCCATGGTTAATAATGCATACCTCTGTACACATCTCCGCTAACTCCGGCAGAATATGGGAACTGATAATAATCGTCTTGCCCATCTCTTGCAGCTGCTTCAAAACCTCTTTCATCTCCACCCTGGCTCTGGGGTCAAGGCCTGATGCCGGTTCATCTAAAATCAAAAGGTCAGGGTCATGGACGAGGCTTCTTGCCAAGCAGAGCCTTTGCTTCATTCCCCTTGAAAGAGAATCTACATAGCTTTCTTTTTTATGGGATAAGTCTACAATTTCCAAAAGATTATCAATAATTGGTGCTCTGTCCTTATATGCAATGCCATAAGCTCCCGCATAAAAATCCATATACTCTGTTACTTTTAAATTATCATATACCCCAAAAAAGTCAGGCATATAGCCGATTTTTTCCCGCAAAGCTCTTGGGTTTTTCGTAACATCAACCCCATCAATAATCACATTGCCTGAGGAAGCGTTCAATAACCCAGACATAATGCGCATGGTCGTTGTTTTCCCTGCACCATTTGGCCCAACAAATCCACAAATCGCACCCTTTCCCACTGACAATGTTAGGCGGTCTACTGCGGTAAACTTACCGTAATTTTTGACTAAATCCTTAATTTCCAACAAACAGACCACCTCCTTGAATCCATAACTTAGGCATAACAGTTTCTTTTTCTTTCACGCAATGCATCATTATTTCCACCTTATTGCGCTCATCAATATAATTATCTAAGGCGAGCTTCTCTCCCAAATTAACTTCGTCCCATTCCTTGGTGCTTCGGTTTAATATAGTCAACATCTCAGGAGGTGACACATAATCTCTGTCCGTTCCCTGTAGTTCCAGCTGATTAATCTTAACCCCTTCCGGTAAATCATAGGTAATATAAAAATCCGATTCCTCATAAGGATATAGGGTGGAACCAAATTCATCATTATTTTCGTTGTATTTAGTATTTGAATCAACGGTTCCGTTCAAAGTAATCTCAAACTGCTCCTGCTTTGATAGCTGCAATGGAAAATCCTGTTTATACATAGACAAGCTGTCTTCCAGCACCTGCTTTCCATTCAGCTTTTTGTCACCACTTAAAATAGGTTTCTGACTATAGCCGTAAAAAGTAACAGGAATTAAAGACGTATTTTGCTGATAATTATAATAACGCTCACGCAAATCGTGCTCCATATACCTCATGTAGGCGTCTTTCCTTGTTATTTCTCCCTTGGCCACCTGTTCTCTGATGACCTCATCGTTATATCCTCCATAAAGATTTGCATTTTCTTTTACCAAATCGGATATTTTAAGGTCTACCGTCAGGGTCTCTCCCGCTTTCAAAGACTCAAATGTGTGAAAGTTTCCATCCAGCATTAATGTCACTCGATAAAAATCAACGTTGGTATGATTGATAATTTCACCAACATATTTCCCATCCTTTATATGAACGGTACTCTCAACATTGCCACCCAAGTCTACACTGCTTTGTGTACTAAAATACTGTGTACCCCAGCTTTCACTGTCAGAAAAGGTTACCTCTGTTGTATTTCCGCATAAAATACGATACGCACATACTTCATTATTGCTTAAGGATTCTCTATAATAATTTTCATCCATATTGATGTTTATTGGTATTTTTTCATCAGAGCTAAAGGTTACACTCCCCTTGCTTGCATATTTCAATGCCATGCCTGTATCTACCTTTGCAATATGAGAACCTTCCTGCATTTCTACAACAGAAACGCTATGAATCATACCGCTCCTATAAGCGCTGCTTTGTGCCAAAAAGAATACCAGCCCCATAAAAACAAAGGAAAAAGCAGGTACTAAAATCCAACCTTTCTCTCTTTTGTCTTTCTTCTTCAAAATAAAATAGAGTGCAGGTCCTACAATCAAAATATAAACTGCAATTGCACCAAAAATAAATAGAATAGAATTCATCCCAAAAGGAGGGAAATCGGTAGCAATATAGCGCAAGTTGTCATAATAACCATCATCATACAAATAGACATCAAACGCCTCAGACGCCACTTGACGCAGTCCAACAGTCAGCATTTCCAATGTTGTAGCCTGTCCTGCCATAGGTGCTTGGGATAAAGAAAAATGACTGAGAATCACATGACCCTTTCCTTTTTCTAAAACAGAGAGATACGTTGTTCCATCACTTCCCACCAAAACCGACAAGCCTTCTCCACTTAACTGTGCCAAACCAATTGTTCCCGCCACATCCTCTATCTCAGGAACTGTGGTGGTTCCCATTACCTGAATGTCAGCTAAAAAATCCAAACCTTTCAGTGTTTTCTGTGCCGCTGCACCTGTACCTAATACCATAGTTCCTCCACCCAAAATCCATTGATGAAGAGTCTGCCTCTGCTCCTGGGTAAGTGTAGAAAAATCAAAATCATCCACTACTAAGACAGAAAAACTATTTAAAATTTCAATTGTACTAGGAAAACTGCTTTCATTTAAATACACAGGATAGTCGTATTTTTTATTTAATTCCGTTTGGTAGTGCTCTTGGATAGACTGCTCATCATCAATAACCTGGGCAAGGTGTAAATTGCTCAGATACTTTAAATCCTGATTGCTCTCGCTTACTACGCCAATCATAACTGTTTTAGGGTCTTTCGCCGTTAAAAATAAATAATCTTGATAGACCTTATTTCCTTTTTCATCAACCAAGGAGATTTCCAAATATTTGTGAATGCTCCCCATTGTTGCCGCCATATCAATTGCCTTAGAGGCACCTTGCTCCAGATCTAGTTTTTGATAATAAATGGCGTATTCCTTATCCCGATTTACGTTTCTTGTATACGCCTTAATCTGAACCTCTCCATGAAAAGCTTCTCCATGATTGGTAATCACACCCCGCACAGGCATGGTTTTTTTTACAATATAATTCCCATCAAAGCCCGCTTGAAGCTCCACGTCAAATTGTTCTTTTCCAAAACTTTTCAAATTTCCGATGGTGTCATCCACCGCACTTTCGCCTTCATTTCCATTGATTACTACTGTTTTTGCATTTGTTGCTATGGGCGCTGCAAAAATTGTAAATGGCGCAATCAAGCTTAAAACCATTATGCATGCCATAAGCAGTGCAATCGTTGCCAATATCTTTTTCTTCATTTCTTGCTTTTTTTGATATTTCATAATCCCCTCCGCAATATTAATCATTATTAAAGACCGTTCATCTTATGGCATTACCTACGCTGCTATTTTCCTGTCATTCTCCACATTGGCGATCCCATCTAGTCTTTAGTACTACAATGAATACTTTTCAAAACCAGTCATTAACGGAAGTCTGATTGTTTCAGAAACAAATCTGTGTTCCTATTCTGACGGCAAGAGTCTTACATAAAAATAAGAATTCTTGAGGCTTTTTCATTAGATTCTATTATAACAATCAAAAAGATGTAATGTTTTAACATTTCCTTACGATTTATTAAGGTTTCTTTATATATAGCTCGTCCACATCTAAACCCATCTCCTTCAAAAATCTGGATGGCTTTGTTTCCTTACCATAGCGATTTTTGGTAGCAGATAAGCATAGCTTTTCCTTTGTTCTGGTCAAAGCTACATAGAACAAACGCCGTTCTTCCTCCATACCTTCCATAGCACGCTCATGGGGAACGGTCCCCTCCGTCAGCGAAGGTAAAAAAACTGCATAGAACTCTAAGCCCTTGGCACCATGCATGGTAGATAGGGTAACCCCTTTATTTATGACGTTTTTTTCTCGCCCTTGTTCCTGCATTTGACGGCTCATTTCCTCCAGGTTTCTGCGAAACTCCTGAACATCCATTGTTTTTTTGGCAATTTCCGTTATTTCATCTGCGATTTCTAAAAATGCCCTTCCGCTGGATTTTCGAAAAGCTGCATATTCCTCCAAATATTCATCATAACCGATTACACGGCGAATATAGTTTATACCATCATAAGGATTTCTTTTTCCTATCTGTATCAAATCCCTCTGTAAATTCTCAAGGCTTTCCTCCTGCCATTTTTTTAAAGAAGGGCAGACAAAAAAACTTCTGAGTAAGGTATATGGCATTTTCTCCGCTTCCTCCAGCATTTCTTTGCTTATGTAACGTTTTGGTTTATTTATTATTCGCCGCAGTGCACTGTCTGCATCTGAACTCTCTCCAAGGGTCAGATAAGCAAGTATGTCCTTGGCAATCCAATGGTCATAAATATTCCCTCCACTGTCCCTCAGTACATAAGGTATCCCCCGACGATACAATGCCCGGGCGAAGGCACCTCCTTGTAAATTGGTTCGATAGATAACAGCAATTTCATTTAAGGCAATATCATCTTCCAATAAAGTACCTATTTTCTCCGCCACCTTTTCTGCTTCTGCAGTAGTATCCTCAGCCAGAAAAAAAGAAACCTTCTCTCCTTTTCCATTTGCACCCTTTAATTCCTTACCAAAGCGGCGTTCATTTACATCAATCACTTTACCTGCCAAAGAGAGAATGCGGTCGGTAGAACGATAGTTTATGTCTAAAACCACATTTTTGCTCTCAGGATATTGCCTTTCAAATTCCAGAAGAAAGTCAGGACGAGAACCTCGAAAACCGTAAATGCTCTGGTCATCGTCCCCCACCACAAACAGATTATTTCTTGGTGCCGCCAATAAACGTAAACATTCATATTGCACTCTGTTAATATCCTGAAATTCATCAACCATAATATATGGGAACTTTTCCTGCCAAAAGGCCAACGTTTTTTGATCCTCCATAAGCAGCTCGTAGCATTGAATCAGCATATCATCAAAATCAAGCTTTCCATGCCGCTCCTTATAACTCTCGTATGCTCTATGCATTTGGCGAAACATATCCCGCTCCATACCTTCTGGAATAAATTCCATAGGCGTAAGCAGTTCGTTGCCCATAAAAGAGGCTTGCATCATAAATTGGGAGATAAACTCATCTGGGTCATTTAAACTCCAATTTTTTTCCGAAAGAATACCCTGCAAAATCTTGAATTTTTCTTCTTCCCCAATAATCTTCTCTGAGGTATATCCATAGGTTCGCCGCAAAATACGAAAAAAGAGACTGTGGAATGTGGAAAATAAAATTCTTTCACTTCCCCGCTCTCCAAATCGTTCTTTCATTTCCGTTGCAGCTGCCTTTGTAAACGTCACAACAAGAATTCCATTTTTTTTATTTTCCGACAAAAACCGCCGTAGTCTGCATAGGATCACCGTAGTCTTCCCACTGCCCGGCCCAGCCAGCACCAACATGGGTCCCTCCCCATGATTCACTGCAATTCTTTGATTTTCGTTTAATAATTTACTCATATTTAACGCTCCATTCTATACACAGTATAGTATATCATAAAACGACAAATGGAGCAGGTTAATAAATTCTTCACAATTTCATAAATATTTCTTAGTTGTAAAAAAATTAGAAGTGTATTAAACTTTCAACAAGGACATGATTTATTATTATGGAGTTAAGGAGCATTTTTATGAATATAGGCATATTTTCAGATACGTATTATCCCCAACTTAATGGTGTCGCCACGTCCATACGTACTTTGGCACATGGACTGGAGAAAAAGGGGCATAATGTTTACATTTTTACCCCATGGGATCCGCGCACACCGGAAATTGATGAACCAAATGTATATAGAATTCCTAGCATGCCTTTTTTGTTTTTGAGGAATTTTCGTGCAGGCTTGTTATGCCCGCCTCATCTCTCAAAAAAGATCCATGCTATGAATTTGGACATCATTCATACTCAAACAGAATTTTCTTTAGGTTTTCTAGGCAAATACATTTCAACCACGCAAGGTATTCCTTTGGTGCACACATATCATACAATGTATGAAGACTATGTGCACTATATTGCAGGGGGTCACATTATCACCCAGGAGATGGCTAGAGAGTATAGCAAATTTTTCTGTAATACTACTACAGATGTGATTGCTCCAACAAAAAAGACAGAGGATCTTCTTCTCAGCTATGGGGTAACCACGCCCATCTCAATCATTCCCACAGGAATTGACACAGCTCATTTTCGAAAAGAGAATTATTCCCCTGAGGAAATCCTTGCCCTGCGCCACTCTTTGGGATTAGAGGCAGATACCCCCGTTGTTCTTTCTATTGGACGTGTGGCAAAGGAAAAAAGCATTGATGTGGTATTAAGCGCCATACCTGCCCTTTTGGAAAAACTCCCCACTGCAAAAATGGTGATTGTAGGTGAGGGTCCCGAAAAAGAGAATCTTGAGGTTATGGCGAAAAATTTAGGAATTGACGACCATCTTATTTTTACCGGCGGAAAACCTTGGACTGAAATCGGCAAATATTATCAGTTAGGAAACGTTTTTTGCAGTGCATCTGTATCAGAAACACAAGGCCTTACCTTTGCCGAAGCGATGGCAGCAGGTGTCCCCGTTGTGGCCAAAAAAGACCCTTGTATTCAAGACATCATTAGCCATAACAAAACAGGTTTATTATTTGAAGATGCAGAAACTTTGCCTGAATTACTTTATCAGGTACTAACCGACGAGGCTTTGCACAACAATCTTTCAAAAGCAGGCATGGAAACAATGAAAAATCTTTCCGCTGAAAACTTCTGCACTTGTGTTGAAAACCTTTATGAAAACATTTTGCAAAGCGGCAATAGGCCGGAAAAGGTGTCCCCTCCTGCAATTCCTTTGGTTATTGGTGCTAGAGCAGCTAAAAAAATTACTAAGTTCCCACGCAAACTAGTGGAAAACAGATTTACCTATACGAAGCAGCTTGCAAAAATATTGCCTTATATCAATAAACATAAGTGATGCCAGCTTATAAATTCAGTCGGAGTAAGCTCCGACTGAATTATCTTATATACAATTCCAGTTTTTTTACAAATATACAAAATATCACTTGACAAAATTGTCCGAATCTATTATCATATGTAATGTTCCAAAAAGATATGTGAGTGTAGCTCAGCTGGATAGAGCGTCTGACTACGGATCAGAAGGCCGCGTGTTCGAATCATGTCACTCACACTTCAAACCACGATTTTATATCGTGGTTTTTTTTGTTATATAAAAATTTTTACAAACAAAAAGACGGCATCAAATGCCGTCCTTTTGTCGTGGGGTTTTATTACACAAAATTATTTGTTAACTGTAGGGATTTCGTCTGTGGACCAACCGTCCATATTGTCATCCCACAGATATTTCTTTGTTTCAGAAACAATTACACCACTTAGTCCAAGCAAAGCAACCAAGTTAGGGAATGCCATCATCGCATTCAATGTATCCGCAATATTCCAAACAAGATCAAGAGCTGTAACACAGCCTACGAATACAACAATTACCCATGCAAAACGGAAAGGTTTAATTGCCTTGGTACCAACTAGGTATACCCAAGATCTTTCGCCATAGTAGCTCCAGCCCAAAATTGTGGACCAAGCAAATGTAATCAAACCAATTGTAAGTACGATGGGTCCAATAACAGGAATTGTATCAAATGCTGCTGTTGTCAACATACCACCATTTAATCCTGCCATCGCATCAGGGTTCTTCAAAATAGAAGATACCAAAACCAGACCCGTCAATGCGCAAACAACGATTGTATCCCAGAAAACGCCTGAACTAGAAATCAAAGCCTGACGTACAGGGTTTCTTGACATAGCGGCTGCATCAGCAATAGGCGCAGAGCCCAAACCAGATTCATTTGTAAACAAACCACGAGCAACGCCAAAACGAATTGCTGTCAAAACTGTTGCGCCAACAAAACCGCCACCAGCTGCTGTTGGTGTGAATGCGCTAACAACAATAGTCTTAAGTGCAGGAAGAATGTAAGGAGCATTAACTACAAGAATGATAAGGCAACCAAGGATATAGAAACCAGCCATAAAAGGAACCAGTTTTTCACATGTTTTTGCGATGGAATTAATACCACCCAAAATAACTAAAGCGGTTGCAATTGTTAAAATAATACCTGTGATCCATGTAGGAACATGAAAGTTAGCTTCAACCATTGTTGCAATTGAGTTGGCCTGCGTCATATTACCAATACCAAAGCAAGCAATACCTGCAAACAAAGCAAATAATACACCCAACCATTTCTGTCCCAAACCTCTTTCCAAAGCATACATAGGACCACCAATCATTGCGCCGGTTTTGTCCTTAACTCTGTATTTAATAGCCAGCAAAGCTTCGCCATACTTTGTTGCAATGCCGAAAAGACCTGTCAGCCAAACCCACAAAACAGCACCGGGTCCGCCTAATGCAATAGCCGTAGCTACACCAACAATATTACCGGTACCAATTGTAGCAGCCAAAGCAGTTGCTAAAGCACCAAAACCGGATACATCGCCTTCGGCCTCATTATCGGGTGTTACAGATAGTTTAATTGCCTTACCTGTGTATCTTTGCACAAATCTTGTTCTAATTGTCAGATACACATGTGTGCCGACCAAAAGGATCAGCATTACAGGCCCCCAAACAAAGCTGTTAATCGTGGATATAAAGTTGTTAAATGCTTCCATGTTATTCCCCCCTAAATTAATTAAGAATGAGTGCGTTCACTAGAGTCTCTAAATCTAAATATTTTTGTTACTGTTCACCCCACATTAACTTTGTTAATAGATTATCATTGTCAGCCTCTTTGTTGACAGACTAGAGCCTCTTGCTTGTATCCTATTTTACCGATTTTTCTGCAAATTTCAAGTTTTTTTTGTGACTTCAAAACACGTTTTATATTTTTTTCATTATAAAACTATGCATTCATTCTTATTATAATAACAAATTCAGAAAAATATTTGTATAATTTATATTAAAATTTTATACTAATACAATAACATCTAAAAAAAGATTGTAATTTTCTTTAATTTACATAATAAAAACTACATTATTTAAGGCAAATTGCATATAAAACTATTTTGCATTATGCTTCATTTTGTTTCAATAACATTCATTTTCTGCAAAAATAAGACAAAGGCGTCTTTTTTTTAACAACATCTTAACGGCATTTTTATTTTTTGGCTTTTTTCTTGCTTATAGCTTTGAGAGTAAAAAACATTTTAAAATCATCATGATTCATCTCATCTTCCAACCTACTCCATTATTTTGGCTATATATATACATAGTCAGTCCAACTGATTTTTATATCGGCTTTCCTTTTAATTAAAAGGATTGCATAAAAAAAACGGTGCAATAGCACCGCTTTTAAAATAAAAATATATTATCTATCAAGTAATGGAATTTCATCTGTAGACCAGCCATCCAAATTTTCCGTCCATAAATATTTCTTTGTTTCCGAAACAATAACACCACTCAACCCTAATAATGCAATTAAGTTAGGAAATGCCATCATCGCATTTAACGTATCTGCAATGTTCCAAACCAACTTTAAGGACATAATGCAACCAACATAAGATACAATTACCCAGGCAATGCGAAAAGGCTTAATGCACTTTGTGCCCACCAAGTAAACCCATGCTCTCTCACCATAGTAGCTCCAGCCTAAAATAGTAGACCATGCAAATGTTACCAAACCAATAGTTAATACAATTGGCCCAACCACGGGGATGTGATTAAATGCCGCCGATGTTAAAGCACCACCATCCAAATTTGCCATTCCTTCTGGCGATTTTAATATAGAACTTACCAATACCAAACCTGTCAACGCACAAACAATAATTGTGTCCCAAAATACAGCAGACATTGCAATCAATGACTGACGAACAGGATTTTTTGTCATAGCTGCTGCTGCCGCAATAGGTGCGGAACCTAGTCCTGACTCATTGGTAAATAAACCACGAGCAATACCAAAACGAATTGCCATCATCACTGTTGCACCTGCAAATCCACCACCTGCAGCCGTGGGTGTAAATGCACTGCTTACAATTAACTTAAATGCCGCTCCAAGATAAGGTGCATTAATTGCTAAAATTACCACACACCCTACTATGTATAATCCAGCCATCAAAGGAACCAATTTTTCGCAACACTTCGCAATTGACTTCACCCCACCCAATATAACCAAAGCCGTGGCAACAGTCAAAACAATACCTGTAATCCATTGAGGAATATGAAAATTATTCATAACCATAGTTGAAATAGAATTTGCTTGTGTCATATTTCCAATACCGAAACACGCAACACCAGCGAAAATAGCGAACATCACACCCAACCATTTCTGTCCAAGGCCTCTCTCAAGGGCATACATGGGGCCGCCAACCATAGCTCCGGTTTTATCCTTCACTCTATATTTAATTGCCAAAAGCGCCTCACCGTACTTGGTTGCAATCCCAAACAAACCTGTTAGCCAACACCACATGATAGCACCAGGGCCACCCAACGCTACAGCTGTTGCAACGCCTACAATATTACCAGTACCAATTGTCGCAGCCAATGCTGTGGTTAATGCACCAAAGCCAGATACATCACCTTCCGCCTCGGTATCCGGAGTGACAGAAAGCTTAATTGCCCTAAATATGTAGCGCTGTATAAATTTTGTTCGCACTGTTAAAAAGATGTGTGTACCAAAGAGCAAAACCAGCATAACTGGCCCCCAGACAAAACCATTTACTGCATCTACAAAACTGTTAATTGCCTCCATAAATTTGTTTCCTCCCTAACATGATATAATGTATGAATGAGTGCATTTAGGTCTGATTTATAAAATTACACCTATAATATTAAAAAAAAGAACTATTATATATGCAATAATAAGTATTTAAATAAGAACTTCAGACCTTGTATTCATTGTACATAACTTTTTTAAAAATACAAGTGTTTATTTCAGGAGGACATTTATTGTACAAATTTCAGGACAATTACTGAAAATTATCAACGAATTAATTGAAAGCGTCTTTTATTTTTTCTAAATATCTAATAAGTTCTATTCTCTTTTTGAATCTAATTCATGAATTTTGTTGTAAATAAATTAAGAATTTTGACTTTTTATATCTTAGTATACAGTTTTTTTAATACCCCTTGTTTAAACAATGTGTTTTGTTATCCTAATAAATATTATTTTTATTATTTGAAGAAATAGCTTCAATTTAATTAAAAAGTAATAGTCAACTGATGATTAAAATCTTTTCAGCGAGTTTTGTAATTCTAACTACATCCTTTCTCAAGTCAATGAATTGACCCCTCTGATTTATTCTAAAAAAAGAAAACAAGATACACAATTCAATACAAAAAAAAGACGGCATATAAGCCGTCTTTCTTGCGTGGGATTTAAAACACCGAATTATCTATTTACTGTAGGGATTTCGTCTGTGGACCAACCTTCCATATTGTCATCCCACAGATATTTCTTAGTCTCAGATACAATTACACCACTTAATCCAAGTAACGCAACCAAGTTAGGGAATGCCATCATGGCATTCAATGTATCTGCAATGTTCCATACTAAGTCAAGAGCAGTAACACTACCAATAAATACTACAATAACCCAAGCCAAACGGAAAGGCATAACTGATTTTGTACCCACTAAGTATACCCAAGATCTTTCGCCGTAATAGCTCCAACCTAAAATTGTAGACCATGCAAATGTAATCAAACCAATTGTCAATACAATAGGACCAATTACTGGAATATGATTAAATGCAGCAGATGTTAAAGCACCACCGTTTAATCCTGACATGCCTTCTGGATTCTTCAAAATAGAAGTTACCAAAACCAAACCTGTCAAAGCACAAACAATAATTGTATCCCAGAAAACGCCGGACATAGCAATCAAAGCCTGACGAACAGGGTTTCTTGTCATAGCCGCAGCATCTGCGATAGGCGCAGAACCCAAGCCAGCTTCGTTGGTAAACAAACCACGAGCAATACCAAAACGAATTGCCATCATAACTGTTGCTCCGGCAAAACCGCCGCCTGCAGCAGTGCCTGTAAATGCACTACCTATAATTGCCTTAAATGCAGCACCGATAAAAGGAGCATTAATCACGATAATTACAAGACAACCTAAAATATAAAAACCTGCCATTAAGGGTACTAATTTCTCACAAACCTTAGCGATAGATTTAACGCCACCCAAAATAACCAAACCTGTGGCAACCGTAATAACAATACCTGTTATCCATGTAGGTAAACCAAAGTTATCACGTACCATTGTAGAAATGGAGTTTGCCTGTGTCATATTGCCAATACCGAAACATGCAATACCTGCAAACAGTGCAAATAAAACGCCCAACCACTTTTGTCCCAAACCTCTTTCCAAAGCATACATAGGTCCACCAATCATAGAACCGGTGCTATCCTTCACTCTGTATTTAATTGCCAACAAAGCCTCGCCGTATTTTGTTGCAATACCGAAAAGACCTGTCAACCAGCACCAGAAAACAGCACCAGGACCACCTAATGCTACCGCTGTTGCAACACCTACAATATTACCTGTACCAATTGTAGCAGCCAGCGCAGTTGCCAATGCACCAAAACCGGAAACATCACCTTCAGCTTCGTTATCCGCTGTTACAGAAAGCTTAATTGCCTTACCGATGTGTCTTTGAATAAATTTTGTTCTGAATGTTAGGAACACATGTGTACCAAACAACAAAACCAGCATTACAGGACCCCACACAAAACCATTGATGGTGGACACAAAATTATTAACTGCTTCCATTTTACTACCTCCCAAATTATTTATAAGATAATTTCACCGGTCAGAACCATCACCTCTACTCTTTGTACGACACTATTCATCGTCCCCACGATAACGAATGATATTTATTGTCGAATACAAAATAAAGATGTTCCCTCAGATTCTGTAACCTATTTACTATTTTATATTATTACAGCAAAAAAACAAGTATTTTTTTATAAATGAAATCAGCCCACACAAGCCTTTTTACTTAAAAATGTACAATTTTTATTAAAAAACCCAAAACTTTTTGACTTAATTTATTCATTCAGTCTCAAAAATTGGAAAGCTTTCTTTTCAAACTGATTGATACATTTTCACGAAATTTTAACAAAATTAAAGCATTATATTGCTATAATAGTACTAAATAATAACTCGTTTTCAACATTTTATTGTATTTATAGTGATGCATAGTTAAAAGAAAAACCACATATTTACCTCGTTGTGCATATTTACAGCAATTATTTCGTATTTTCTTTTCCTTTCCTGTCGTATAAACAGACAATACCACTTTTTTTGTTCATAGTATCTTTTTCTCTCATTTTTTAAAGAGTATTGCTATTTTTGGTTGATTGCACATTTATCAATAAAAACCAATTAAATTTTATACTTCTACCTTTTCACAATATGAAATATAGATTTTCAGTCATACTATTAAGTTTTTTAGACACTACTTTCAGCATTTGATATCTACACTTATTTCTAAAAAAACCAGAACCATAAGAATCCAGAGGGTTCTGTTGCTCTAATGAAACATATTTCAGCGCAGAAATAAAAAAGAACAGAGGGTTCTAAAACAATAAGTTTTAGCTACACTGTTCTTTTTTAAAGGGTTATTCACACCTTATGCTCTATAAAAATGCTTTAAAAGTTAACTTCAGCACTTTTGCTTTTTAAGCTTAAAATCTATTTTTATCTATTATGCATAAAGGGAGTGTCCCGTCATTTTTCTTCTAAAAATGAAACCATTGGCGATAGCCATTCTCCCTCAAATTCCTCTGTTTCTCCCCTGTCACAACGTGCCGCAATGCTAGGGTCAATGGGCAATTTGCAAACTGTAGGTATATTGTGTTTTTTAGCGATGGCATCTATATTGCTTTCCCCAAAAATTTTATGTATTTCACTACACTCGGAACAAACAAAATATGAAAGGTTTTCTACAATTCCTAATATTGGCACATTCATCATTTCAGCCATCTTCACAGCCTTATCCACAATCATTCCTACCAATTCCTGGGGAGATGTAACAATAATAATTCCGTCAATGGCAATGGATTGGAAAACTGTCAAAGGCACGTCTCCCGTACCTGGAGGCATGTCAATAAACATATAGTCAACATCACCCCAAACAACGTCCTTCCAAAACTGCTTAACAGTCTCTGCAATAATTGGTCCACGCCATACCACAGGATCTGTTTCATTGTCCAACAAAAGGTTTACAGACATTACCTTTATCCCTGTTCTGGTTTCACAAGGAATTATTTCAGTCTTAGTTCCATATGCCTTCTGTGTCATGCCAAAAGCCTTTGGAATAGATGGACCTGTGATATCCGCATCAAGAATCGCTGTTTTTTTACCTAACCGATTCATCAAAACAGCCATGGAGGAAGTCACCATTGATTTCCCAACGCCACCCTTGCCGCTGACTACGGCAATTACTTTTTTAATTTGACTATGCTCATTTGGTGGCACCAAAAAATCAGCCGGCTTTCGGCTTGAACAGTCGGAAGAACAGCTTCCGCAGTTATGTGAACAATTCTCACTCATAATTACATCTCCTTAGAAATATTTCTTTTCTTATAACAAAATTTTTCGCATTTCTTCCCACAATGCAAGCTATCACCTTGACAAAGGTCGAAATCGCCGCCTTCAATGTGAAGGGATTTCCCATTTACTAAGGCATCTGCCAGCTTTCTTCTTGCTTCGTTATATATGCCCTGTACTGTTGTTCTGGCAATGTGCATTTGAGCTGCGCATTCTTCCTGCGTATATCCAACTAAATCAATCAGTCGAATGGTCTCGTATTCATCTACCGCCATAATAACACGATTTTCATCGTTCATCTCCTTCATTGGAGCAAACCCGCAATTTTCAGGTAATGCACAAACTTTTCTGCACTTTCTTGGTCTCGCCATAAAAGTCCCTCCTCATTTTCGACATATGTTACTTATTACAGTATACAACTTAACATCTATATGTCAACCTTTTCTGCCTAATCAACACAAGAAAAAAGCCCAATTTCCATTATAAAGATTTATCCTTGAAATCCATTTAAATGGGGGCTTCTTTCTTTGTTTATGATACATGGGGATAGGAACAGAAAACCAATCTTCTTTCCCTTAAAGCTATAGCCTGAAAACCCCATCATTAATACTATACATTAAAACTCATTTATTTGCTTTTTCGTGTCCGTAGTTTTTCAATGCAAACCCAATACACATTATAACTGCAAATAAAATTAAGTAATAGATAATTGCCTTTCCTAATGAAACAACCGCCGCAACTACCATAAATAAACTAGCCACTATTCCTAAAATTGGCGCTACGTAACGATTAAATACTCCTAATTCCTTCCCTTTTTTCATCTGCAGTAAGAAAATGGGTATATACATGGCATAAATTGTTATAATCGGCAATTCGGAACTGTCGAAGCAAAACAAACCAAACCATGGTTCCGTTAAATTTGCACCGTAAAAATAAGTAAGCCAAATTGCCGCCATTAAAACACCCATCGCAGATGAATTGGTTGGCATATTTGTAACCTTATCCACCGCATTGAATATATGAGGCATAGGGCCTTCATTTCTTGCAGCCATAGCGTAAAAGCTACGGGTACATGCTAACATTAAACCATTTAAAGTGCCTAAACAGGAAATAACCACAACCACAAAAAGCAACGTTCCACCTGCATTTGTAAAAACGGTAGAAAATGCGATTTTCGCTCCTGCTTCTCCGCCTTCCATCATTACACTGTTTTCAACTGCTCCTGCCAAACCAACATAGTAAAGTACATACATCAAAACAGTAAATACTGTGCCAATCACCAGTGCCAATGGCAAATTACGTTTCGCATCTTTTAGCTCAGCATTGATGCTGGTTGCACAAATCCAACCCTCATAAGCAAAGCTGGTACCAACAACTGCGGTAAACAAAGGATTCCCCTTCACCTCAGTAAGTACTGTTCCATTAAAGTTTTCCATCAAAATACCACTTTTCAGACCAAAAATGGTTCCTACTATTGCCATTAAGGCCAAAGGTATAAGCTTGATTATTGTAGTGGATACTTGCAATTTTCCCGCCAGTCTTGGGGAAATAGCATTAAGCACATAACTGCTTACCAAAAATAATCCAGCAATCGTCATCGCCTCAGGTCCAACAATGTTCCAACCCAACAATACACAAAAATATCTAGCAGAAACCCAAGCTAAAACAGAGGTCATCGCCGGAAAATAAATTGTAGCCATGAACCATGCAAAGAAATAACCATATTTAGGTCCTACCATTGTTTCTGCATAATCAACAATGCCGCTTACCTTTTCATGATGTGTTGCCAAAACCGCAAAATTATACGCACAGGCAATCATAACCAAACCACCCAGAAACCACGCCAAAATACCTTGGCTCAGATTTCCTCCTGTTGCAACTAAAACCTTTTCCGCCTTAAAAAACACGCCACTGCCAATAACAATGCCAACTACCATAGCAATTGCAGTTAAAAGCCCATATCTTTTCTCTAATCCTTGATCCATAATACCTCTCCCCTTATTTCTTTTGCACATAACCGCATCGATACGGCTGTGCTTTACTCTATAAAAGTAACATACTTTTCTATAGAATACAACGCTCAAGCGCAAATATGTCATGTTTTTTTATAAATACATTTATTTTTATGTTTATTTTGCCAGGCGCTCCTAGTGCTTTGTCGATTTAATTTCTTGCGTAACATATGATAAAATGTTACACTACTGTATATAAAATAAAAAGATACTTTTACATTGTTACTAGTCAAATTTTCACATTTAATTAAAAAAGGAGGCGCTTATGCTTATTTATACCTCTGTTTTATTTCTAATCTCTATGTTTTTTTATAGTGAAACACGGCAAACTAAAAAAATGTCCTGCCGTCTCCTTCCCGATTTTAATGTAGATGCCTCCACTGCCACACTTGCTGCAAAACAATTTTTTATTATTTCAATCTGTTCGGCAATTAGCGGCTTACTTGTCCTTGGCTGTTGGCTTTATCAGAAATTAACCAGCTTGACATGTCCAAAGCCTTTTCTGGCTTTTTCAATGCTGATTTATGCTGGGGGTTTTATGATTAGCTTGTATCGTTGCTATCAGCTGAAAACCACTTTGAATGAAAGAGAAGGATAAGTCATTCTTTCTTTATAATATAACCTTGCCAAATTGATTTTCTTTATGCCTATATATTGTTATGCATCCATTATTGAATATAATCATCACCACCAGCTCAGCTGGTGGTTTGCTCTGCCCCTAGAAGGGGCTTT
>NZ_JANGAD010000016.1 GCF_024461735.1 Anaerotignum propionicum
TTCAAGGATCAAGTGTTTTTTTCTTGCTGTCGTCTTTCGTTGTCAGCGAAGATTATCTTACCATATTCATTATGGCTTGTCAAGCTCTTTTTCAAAGTTTTTTCTTTCTTTTCTTCGAATGATTTGCTTAATTCGCCTTAATTATGTTGCTTTTTTCAACTGCATCTCGCAGTGACTTTTCTTATTATACAGAATAATTTAAACTTGTCAACACTTTTTTACAATTTTCCCTTTTTAATTTCATATACTATAAAAAACAAGGCACCCCGTAATCGGGATGCCTTGTTTTTTAAGCGCTTCTTATTGAGCAGGTGTTGCGGGTGCTGTCTCAGCAGGTGCAGCTGCATCAGCAGGTGCTGTTGCGTCTGCAGCAGGTGCTGTTGCATCAGCAGGTGCTTCGCCTTCAGCAGGTGCTACTTCATCAGCAGGTGCTGTTGCGTCATCTGCAGGTGCTGTTGCATCAGCAGGTGTCTCCTGTGCAGGAACCTCAGGAGCTTCCTCTTTCTTAGTACAACCACTAAATGCGAGTGCAAGACCCAAACATACAGCTACAATACAACCTTTACCAAAATTACGTTTCATATTACATTCCCTCCTTGTTTTTTGCAATCCAACTATAGCACAAAAAATTCATTGTGAACACTCAATCTACCGCATTATGTCCCATAATTCGACAAAATGTCGTTTACCAATAGTATTTCTAGCATTATTTCAATTCTAAAAATCTATAAATGAAATAGCACTTTATTTTAATACTTTCTTCCAAACCCTTGATTTTGCTGGATTTCCTGTCGTTTGCTCTTGAGAAGTATTATTATTTAACCAAAAAATAAGCTACGCAGAAAATGTCCCACCTTGCCCTATTTCAATTCTTAATCATTTATTAAGACGATAAAAAATAGCACTAATATTGTAGTTTTATGTCTTAATTGTCATGCATGGAATTAACCTTCTTATAATAACTTCCCCTTTGATTTCATCTCCTTAATAAGGAACAAACACGATTACACATAAACATCAAGTAAAAAATTAGAACCCCCTCATGTAATTCTCATTATCATTTAATGCCACAGGTTTTATTGTTGGCTTTTCTTTATACGCCTTAGCGCCTATGTTTAGAATCATATATTAATTGAAGTTTTCCACAAAAAAACTTCCGCTTGTTCAAAGCGGAAGCTCTTTTTAAAAATCAATAGAAACCGAAGGTAAATTCCAAATCTCTTTGGCATATTCTTTTATAGTACGATCACTGGAAAACTTGCCACTTTTTCCAGTGTTATAAATGGCCATTCTAGCCCATTTTTCTTTATTCCTATAGGAAAAGTCCACAGCTAATTGAGCCCGCTGGTAATCCGCATAATCCTCAAGTATAAAATACTCATCCGCTCTGCTTCCCCCAAAACCATTTAGCAACGCGTCATATAATTCACGAAAAAGACTGGTATCATTGGAGAATGTGCCGTCAATCAAGGCAGTCATTGCCATACGAACCTCTTGGTTCATATTATAAACACTCCATGGATCATATTCCCCATTATATTTTTCCTGGACCTCTTCAGCACTCATGCCAAATATAAAGATGTTTTCTTCTCCAACCTCATCGAAAATTTCAACATTAGCACCATCCATGGTGCCCACAGTCAATGCGCCGTTTAGCATAAACTTCATATTACCCGTGCCAGATGCTTCTTTGCCAGCTGTAGAAATCTGTTCACTTACATCCGCGGCAGGAATAAGCCGCTCAGCCAAGGATACACGGTAATTTTCCAGGAAAACAACCTTGATCTTACCACCAATACTTTCATCGCTATTCACAACATCCGCAACGCTATTAATCAACTTAATAATTAGTTTTGCTCTTCGATACCCTGCTGCTGCCTTTGCTCCGAAAATAAAGGTTCTTGGCATTATATCCAATCCTGGGTTCATCTTCAATTTGTTATAAAGCCCGATAATATGCAGTACATTCAAAAGCTGACGTTTGTACTCATGCAAACGCTTCACTTGAATATCAAAAATGCTGTCAGGATTGATATCAATTCCCTTTGCAGATTTTATATATTTTGCCAGAGCAACCTTATTAGCTCGTTTAATTTCCATAAATCTTTCTTGAAACTCTTTATCCTCAGAATAAGGTAAGATTCTTTCCAGTTGTAACAAATCTGTAATCCAGCCATCGCCGATTTTTTCTGTAATCAGCTCCGCCAGCTGTGGATTGGCATGCAACAGCCACCTTCTTTGAGTTATCCCATTGGTCTTATTATTAAACTTCTCAGGATATAACTTGTAAAAATCTTTTAGTTCCTGATTTTTTAATATTTCGGTATGAAGGGCTGCCACACCATTTACCGAATGGCTACCCACAATCGCCATATATGCCATACGGATTTGACCATCTGCAATAATTGCCAAACGACGTATTTTTTCCGGATTATTTCCGTATTTTTCAGTCAATTCAAGGCAAAAGCGACGGTTAATCTCTTCAACAATTTGATATATACGAGGTAATAAACGACTAAATAAATCCAATGGCCACTTTTCCAGTGCCTCCGACATAATGGTATGGTTTGTATATGCACAAACTTTCTGAGTAATTTCCCAAGCCTGATCCCAAGGTAAGTCATTTTCATCCACTAAAACCCGCATTAATTCCGCTACAGCAATGCTAGGATGGGTATCATTAAGCTGAAAGGCAACCTTTTCTGGTAATAAATTAAAATCCCCATGGTTTTCTTTGAATCTCGCAATCACCCGTTGAACTGTTGCGGAAATAAAGAAATACTGTTGACGCAACCGCAATTCCTTCCCTTGATAATGTTCATCTGCTGGATAAAGCACATCCGTTAGTGTTTTTGCCAGAGTTTCTTCTTCCGCTGCCTTTTGATAGTTTCCTTCATTAAAATATTTTAAATCAATTCTGTTTTTTGCTCGTGCATCCCATAAACGTAAAGTGTTCACCGTATTATTACCGTATCCCACCACAGGATAATCATAAGGAGTGGCCATAACAGATTGATATCCCTCCTGTACAAAGCGATACCCGCCACTTTCCTTTGGCATTGCCCGTACATGCCCGCCAAATTTTATTTCCACTGCATACTCATTTCTCCGAATCCCCCAAGGATCTCCATCCTCCAGCCAGTTATCCGGCGCCTCCACTTGATATCCATTCTCAATTTTTTGCTCAAAAATCCCATAATGGTAACGAATACCACAGCCATATGCAGGCAGCTCCAAAGTGGATAAAGAATCTAAAAAACAAGCAGCCAGTCGTCCCAGGCCACCATTGCCAAGCCCGGGATCCGGCTCAGCATCCTCTACCGTATTATAATCAATGCCTAGTTCAGCAAAAACCTCTTTGATAACAGTATTCATCCCCATATTAATCAAGGCATTTCCCAAAAAACGCCCCATTAAGAATTCCATAGAAAGATAATATACAATCTTTGCATCTTTCTCACTATAAGTATCGTGGGTTTTAATCCATTTATCCGTAATCAAATCCCGCAAAGAAAATACTGCCCCTTGATAAATTTCTTCCGCTGATGCCGTTTCAAGATTTTTTCTGTAAAGTGTTTTTACATTTTCCCTTATCATTGTCTTTAGTGTTTCTTTTTCTATCCCAATTTGCCCCATAAGAAACCTCCTTTAGTAGAATGCCCTTCTCTATTGTATTTTTCTCGGCACTTTTTTATTTTACTATATCAAAGCATACCCAATTTTGCAAATATCCTTCTCTTTTAAAGAAAACAAATTGCAACACCTAGTATAAATCCTAAAACCCCTCCCAAAGCAGTACAAATGGTATCCTTTAAAGACATACCCTCAGGAAACAATCCACTGCTGGCACAATATAAAGCAATGCCCCCAATAATACCTCTGGCCATCACCCATGACCCATTGGAAAAGACCTCGAATAAAAAAGCCGCTGTAAATATGGCGGCACTTCTAAACTCCCTACTTCGCCCTTGGTCGGGGTATTTATTTTCCGCCCATACGCCCATTGTTATCCCCAGTATTGAGCCAAGACCGGCCCAAACCAAACTATCCAAAAAAGCAGGAGGCAAAAATAAAAAACAAAGATATGCTAAAACAGCTCCCTCCAGAAAACGAAAGGGCAACGGATAGGCTCTCTTATGCCTACTCGCTGCCCACAGCAGCACCCAATACACAGGAATCGACAGCCATAGACTCATTCGACCTTCCCCCTTATTCCATATACTCTATCATATGGATGGAAAAAGCCTTTCATTCCGCATCAAAATGCAAATATGATACCTATTGCCGCCCCCACCGCGATATAAATCACTGGGTGCTTTTGAAATTTATTCGTTAATAAAAGCATTATTACAAATAAGATACATTCCTTTATTCCAATGAAACCAAGAAACGTTCCCATAGAAAGTTCATTAATCCCGTTTACATGAAGTAATGCTGTAAGCAGTACTCCAAACCCTGCAGCACCGATCAATCCCGTTACCGCAGGTCTCAATAAATAAAACACATCTTCAACATGAGGGTTGCTCCTGAATTTTTGCAGAAACTTAGAAATAATGATAATAATTACAACAGATGGGAACACCAAGCCAACCGTAGCAACAATACCGCCTAAAACGCCACCAAAATGAAACCCAGTATACGTGGCCATATTAACACCCAAAGGTCCTGGCGTAGATTCGGAAATTGCAATCATATCTACAATCATTTTGGTATTAAACCAATCATATTTGTCTGCAAGCTTATATAAAAATGGTAAAGTCGCTAATCCACCGCCAACGGAGAACAGCCCTATTTTAAAAAATTCATAAAATAAAAGAAACCACTGTGTCATTTTGTTCTCGCCCCCTTAATCATAGGAGCCGCTAGACCAAGGAAACCAGCCCCAAGAACAATCCAAATAGGCGATATCTCAAAAATTGCAGAAAGGACAAAGGCAACCACTGCGATTATGGCACAAACTTTATCCACCACAGATTTTTTCCACATTCCCACTACTGCATTTACAATTAAAACGCCTACAACCACACGAATTGCACCAAACGCATGCTGAACAGCCGCCAACTGGGCAAAATTCTTCAAAACCGCCGCAATAATCATAATAATAATCAGTGAAGGGAATACGGTTCCTGCTGTTGCCGCAATGGCCCCTAAAACCCCTTTTCGTTTATACCCAACAAAAGTAGCTGTATTTACAAAAATAACCCCTGGGGTACATTGGCCTATGGCAAAATAGTCAAGAATTTCATCCTCTGTTGCCCATCCTCGCCTGGTAACTACCTCTCTTTGCAATAGGGGCAGCATAGCATAGCCGCCACCAAAGGTAAAGGCACCAATTCTGCAAAATGTAATAAATAACTGCCATATTTCTTTCATAACTTCACTTCTTTCTTTATTCCTCCAGTCCACCTGCCTGCATTTTTTCCATACGGTCTGTGGTAATCAAAGCATTCATAATTTCATCTAAATCTCCGTCTAATATACTATCTATCTTATACAAGGTCAAGCCGATTCTATGATCAGTAATGCGACCTTGGGGGAAATTGTAGGTGCGGATACGCTCACTTCTGTCCCCCGTTCCAACCTGAGAACGGCGGTCTGCTGAAATGGCAGCGTCATGGGCCTGTCTTTCTCTTTCATACACCCGGGCATATAAAACCTTTAATGCCTGTTCCTTGTTTTTCAACTGGGATTTTTCGTTCTGGCAAGAAACCACGATACCCGTAGGCAAATGGGTCATACGCACCGCCGAATCTGTGGTATTTACACACTGCCCCCCGTTACCGGAAGCCCGGAACACATCCACTCGAACTTCATTCATATCAATATGAACATCTACCTCCTCCGCCTCCGGCATAACCGCAACCGTTACCGTAGATGTATGAATACGTCCACCGCTTTCTGTGGTGGGAATACGCTGTACCCGATGCACACCGCTTTCATATTTCATGCGGGAATATGCACCTTTCCCTGTTATCATAAAGGAAACCTCTTTAAAGCCGCCCAAATCACTTTCGCTGGCATTCATCAATTCTACTTTCCATCGTCTGTCCTCGGCATACCGGGCATACATACGGAATAAGTCTCCGGCAAACAGTGCGGCTTCATCACCACCGGCACCACCTCTGATTTCAACAATAACATTTTTTTCATCATTGGGGTCCTTGGGCAAAAGCAATATGGTAATTTCCCGCTTCAGCTCTTCCAAACGTTCCTTGTTCTGCGTAAATTCCTCTTTTACCAGCTCACGAAATTCTTCGTCAAGCTTGTCGTTCAAAAGCTCCAACCCTTCTTCCACAGCGGCCTTTACTTTTTTATATTCTTGATAAGCCTCCACCACAGGAGTCATATCACTATATTCTTTCATACGCTTGCGCCATTCCGATTGGTTGGCAATCATTTCAGGGTCATTCACCTGATCCGCCAAATCGTTGTATTTGCTTTCAATCTCCGCCAATCGATCAAACATGGTTACACCTCATCTATATTCTCTTTTAATTTTCCAAAAACAACTCTGTCTAAGCCTGCCAAATCCTTCCTTAACGTGCATTGGTCAAATCCGGCCCCTTCCATCATAGAAAGCAACGCCTCACCTTGGTCGTAGCCAATTTCAAAAAACAGCCATCCTCCAGTTTTTAGCCAGTGACCACTATCCCTTATAATACGCTGATAAAACGCTAAACCATCGTCTCCTCCGTCCAAAGCATTTTGAGGCTCAAAATCCCGAACCTCAGGCATCAACGTTTCAATTTCTGCCTTTGCTATGTAAGGCGGGTTGGAAACAATGGCATCAAAGCTCCCCTTCCATAAGGAGGGAACCTGATCGAATAGATCACTTTCCAGCCACTCTAGCTTAACTTGATTCACTTCTTCATTTTTCCTTGCAAAATCCAAAGCCTTTGGGCTGATATCCACGCCTACGCAGTCCAACTTTCCATAATGGGATAGACAAATGGGGATGCATCCGCTTCCCGTTCCTAAATCAATTACCCGTTGTATGTTATTCTCCTTAGAAATAGACAACACCGTTTCCACCAAAAGCTCCGTATCTCCTCGGGGAATCAATACCCCTTCTCCAACACAAAAGGGTAAACCCATAAATTCGCATTGTCCCAAAATATACTGTAAAGGGCGGTTAAGTTCCCGTTGTTTTAAATAATCATTGTAATCCGATTCCTCCTCAAGTGAAATGGGTATTTCACCTTGGGTAAAAAGCTGTATGCGGCTCATTTTGCACACTTCCATTAATAAAAGCTCTGCTTCAAAGGCAAAATTATCCTTACCTGCCAACTGTAGACGGCGCTTGCCTTCCAGCAAAGCATTTGCAACAGTCTTATTCTTCTTCATCTTCCAGTACTCCCTTCATCGCCGCAATTGCGGTTTCGATTTGGGATGCATCCGGTTCTGCCGTGGTAATTTTTTGTAAACATAGCCCGGGATAGCTGATTGCCTCAACGAGCTTGCTTTCGGATCTTCCTGCCCATCGAATGACTTCATAGGAGATGCCTGCAATAAAAGGTACTAAAAAAATCCTGGAAACCAATCGTAATGCCACAGAATCCGTCCGCACAAAAAAGAACACAATCATACTAATAATCATAACAAAAAGCAAAAAACTGGTTCCGCAACGCTTATGCAGTCGTGTGCAAGGCATTACGTTTTCCACTGTTAATTCCTTACCACTTTCGAAACAGTTAATGGTCTTATGTTCGGCACCATGGTACTGAAATACTCTTTTGATTTCTTTCATTCTGGAAATCAGAAATAAATACAACAAGAATATGCCAATTCTCAAAAGCCCTTCAATTACACCTAACCCCCATACCGGCACAATGGTCTTAAAAAAACTACCCAACCATACCGGAAGAACAAAAAACAAGCCCATACCTAAAATTAAAGATACGGTAACACTAAAATAGATCAAAATATCATTAATTTTATCGCCGAATTTGTTTTGCAAATATCTTTCAAAGGGAGAAAGTTCTTCCTCTGCCCAATCCTCTCCGGCAATTTCTGCGGAGTGCATCAATATCTTTGTACCTGTAATCAGGGAATCCACAAAAGCACCAATCCCACGAAAAATAGGATATTTAAAAATACCTTTGTTGGCAATTCCACCCCATTCGTTTTTCTCAATGGTAATTCCACCTGCGGGATTTCTCACTGCCATGGCATAAATGCGTTTACCACGCATCATAACACCCTCGATAATTGCTTGTCCACCGATGCTTGTGGGTCTTACTCTTTTTTCATTATTATCATTTGACACTGTATCAACTCTTTTCGTCTGTAAATTTCTATTGCAATTAAATATTATAGCATAAAAGGTAGAAAACTAAAAATTATTTTAGAATTATAATCTGTATTTACCTGAAATTGTCATAAAATGCAGAAAGGAAATGCTTGCATCTTTACTCTGCTAAAAAAACTTTCACTCACTTTTGCTTAATAAGATTAGATACAATCAACTATGCCCTATGCCTTTATAGTCCATCCAATTACTCTTAGGGTCTTCTAGCGAAGAAAACCAATCAACAAGTTTCTTAAAAGTTTTCCTGAAATAAATAAAAAAGTGCAGGGATTAGCTCTCTGCACATTTCTCATTCTCGTTAAATTCAGAAGAGCGAGTAATCATCCTCTTGACTCTTCCAATCTTGCAGAAATTACTTTCTGCCGTATTTTTTGTTGAATTTTTCTACTCTACCGCCAGCTTCCAAAAGTAACTTCTGGCTGCCTGTGTAGAAAGGATGACACTTAGAGCAAACTTCGACTCTGATTTCTTCCTTTGTAGAACCTGTAACAAATTCATTACCACAGTTACATCTTACTTTAATCTGATTGTACTGGGGATGGATTCCTTCTCTCATTTCTTTCACCTCATTTTTTAAATTTGTTGATCAATAATTTTTTATTATTTATAGACAACACCAGTAGTGTATCATAAGTTCTTTCCCTTTGCAATAAAAAATTCCAAAAAACGAATCACTTATCAAACAGTCCCAAGGTCTTCTCCCAAAAGGGTAAACGCTCCATAAACTCTTGGTTATTTTTGGTCTTCCTCATCAAATCATAAAAGCCTTCTACCATTTCCATCTGACTCATGGTAGACGCCATTTTCCTTAGGGTAAAATTGCATTCCAACTCCTGCTCGGTCAAAAGCTTCTCTTCCCGTCTTGTCCCTGATTTGATAATCTCTACTGCGGGGAAAATACGCCGTTCAGAAAGCCTTCTGTCCAGCACCAATTCCATATTGCCAGTACCCTTAAATTCCTCAAAAACAACTTCATCCATTTTGCTTCCTGTATCTACAAGAGCCGTAGCCAAGATGGTTAAACTGCCACCATTTTCAATATTTCTGGCGGCACCGAAGAATCGCTTTGGCATGTACAACGCCGCTGGATCCAAACCGCCTGAAAGGGTTCTGCCGCTGGGCGGTATCGTGAGGTTGTATGCTCTAGCCAGTCTTGTTAGGCTGTCTAGGAGAATAACCAAATCCTTGC
The DNA here is from genome assembly GCF_024461735.1 of Anaerotignum propionicum. Taxonomy (GTDB): domain Bacteria; phylum Bacillota; class Clostridia; order Lachnospirales; family Anaerotignaceae; genus Chakrabartyella. Next base: position 9,498 of record NZ_JANGAD010000016.1, read on the forward strand.
CTTGTTCTACCAGACGCTTTGCTCTTTCCAAAACCATCTCCGTCACTCGTTTATGGTGTTCAGGCTGTTCATCAAAGGTAGAGTACACAATTTGAACATTCTCACCCTCTATGGAGCGCTGAATGTCTGTTACTTCTTCAGGGCGCTCATCAATCAAAAGTACGATAAGATGTACTTCTTTATGGTTTTTTGTTAGGGCATTGGCCATTTGGGTTAAAAGAACCGTTTTACCCACCTTAGGAGGTGCCACAATCATTCCTCTTTGCCCCTTACCAATGGGGGCACAAAGATCGATAATTCTTCCAGAAAGCTCCTCTCGACTAACCTCAAAGTGCAGCTTTTCTTCAGGGTAAATAGGTGTTAAATCCTCAAAATTGGGGCGTTTCGCCGCCTGATCAGGAAAATCTCCATTGACCGATTTCACAAATAAAAGGGCTCCAAACTTCTCACCCTCCCTTGCTGTACGAATATTTCCTTTCACCGCATCCCCTGTTTTTAAGTTAAACCTTCTGATTTGGGAAGGAGATACATAAATATCTCCGGCTCCGGGAAGAAAATTCTGAGTTCTAAGGAAGCCAAAACCGTCGGGCATTACCTCCAGTATCCCCTCACCGGGTACGCTGTTTTCCATTACCGTAGCCTTTTCTTCCCTTTGTACTACTCTTTCCCTGTGCGCATAACCCTCATCTTTCACCTCAATGGGCGTTTCAGGTTTTTTCACCGGCTCTTGATTCTCCTGCAGAGAAAAACCATAAGCAGTCACACGCTTAACGGCAACACGTTCCGCCTGAGACTGCTTTTCTGAAATCTTTTCAATCAATTCACTTTTTTTAAGAGTGGAAATGGACTTAACATCCATTTCCCTCGCCATCTCTCTCAATTCTGCCAGAGTTTTTTTCTGCAGATCGTTTTCCATTTTCTATTCTCCTATCTTTTATCATCTAGGAATTTTCAGCTTTGTTCCAACGCTGATGGTATCTGTTTCCTTTAAATTATTCGCATCCAAAATTTTCTGGTATTGAGCACCATTTCCCAATACCTTCTGGGCAATACTCCACGCAGTGTCACCCTCTTGCACAACATATTCTGATGCATTGGTACTATTCCCTGAGGTATTGGTTGTTGTATTGGGCTTTGTTGTACTAGAATTGTTTGCACTAGGGGTATTTGTGTTGGAATTGTCTGAGCTAGACGCGCTTTTTGCTGGATTGGTGCCTTTCAAGTCTGCCAATTCTTCTTCCAGTTGCATTTTTTCAAGTTGAATTTTTTCATACTTGCTACTCAAATCTCCACTTGCAGTCACCTGATTCTGGGCATCTTCCAGCTTGCTGCTTAAGCTCACACACTTAAAAATCAGGAACACAATTAATATTAGCCCAATGATACCTAAAATTATACTCAGCTTATTCACTCCACCGTGATAATCCTCTTCATCATCATAGTCATCATAAAGGCTGTCTAGGTTTTCCTGCTTTGCCTTCTCTGCAAAATCCAAATCCTCGTAGCGGCCTCTGCCATTGGGTGTAAAATCTTCAAAAGCATTTTCTTCTTTTCGGAACTTTTTGCGTTTTGCAGGGGCAAAGGTTTGTTGAGAAGCCTCTTCCACCATTTTGGATTTTTTGCGAGCAGGCACTACACTCACATACTGGATGCCATCGTCATACTCGTCCTGTTCCATTTTATGCCCTGAAGATGCCATATTATTCGTATCTTCTCCGGAAGGATCATAATTATTTCTTGTACGTCTTGATACGTATCTGGTAGGATCCCCTTCTTGCTGGGGCGCCTTTCTAATCTCGTTGATTTCACTGCTTACCTGTTGCATTCTTGCCTCCCGTACCTCTTCTATATCTTCTCTGGAAGGACGTCTTTTAGATCGACTGATCTCTGTGTTTCCGTCCTTACTCATTAATGGGTGTGTCTGCATTAAAATATCCACCACTTCCTTTGGTAGATCGTTATATAAATCTTCATAGTATTCGTTATCGTTTGTACCTCGAGAACCGGGGTTGGTATTGCTGTTTTTATCACCGCTCATAATTTACCTCCGCTGGATTAGGAGATTCCTACTTTTGCTCATAAGAATCACATTATATCTTATTATTTTACATTCTTCCTATTAAAGTGTCAACATATGGGAAACTTTTTCAGAAAAATATAATAAACGCAGTAAAACAGCCACCAATGGAATAGTGGCTGCTTTCCTCATCTTTTCTTTATTTACTTTAATTCAATAACAGCATTCACACCGTTTGGTTCTGCCACATATTCTAAAGAAATAGTATCTCCAACCTGTTTTTTCAGAATTCCCAATTGATTTTTTACCTCAATTTCGAAAAGGAGTTCACTGCCATCCAGCATTAAATAATAATAGGTGTTTCCATCTGCTACAATATCTTTCATCATGGTAATGGTGCCGCTAATTTTCAAAGCATTGCCGGAATCAATGGTATTGATCCCGTTGCCGGCCATTAAATTACGGTATACCTTTTCACACTCAGCCACAGTGTCTCCAATGGCTACAATTTGATATTTTTGAATATTTACCATGGCATATTTTTTAACCAGCCCTGCCGCATCCTTCAGCGAGAGGAAGTAGGTTGGCTCGTTGGCAATATTCAGTAAAATGGGGAAGGTTGCGTTATAGCCTAAATGCTGAACCTGACCTTCCGCAGAGGACATAGCGGAAATTTCCTTAGCTCCGGAAACCTGATAGTACTTCGTTTCCTTCGTTCTGGAATTCATTAGAACAAAACCAACGTTGGATTCATCCCCGCCAATGGAGGTAACGCCGGTATATACCCAAACGTCATCATCAAGGGCAATATAATTGTAGCCCTCTGTGCTCTTCAAGCACTCCCTTTGACCAAATATACTGTTTAGATAGCCTTTCTTCAAGGTACCGTAATAGTCATACTGCTCAATCAAAAGGTTGGCGTCATATACCTTATCAATCCAATGAGGCACATCGGCTATGTCATAATAAACATGCTCACCTGTTACAGCATTTACTACAATCGCTCCTTTGATATCGGTACCACCGAACAAACCGATGGTTTTATCCTGAACAGCACATACCCAATAAGGAACGCCGCTTTCATCAATTTCAAAATTAGTTGTGCGAATCATTGCAGTTGGATAACGGAATCGAACATAACGATATAGGTTTCGTCCAAAATGCTCAAAAGGAGAGTACTTTATTCCCTGCTGCAACTTAACCAAATCAACATTTTGTGTTGTCATATCAATTTGGATATATGCAGGAATGCCTGTGCTGCGGTTGGTAATCCATTTAATCAAATCACCGTAACGCAGAGGGGTAACCCTTACAGGTTTTCCCTGATAATTTATCTGGTTAAAAAACGAGCTTACTTCATACTGGGAGACCATATCCACCATACTCCCCATTTCTCTCTCAGCAAGCTTTGCAGCAGAGTCACTATCCAAAATGGGTATTTTGTTATAGTCAACCTCACGAATATCTGTTGTAAAATCACTGGTTTCCACCGTTAAAAGTCGGTTGTAGGCAGACGCCCGTATAATAGGCGAGGAAAGCAATGTCCCAACAGCATAAAATATTGCCAGTGCCACAGGAACAATCAAAAGCTTTTTCATAATCTTCCTGTTTGCCGCCCGCTCAGGGCTTGTTCTATCCAAAAAAACTGCACGGAATATAGTCCAAAAGTTAATAACAATCCCTACTACAAGTATTGTTAAAATAAACACCCAACTGTCACGAGAATGAATATTTAACGGTGGTAAGTAATAATAATACATACCTGCCCAAATCAGAACAGTCAATATTATTGGAATAAGCCGCTTTTTCATCACAGCTATCACTCCTTCTTTGTTAAAATTAATAAAATATGGCGGTATTACCCTCTTTACATCTTCTCTCCAATTCATTATACTATACTATATTTCAAGTAAAAAGTATAGTGGAATTCAAAACACGACCCGTTTTTCTAATTGAAGAGATAAGGAAGTGATTTAAATGAAAATAGAACGTGTAAGCGAAAATCAATTAAAGTTAACTCTTACCAGGGCTGATTTGGTAGAACGAGACTTAAAACTGGAGGATTTGATCAATCCATCTGACAAAACACAAAAGCTTTTCCGGGATATTATGGAACAGGCCTTGGATGAATACGATTTTATTAACGAAAGCACACCCCTTATGGTTGAGGCAGTTCCAGTGGGTATTGACGGCATTATGATTATCGTTACAAAAATTGATCAAAAAAACAAAAGTGAAAATCCTATGGATTTGCTGTTTAAAAACAAAGAGGCACATAAATGGAAAAAGAAACCCTTAGACTTGGTTGAAACAAAAGATCTTGAGGGTGATGATATACTTATATTTTCTTTCCAAACCCTGGATGATGCCATTGATGCCAGCCTGCGTTTAGACGACTGCTATAGGGGGGAAAGTGCATTGTTTAAAAGCAATGAAAGATTTTTCCTCGTTCTGCAGGCGGATACATATACCGCCGATGAAAGTAATGATTATATTGAACTTATTTTAGATGAATTCGGTCAAAAACACATTTCCACTACTTTGTCGAAATATTTCCTTTTGGAGCATGGCGAAACAATGATAAAAACAAATGCCGTTGCTTCCTTAGCAAAAGCTTTTGGGTAATAAAAAATTAAAGTTCCTTCGGTTTCGAGGGAACTTTTGTTTTTTATTCACATTTGATGTCTTTTAGATAGCGATACAAAGGTACCAAAGCCTTCCACTTTTCAACGATCATCTGGGGCAGTGCTTCCGAAAATATGATATCCTCAATTTTTTTTACTTCATTCACGTAAAAATTTTTCTTAATATACCATGGGCCTATCTCTTTGGGTAATGCGGAGGCATCTACCTTTTTATAATCATCACCCATCAATATAAATTCCTTCTTCTTTTCAAATTCCCCAACTATGTTCAAAAAATCAACAGGCTTAGTTCGTATTTTCTGCCGATATGCATTGAGATAAGCAGGGGTTGCCTCATAAACCCCCATGCCGTGGCTATAGCCCTCAGGGGTAACCTCAAAATAAAAAGCTGGTCTCATTTTCCAATCCGTCCCTGACAAAAGTGGCTCTTTCAAAACCACCCAACGGCATGAACGATAAGGACTTTTATCCTTGGAGTAACGAATATCACGATTGATTCGAGATACCGACCAGTCCATCTTTTCTCCTGTGACCTCAGCGAATCTTTCAGTAATTGCAGCAGAGAATTGGTCAAAGGGCGTTTTAAGAACTGCCTTGTAGCGCTCCCTATTTTGATCCATCCATTCCTTACTGTTGTTCATTCTAAGCTCCCACAAAAAATCTATTGTTTCCGGTAAAAAACCAGTGAATTTTTCCATTTTTCTCAACTCCCTTTATCACTGATTATAGCACAAGCCCTTTTTTATGGGTAGAGAAAATCTCAATTCCCACAGTTCTCCTATCCTTCACCTATTCAGGGCTCCACTCAGCTTTGCCTCACCCCTATAAAAAACCAGCAAACAAATAATGACCCAGTGGGTAATATTTATTCCGTTAACGTAAAAGTCTTTCTCCAAAACAAAAACGATTTCCCCCCTATCCACTGCAGGGGGTTATCACAAAAAACGAACAACAAAAAGAAGGTGGCAACAAAGTTACCACCCTCTACAAAAACTATTCAAAACTTATAAACATAAATTCAAGACACATTTTGTTCTCAAACCTATCCGAATTCAAATCAATTGCTCATTACAGAATGCTGCCAATTGTCATAAACAGTGGAGCAAAAACCAAAGAAACAATTGTCATCAGCTTAATTAAAATGTTGATAGAAGGACCGGAAGTATCCTTGAAGGGGTCACCAACAGTGTCACCAACAACTGCTGCTTTGTGAGCTTCACTGCCTTTACCACCGTGATTGCCTTCTTCAATGTATTTCTTAGCATTATCCCATGCACCACCTGCATTGGACATAAAGATAGCCATCAAAACACCAGTTACTAAAGAACCGGCCAACAAACCACCCAAAGCAGTTGTACCCAAAAGGATACCAACAACCAAAGGAGCTGCAACAGCCATAATACCGGGAACCAGCATCTCTTTCAATGCTGCTGTTGTAGAAATTTCAACACACTTCTTATAGTCAGGCTTGCCTGTACCTTCCATAATGCCAGGGATGGTACGGAACTGGCGTCTTACTTCTTCGATCATCTCAAATGCCGCTTTACCAACAGACTGCATGGTAAATGCAGAGAAAAGGAAAGGAAGCATACCACCAATGAGCATACCAATGATTACTCTTGGTTCAAGAATGGAGATTTCCGTCAGACTAACTGCTTCTGCGTAGGATACAAATAACGCCAACGCTGTTAACGCCGCAGAACCAATGGCAAAACCTTTACCCATGGCTGCTGTTGTGTTACCAACGGAGTCTAACTTATCTGTAACACTTCTTACAGAGTGATCCAAACCACTCATTTCAGCAATACCACCAGCATTATCTGCGATAGGACCATAAGCGTCAACTGCAACAGTGATACCTGTTGTGGAAAGCATTCCAACAGCCGCCAAAGCAATACCATACACACCGGAAACAGCATGCGCTATAAAGATACCAACACAAATTAACACGATGGGAATTGCTGTGGATTCCATACCAACAGCCAAACCGCTGATAATTGTTGTTGCTGGGCCTGTTTCGGACTGATCCGCAATCTTCTTTACGGATTTGTAGTCGCCGGAAGTATATACCTCAGTAATAACGCCAATCACAAGACCTACAACCAAACCGGAAATAATTGCTATACCGGCTTTCATGTTGCCAAAGAATAAATAGCTTAATGCCAATGATGCAATTGCAACCAGCACAGCTGAAGAGTAAGAGCCTGCCTTCAATGCCTTGTGAGGATTAGAGTTTTCATCGCCCTTAACAAAGAACGTACCAATAATGGAAGCCAAAATACCAACCGCTGCCAGTACTAAGGGGTACACTGCGCCTTCCATCTGGAAGTAAACAATGCCTAATGTAATTGCAGAAATGATAGAGCCAACATAGGACTCGAAAAGATCGGCACCCATACCTGCAACGTCACCTACGTTATCGCCAACGTTATCAGCAATAACCGCAGGGTTACGAGGGTCATCCTCAGGAATGCCTGCTTCAACCTTACCTACCAAGTCAGCACCAACGTCAGCAGCTTTTGTATAAATACCACCACCAACACGGCCAAACAAAGCGATAGAAGAAGCACCTAAACCGAAACCAAACAAAATGTTTGCATTTTGTGTTAATACATAAATTGTACCAACACCAAGCAAGCCAAGGCCAACTACGGACATACCCATAACGGCGCCGCCGCTGAAAGCGATAGAAAGGGCTTTGTTCATGCCGCCAACTCTGGCTGCATTTGCAGTTCTAACGTTTGCCTTTGTTGCAACTGACATACCAAAGTAGCCAGCAAGGGTAGAGAGGAGTGCTCCAAATACGAAACAGCCAGCTGTCATCCAGTCTACACCAAAACCAATCAAAACAAATAAAACCACTCCAAAAATAACTAAGATACGGTATTCTGCTTTCAAGAAAGCATTTGCACCTTCTCTGATGGCAGCTGCAATCTCTGCCATACGTTCTGTTCCTTCTTCTTCACGGTTAACCTTTCCCGCAAGAACGAAGGCGAACACCAGCGCAAGTACACCAAATACAGGCGCTAAGTACATCAAGTTTTCCATGATTAAATCCCCCTGATTCTCTTTTGAATTGTTTCTTCATGTATTTTAGATATTATTTCCGCCCGACCTTTTGATCGGAATAACAAAACCCGACTATCCACAAGATTCCAAACACACATCATTAGTTAATAAATAGACAAAGACACTACCCTCTCCCTCTGCCATGGTTAGCCCTGTCCCTAGCAGATTCGAAATGCAGTATCCGATTGTATCCAAATCTTATTTTAAGTCTTATTCTGTCCCACGCACTAGTATAAACGATATGATTAGGAAAAATCAACCCTTTCAGGCATTCCCATCCAATTTTTTTGAAAAAAAAATGCCTTTTTATAAAAATAATTGCCCTTCGTATACAAAACCCATTAAAATAATTCTTTTTTTGCAAAACATAGTGAATATTTTCACTCTCCAATTATCATTCAAAATCTTTATTTTCTGCTTTATACGTTTTTTAAAAGCCAACCAAAATATATCTTTTGATTTGTTAAATCTCCATAAAACTGTATGATTGTTCTTCTTTTTTTCGTAATTTTTTCCAAGCCATCCTCACATTTATTTGAATAATTCTTTTAAAAAAGCCTGTATTACAAAATATTCTTTTGCATTACAGGCTTCATTTTTTCTTTTATAAATATGTTTAAAATTCTTATATAGCTTTATGTATTAAATTTTCTAGACTTCTCTATGTTAAGCTCTGCACAAAAATTCTGCAACAAGAGGAAGTGTCACCACAGATAAAATTGTGGACACAAAAACATATTCTGATGCTCTTTTTGCATCATTTCCATATAATTCTGCAAAAGAGGGCAATGCCGCAGCCGCAGGTGTCCCCATAAGCACAACCAATACATTCAGAGCCATACCTTTCAGGAAAAATGCAGCAATTATTTTTGTGACAACGGGCATAATAATCAGCGTGAGAACGCTAAAAATATAAACAACCTTATCTTGAAAAATTTCTCTTACATTTGCCGCTGCCAACAAAGTCCCAATATAAATCATTGACAAACAAACCGTTGTATTTGCACTAAATAACAACGCATCATAAATAGGTGCTGGCAAGGTAATGGAATTTACAAAGCAAAAGATACCAATAATTGCGGAAAAGCAAATTAAATTTAAAAATGCATCTTTCATCATTCTACCGAAAGATTTTTTGTTTTCTCCTCCCAAATTGAACAAAAATGAACAAACGGTAAATAAAAATACGTTACAGGTAAACATAACTGCCACGCAGAAAATCAATCCTTCTGTACCGTACATCGCCATAATCAAGGGCTGTCCCATAAAAATAACATTGCTATACACGCCACCCCCTGAAAAAAGCCCCAACTCTTTCAATTCCATCTTTTTTATTTTTCCAACTGCAAAAAACATCACTGCACCAATACAGCACATGAAAAAAGTTACACCACAGGTTTTCAAAAATCCTGCAAAAATTTCAGCAGAATACTCTCTTTGCATCAAAATAATCATATTGCAAGGTACTGCCACACGAGTTAATACAATGGAAAGACCCTTCGCATTTGCCGTGGATAAATATTGCTTTTTATGCAGTATAACACCGACAACCATTAGGATTACCATGGTCAGCAACTGCAAAATAACTGGTATTGCCATACTCAAACCTTCTTCCCTTTGTCATTGAATGCTCCTCTGCTCCCTCCAAGAAGTAGAAACACCAACCAATCTTATTAAAAAACTATTCCTTTATTCTATATAAAAAAATTTCGCTTTGCAATCATTATTTTACGAAATTCGACTTTTTTTTGACAAAGTGAGTGTTCTATATAGGCAAATAGAGATCTTTGCAGCAACCCAGCCCGTAAATGCACCGGCCAAAACATCCGAGGGAAAATGAACCCCTAAATATAAGCGGCTAAAACCCATTAATGTGGCAAAAACATATGCAAACACACCCCATTTTTTATTCTGTGCATAAATAGCAGTTGCCGCCGCAAAGGAGGCTGCTGTATGTCCGGAAGGAAAGGAAAAATCAGATAACCTAGGAACCAAAATCTCATACCCAATCAGGTCATATGGTCGCATTCTGCCCACCATAGGCTTTAGCAGCATATTGCAAAACAGTCCATTGATTGCCAAGCTAAGGGCTAAAATAATCCCCCCTGACCTGTATGAATTATTTTTGTTACTTATTAAAAAAAAGAGGATTGTCAATGCAATCCAAATGAGACCTCGGTCTCCCAATTGAGAAATGAAAATCATGGTTCTGTCCAGCCAAGGAACGCAAAAAAAACCTCTTATGCCCGTTAAAATGATACTATCCATTGATTGTATCCATTCCATATGTTTTCATCCAACCCCCAGTAGCGTATGCTCCAATAAAATTTTAGCTCCGATTAGTATTAATACTGCACCGCCAATAATTTCTGCTTTTGATTGCAGCTTATCCCCCAGATATTTCCCAGCCCAAGCCCCAAGGCAGGAAATCACAAAAGAAACCACACCAATAATAATGCCGGCCTCTAAGATATTAACATCTAAAATGGCAAAGCTAATTCCTACAGCTAAGGCGTCAATGCTGGTTGCTACCGCTTGTAAAAAAAGCATTTTATTTGTCAGTGTTGTGCTGCAACTATTGTCATCGTCTTCGCCCTTTATGCTTCCATAAATCATGTTTCCGCCAATGACAAGCAATAACAAAAATGCAATCCAGTGATCAACCGCTTCTATGTAGGTTTTTACACTACAGCCTAAAAACCACCCAATAACCGGCATTATGAACTGAAACCCTCCAAAAAAAGCCGCCTGTCTTACTGCATCCTTCTTTCCAAACCCTCGTGTACAAACACCATTGGAAATGGAAACAGCAAAGGCATCCATAGCAAGGCTCACAGCTATTAAAAAAATTGTGATTATTTTCATGACCTTTTCCTCCTATCCTCTCAACTTTCATAAGTCTTAGTGGAATATAACACAACCCTTCTCATCAGTCAATTACTCATTGAAAGGGTATTGTTCTATTTATTTTATGTCAGATTTTCAAAAAAGTACAACCCTCATTGAAATGATACTTATTTAACAAAAAATGTACTTTGTTCTATACAATTTTCTATAAATACATACAATCACGCTTTGTTCACTTGGATACTTCAGCATCATTGATTAGAAAAAACTATAGAATATATGAATAGTAATATCTTTTTCTTTTATTACTTTCCATTATCTATTTCATCTCCAAAACAATGAAAATTGCTTCATTTCATTATATCCCCAAACATTTCTTTTTAAAACACAGATATGTCACTCTTCCTACTAAAATTCTTCTTGTATACAAAAAGGTTTGTTGTTTGCAATTGGCAAACAACAAACCTCTGAACGCATTGTTAAATACTCGTAAATTTCTTTCCCAAAAAAGTGTTTCCTAATGAAGTATCTTAAAATAATTCTACCCTATAATCGTAACTTTTTATTCTAAAATGTTATAAAAAATCCGACTTACTACTATATTAATGCATCCGAAAACAAATATCATCGGGTTAAGACAAATTTATATATTTTTGCTCTGTGAAATGCAATACCTACCACAATAAAAATTACAAAACCTGCAAAGCCCTGAATCAAATTTTCCGGAATAGAAATTGCAGCTACAGCAAAGCTGCTTTTCAAAATACCTCCACCCACAAAGTAGCCAAAAACCATCCACAAAATGCCCAGTATAGACCCTGTCATATTGCGAGGAGTGAAGAATTTCTGGTTTCTCTCAGAAAATGAAGAAATCTTCCCAACAAGATATCCCATCACTGCCTTTATAATGAAGGTAAAGGGTGCCCAATGACCATACCCACTTAATAAATCCGCCATAGCAGACCCAACACCACCGGCAACCATACCATATTTGGCACCAAAAAACACGCTAATCAGCAGTATCATACTGTCACCCAGGTGTATATAGCCCTGCGTTGCAGATACAGGAATTTGGAATATCATGGTACTCATTGTAACTAAAGCAACGAGTAACCCTTGTATACATAACTCTTTTGTTGTTGTTTTCATTGCACTCACATCCTCCTATTTATTAATAGAAGGTTACCATATCTAGGCTTTCATGCCTAGAGGTTTCAAAAGAAAACGAAAGATTGTATCGAAACAATTTTCGTGATTGTTTCGATACAATCTTTTTTTTTTGCAAAAAAGAATGGAAGTTACAGGGCTCGAACCTGTGACCCTCTGCTTGTAAGGCAGATGCTCTCCCAGCTGAGCTAAACTTCCATGCTTAAGCAATATTAAGATAATCAATGACCCGTAAGGGAATCGAACCCTTGTTTCAGCCGTGAGAGGGCCGCGTCTTGACCGCTTGACCAACGGGCCGAAAAAAATAGCGGAGGAGGGATTTGAACCCCCGACACTGCGGGTATGAACCGCATGCTCTAGCCAACTGAGCTACTCCGCCACAAGTCGACCACTTGATTATACCCATTCCTCCATACGTTGTCAAGCTTTTTTATATCGTTTTTTATGTTTTCTTGTTACTATTGACCTCTATTTATGTACAAAATCTCATTTGGTTTTATCATACCCAGCTGTTCCTTTGCAATTTGCTCTATATAGCCGTCGCTGTTATAATACTTCTTGCGTTCTTCAAGCTCTAGCTTTTTATCCTGCTCCAACTGGATTTGGGATGCTACATCCATTCGCTCTTGTTTTAGCCGATCACAGGCTCTCGACCGCCCCAAAACACCAAGGGCAACGGCACAAACGAAAACACTTAAAAATATGCGAATGAAGATTTTATCTAATCTTGGCGTTTTTTTTCCGTTGTTTTCTCTTCGCTGATCTTTTTGCTTTCGCTTTCTGCGCATTCGGCTCTTCACCACTTTTCCGTTTTTTTCTCACCGCTATGTTCCAGTCTCTTCGCAGTGTATTCAGCTTTATTTTTGCATAAAAATTACAGGAATGCAACACTTTTTTCTTGAACTTACCGCAAAAAAAGCCAGCTTTCCTCAGGGGTGTGCGAATTAACAGATAAACCAACCGAAAGGGCGTCATTATAATGGTAAATAATAAAAACAGCACTTTTTTTACAATGTAGATTACCTTGTCACTCACTGCAATCACCAAATGACTTAAGGATAAAAAGTAAACTCCCATACCACCAAACAAGCCTAAAATCATAAAAAAGCGGACTTCTCCTGCATTTGCTCCCAATATTACCACAAAGGCAAAAATAACTGCACAAAGCCAGTATAACCCATCCTCGAGTTGTATCCACAGCCGCTTGTGGGGGATAATGTGGCGGAATACCCGTAAGCAATCATAAACTAAGCCAAGAATCCCCCCCAGCAATACAGATAAGAGAAACAATTGCGCCTGTCCCTGTAAAGATAGTATCATTACAATCTCCCCTTTTTATCGAAACAATTTTCCCAAAAAAGAGTGTTTCTCCCCTAAAGTTCCATCAGAGTAAGTAATACTGTCAAATAATCCCTCAATTGTTACTTCTCCTGCATCTAAATCCAGTTTTCCCATATGTATCCCAGTACCCTTTATCATCATTAACCCACTATCCGTTTCTAACATTATCCCTTCCTCATCAAAGGATAATACCTCCAAAACACCGCCCATACGAATGCGTTCCCGCTCCTCCATGGATACTGTATGTCTGCTTCGTTTTCTTTCCTCTGCCATTAGATCTGCCTCCCGCATTTTTTTGTCTGCTATCAATATATGTCCGTGAAAAGGCTTTTAGACTGCATAAAAAAGCACCTACCTCCTAAGCGCATAGGTGTCAATAACAGTTTGAGTTAACTTCGTTCAACGCCAAGTCGCCTTAGACATATAGGATGGGGCACTGGGATCAAAAGAAGTTGAACTGCTAATTTTTTAAAGATAAAACATCCAGCATGGGGATACCTCCTTTTTGCAGTTCCTTTTCCCTTTCATGAACTGCTTACCATGCTCCAAAGTTGTAAAGAGTCTAGTATCCCGTATTTTCAAAATAAAAAAAGCCTCCTTTGCGTCGTTTAAAAGTACTATCTTTACGCCGCAAATTTGGCTTCTCATTTTATGAGGAAACTCTCAAGCCATTTGAGAATTCCTAAATAATTGTTATACACTGCGATACATTGCAGCGGCATCCTCTTTTCGAGGAGACTCTTTTATACTTAATACCTCCAGGCGGGTGGTGTTACTGCCAAATTGAATTTCAATCATATCCCCCACCTTAACCTCGGCACCTGCCTTAACTACCTTGCCATTTAACATAACTCTTCCCGCGTCGCAGGCTTCATTGGCAATGGTTCTGCGCTTAATCACACGGGAAACTTTAAGGAATTTATCAATACGCAACGAGCTTCCTCCTTTTTATAAATGCTTTCTCAATAAAAGCAAACTTCCATTTTAAACTATCTAATCATACTATTCTTTACAATGAAAACTCAGCACATCAATAAAACTCAACGATAAAACATGAAGCCAAAGGGCAATCATCACCACCAGCTCAGCTGGTGGTTTGCTCTGCCCCTAGAAGGGGCTTTT
>NZ_JANGAD010000017.1 GCF_024461735.1 Anaerotignum propionicum
TTACTGTTACACTGCCTTCTACTGTTAGTGTTGCATTGGCGATGGTCACAGCATTACTTACTGTTACACTGCCTTCTACTGTTAATGATGTGTTGGCAATTGTCACAGCATTACTTACTGTTACACTGCCTTCCACTGTTAACGATGTGTTGGCGATTGTCACAGCGTTGCTTACTGTTACACTGCCTTCTACTGTTAACGATGTGTTGGCAATTGTCACGGCGTTATTAACTGTGATATTACCAGTAATAATCATGTTACCAGTGGAATCTAATTGAAGCTGTTGCAGGGTAAGTGTGGTTTGATTATACCCATACATTGTGGCCTTTAATTCGGATGCAGTGGTATTAAAAATCAAGTTATTCATCTTTGCAATCTCTCCTTATAATAGTATGATTTAGACTATAGAAAATTAGATATCTAACATAGAAAACCGGTTCAGTACATACTATGTGGACAAATCCGGTTTGGTTACATTTTACTTTTGTTGTGATTGATACCAAACTTCAGTAACAATGCCGTTATAAACGCTTGTTACGCGAATTCTAACGTACTTTGTAAAGTAAGTTGGAATGATTACGCCCATTACATTTGGTAAAATCTCAATTCTCTGGGGATCTAGAAGAATATTTCTTGCATCAGGGCTATTTTCAATGGAGACAACAATTGGGTAGTCACCCAAATTGCTAACACAAAATGTAACTGTGTTTGCATTTGCTGTCAGAAAAAATGGAGACACTGCACTATTTCCTCGACTTGAAACAGATATCTTCTTCTCAAAAAAAGTCTTTCCTTTGCAACTTGGCGCAATTATTTCTTGCCGATAAACTACAATCATCTGGCAAGAATAAAAATAATTATCACCATACTCAAGGACTATCCCATTATTCTCTTTCATCCTTGAGGCCAAGGCATAATAAATCTCCGAAACATCTATCATTATTTCGTTTTCACTGTAATTCTGATAGCCATAGCTTCTAATTGCATAAGAGTCATTCTCAGGCCCATAATTATATCCTTCATTTAGATAACAGCGAAATCCCTCTCCCGTCATAGCCCCATCTACTTCCAAGAAAAGATAAGCCGAATCTACCATTTGATATTGAGGAATATCCTCTAACTCAAAATAGATCGTACTAAAAGTATCAAAATTAGTGAGCGAAATTGGCACTATACTTCTCATATTCCTTATCACCTTCCTTAGCTTTAAAAATAAAAAACCTCCTTACGCTTGTTCTCAATTTATACTATGTAACGAGGACAAAAGTGTGATAACATGGGCAGCGTTTGGGGTACTGTCATCTATATATAAACAACTCAATACAACATTTTTTGTTTCTCACGAAAAGTGCTGGCTTTTAAATCGGAAAACATAAAAGAGTAGCAAGAAATTGATAATCAATTTCTTGCTACTCTTACATTATTTCAGTGAATTGGTTACCATAAGAAATCCCATCCACCAATATGACTTAAAAGACATACGATTTATTACATTGTTTATCATAAGGTTTTTGTGCTTCAATAACATTTCCCACTTGGTACCACCATCCAATTCATCATTTGCCTCATTATTTTGTAGTGAAGTAGGATAAATCACATTTTCGGTCCTGACCCTCCAATTTTTCCCGTATTTCCCAGTTTGAAGATTCCTTAAAATAACTGAGAAATTACACATGCCCATAGCTTTGGACGCTCAAACATACTTTCTACCAATGCATATTCACGAACTGTATGATTCCATTGTCCTCTAACACCACAGGAACAAAGTGTAGGTACTCCAGCAATGGTAAGATATGCCGCATCAGAACTTCCTCCCAAGTCTTGGCATTGATGGTCTCCAAGGCCATTGGCAAGGGCAATTTCCCGTACTTTGTTGAAAAACTCCATGCCCATCTCATTGCGCTCAAAAGGAAGCATTTCATTTGTATACTTAAATGTAGTGCTGGTTCCATCTATATAGGTCTTGGCACAAATCTCCTCCACCTGTTTTTTTAGCTTATCCATCTCCGAGACCTTTGTTGAACGCATATCTACAGCAATCTCACAGTTTTTCGGAACAGCCCCAGACATGGTTCCCCCATTTATCACACCCACACTGACCGTAGTGCCAACTTCCAAATTTGTCAAATCAGCCAAATCGCCAATCTTCTTCGCCATCTCAACAATTGCATTACGGCCGGAAACAAAATCATTTCCGGCGTGGGCTTCAACACCCTCAACACTAATTTGAATTTCAGTCTTACCCTTGCGTGAAACGCAAAGATTGTCATTTAGCAGTCCCGTTTCCATATTAAATGCGCAAGCCGCACCTCGCCCCTCTTCCATTAAAACTTCTGCAGTACTTGAACCATAATGCAGACATTCCTCATCTCCTGCAAATAATATCTTAATGGGTCGTTTTTCATATCCTATATGATTTAGGGCCTTTACGGTGTAAAGGGCAATAATAATTCCTCCCTTCATATCTAACACGCCTGGGCCATAAGCTTTCTCTCCTTCAATATGAAAAGGATTTTCACCAAGTTTTCCTTTGGGAAATACGGTATCCATATGCCCACTAAATAAAATGGGAGCACCCTCACGATCCTCCCCCATAATCCCAACCAGAACATCCCCATGTCCCTCGCCCACGGGGATATTACGGCAAACAAAACCTATTTTTTCAAATTCTTGCCTGATACGCTGCCCACAGCGGTTTACCCCATCTGGTTCTCCGTAAAAGCTTTCCATATTCACAATATCACGCCAATCAGCAATAATCTCATCACGATGCTTGTCAATATAGGCACTAATTTCAGTTAAAAAGTTTTCCATAATTCATTCCCCATTTCTTATTAATATAATGAATACCGGTAACAACAAAACTTAATGCTTACACTAAAAATGATTTATGCTCCAAATTAGTAAAAATAACGTGTTTTATTCACCATTATAAAAAACATGTTTTTGTGCATTATATATAATATAATTAGATTATAAGCAATTAATTTTGTATATTCATCTTACTACTTGACTTTTTAATCTGTCAATGATATAAATTTCATATATCTATTCTAATTTGGAATAAGAGAGGTGTATTAATTGGATACAATGAAGTTGCACTGCTTTAAAATCACAGCTAAGTATGAAAGTGTTACAAAAGCGTCTGAAGAATTATATATTCCTCAACCAACGATAAGCAAACAAATTCGCAGTTTAGAGGCAGAACTTGGCTTCCAGCTGTTCACAAGGCGTGGAAAACATATCTATTTAAACGAAAACGGAAAGATTTTTTTGGAATATGTACAGAAATTTGACAATCTCATGGAAGACTGCAAGAAAGAAATTTTTGATCAAAATCAAAAAGCAGAAGGTTCTGTGTCCCTTCTGGTCATGTCTTGCTCAAAAATGTTACCAAATATTTTGCAGGAATTTCGTAGGCTTTATCCAGATATACGTCTTTACATAAATCAAAGTGATTCTCTTAGTGGGAATGAGGACTTAAAACTATTTTCACAAAGTGACGGGTTGAATTCTTCAAATTGTATACAGCTTCTTCGTGAGGATATTTGTTTGGCTTTACCCCTTGGGCATCCTCTTGTATTCAAAAAATCGGTAACATTAAAAGATTTACAAAATGAAAGATTTATCATGCTAAAACCCGAAAGTAATTTACGAAAAGTCATTGATCCTTTTTTCCAGAAACATGATTTTAGGCCAAATATTGTAATGGAAGCCGAGAATCCCTCTTTGCTTCGTGAATTAATATCATCAAACTTTGGAATTTCCATAATGCCTGCCATCACATGGGGAAATGCTTCGGCAATGCAAATAAAACTAATTCCATTTAATGAAGTCAGCCTAGGCCGCAATATTTATCTATCTTGGAATAAAGATCGCTATTTATCTCGCTCAGCATGCTTGTTTCGCAGCTTTTTGGAGAAATACTTTGAAGATATTGTTGTCCCTCCCCATTATGATACGTTTTACTAATATAAGGATTGGATATATAAAAAGAGAGCATACCATCTGTTATGCAGATGCGTATGCTCTCTTTGTTTTAACACTGCTGGACACTTGTACTTTGCCATCCTTTTAGGTAGTCACTCACAATTGTTCATACAGCCTAAACCTACCTTTTTATGCGTAGGTGGTTTAACACATGACTACGATACATTCCCATTTTTCATAATAGAATTCATCAAGCTTTGATTGCCCATCTCATTTTTGCTGAACGGGCACGACTATTCCTATTGCATTCCTCCATAGTGGGTCTAATAACCTCTGTAGATACTTCACTATAGACACCAGCTTGCAACAATCTTTTGAAAGACTTTTTCACCATTCTATCCTCACCCGAATGGAAGGTTAATATGGCAACACGCCCGCCCTTAGCAAGAACAGTTGGCAGTTTTTCTAAAAACTCAAATAGCACTTCAAATTCATTATTTACATCAATTCTTAATGCTTGGAATGTTCTTTGGCATGATTTCTTAATGCCTTCTTTTCTTTCATCCCCAGGCAAAAAATGCAGAGCATCTCCTATCACCTGTTGTAATTTTGTGGTGGTGGAAATATCTTCACCCTTCTCAATTTGTGAAACAATGGCTTTGGATATTATGTTGGCATAGGGCTCATCTGAATTTTCAAAAAGCATACCTTCTAATTCTCCCTGGGTAATGGTTCTTAACCGTTCAGCCGCAGAAATACCTCTTTCAGGATTCAGCCTTAAATCCAATGGCCCCTCTTTTTTAAAGGAAAAACCTCTGTCCGGATTATCTATTTGCATAGAGGATACTCCTAAATCTGCTAATATAAAATCAAACAAACCTGCCTCTGCGGCAACTTCATCCATATTGGCAAAATTTAGATTGATGGTGGTTAATATGTCTGGGCCATACCCCAAATGCCCTAGTCTCTCTGTTGTTTTTGAAATTTCGATGGGGTCTGCGTCAAGGGCATACAAATGCCCCTTTCCTTCCAATCGTTTTAACATTTCTTGAGTGTGTCCACCATAACCCAAGGTTGCATCCAAACCGGTCTGCCCTGGTAAAATATTTAAAAAAGCCAAGATTTCGTTCACACAAATGGGGATGTGCATACCAGCAGGTGTGTTACCTTTTTGAATAACTTTTTCAATGGTAGCACCATATTTTTCCGGCTGTAATTCCTTGTACTTTTCATTATAGTTGCGGGGATGAGCACCCTTATATCTGACACGTCGCTTATGTTCCCTCTCCTGATTTTCCATGAATAAACGCTCCTTTCATTAAACCTATTATTTCATTTTCTTACATCTTTTCCTATTCACAAAAAAAGAGCCAAAATACTTAGCTCTTTTATCATATCATAACTTTGAATTTAAGTATAATGCAACGTAAAGCAATTTATAGGCAGAACCTCTTAATTAGTGGAATCATAAATAACTGCATCATTCTCAATATCAAAAGCACCCTCATCATTGCCAACCATAAAGGTACCACGAACAGCAAGTCCATTGAAAAATTTAACAATACAATCACCATTTTCACGGGGGAATTGTCCTGTGTTGACATCAATTAAATCAAAATTACTCATAAAATGTTTCTTTTCATCTAATGATAAACTACCCCAAGTCCGTCCTAAAAAATTATCCATTTACGCACTTCCTTTCTCTTCATTATCCATCACTTGTACAATCATTAAACTATGTAAAGTGTGGTTTTGTCAAGAAAAAGCAATAAAACCCTGAAATCAAATTCTTGAAAGGATTAGCAGCAATTCAGAAAATCAATTAATTTTATTAAAAAGCTCCTACTCTAAAATCTAGGAGCTCTTTATGCTTATAACAAAAAGTAAATCATCTTTAAAAATAATAAGGCATCAAAACTTAAATTGATAAGGTTTCTTACATTAAGTCATATCATCTCGAAGGGCATCAATAATATTTTCTTTTCTTATCTTGTTTATTGCATAGACCATGGTGACAAATACAATAAGCAGTACACCAAACACACTGATTGTCATGCTCTTCCAAGGGAATACAAAAGTAATGTTCCCACCACCAAGCTCCATACCTTTATAAATGAGATAAGAAAGGACTCCTGAGAGGGGCAACCCCCAAAGCATTGTCCGTCCTCCGTAAAGAACACATTCAAAGCACATCATTTGATTGAAATCCTTATCTGACATTCCCACAGAACGCAGCATAGCAAGCTCCCGCCTACGCAGCTTAACATTAGTGGATATTGTGTTAAAAACATTGGCTATACCTATCACTGTAATCATTGCAATAAATACAGCGGAGAACAGATTCCCTACAAAGGATAAATTACGATTTTGCTCCAATATCTCATACAAATTGTACAAATTATAATAGGGTGTAATATTTGCACCTTCAATTATTGTTTTCATTTCAGCTGTAGATCTACCGGGATTTTCAGATTGAAAGGTCATACCCAATTTTGTGGGCTTTACAGTATTATCTAGGGCATCAAATTGCGGTTTCACTTCATAAGGTGCAATAATCATCAGTGTATATCCCGACCAATCACCTGGATCCGACGGCAGTAAATCAGGGTAGTCTTTTACAAAGGTAGCGCTGAGTTTTTTTACCTGTTCCCCATCTTTGGAAGGCAACATAAACTCCATAGGCTGTTGCTGGGTATACCAATGTAGGGGAAGAATTCCCGTCATAATCATATTTTGGTCCTGACCAGTGAATTCTGTCTGGGATAGCCCAAGCCCCTTCAGTAGATTTTGATAAACTCCGTTCTCTACGAACTGAACATCTAACTTTACTTCTACTGTTTCACTTTTACCATCATAACCAATAAGTTCACCGAATTCATTCAAAAAATTTTGGGGCAAGTCACTTACATTGAGCACACATGAATAAGTCGAAAGTGCCTGATATGCGCTTCCAGTAACGCCTTCGGCAGTTTTCATCTCATCATAAAGTTGAAGCATATCACTTTGCGCCATATCTCTTGTGTAAAAACAGATATCATAGTCCTCGCTAACCATGGCGGAACCCTCTCCAATCTGCTTTAAATAGGTTCCAAAAGAATTTGCAGTTACAAATAGCACTACGCTTAAAGTAAGAGATAGTATAATACTACGATAACGACGTTTGTTTCTTTTGAAATTTTTTAATGCCAGTATTTCTTCCAAACCATAGAAGCGTCTTGCAAACCTTGAGATTTTTATGGCTTTCTCATCCACCTTTACTTCATTTGTCTGGCGTATGCATTCCATCACCGGCGTTCTAGCGGCCTTCTTCGCTGGAATATAGGCTGAAATCAAAATAGTTATCAGACTGATTACTGCCGCACCAATCAGAACAGGAATGGATAACACCAAAGCCAAGGGCACGGTATCATACATTGCATTTGCAAAGTTCTTTTCTACCAGAGCGAGCACAAGGCGAATGCTTGGTATTCCAACCAAAATTCCCAAGGGAATACCCACTGCCCCCACGCAAAGTCCCTCAAACAGCACAGAATTGCGTAACTGTTTTTCCGTAGCACCTACTGACATAAGAATCCCAAACTGGTGCATCCGCTCATTCAATGAGATATTAAATGAATTATAAATTAAGAATACCGATCCCAACATAACCAAAGCAACCAAAATGGCCACAATGGAATACAGAAGAATTGTTATCATCTTCTCTCCCGAGAGTCCCATAAAGCGCAACACATCATCGTTTAAAACATGGCTGTAATAATCGGAAATACTATCTACATAAGAATGCACCTGATATGGATTTTTCAGAGTAATAAATACAGTATAGCTTTCTGATGGGACTGTATCCTCCGTAGTGATCATTGTATAGCCGGGAGCAGAATATTCCTCTATCGCCGGCCGCTGGCAGATGCCCACAACTTTATAAGTCTTCTCTGTTTTAGATACGAGGGCTTCCTCTCCTGCACAATAAGCGTCGTGCTGGCTAAGTTTTCGGTCTCCCTTTATACGTTCACCTATGGCGAGATTAATTGTGTCCCCCACCATAATATTCACACCGCCGTTTGCTGCAATATGGGCAGGTATCAGCACCTCACCGCTATTCTCCGGTAATCTGCCTGAAATCAATTTTATGGGCAATTCTTTTAAAGCCTCCTTGTTCCATCCTGTCACAAAAAGATAAGGCTTATCAGGGTTTAGTCCATCTTCCAGAGGGGCATACCCAATGTTTTGTAGTCCAACAACGCTTTCTACACGGCTATCCTCCCGTTGTTCAGACAAAAAAGAGGATTCCCCATTGGGTATTGCAACATGCCAATTTCCATATTTGACAGCGGCGCCGTTTATCATATAGTTTTGCAGAGATACAGCAAAGGTGGCCACTGATGTAATCATTGCCGCTGACAGCATAACCCCAACAATGGTAACTAGTGTTCGGGTACGGCTTTTCTTCAAGCTTTCTAGAGTAATTTTATGAAAGATATTCATGACCGCACCCTCTCATCTCTAGCTACTTTGCCGTCGGCTATGCCGATGATACGGTCTGCTTGCAAGGCAATATTTTCGTCATGGGTAACAAGAATCAACGTCTGCCCATATTTTTGATTGCTTTCTTTCAGAAGTTTAATGATTTCATGGCCATTTCGACTGTCTAAACTACCCGTTGGTTCGTCAGCAAGCATGACCGCCGGAGCATTCATCAAAGCCCGTCCTATGGAAACCCGCTGTTGCTGCCCCCCCGAGAGTTGATTGGGCAGATGTTTTTTACGCTCTTGCAAGCCCAGCATTTCCAGCAATTCATTCAGCCGCTCTTTATTGACCATTCGCTTATCCATTAGGATGGGCAATGTAATGTTTTCAACCACATTTAAAGTAGGTATGAGGTTATGAAACTGGTAAATCAATCCTACCTGCCGCCTACGGAAAATGGCAAGTTTTTCACTGCTTTGATCATATATATCCTGCCCCTCCAAATATACCTTTCCTCCTGTTGGAACATCCACACCACCGATACTGTGAAGCAGTGTAGATTTACCAGAACCTGAGGAACCAATAATTGCTGTAAACTCTCCTTTTTCAATGGTAAGTGAAACATTGTCAAGGGCAGCAACTTTATTTTCTCCCTTCCCATAGATCTTAGATAAATTTTCAATTTTCAAAAACTCCATTATGTGAGTCTCCTTTCTCATGGTTTACCCATATAATAGAACCTTCAACTTACATTTACGTGACTTTTGAGTGACAGATTCGTCACTTTGGGAAACGCAGGATAAATGCCGCTCCACCCTGAGGGTGGTTTTTCGCTGTAATTGTTCCACCTTGACGTGTAATAATCATTTTGCAAAGAGCCAATCCAATACCATAGCCTGTTGCGTTTGTAATTTTACCTCGATAAAATCTGTCAAATAGACACGGTAAATCTTCCTTTTCAAAGCCTTTTCCACTGTCGTGAATCATAATCTGTGTAAACAATGGGGTATCCGTGCAGATTATTTCAATCTCCCCATTATCGCCTGTGCTTTCCATACAATTTTTGAGAATATTTTGGATTGCTTCTGAAAGCCAACCTGCGTCCCCCTGAAACAGAATACCCGTTGGCACATCAATCTGCAAGTCGATATTATGCAACTCCATAGAAATTAAAAAGGGGCGAGTTGCATCACAAAGGAGATTGTTTATCTCTATCTGTTCCCTTTGAAATACAACAATGCCTGCATCCAATCGGGATATCTTTAATAGTGAAGTAATCAACCAATCCATCCTTACAAGCAATTCCTCCGCTTCTCGCAGAAATGCTTTTCTCTGAAGTTCATCAGGATTATTGGCTAGCAAAGACAATATCAGATTCACAGATGTGAGGGGCGTGCGTAGTTGGTGGGATAT
This sequence comes from Anaerotignum propionicum, assembly GCF_024461735.1. Lineage (GTDB taxonomy): Bacteria > Bacillota > Clostridia > Lachnospirales > Anaerotignaceae > Chakrabartyella. Next base: position 9,808 of record NZ_JANGAD010000017.1, read on the forward strand.
ATCAGCCAATGATTCAGCTAGATGCTCCTTTTCTTTTCTCAACCCTTCGTTCTGCTCTCGAATACGAGAGGTCATTTTTGTTATCTCACTGTGCAAAATGGACAACTCACCCTCATCTGATTCACTAATATATAATTGCTCAGCATTATGTAGCACGAGATCGATTTGATGGGAAATTTCAGCAATTTTTTTGTATCTGATTTTGGTAAAAGTGAAAAAAACTGCACCAAAGGCAACAGAAAAAATAATGGCAAGAATTCCTGCCTCTTTATTCATAACAAAGCCTGCTATTACAGCAACGATAGAAATCAAAAAATAGAAAACGGTAAACTGTCGAAACTCTCTATTTCGAAGCATTCTCATCCCCCAATCTATACCCTGTCCCACGAACAGTCAAAATAATTTTGGGGCTTGCTGGGTCGTTCTCTATCTTCTCCCGTAAGCGTTTGATATATACAGTCAAAGTATTGTCGGTAACAAATTCCCCCGCTGCATCCCATAATTCGTCAAGAAGCCTGCTCCTTGTGATAATGCTTTTTGGATTGCTTACGAACAATAAAAACAGGCGATATTCTAAGGCTGAAAGAAAAACTTCCGAACCGTTTTTCGTCACAATACCCCTTGCTGTGTCCACACGGAGCCCTTGAATTTCAAAATCCCACCCACTGCGCTCATCTTTGCGCAAAGCTCTTTTGATTCTTGCAATGAGTTCACGGGGACGAAAAGGCTTAGTGATATAGTCTGCCGCACCCATGTTTAGCCCTGTAACGACACTTGCCTCATCACCTGAAGCAGTTAAGAAAATAATAGGTATATCCCCTTTATCCTTAATTTCAGTATAAATCGAAAAACCATTTCCGTCAGGCAAAGAAATATCTATCAATGCCAAGTCAAATGTGCTCTCTAAGATTGCCGCAAGGGCTTCTTTGCGTGTAGGTGCATGAGTGACTTTGAATCCCTCAGATTGTAGTAAAAGTATAAGATTTTTTGCGATTGCTGTGTCGTCCTCCACCAAAAAAATTCTTTTCATTCTTTCCCCTCCATTTCTTTATTTATTCTTAGACAAATTAAAATTACAACGAAACAATTCATTTGTATCGGATTTTGCAGCCTATTTTTGTGTTAATGCGTTTTTTCTATGTATAACATAATCTTCTTTGCAATTTGGTTTTAATTTTATCTTGTTTTTTTACTATATAACTATTTGATATTTTTTTCAAATAATAAAAAGTGTTTCGCTGATTTCCTATATTCAAAAACTCTCAATGGTTCTCACAGAGACAAATCTTCAAACATATTTTATACCATACTGCTATTTAGGAGCGATGAAATATGTATGCCAACAATAAATATAACCAAAGACAAATGCCACAAATGCCAATGGGCTACGTACGTGTCATTCACACTGTACCCGGTGCGCCTAACGTTGACGTATATGCAAACGATAAGAAAATTGTTAGTAATCTTGCTTATGGTAATTATACAGACTATTTGTCTATACCCGAAGGGAAATACAAGATAAGCCTATACCCTGCGGGAAAAAAAGATTCTCCCATCTTATCCGATATGCTGACTGTTAATAACGATTCCGTGATGACTGTAGCCGCACTTGGAAATCCTGATGATATAGAGCTTTGCAGCATCCTTGATGCCAATGAAACGAAAAAGCCGGACAAAGCTATGATACGCTTCATCCATCTTTCCCCAAATGCCCCTGCCGTAGACATTACATTGCCAGATGGAACAATTCTTTTTAACAATGTTCCATTTGCACACCTTACAAATTATATTGATGTTGCACCAATGAATTACACACTGCAAGTTCGTGTTGCCGGAACTGACAATGTTGTTCTTACAGTCCCTAACGTGAAACCGGAAGCAAATAAATTTTATTCTGTTTATGCAATCGGTTTAGTGGGTGATACACCTGCCCTCCAAGCATTATTGGTGCAAGATGCGAGATAGTTTGAACGTCGAAAATTAGTTATATAGATACCTTCAAACTGAGTGATAAAAAACTCAGTTTGAAGGTGTATCAATAACTAAAAATAGCTTTATTCATAAAGCATTCAGATATATTCTTTTCTGCACTTAGACAGTTGCAATTTACTGCTTCACATTACATTATGGTATTAGACACCAGTGCTATGCAGAAGGTAATTGGTATGATATAATGAAAAGCATATCTTTCTACAAAAAATGTTTGAGTTTAGGAGGGAGTTCTATGCTGAAAAAAGTAACTGAACATATTTATAAAAAAGTAGTACCGTTACCCAATAACCCCCTGCGAGAAATCAACGCCTATATTATAACGGGAAGCAAAAATCTTTTGATTGATACAGGTTTTAACAGACCCGAATGTGAGGAGGCTTTAAAGAGCGCCTTCGAAGAGCTTGGAATCGTCAATACTGATCTATTTATCACCCATTTACATTCAGATCATTGTGGTCTTGTACCCAAATTTTCCACAAAATCTAGCACCATTTATGCCAGCGAAACAGATGGCGAACTCATAAATTTTGAAGTAGGAAATCTTTATTGGCGAATGTTAGACGATTTATTTATAAAATATGGCTTTCCCAAAGCAGCATTTGGTAGAAACACGGATATTCATCCTGGCAGAAAATATTGTCATGACGAAAGAGTAGATTTTACATATGTTTCTGAGGGTGATGTATTAAATTACGGAGAGTATGAGTTTGAGGTCATTTTGACACCCGGCCATACACCGGGACATGCCTGTTTATATGATGCAAAGAAGAAAATTCTATTTTGTGGCGATCATATCTTGGGCACGATCACGCCAAATATTTGTATAGAATTAGGTGTAGAAAATCCATTAAAAGACTATTTGGAAAGCCTTGCAAAAATAGAAAAATTAGATGTTCAATTATTGCTCACTGCTCACGGAACACCAATAGCAGATATGTATGGGCGAATTAAGGAATTACAAAGACATCACGAAGAACGATTGGAAGAAGTGTTGCAAGTTTTAGGTAACCAGTGGAAAACAAGCTACATGGTTGCTGGAGATATGACCTGGGAAATAGACTGTAAAGACTGGGATGATTTTCCCGCTCCTCAAAAATGGTTTGCAACAGGTGAAGCCATTTCTCATTTACAATACCTATTTTTCACAGGAAAAATTGCCCGTGAGGAAAATAACGGAATCTATTACTATAAAAATCATTAAATATTTTTTGGGGGGGAGTTTATGTCAGGTAGAATTTTAATTACAGGAGATAAACATGGAACTTTTCTTCCTTTGTTTACCCTTGCTGAAAAAGTAGCATTAAATAATAGTGATATTTTAATCATTGCCGGTGATGCAGGCTATGTTTGGAATGAAGATTTTTCTTATGGAATTGAAACACTGCAGCAAATCTTCCCAGGCACAATTGCTTTTATTGATGGAAATCACGAAAATCATGCTTTGCTAAATAGTCTGGAGATTTGCCAATGGAATGGAGGAAAAGCCCATCGTGTAGGAGAACGGGTATTCCATTTAATGCGTGGTGAAATCTACTCTATTTATGGTAACAATTTTTTCACCTTTGGCGGCGCTCGCTCTATTGATAAAGATAGACGGGAGGAAGGCATAAGCTGGTGGAAAGAAGAAGAACCCACCCCTGAGGAGATCGAATACGGGAAAAAACAGCTGGTTGAAAACCATTGTCAAATTGATTATGTTATTACCCACGAAACGCCATTATTTGCAAGAGAATGCATTTCACGTTTAAAACAAGTTGATGGGGATTACCATTTGCCCACACACCTTCAGGAGTGGTATCATTTCATTTCAGAATCACCAAGGTTTAAGAAGTGGTATTTTGGCCATATGCATGTAGATCAATCCATTACACCACAATTAAGAGGCGTACATTCAAATATCTTATCAATAGATGAGGAAAATTCTATTTGCTAAGGTCAACAGTGTAACTTGTGAGAATAGAAAATATAATTTTAAAGTTGTAAAAAGGCAGAGCCGCGTTTTTGAGGTTCTGCCTTTCTCTAAAATTAAAAACCGGATAGAGCAGAAAATTTGAAGGCAAATTTATTGACCTCACTCAATCATACAAAGAATAGATGAGTCTTATTCTAGGTTACATTACAGCTTTATATTCTATTGAACTGCAAGATTATAAAAATCTTAGGAAAATCTGAAACAATATAATTATTTACTTTGATATAATAAAAGAAACTGAATTACCTAAACAACAAAATAATCATTAAAACATTGATTTCGGGGTGGCAAATGGTAAGACAGTTACTTAATTATTATTATGCAGAAAGGAAAACCAATTCAATGGACAAAAAAAGAAGAGTTAAAACTCTTGGGTCATTGCTTTTCATTATTTATTTATTATTTTTAGTATGGATTATACTATTTAAGCTGCAATTTTCTTTAAACGATATAGATCCTATCAGATTTGTCAATCTAATACCTTTTCATTATACAAATGCTGTTAGCGAACTATTTCAAATAAAGGAGATTAGAGACAATGTTCTGATTTTTATTCCGTTTGGAATTTTACTTTCCATGCTGGCACCAAAAATGAATTTACGAAGTAAAATCCTCATTATTTTCGGAACTAGTTTTGCTTTTGAGACTATGCAGTATATTCTATCTATTGGAGTTACTGATATTACAGATTTAATAACCAATGTATCTGGTGGAATTATTGGAATTTTTTCTTATGCATTTTTACTGAAATTGGTAAAAGATAAGCAAAGAATAGATGCCGCCATTTCTATTTTCGGAAGTATCCTAGCAGTATTATTCTCGGGGTTAATGTCTATTTTACTACTGGCAAATCAGTAAAACATCAAGTTTTATTAAACTTAGTTGTTATCTAAGGGCAGGGTCATTTAAATTTTTGACTCTGCCCTAACTTGCTTTTGCAATTTTTTTGCACTTCATTCCATAGCTAAAAGATTTCAAAATAATCTCTAATTAAAATAAAACCTCTAAACTTGCGATTTCATATTACCCGTTTAGAGGTTTATAACTGCGTATATCATACGCCTATTCATAACCCTATTATTATTTTTAAGGCCATCGCAGAAAAATATTGCATTGACTTATATATCTAGGCATTCTTCAATTCGTTTCCAATCACAACCCCGTTTTATCGGGTCCGCCGAATCAATAATTTGTTGCATCTGGGTCTTCAATAATTACTTCTGTAAGCGTTTCACCGTCTAAAATAGTGTCTTTCAACACCGACGCTGTTCCCGCAATAGCTACTGCCTTTTCTTTATCTGTTAAATTGTCAAGATTAATGTTAATATTCTTATCTGTCTTACCCGCATATGTATTCGCTTTCATAACCTCTGTCATGTCAAAACCTAAAACATCCTTCATTCCTTCCGTAACAGCGGTTAAGCTTCCCAAAGCCATTTTCGTCACATCAGTTGCACTACCTCCAGAACCATCTCCGCCACCAATGATTGTAATTTTATCAATTCTGCTCATTGGTTCTGCAATCGCTCTGGCGATTTCAGGAAGTTTATCGATAACTATGTCAATAATAGCGGCGTTACCATATTTAGCGTATGCCTCCGCCTTCTTTTCCATGGCCTCTGCTTCAGCAAGACCTTTTAGCTTAATTGCCTGAGCAGTGGCTTCACCTGTTTTTTGAATCATAGCAGCCTCTGCTTCCGCATTTAATTTCTTTGCCTCTGCATCGGCCTCTGCAGCCTTTACAGTCTTAATCTTATCTGCTTCTGCTTGTAACTCTGCTTTTTGCTTTTCCGCAGCGGCAGGGTTTACAACCGTTTCCAGTAATTCCTTCTGTTTACGCTCTGCTTTTCTTTCTGCAAGTTCGGTGTTCTTAATTGCAGCAGCAATCTCTACTTGAATTTCCGCTTCTTTTACGGATTTCTGTCTTTCTTCTTTTAAGACAGCCGCATCCATTTCTGTATTAATAACTTCCATATTGGTGATATTTTGCTGGATTTCATAGGACGCATCCGTTTTAGCCTTAGCCAGCTGTCTCTGCTGTTCATATTCTAAAACCTTAACGTCAGCTTCTTTCTGGGCTTCTGCAATCTTAGCATTTGCTTCCAGCTGGGCAGCTGCACCAAGTCTCTTGGCCTCAGAGGTTTTTATCTGTGTTTCTCTTAAAGCATCTGCCTCTGCTATCTGGGCATCTCTTTTTATTCCCGCAATCTGAGGTTTACCTAATGCTTCTAAATAACCATTTCTATCTGAAATCTCTTTTATAGAAAAAGACTTTAATTCCAGACCTAATGCATTTAATTGTTCAGCCGCTACTTCCTGAACTTTTGATGCAAATTTATCTCTTTCACTATAAATTTCTTCTACTGTAAGGGTCGCTATAATCTCTCTAAGCTTGCCTTCGGAAACATCCTTTGCCGTATCAATAATCTTTTCTTTTGTTACTGCAGAAGTCACATCATTAAACTGCTCCATTGCCATTAAAATGGCTTCCTCGGTATTTTGCACTTTAATTACAACAATACCTTCTGTATTAATGGGAACGCCGTGCCTGGTCATAGCGTCTTGCATAGCAATTGGAAAACGAACGTTTTGCAACGAAATATAGTCTATTCTTTGGAGTACGGGAATGACAATAACACCACCCGCAGTAACCACTTTCTTCTTTCCAAGACCAGTCACAACTGCCGCCTTATCAGCGGGAACCTTTTTCCATGCAGTTAAAATAACTACTGTAATCAAAATAATACCTAAAACGACCACTCCTACGGTAATGAGCAATGAATCAAACATCAAATTTCCTCCTTCTTTTCTTTGCAGACAATTGCAACGCCATTCTCTTTCAATTCCAAAATTTCAACGATTTCACCATAGTCTATGGCTTCGTTATCCTTTGAAGCTGCTGTATAATTTAGAGTTATCCTATCTACAATAACCACAATTTCTCCAAATCCTGATTCAATAATAGAGCTGCTGACTCTAGCCGACCTTCCTATTATCTCTTTGGTTTTTGGAGAGGACACACGATTTTTTTTAAGCGGCATAATAACGAATTTGTTCATTATTACAGCAAAAAAATATCCAGCTGCAATGGCAATAAGCAGGCTAATCTTCTCACTTACAAAAAATAAAGATATAAGACCCCCTCCGCCAAATAAAACAAGAAATGATAAAATAGCTAATGAGCTAAGCGGTAACCATGTGCTGGCAAAATTCATATCCGCATCCAAGTCGAAATCAATATCTGCACCCAAATGAAGACCAATGGATAGAACACCCATTATCAGATCCAAAATTGGTACAATAATACCAATAACTAGAGTTGCTGTATATATTTTTTCCAGCGCACTGAGCGTTTCGTAACCTGCTAAAAGCTCTTTCATATTTGCATTGTCCTTTCAATATTTTTTGTTTCTTCCATAATATCACATTTTCCAATATTTTGTAATCTATTTTTACATAATTTTTAATATAATTGAATTATATCTTATAATTCTGTTTACACAAAACAAAAGCAATAGTATTTTTATATTCTTTCATAATGTAAAATAGACTTCAATTAACCAAAGCGTATTATCTTCTTACCTTGTTCTCATGGATTTTCGTAAAAAAATTTTCCCTATGGAATATTACCAAACTAAAAAATAACCTCCAACCACGTTTATTTACACCAAAATGTAAAAGCATTGTAATTAAAGGTTATTTGTATCCCGTCAATAATAAAGTAAGGTCTATGAAATTCCAGGTCTATTTATTCATCCCAATTATGATAAGTATTTTGAACATCATCATCTTCATCCAATAAATCCAAAAGCTTCCGCATTTTCTTTATCTCGTCATCTGACTTCAGTTCTGTATATGTCTGGGGAATCATGGTAACCTCAGCAGATGCCATGGGTATTCCCGCCGATTCCAACGCCTCTCTAACAGCCGAAAAATCATCAGGTGCAGTCACTACCTCAAAACTATCTTCTTCTGCGGCAAAATCCTCTGCCCCCGCATCCAAAGCCAGCATCATCAGTTCTTCCTCATCAATCTCAACTTCTTCTTTATCAATAACAATTAAGCCTTTTTCATCAAACATAAAGGAAACGCAGCCTGATGTGCCCATATTTCCGCCGCCTTTTGTAAATGCATTTCTAACATTTGCGGCAGCACGATTTCTATTATCAGTAAGGGCCTCAACAATAACCGCAACCCCCGCTGGCCCATAGCCTTCATATCTAATTGTTTCGTATTCAACGCCCTCTTCATTTCCCGCTGCTTTTTTAATACTTCTGTCAATGGTATCATTGGGCATATTATTAGATTTACATTTGGCAATAATATCTCGCAGTTTGCCATTGCTCAATGGATCGGGTCCACCTGACTTTACCGCCACTTGAATTTCTCTACCTAACATGGTAAAAACTTTCCCTTTTGCTGCGTCGTTTTTTTCCTTTTTGTGTTTAATATTCGCAAACTTAGAATGTCCTGACATTAGGAATCCTCCTCCATAAATTTCATCATAGTATTTTACCATTTTTTCCGACATATTTCAAGAAAAATTGCTCATAGCGCCTTCTAATTGATCCATAAATAATTCTTTGAAAGTATTTCTAAGCTAACATAATCATCACCACCAGCTCAGCTGGTGGTTTGCTCTGCCCCTAGAAGGGGCTTT
>NZ_JANGAD010000018.1 GCF_024461735.1 Anaerotignum propionicum
TAAAAGCCCCTTCTAGGGGCAGAGCAAACCACCAGCTGAGCTGGTGGTGATGATTTGTAGAAAAGAAAACTACGGGTTTAATTCGTGGTTGAAGAAAACCTACTGTGATGAGGCAAAAAAGTAACTTCCCGCGTTATTATAAAATTTGTAGTCAGCTAACTGCAAAGATAAAATAGCAGAGGGTTTTAATATGGAGAGTAACAACATAAAGAAAGATCACTTGTTATAATTGTATTACGTTCTCTTTATGATTTTTAAGGATCAAGGAATAGGATAAAATAGCCCTTCAGAAGCAGAATGCATCTGGAGGGCTATTTTAATTTAACAAAAAAGACTGTATATAAAAACAACTAAAATTAATATTGAATGCAAAATATATGAAAATATGTTCAAAATGACATTATTAATTTATATATAGTTACGAAATTTAATATTTAAAAAATTAGCATACTGCTGAAAGTCAAAAATGTATTCCGATTACATTGACATAAAGCTTTTTTAGTGATAGGTTTAATTCAACGATAAAATTGAATTCAAAATATAGATATATGAGTGCACAATACGATATTGCATGTTCAAAATGTGATATAAAATAGGAGGTTGCAGAATGGATTTTATGGGAAAAAATATCATCGTAACAGGTGGTGCAAGTGGCATTGGCAAGGCAATTACAGAAGGCATTGTGGAGGGAAGAGGGCATGCGATTATTGTTGATATGAATATGGAAAAGGCAGAGGGGCTACGGAATACTTTGGGACAAGATAATGTTTCTTGCTACAAAGTAAATCTTCAAGATCATCAGGAGACAAGGGCGGTATTTACCCAGATTCTCACTGATTTTGGTCAGATTCACGGCTTAGCAAACAATGCTGGAATTGTTAGTACAGTGCCCTTTGAGGAGGTAACCCAAGAAGAGTGGGATAAGGTGATAGCAATTAATCTTACAAGTGTATATACCACAATTAGCGTTTTATTTCCAGCAATGAAAGCCAAAAACTATGGCAGAATTGTAAACGTCGCATCTGTTGCGGCAAAAAGAGGCGGTGGATTATTAGGAACAAGTGCTTACGCGGCATCAAAGGCTGGTGTAATTGGACTAACAAAGGCTATTGCTAGAGAGGGAGCTTTATTTGGTGTGGCTTGTAACGGAGTATGTCCGAGTTACACCTTAACGGCTATGACATCAATTCTCAGTGAAGAAAAGAAGGAGCGTGTCCTAAGCACCATTCCCATGAACCGAGGTGCTGATCCCAAGGAAATTGCCAATGTTATTTTGTTTTACTTATCAGATCTTTCCAGTTTTGCCACAGGTGAAATTAGTGACGTGGATGGTGGAGTAACGATGGATGGCTGATATCAGCTTATCATAGTAATTAAAAAATGAGGAGGAGAGTTGTAAATGAAAAAACGTTTATTAGTTAGTTTATTGGCATCAGCAGTAGCAGCATCCTGTTTGGCAGGTTGTGGAGGTGGAGGAAGTAGCAGTGAAAAAGAGACAGCAACTGGTGGTAGTGGAGAGACATATACTTGGAAGATGGCATTAAACTCAACGGAAGGCGACAATGCGTATGATACAGCGGCTGTTTTTGCGGATAAAATTAAGGAGCTAACAGACGGTAGAGTACAGGTTAAGCTTTATGGTGGAGCGAGTTTAGGATCAACTTCCGAAGTGCTTGAAGGATTAAGTTACGGTGTAGCTGATATTATCTGCGAGTCTGTTGGGACTTTAGCAACATTTACGCCTTTGGCAAATATTGATGCAATGCCTTATATTTACAGTGATTATGATCATTTTATGAAGGTTTGGTATGGCGATTTGGGACAGGAAATGAAAGATAAGATTGGTGAAGCCTCTGGTTTTAAATTAATGGGGGGAACCTTTAGAGGACCAAGAATTGTAACGGCAACAAAGGAGATGCATAATGTATCAGATTTTAAGGGTTTTAAGCTGAGAGCCCCAAATCTTGAAATGTATTTAAAAACTTGGCAGTGGATGGATGCGGCACCTACACCTATGGCAATGAATGAGACATACACAGCATTACAGCAAGGTACTGTTTCTGGACAGGAAAATCCTATGGCTGACTCAATGAACTATGCATTTGATGAAGTGTGTAAATACTGGATTAAAACCAATCATGTTTACAGCTGTAATTTGTTTATAATGGATTCAAATTACTTTAACAGCTTGCCAGAAGACATTCAAAGTGCGGTAACAGAGGCGGCTGAGTATGCAGGTAAAGAAGTCAGTGCAAAACAGTTGGAAAAAGAATCAGCGGCAGAAAAAAAGCTGATTGAAAAAGGTTGTACCGTAATTGAGGTAGATCTGAATGAGTTCAAAGAACATTTTGATGGATTCGCCGATAAAAATTTCCCTGATTTAAAAGACTGGGCAGACAGAATTAAAGCGACGGATGATAGTAAGTAAGTTATACAAAGGATAAATAATGAGGTGATTTCATTGATTAGAGCCTATTCGAAGTTTCTGGATAAGCTGGAAACCTTAGAAAAAATATTTTTGGGCATCACTGTTGCCGCTATGATTATCGTAATGGTCTATCAAGTAGTGCTGCGTTATTGTTTTTCTTCTGCAAACTCATGGAGTGAGGAGCTGGCAAGGTATCTATTTATTTATGATGTTATGATCGCAGCAGCTATAGCCACAAGGCGGAACAGCCATTTACAAATTGATTTCTTGATTAATTTGTTGAAACCAAGGGTAAAAAGTATATTTACAATTATTGCAACCTTTGTAGGTATTGTATTTTTAATTTTTTTGTTCAACTATTCTTTAACGCTATGTCAAACAGCGGCCAATAATATTTCCGCAGGGTTAAAGATTTCTATGTCCATACCCTATGCATGTATGCCAATCGGCGTGGTACTTATGATTCTAACTTCCATTGAAGTAATATTGCAAAATTTTAAACAGATTCAGGAGTTAGAGAAAAGGGAGGTGAATGAACAATGAATGCCGGTTTGATTGTAATTCTATCTTTGCTTGGACTGTCTTTTTTGGGGATTCCTATTTATCTGGCATTGGGTATAGGTACATTGGTTGCCTTAAATGTCGCGGACATGCCTCTCATTGTTTTGCCTCAAAAATTATTTGCTGGTATGAATGCCAGCTCCTTATTGGCAATTCCATTTTTTATGCTGGCGGGTAACATAATGTCTAGAAGTATCACAGGAAAGCTCATTGATATATCCAATGCTGTAATTGGTTGGATTAAAGGTTCTTTGGCTGTAGTTACGGTATTGGCTTCTGCTTTATTTGGAGCAATATCAGGTTCAGGGGTTGCAACGGCATCGGCAGTAGGGGGAACTACCATTCCTGCTATGAAGGAGGAAGGATATCCGCCGCATTTTGCCGCAGCAGTAGCAGGGATTGCCTCTATTTTAGGGCCAATTATACCACCTTCCATTACCCTAATTGTATATGCGAGCATAACAGACTTATCTGTTTCTAAACTTTTTGTAGGATCTGTAATTCCCGGAATATTGCTGGCATGCGGTTTGATTATATATGCATTATTTTATGGAAGAAAGCATGATTTACCTGCTCATCCAAAAAAGAAGCCAAAAGAAATTGCATCAACATTTATTGATGGCATCTGGGCGTTATTTATGCCTGTAATCATTCTAGGGGGAATATTCGGAGGTATTTTTACACCAACGGAATCAGCAGCTGTAGCCGTTGTATATTCCTTGACTGTGAGTCTTTTCATCTACAAAGATATGAAGTTTAATGAGATTTTCTCAGTTTTTGTAGAAGGGACGGTTGCTACAGCATCAATTTTGATGTTGGTCGGTCTTTCAAAATCCTCCAGCTATATTGTTACAACATCAGGTTTTCCACAACAGGTTTTAGAAGGATTTAGTGCTATCACTTCAAGCAAAGTTGTAATCCTTTTGCTTTTGAATCTGCTGTTTTTGGTTATCGGGATGCTGATGGAGGCAAATGCCGCAATTATAATGATGACGCCAATCCTTATGCCACTGCTTTCTGCTTTTGGAATTGACCCTCTACAGTTTGGCATTATTATGAGTTTTAACTTATGTATTGGTTTGGTTACACCACCTGTAGGGATTTGCTTGTTGATGACAAATCAAATTGCCCGGGCAAGTTTTGTTCAAACGTTAAAGTCAATATTACCAATGCTGTTGCTTTCCATTGTTGTTTTAATGTTTGTTACTTTTGTGCCTCAGCTTACTCTTTGGCTGCCAAGTCTTTTACAATAATGCAGAAAACGGCATGAAATAGTTTATGCCGATCAAGGTAAAATTCATCTCGTATTTTTTCACTTATATTTGATGGATAGTAGTATGTTTAATAGTCTGAAAAATTGGTTTTTTGCAATAGATATTACCCCTTCCTAAAATCCTTCTTCTAATATGAAGAGGGATTTTATTTATTCTTTATCTATAAAGATGAAGGGGGATTACTAAAAAAATTTTCATAAAGGTGTGATATCTTTTATTCTTTTATCAAAGGAACCCACAAGAGGAAGTTTTTTAAATATTTCTTTAAATAATACGGAAAAAGTGGTATAATAGTGCTAACTATGCAATCGAATAAAAAATCCCTGGTTTTCATGGATTAGGATAGGAGGCTGGTTAATATGGCAGCAAGATTAGAAAATCAATATGGTGTAATTAGCATTGATCATGAGGTAATTGCAAGAATTGCAGGTTATGCGGCGATAGAGTGCTATGGCATTGTGGGGATGGCAGCAAAAAACATGAAAGACGGCTTAGTTCAGCTGCTAAAGCTGGAAAGCTTAACAAAAGGTATTAAAATGAGTGTGGATCAAAACAAGGTGAGTTTGGATCTGCACATTATAGTAGAATACGGCACCAATATTTCAGCGATCGCAGACAATATCATTAGCACAGTAAAGTATTCTGTTGAAGAATATGCAGGGCTTAAGGTGGAAGATGTGAATATCTTTGTTGACGGTGTCAGAGTCGACAACTGAGTATGAGGAGGAACGATCGGTGAGTATTTTGAAGTTGAATGGCCTGCGCTTAAGCAGATTGATTATCGCCGGGGCAAACGAATTAACAGCAAATAAGCAGCTAGTTGACGCGATGAACGTTTTCCCTGTGCCTGATGGGGATACTGGAACAAATATGTCCCTTACCGTTTTGGCAGCGGCAAGAGAGTCAGAAAAGAGCAACTCTTTAAGGGTAGATGAAGTTTCTAAGCTGGCTGCAGGTGGTGCATTAAGAGGAGCAAGAGGAAATTCAGGTGTAATTACCTCACAGTTGTTTCGCGGTTTTTCCAAGGGACTGGAAGGATTGGAAGAGGCTTGCGTAACAGACTTAGCTTTGGCTTTAGACAAGGGTGTTTTGACTGCATATAAGGCAGTTATGAAGCCAAAAGAGGGGACGATTTTAACAGTAGCTAGAGCTTGTGCGGAAGCAGGGGCAAAATTAGCATTGGAAACAGATGACATTGAGGTATTTCTCAAAGGGATTATTGCATATGGACACGAGGTTTTGGCGAAAACACCAGAAATGCTTCCTGTATTAAAGCAGGCAGGTGTGGTAGATGCAGGTGGGCGTGGCTTACTCTATATTTTAGAGGGTGCCTTGAAACATATCAATGATGAGGGTCCTGTTTCCATAGCAGAGCCTACAAAATCAGAAGCAGTTGATTTTGGTGCATTGGCATCCATTGATAATGTGGATATTACCTTTGGTTATTGCACAGAATTTTTTATCAATATACACCAAGCAGATGATGCCACGGTTCAAAAGTTGAAAACTTATTTAGGAACCATTGGGGATTCTATTGTATGTGTAAATGATGATGAAGTAATAAAAATTCACGTTCATACTGATCATCCCGGCTTAGCCTTGGAAAAGGCATTGTCTATTGGCAGTTTGAGTGGTTTGAAGATAGAAAATATGCGGGAACAGCATACGAATCATATTGATTTCAACACAAATATGTCTACACCTGTGCAAGCGGCAGAAAACAAACAAAATGATAAGAAGGTTGATCTTCCCAAAAAAGACATTGGGTTTGTTTCTATTTCTGCTGGTGCAGGATTATCCGAAATTTTTAGAAATTTAGGCGTGGATATGATTATTGAAGGCGGACAGACAATGAACCCCAGCACGGAAGATATTCTGAATGCAGTTGACAAAATCAATGCTGAAAATATCATCATATTGCCTAATAATAAAAATATTATTTTGGCAGCGGAACAGGCTGTAGACCTTTGTGAAGATAAAAAGCTTTTTGTGGTTCCCACTAGATCTGTTCCAGAAGGGATTAGCGCAATGTTCTGCAATGCCGAAGGTCTTGGGGCACAGGAAATAACGGAAGCTATGAAAGAGGCTATTCAGGCTGTTTCAACGGTTTCGGTTACTTATGCGGTAAGAGATACCAACTTTGGTGATAAAGAAATTGCCGAGGGTGACATTCTGGGAATGTTGAATGATGAAATTGTTGTTGTGGCAAAGGAAGTTGCAGAAGGAACAAAAGAGGTGCTGAAACAAACCATAACAGACGAAAATGAAATGGTAAGCATTTACTACGGAGCTGATGTAACAGCAGAGGATGCACAGGAAATTGCTGATTTTATTACAGAAAGCTATCCTGATTGTGAAGTTGAAATTCAAAGCGGAGCACAACCTCTATATTTCTACATCATTTCTGTTGAATAAAATGAAAAAGACCGTAAAGCCTGAAATTTGGGTTTTGCGGTTTTATTTTTATTAAGCGGATAAGAGACTATTCTTCCTATATAAGAGAAATAGTTTAGACCATTAGAAGTTAAGGTTAAAATATTACTTCAGCTTTGATTTTGAATCAGCAAAAATCAATCAAGATATCATTTGACACAAGAGTATTACGTTGAATAAAATTTTCATTGACGAAAGAGGGGATGAGATGGAGTGGACAGATTCCATTTCCTGTTTGAAGGGAATCGGAGAGCAACGAGAGAAAAAGCTGAATAAACTGGGTATTTATACCGTTGAAGATCTCATAACCCATTATCCTAGAGACTACAAAGATCGAAGTCGTCTGGCGAAAATCAATGAGCTGGAGTTAGATGAGGAGAATACTTTTATCGCCCGTTGCAAGGGAAACGGAGAAACAATGAAACACGGAAGATTTGCCCTTACTAGACTTAAGGTTATGGATGAAACGGGAGAAGTGGGCTTATTATGGTATAATCAGCCCTATATGAAAACCACATTAAAACCAGGAGAATGGTATTTATTTACGGGCAGATTACAAAAAAAATATGGTCGTAAGGAGTTTTCTGTTTCTGAATGGGAAGGAATAGGAGAGCATTTTGCAGGAGGACGCATTGTTCCTGTTTACCCCAGTGGAGAGGGGATTTCTCAAAAAATGCTTCGGGGACTTATGGAGGATGCATTGGGCTTGATGTGCGGAGGCTTGCCTGAGTACATTCCCCTTTGGATTCGCAAAGAATATCAACTCGCAGAGCGCAATTTTTCTATTCAGGAAATACACTTCCCGAAGACAGAGCAGAGTTTCTATGATGCCAGACGCAGGCTGGTTTTTGAAGAACTCTTTTTATTGCAGGGGGCATTGTTTTCATTAAAATCTTTTCTAGAGAAGGGAAACAATGGAATTCTATTAAAAAAACAAAAGTCTCTAGAAATGTTTCAGCAATATCTGCCCTTTCATTTTACCAATGCCCAAAGCCGGGTATTGAAGGAAATTGAAGAGGATATGTCAACGGGGAAACAGATGAATCGACTGATACAAGGGGATGTGGGCAGCGGGAAAACAGCAGTAGCTATGGCGGCATCCTACTGGGCCATACAAAATGGGTACCAATCAGTTTTAATGGCGCCTACGGAGGTATTGGCACAGCAGCATTATCAATCTTTTTCTTCCATTTTTGAAGGTTTGGGAATCACAACGGTACTTTTGACAGGTGGACAAACAGGAAAAGAGAAAAGAAGTGCCTTAGAAAAAATAGCTTCAGGAGCGGCGGAAATGATTATTGGTACCCATGCAGTGATTCAAAAGGGAGTGGAATATCACAAACTGGGCTTGGCCATTACCGATGAGCAGCATCGCTTTGGTGTTCGACAGAGGAGTGCTTTAAATCAAAAAGGAGAAGCTCCTCATATTTTAGTTATGACTGCCACACCCATTCCGAGAACGTTAGCACTTATTTTATATGGAGATTTGGATGTTTCAATTATTGACGAATTACCTCCGGGAAGACAAACAATAGATACCATGGCAGTGACGAGCAATTATCATGATAGGATATATACCTTTATTGATAAGGAAGTGGCTCAAGGCAGGCAGGCTTATGTTATTTGTCCCATGATTGAGGAAAACGAAAAGCTGGAACTGCAATCTGTATTAAATTTTACGGAAGAGTTGCAGCAAAAATTGAAGCATTGTGTTGTTTCGTGGGTTCATGGGAAAATGAAACCTAAGGAAAAGCAAGAGATTATGGAGGCTTTTGCAAAAGGTGAAATTCATGTATTAGTGTCTACCACCGTAATTGAGGTTGGCATCAATGTGCCTAACGCGGTGATCATGTTAATAGAGAATGCTGAGAGATTTGGTTTGGCGCAATTACATCAATTAAGAGGACGTGTCGGCCGAGGCAGTGAGAAATCTTATTGTATTTTAGTAAGTGACGCAAAAGCAAAAATTGCAAAACAACGACTAAGGACTTTGGTAGATTCTCAAGATGGTTTTGTTATTTCTGAAATGGATCTAAAGCTGCGTGGCCCTGGTGAGTTTTTTGGGACAAGACAGCATGGGTTACCGGAATTAAAAATTGCAAATATGTATCAGGATATGCCCATTTTAATTGAAGCGCAAAAAGCTGCGGAGAAATTGTTGGAGTTGGATCCTACATTAAGTTTGGAGATGCATCAAGGAATAAAGGTTAGATTTGCACAATTAATGGAGGGCAGGAAATTGGAACTTTAAAGAGCCAATACTTCTTAATAAGAAAATAGTTTCAGTTTCAACGAAAGTTCGGCATTGAAAAAGTACTTTTGGAACAGCAGCTTTTTTCAGGGTAGAAAAAAAGCCACCCAAATGGGTGGCTTAGGAAGCTTAATTAGTTAGCACAAACGTTGATAGCACGTGTTTTGCGTTTATCCTTAGGATCAGCTTCTGTGTCAAAAGTTACTTTTTGACCTTCGTTCAAGGATTTGAAACCGTTGGACTGGATGGAAGAGAAATGTACAAATACATCATCGCCACCGTTGTCAGGTGTAATAAATCCAAAACCTTTTTCTGCGTTAAACCATTTTACTGTACCGTTATTCATAATCAGTACCTCCTAAAAAAAATTATCTCGGGCATATAATAAAAAAACTCTTAAATTGTAGTCAGATATTAATTATCGGCTAGAATTTAAGAGCGAATAATCATATATACGAAACATTTTTATTGTACGATAAATAAAACGATTTGTCAATAAGAATTAAGAATTTATTCCTATATTCATGGAGAAATTATTTTTCTCTATGTTCCATAAATTAGGTATGAATTTTTTATATATTAGAATGTTTAAAAAAATAGATTATTATAAATTTGAGGTAATGCTTATGTATCCATATCATAATAAAATAAAACAGAGAATTAAGAATGATGAGTTGGAATCCTATTATTTTTGCGATCATTATCCCAGAATTGGAGAATGTCTAGTGTTGGTCTTTAAAACAGAGCCCATTTCTAGACCAATTCGACCACATAGATATCATGAATATTTGCAATTGTTAAAACACATTGAGATCAAGGGAACAGAGGAATTTAAGAGAGAAAGATTTGAAAAGTTTAATAACCGTTAAATTTTCTATTTTTCAGAAATACAGTTATGTAGTAAAAGTTAGCGACTAAGATCCTCTTTGCAGAAAATTAGTCGCTAAAAAGTCATCAAATTTTTAGTATCAATGGGACTCATTTAAAGAGAAATATTTCAAGATTGCTGTACTTTGGCTTATTTGTACTTTTTGGGTATTTCCGGAAAAGGGAGTATCTCTTTCCCTTGTTCTAAAACTTTGACTTTATTTTTTCCTTTTGGTTTAAGAAGCTCTTCCCTTGTGTCATACTTTACATCTGTTTTAGCCATAAAATCACCTCGTTATAGTATGAAATATTAATAGGGTTTTTATTCTTAGGAAAAAGTGTTAGTGAAAAACCAAAGTATCAATTGTTTGGTAATTGTTTGCTATCATGATATAATAGAAAGTATAAAAAGTTTTATAGATTGTTTAGCATTTTAGGTTTCTTTGAAAGTCAAACATATTTTAGCAGCATAATCAAAGAAAGTGGACAAAATTATGAAAAAATTTACTCGTATTTACATTGAAATTACGAATGTATGTAATTTGTCATGCAGTTTTTGTATTGGCAATGTTCGTGCTCCACTGTTTATGAGTGCTGAAGAATTCGGGTATATCCTTCAGCAAGCTAAGCCTTACACGAAGCATATTTATCTACACATACTGGGCGAGCCATTGATCCATCCTCAACTGGAAGAAATTTTGGATGTGGCTCATCATTTTGACATGCAGGTAAACATTACTACGAATGGTACGCTGTTGGCAAAATGTCAGAAAATACTATTGAATGCACCTGCATTACGAAAAGTAAGTGTGTCGTTGCACAGCATGGAGGAAGGAAGCCTATATTGCAACGAGGATTACTTACGGGATGTGGCAATGTTTGTTGCTGCCGCAACGGAAAAAAGGATATTTTGTGAGCTGAGAATGTGGAATTTAGGTTCAGACGAAGTTGACAATGTAGCTATATTTAATGATCTGTGCAGGCTATTAGGATTGGATGAAACGTCACAAGAAGCGGCGCGGAGCAAAATTTGCGAAAGTGGCAACACTACCCTAGCGCCTCGACTTTTCCTTGGTAAGGCTGATCGATTTACGTGGCCCAGCTTGGATGAAGCTCCTACGGAGCAACCTATATTCTGTCATGGCTTAAGAAATCAACTGGGGGTTTTGAGTGATGGCACAGTAGTGCCGTGCTGTTTGGATAGTCGAGGCGACATTGCACTGGGCAATATTTTTCAAACGCCGCTTTCTGAAATTTTATCGGGTGAACGTGCGCAGGCACTCTATGATGGTTTTTCAGTAAGGCAGCCGAGGGAAGAGCTTTGTCGTCGTTGTGGATACGCAAAACGTTTTTAGCAAGTAAACGGAATAAGGGATTTTGTTATTTCTATATAAATGCAAGAATACCTGTAGAAACTGACGGAAGATAATAACCTCTAAAAAATTTGGCTTAGAGCTTAGATTACAGGTTCATTTTATTTATCTTCAAACCAGATGTTGATATGTTAGGAGGCTTCTTGTGGAAAGTTTTGTATTTGCTTTTTTTATGCTTTTTCTATACAGATTTTATTGAAGAGGTGGATTAATTAAATTTAAAAAAGTAACAGAAAAGAACAGTTTATCCTTGACAGAACAGAAATGGCATGTTACTATAAACTTCCTTGCTGAAAAGCTTGGAAAATTTAAACAAATTTTCGCAGAAGTGCGTATTTCATTAAAAGCAAAACTGCGACAAAAAAGTTTAAAAAAATTGAAAAAAGTATTTGACAAGATTGAATAAAT
>NZ_JANGAD010000019.1 GCF_024461735.1 Anaerotignum propionicum
ATAGAGCAACGGCCTTCTAAGCCGTGGGTCGGGGGTTCGAATCCCTCCTGGTTCATGACTTGGCTCATTTGAGAGCCTTTTTTCATATCAACGGAAATTATTCCTTGACAATCTTTCAAGGGAAGTTTAAAATAAACTCTATCATGCGGATGTGGCGAAATTGGCAGACGCGCTGGATTTAGGTTCCAGTGGGTTACCCCGTGCAGGTTCAAGTCCTGTCATCCGCAGTAAAAAAAGTCATGTATTGAGATATTTGGTCTCATGCATGACTTTTTTATATTCCTTGAAGTTTGTATTGTAAAGGGTTTTATATACGCTTTATCATATTTGAAAGTATAACTGCTGTTTTACCCTTGACATATATAGATGACCTATATATAATTAAATATAGATAATCTATATATGAAGGAGGGCAATATATGTCTATTGAAAAAAGCTTATTAACTGGAAGTACAACCACACTAATATTAAAGTTGCTGGAGGAAAAAGATTTGTATGGATATGAGATGATTGAAACACTTTCCATCAAATCTGACCATACCTTCGATTTAAAAGCTGGTACCCTTTATCCAATTTTACACAACCTTGAGAAAAACCAGCTTGTTGAATCCTATGAGAAAAAAGCAGATAATGAGCGAACTCGAAAATACTATCACATAACCACAAAAGGAAAAAAATTATTAAAAGAGAAGCA
The DNA here is from genome assembly GCF_024461735.1 of Anaerotignum propionicum. Taxonomy (GTDB): domain Bacteria; phylum Bacillota; class Clostridia; order Lachnospirales; family Anaerotignaceae; genus Chakrabartyella. The sequence goes on from NZ_JANGAD010000019.1 coordinate 695, forward strand.
ACAAGAATGGGTAGCTTATTCAACTGCTGTAAATAAGGTTTTGAATGGAGGCGTAAACTATGCAATCATTTGAGCTAATAAAGGAATATTGCAATAAAGTTTGTGAGCAAATCAGATGGAAAAAAGCAAAACCCATCATTATTGCGGAAGTTGAAAATCATTTATATGACCAGAGGGATGCGTATATGGCCAGTGGAGATGACGAGAACGCAGCTACACAAAAAGCCATTGTACAAATGGGAGATGCCATTTTTTTAGGTCAAGAGCTGGATAAAACACATAAGCCAAGACCTCAGTGGTTCATGATAGCATTAACAGGAATATTTATGATAATAGGACTATTTATTAATTATTACATAAATGCCTCCACTGAATCAAAGGGCACATTCAGTATTCTATCCTATATTTTTGCATTTGGCATTTTTGTATGTTGTTATTACATTGATTTTACTGTATTAGGAAAACATGCTATGAAAATATATCTTTTTATTTTGACTGTTTCCATAGTGGGAGTTCTATTTTGCCCTAGAGTAAATGGTAGACAGATATGGATTATGGGCATGTTTTCTATATCATTAACATACCTATCTCTAGTTTTTCCCCTTGCATTTTCTCTGTTTGTTTATAGCATGAGAGAAAAAGGAATTAGAGGTATTTTAATGAGCGGTCTGGCTTATTTACCGCTTGCATTCTTATTGACAGTAGTTCCGACAATCTCAGGCTTGATTTTGTATACCATTTCTGCTTTCACAATCTTGATTTTTTCTATTTGTCGTGGTTGGTTTGGTGTGAATAAAAAACATGGGTTGTTGCTGGTTTTCATTCCTACTGTAATAATGTTGACTGTATCTTGCTTTTTCATAGTACACCGAATGTGGAATAGAATTAGTGTTTTTTTAAATCCTGAGCAAGCTCGACAAGAAGCAGGATACCAATATTGTTTAATCAGAGACTTTATAACTGAAGCGGTTTTTTGGGGAAAAGGTGGCGTTTCTGAAATATTTGGGGATATAACCGCACTGCCCAATGTTAATACTGACTACCCTTTGGTTTATTTAATTCACCAATTCGGATTTGTGGTTTTACTATTCATTACACTGCTTGTAGTGATATTTTCTATTATTGGTATTTATAAAGCATTGAGAGAGAAGAGTATCTTAGGTTCTCTTGTTGCACTTACAATAATACTTACATTTACGCTTCAATCCATTTCTTTTATAATAGATAATCTTGGTTATGGACTGATCTCAGGTTTGTCCCTACCTTTCATTTCTTATGGAAATACCGCCTTATTCTTGAATGCTGCACTCATCGGATTTATGCTCTCAATATTTCGAACCGGAGAGATTGTTGTAGATCGATGTTCAGAGACAAAAATAAGTAAAGGCAATCAATCCATCTTTTCCTATGAGGATGGTAAGATAATTATCAATTTAAATACGAACCATTCTTAAAGGACTTCATCAAATGAGCATGATTTTTGGTAGGTATAGTTTAAAAAATAAGAAAGAATTCTGAATGCAACGGAGCTCGTAAAAAAAGTCATGTATTGAGATATTTGGTCTCTTGCATGACTTTATTGTTTTTATATGATATTCTTTTATAAGATGTTTTTATAATCATTTGTTTCCATAGGAAGAATTGGGGGGTATTATGTTTCGAGGCATGAGAAGATTTAAACAGCAATTAACAGAACAGGAATGTGTGGATGTTTTGACCCATGCGCCCAGAGGTGTTTTGGCAGTGTATGGTGAAGACGGGTATCCCTACGCCTTTCCCATGAATTACATCTATCTGGATGGAAAGGTATATTTTCATTGTGCCAAGGCTGGACACAAGCTGGATGCCATAGCATCTGACAGCAGGGTATCCTTTTGCGTGATGGACGAAGGATATCGCAAGGATGGGGAATGGGCATTAAACATAAAAAGTGTTATATTGTTTGGTCAAATAAAAAAGATAGACGCAGCCCAGGAAACAGTGGAAATTGTTCGTCAGATAGGTTTGAAGAATTTTCCCACAGCAGAAGGTGTGGAGGAAGAAATCCGTAAGGCAGGGGCATACGTACAGATTTTGGAACTATCCATTGAGCATATGACAGGAAAGCTAGTTAATGAGTCGTAATAAAGCCTGTTACGTATCTTAAGGATAAGTGCATAGGTACTGGTGGAATTGTATGGATATCCATGCTAAAGCAAATGTTCCAAATTGCAACGAGGTTTGTATTAAAAGTCAGATTCACCTTTGGGAGATCTGACTTTTTCTTTTCAATGAAATGAGGGTATGCTAATATGATAGCAATAAAACTTTATAAATTTTAAGGAGGAAGCTTTAATGGAGAATAAAGATAGAATAAAATATTTTTATGAGCATATTACCTCTGAACACCGACTTGAGGAAGTTTGTGACTATGTGTCAGAAGACTGTATCATTCGAGTAGGGGACATGCGTATTCCTGTTGGGGTGGATGGGATGAAGCAGCATATGATTGAGGTCAGAAAAACGTATCCTGATTTAAAGATGACAATTTTAAACCAGTATTCTGAAGGAGACTTTATAATTTCAGAATTTATAATGGAGGGAACGCACCTTGGTGAGTGGTTGGGGATGAAACCCTCGGGTAAAAGATTAAGAATTTCCGGCGTGAACATTGATGAATTGAAAGATGGGAAGATTGTTGAACATGGTGGAGCTTCAAATACATTTGATGCTTTGTTTGAAGGGGGAATCATTCAGCCTGCCAGAGAATACCAATGAAATGATAAAGAGAGATAGTTTCATGTAAATATATCAGAAGTTTGCTGATTTCTAATCATGTTGTAGGGCACTCCGTATAATTTATAAAAAAGTCCCATTTAATGTTATTTTTTTTCTCTGCTGTGGCATACTTAATGCATAGATTGCGGAAAAATAAGTGCGTTAAGGAGAAAAAAGATGAGAATACCAAAACATATTGGCGTAATACCGGATGGGAACCGTCGCTGGGCGGTGGAAAATGGATTGGAGAAAAAAGATGGATATGATAGAGGTCTAAATCCCGGGCTTGAGCTGTACAAGCTTTGTAAAGAGATGGGAGTAAAGGAAATAAGTTATTACGGTTTCACCGTGGATAATACAAAACGTCCCACTGAACAAAGGCTCTCCTTTACCAATGCCTGTGTAGATGCAGTAAAGCTTCTTTCCGGAGAAGATGCGGAACTGCTGGTTTTAGGGAATGCTGAATCAAAAATGTTTCCCGAGGAGCTTTTGCCCTATACTAAGCGGCGAACCTTTGGCAACGGGGGGATCAAGCTGAACTTCTTGGTAAACTATAGTTGGGAATGGGATACCGGTTTCGCAAAAAACAATTTAATGGGGCCTTTACAGTCTCAAGAGGTATCTCGTGTTGATCTTGTGATTCGATGGGGTGGTAGGAAGCGGCTTTCAGGGTTTTTGCCACTACAGTCTGTTTATTCGGATTTTTATTTTATTGATGATTTCTGGCCGGATTTTAAAAAAGAGCATTTGGAGGAAGCCATTGGTTGGTACAACAAGCAAGAGATTTCTTTGGGTGGTTGATAGAGATTACAGCTGGAGACACAAGAGAAAAGGAAAAGGCAGTTCCGTTGAAGGGGAACTGCCTTTTTTCTTTACTTAGCTATTTTTTCTAACTCCAAGGCATGATTGGTGATTTACCCATATAAAATAGGAAGGCTGATGCAATTCCAAAATAAGACTTGCCTCATTCAGGATATAGAGCGTTTAATAATTATAAAGATTCAAACTCATCTAATAACTCTTTAAAGAGAGATAAAGCTTTTTGGATGGGTTCGGCGGTGGATAAGTCTACCCCGGCACCTTTTAACAAATCAATAGAGTATTCGCTGTCTCCTTTTGAGAGGAAATCCAAATATGCATCAATGGCAGGCTTTCCTTCGGAAAGAATTTTACGGGAGAGAGCAATGGCTGCACTATAGCCCGTTGCATATTGATATACATAGAAGGCATTATAAAAATGAGGGATTCTTGCCCATTCAATGTCTATTTCTTCATCTAAAATGATGTTGTCTCCAAAATATTTTCTGTTCAGTTCGCGATAAATGGTATTTAGCCCTTCCCATGTTAAAGGCTCTCCTTGTTCTACCATTTGATGAGTGATTTTTTCAAACTCTGCAAACATGGTCTGACGGAATAAAGTACCTCGGAATTGCTCTAGGAAGTAATTAATGAGATATTTCCGCATTTTTTTATCTTCCGTTGCCTGAAGGAGATGCTCCATTAGCAAAGCCTCATTACAAGTGGATGCTACCTCGGCAACAAAAATTTTGTGTCCGCTATAAAGATAAGGCTGCTTTTCCCATGTGAAGTGACTATGCAATGCATGCCCCATTTCATGAGCTAGGGTGAACATGCTATTAATGGTGTCGTTGTGATTGAGCAATACGTAGGGGTGGACGCCATAACTTCCCCAAGAATAAGCACCGCCTCGCTTTCCTTTATTTTCGTAAACATCAATCCAACCGCTGTTCATGCCAAATTCTAATGCTTTGATATAATTGTCCCCTAAGACATGAAGAGCCTTTGTAACGGTTTTCTTCGCTTCTTCATAAGGGATTTTTACATCATTTTCAGAAACCAAGGGTACATAAAGGTCATACATATGAAGTTCTTCTACTCCAAGTTCTTTTTTGCGAATGTCTATATAGCGATGCAAAAGAGGCAGGTTTTCATACACTGTTTCAATTAGGGTGTCATATACCGATAGGGGAATATTATCATCAGCAAGTGACATCTCCATAGATGAATGATAATTTCTTGCCTTTGCAAAAAAAACATCACTCTTAACCGACGCACTATAGGTTGCGGCTAGGGTATTTTTTTTATCCAAGTATACGCTATACAAGCCTTTAAAGGCTTCCTCCCTTACTCTGCGGTTCTGACTTTCCAAAAAGGTAACATAACGCCCCTTAGTTAGTTCTATTTCTTTTCCTTCAGAATCTGTTACCATAGGAAAATGGATATCAGCATCATTGAGCATAGTGAAAATTGTTTGGGGGGCACCACCTAATTCTGAGGTCTTTGCCAAAAGGGATTCCTCAGCAGGGGAAAGAGTATGTTCCTTTTGACGAAGGAGGGAGTGAAAATAATGGTCATAAATTTTAAATTCCGAAGAAAGTTCTTTGCGAAAGCTTGCCAATTTCTCTTCTGGTATCGCAATGATCTCAGGTGAGAGGAAGGACACTGTAGCGGAATATTGAATGAGGAGCATTTCTGCACGGGCAGACATTCCCTGATAAAACGCATTGGCACTATCCTCATGCAAACGCATATTGGCATAGGTATAAAGATGATCCAGAGTTAGTGAAAACGCGCTGTTTTTTGTTAAGCATTCCAAAAGGATTTGGGCGGAATCTTCAAGATGACCGGAAAACTGTGCCATTTCGGGAAGCTTCTCTTGAAGGTCGGCGAAGACTTCCTCCCACTGAGAGTCTTTTAAATAATAGTCTTCAATATGCCATTTATATTCAGGTCTTGCATCTTTTCTTTCGGGCAAAATATGATTCATGATATCATCCTTTCTGAATGAGATTTCATATACAAAAATAATGGTATTGAGCTGGTTTTTTCTGTGATAGTATACCACTTTTTTGTTGGGATATGAAGGAAAAGCGAAGATTTTCTTGCTACCAATAAAAAATCATAGTATGATAGCAACGAGGTGAGAATTATGAAAAATGGGCTAAAGGTTTTAATCGTTGCCTCTGAGGCGGCACCCTTTATCAAAAGCGGTGGTTTGGGTGATGTTGTTGGGTCGCTGCCGAAAGCTTTGAAGGAACAGGGTGTGGATGTTCGTGTTGTGATACCACGCCATATGTCTGTAAAAAACAGTGAAATGCAAGATGTTAAGTATCTTGGTGAGTTTGATGTGCATTTATTTTGGCGTATTCAGCGGGCAAAGGTTTTGGTGAAACCCCAAGAAGTACCCATTTATTTTATAGAGAATGACTTTTATTTTGGCCGAGGCAATTTATATGGCTATGGCGATGACAATGAACGGTTTGCTTTTTTCGGCAAGGCTGTTTTGGATATGATGGCAATGTTGGATTTTTATCCTGATGTTTTGCATTGTAATGATTGGCAGACAGGGCCCATTTGCTTATACTTAAAAGAGATATACAGCAAGATGATTTATTATTCCAGAATTAAGACTTTGTTTACCATTCATAATTTGCAATATCAAGGGAATTTTGACAAAAGCACCATGGAAATTTTGGGCGCACCTTATTATTGCTATGAAAATGGCAATGTTGAGTTTTATAATAACGTAAGCTATATGAAAATGGGGCTGACCTATGCTGACAGAATTTCTACGGTAAGCGAAACCTATGCCAAAGAAATTCAAACTTGGGAATTTGGCTATGGCATGGACGGAATTTTGCGCAGCCGCCGGGATGTTCTTAGCGGCATAGTCAATGGCATTGATTATTTGAGCAATGATCCAGAAACGGACAGCCGTATTACTTATCATTATAATGTGGATGATTTAGATGGAAAGGCCAAAAACAAGCGGGTTTTACAGGAACGCTTGGGACTGGAACGGCGGGATGTACCTATTATTTCTATGATTACCCGTTTGGCTGACCAAAAGGGACTAGATATTTTATCCCATGTATTCCATGAGATGATGCAAAGAGATGTACAATTTGTGTTGCTTGGAACAGGAGAAACCAGATTTGAATATTTTTTCAGAGAAATGGCTCATCGTTATCCCGGCAGAGCTAGTCTGAATATTTTCTTTGATGAAACATTAGCACAACAGATTTATGCAGGGTCGGATTTATTTTTAATGCCCTCTAGATTTGAGCCCTGTGGTTTAGGGCAGATGTTTAGTCTACGTTACGGAACGGTACCTATTGCAAGAAAAACGGGAGGTCTGGCGGATACAATAATACCATATGATGCAAAAACCAACATGGGAAATGGTTTCTTATTTGAATCCTACGATGGAGGCGGTATTATCTGGGCGTTGGATCAAGCATTACAGGTTTATCATCAGGGAAAAGAGAATTGGATGCATGTTGTGAAAAATGCCATGAACAGCAATTACTCTTGGGCAATTTCCGCTGAAAAATATATTGAGCTTTATGAAATGTTGAAGGAAGAGGCTTTATCAACAGAATAATGCAGAAGCAAGCCTAAGCAAGTGGGAAATTCTAGGGAAGTATGCTAGAAGTTTTCTGCTTGCGAGGGCTTTTTTTATGTTTTATATTTTAAAAAAACATAAATCCGTGAATTTTGGAAGAAAATGCGATAGGTGCCTATTGTTTTCTTCGGTGAAAATTGCAAAAAAGCAAGAATTATAGTATGATGAAATTTATGGTAGGAAACGTGCTTTGCAGGAAGGAGCAGTTTATGGGAAAGAACCAGCAGAAACCGAAAACGAAAGACAAGGGGCTTATAACGCTGTTAGTGATACTCACATTGGTGGGTGCAGTGGCAGGGCTTATATATTTAGATACATTTTACGGAGCGGGTCGGCTTCAATCTTATTTTTCCAATGTATTTCAGGCGAAGGAGAGTGGGTCCGGTAACGGAGAGACGGTGGAGGCGAAAGGAAAGATTCAACTTGACGAGAGCAGTCGTTCATCCTTTGCTGTATTTGGCAGTCGTTTTTTGCTGAGTACAAAAGATGGTGTGAAATATTTTAATGGAATCGGAGATCGCAAATGGAACGATACCTTTAACATGACAATACCACAGCTAATTTCAGAAGGAAGTTATGCGGCAGTGGGGGACATGAATGGAAAGACAATCCACGTTTACGGAGAAAATGGATTAATGTATACAGTGCAAATAGAAGGAACTATAATTCAATTTGCTTTAAATAAAAATGGGTATCTATCTGTCATTTCTAAAGGGGACACGGCATATTCTGTTCAGATATATAATGGGGGAGGTACGTTGCTGAAGGGACGTATTGAGGAAAGTGCCGGAATATTCCCTTTATGCTCTGATGTTTCTGATGATAATAAATCTTTTGCCATTAGTTATCTGGATACCTCGGATATACAGCCCATAGGCCGGGTTCTGTTTTTTTATGTAAATCCTGATGATAGTGAAAACCTTACGGACAGTATGTTTGCGGTAGTGGAGAAGAATGATGAAGTGATTCCAATAATCGGTTTTATGCAAGGAGGCGGACTTGCAGCAGTTTCAGACCGTGGAATTTATGGAATTTCTCCCGTTGGGCAGGAAACTTGGAACTATCCTCTTGAAAATAGATTGGCTCAGATTTCTTTGGCAAATAAAAATTATGTTGTGCTTGCCATGGGTGATTCTATTGCCAATAAAGATGGGCGGGAAAAAGGCACAATTTGTTGGATAGACAGCAGTGGAAAGGAAATTGCAAGTTATAAAAGCGGCGGTATGGTTGATTATTTACAGGCTTCTGAGCATGGCGTTGTAATTGGTGTAGATAAAATATATTCTGGATTAAAAAACAGTGGCAGATTGGCATGGAGTTATCGAAGTGCCTCTGATGTGAAGGATATTCTGCCAATGGAGCAGCTGGAGCAGGTTATGCTGGTTACAAAAGGGGAGGCAATTATTACCGAGATGAAGGGAACCCAAACTGCAAGACCTATTGTATCCCCCGAAGGGGAAACAGAGTCAGAGGATGTTGAGAAAACTACTGATAAAAAAGATGATGCACCCGTTGAGAAAAAGTCTTCTTCTGAAGATACGCAAAAGAGTGATGATCAAAAACAGGTGAAGACTGGCGTAGCACAATAAATAAAAGAATATAGGAAATGAAGGTGATACATATGGAGCAAATGCCATTGTTACTGGATGCGGCGGTGATTATTTGGATATTAGTTTTGGCAGGCATTGGCTACCACAAAGGCTTTGTTATGGAGGCACTAAGTTTTTTGCCTATGTTGGCAGCAATGATTGCAGTGAAATTTCTGACTCCGGTGATGGGAGTATTTTTGCGCAAAACCCCTTTTTTTGGATCCTTAGCAAATTCAATTGGGAAGTCAATGCAACTCGACACAGTCATTAGCAATGCCGCCATGCAGACTCAAACAGAAATCATTCAAAATATGCACCTACCAGATTTTTTAAAGGATGCATTGTTAGAGAATAATAATCCTGTTATCTATAATCTGTTGGACGTACAGGGGTTGAAGGAGTATATTGCTGGATTTCTGGCTAATGTATGCATTAATATTGTTAGTGTAATTATTGTTTTCGTTGTTGTTTTGTTCCTTGCTCGTTTTTTGTTAAAAGCATTAAACTTGGTGAGCAAACTTCCGATTTTGAACTTTTTTAATCGCTCATGTGGTTTACTGGTGGGCGGAGTAAAAGGTCTCTTTTGGATATGGCTGATAGCAATGGCAATGACTTTCTTGCAATGTAATGATAAAATGCTAGCTTTCTTCCAGGTCTTGAATCAATCTGTAATTGCGTTATTTCTATATGAAAATAATATTTTACTGTACTTGATTTTAAAGATATTTGCGTGAAAAACTTGATGTTTACTGGGTTTGAAATATTATGTAAAAAAAACGAAAAAAATCGTTGACAAAGAAGTTTATACATGATAGTATGTTTAGGCGGTCGCAAAAAGGCCGCAAATGAAATAAATGCACCTTGAAAACTGAATACAAGAAAAAAGAGTCAATCGAGAAATAATAAATTTTCTTTAGAAATAAAAGTAACAAATGTTGGCAGACGATGCCAACAAAAACCGTAGTATCGCTACTACGAAACATTCCAAAGAACAAGCTATTGTTTTGAA